>CAMUJH010000047.1 GCA_947089145.1 uncultured Hungatella sp. | reverse complement strand
TAGCTTAGAATACAAGCCGTCCCACACAATCCTCCGATAATTTTCCTTATCTGTATCTCCTTCTGTAGAAAAACATAGGATTCGTGATTCCCGATCCAGTTTCAATTCCGTTTTCAGCCAGTCCAGTTTTTTCTCCCTGAGAACTTCCACAGCAAGCCCAACTGCTGCCGCTCCGCTTTCACCTGATATAATCCTTTGATCATTTCCCATAGGACTGCCTAAAATACGCATTCCATTAGCAGCAACCCAGTCCGGCATGGAGATAAAACAGTCACCATAGTCCTGGAGTACTTTCCAGCCAATGGGGCATGGCTCCCCACAGGCAAGCCCCGCCATGATTGTATTCATGTGTCCCCTCACTCCATGAAGTTTTCCATCATCAGCCATGGCGGTGCGATAAATACAGTCCGCCTTGTTAGGCTCCACAATTGTTATGAAGGGTTTTTCTTCATCAAGCCATAAGCTGGAGAAAAATCCTGCGACTGCCCCTGCCATAGCCCCTACTCCAGCCTGGAGAAAAATATGGGTCGGTTTTACTCCTTTTAACTGTTTCCAGGCTTCCAAGGCCATTGTGGCATATCCTTCCATAATCCAGCCCGGAATCTCCTCATATCCCTCCCAGGCTGTATCCTGCACCAGAATCCAGCCGTATTTTTGGGCCATCTCTCTGGCATACCGTACTGTATCATCATAATTAAATTCTTTCACATGTGCCTCTGCCCCCAATTCCCGGATATGGGCCAGCCGCTCTCTGGCGCTTCCTTTTGGCATATAAACTACGCTTTTGTGTCCCAGGCGGTTTGCCGTCCATGCAATTCCCCGCCCATGGTTTCCGTCTGTTGCTGTTACAAACGTCAGGCTTCCAAGCCGATCTCTTGTCTCCCTGCTTCTGAGCATTTCATAGGAAACCTCACTGATGTCCAGCCCTAAGCGTTTCCCCATATAGCTTCCGATGCAATAGCTTCCTCCCAGCACTTTAAACGCGTTCAGTCCAAAACGGAAGCTTTCATCCTTTACATAGATGCTTTCCACGCCTGACTTTCCGGCCAGATTTTTTAAATTGATTAATGGCGTCATAGAATACTCAGGAAAAGTCCTGTGAAAATTCCAGGCCCTTTGGGCACATTTTATCCCAAATCTTTCCTCCCGATGCCGGGTTTCCCCTGTCTTACGGTGCAAATGTACTGCTTTTATTCCGCTTTCCATATCCGCTTTCTCCTGTCTTTTGATTCCCCCAGATTACAGCAATCTTATTAGTTCCGTGTAAAACCGGCAGGCATCTTTTACCTTTTCAGGGTCACAGTGCTCGTTAGTCATGTGGGCCAGCTTATACTCTCCCGGGCCAAAGCCAATGGCAGCAACTCCCATAGACACAGGCACCACCGCATTTGTTCCGAAGTCCCAGAAATCATATGAATCAGGCTTTTGGCCAAACACATCCTCATAAGCCTGTCTGCAGGCCATTGTCAAAGGTGCGTCTTCATCTATTTTCCAAGGTTCATGGGCAGGTTCATATGCCAATTCAGCACCGGTCCAGCTGGTATGATGCAAAGTTCCCAATTCCCAGGACGCCCTATGCCTGTCTGCAATCAAGGCCTCCATTTCCGCCTTTGCCTGTTCCACGCATTCTCCCGGACGCAGCCGCCGGTCCAGATAAATCCGGCACATGCTGGGGACCGCGTTCAAAGACGCTGTTTCACAGGAAATGTGGGACAGCACAATGGTTCCGCCTCCAGGCACAGTGCGAAGTTTCTTATTTAACGCTTCCACACGGCTGATGATCTCCGCCATTTCATATACGGCATTGATCCCCTTCTCCGGCGCAGAACCGTGAGCGGATACGCCATACGTTTTGATCACGGCCTGTACTTTTCCTGTATGGCCAAGCGTGATCGTATTGTCCGAAGGCTCGCAGATAATGCACACATCCGGCTTTACGCCGCTTTCCCTGTAAAAATGTTCCAGACACACTCCGTCACAGTATTCTTCGCACACAGAACCTGTGACATAAACCGTCTTTTTGTCCAGAAGTCCCTGTTTCTTTGCCAAAGCCGCCGCAAATACCGATGCGCTGAGGCCGCCTTTCATATCCACGCTGCCCCTGCCGTAGATCTGCCCGTCTACGATCTCCGCTGAAAAGGGCGGCACAATCCAGTTTTCCGGATCATTCACCTTTACATTGTCCATATGAGAATCAAAATGGATAATCTTCGGGCCGTTTCCCACCCGTCCCACTACGTTTCCTGTGGAGTCTATGTATACCTCATCATAACCCAGTTCCTTCATTTTGGCCTCTGTCAATCTGGCCATATCGCCTTCTTCGTCTGAATAGCTGCGCGTCTGTATGGCCTGTCGGTAAAAGCCAATCAGAGCTTGACCGTATTCTTTTGTCCATCCCATTTCTTTTTCCATCATAAATTCCTCCGCCATCACTTATTTTTCCAGCACTCCAGCCACGACAAACGTTTCCGTCATCTGACCTTATCTATCATTATATTGACTTTTTTTACTATGTATATCATAATATAATCTAAAAATATAACAATATTGAGGTATTGCAAATAATGCAGGTTTACGATATACCCATTGACCACAGCAGCAGAGAAACAACGCTTCACGGAACATTTGACTTTCCTGTAGCAGTTTATCATTCCGTTATGAGCCGCAATGTCCTTGGCTTTACCAACTGGCATTGGCACAAGGAAATGCAGTTATGCGTCGTCACATTCGGTTCTATTGAATTCATTGTCAGCCAGCGCCGCTTCCTGCTGCAAAAGGGGCAGGGAATTTTCATAAACAGCGGCTTTCTCCATACTGCCAAACCGACAGGCAATCCTGACAGTTCCTATCTCTGCCTGAATTTTCATCCCAAGCTGCTTTGCTTTTTCGATGGCAGCATCTTTCAGCAGAATTATGTTCTGCCATATAGGGATCTTCCTGCTTTTTCCGCAATTCTTATGGATGAACAAGAACCTTGGCAGCACCGTATACTGGAAAGTGTCCAAAACATCTGTCAGCTTACTGATAAGCAGCCTTTCGCATATGAGTATGAATGTGCCTTGCTTTTAGGAGAAATCTGGCTGAAGCTGATCCGAAACCATTCCGTCCAGGTTGACAAGCTTTCTGCCCGGAACTCACTGGAAAACCAAAGGCTTCAGACAATTCTGGATTATATCAATGTCCATCATGGGGAATCTTTCACGATTGCAGACGTGGCTGCACAGGCCGCTTTGTCTGCCAGTGAGTGCTGCCGCTTTTTCAAAAAAATGACAGGCGAAACCATCTTTTCCTATGTCCAGATGTTTCGCCTGTCAAAAGGGGCCCAGCTGCTTCGCAGCACGGATGGGTCAATCAGCGAGATCGCATACAGCGTCGGGTTTGGCAGCTCCAGTTATTTTATTGAAGTGTTCCGGAAATATATGCACACAACGCCTTTGCAGTATCGGAAGCATTTAACCCTTAATTCCGTCCATAGCGATCCCGTCAACCAGATACCGCTGGAAGATAATAAAGAAGATGATAACCGGCAGCAGTGAAATAACCGACATTGCAAACAGGCCGCCGTAGTTATTGTAAGAGTTAGGGTCCAGATACATGTTCAGCGCAAGGGGGATGGTAAAGCGGTCTACGCTGTTCATAAAGATCAGCGGCTGGAAGAAATCCTGCCATATCCAGTAAAACGAAAAGATAGAGGACGTAATAATAGCAGGCTTTACCACCGGAACAAGAATCAAAAATAAGGTCTTAATTTTTCCGCAGCCGTCGATCTCCGCAGCCTCATCCAACTCCCTGGGGATTCCCCGGAAAAACTGAACCATCAGGAAGATAAAAAATGCGCCTCCGAATATCCAGGGAAGGACAAGGGCTGTTCTCGTATCAATCAGATTTATCTTCTTCAAGATAATATATTGGGGAACCACCATGACCTGGGGAGGAATCATCATGGTCATCATCACGCAGCCAAACCAGAAGCCGGAAAACTTAAATTTGATTCTGGAAAGGGCATAGGCGGCAAGAAGGGATGTGAGCACGCATCCCACGGTGCCGATGACTGTCACCATCAGGGAATTGGCAAAAAACGTCACAAATTTTACGCCGCTGATTCCCGCAAATCCGCTGCTGTAATTGGTAACCACATCCCATACTTTGGGAATCAGGGAATACGTGTCCAGAAACATGGTATCATTGCTCTTAAACGAGCTGGCCGCAAGCCAAAGCAGAGGATAGATCATGAAAAAGCCAAGCACGCACGCTCCCAGGTGAAACAAAACCGCATTGATTCTTCTTTTTTTATGCATTCCCATTTTCAACCCTCCTCAGACTCGTAATATACCCAATTCTTCTGTGTCTTGAATATGATTACGGTAAAAACCGCAATAATGGCAACCAAAATCCACGCCAGGGCACAGCTGTAACCCATGTCAAAATAAGTAAAGGCCCTGCGGTATAAATAAAGGACATAAGACAGCGTGCTGTCTAACGGGCCTCCGTCCGTGATTACATAGCTCTCCGTAAACACCCGGAAGCCGTTGATAATCTGCAGAATCAGATTGAAAAAAATGGTGGGCGTCAGCATGGGAAGGGTGATTCTGAAAAAGGTGTAGGAAGGCCTTGCCCCGTCTACCATAGCCGATTCATAAAGGCTGTATGGAATCTGCTTCAGCGCGGATAAAAAGATCAGCATGGAGGAACCAAACTGCCATACCCCCATTAAAATGATGACGCTTAACGCTGTTTTCGGGTTTCCCAAAAGCGAGGTGGCCTGATTAATTCCAAACACGGACAGCAGGGTCATAAACACGCCTTTGTTGCCGAAAATCTGTTTCCACACAACAGAAACCGCAATGCTGCCCCCGATAATGGAAGGGACGTAATACAGCGTTCTGTAAAGGCCAAGGCACATATGCTTCTTATTTAAAAGCATGGCCACAAACAGAGCAAACGCAAGCCTTAAGGGCACAAGAATCAGGACGTATGAAAATGTCACCTTAAGAGCCTGGACAAATGTTTTATCCTGGGTAAACGCGCGGATATAGTTGGCTAATCCGATGATCTTTGGGGTATTCAGCAAATTAAAATCCGTAAAGGAATAATAAATGGATATGACCGCAGGAATCAGCCACATCCCAATAAACCCCACAAGCCAGGGCGCCATAAGCAGGTAGGCTACCACATTGTCAGCCGGCTTGATGACAGCCCGTTTCTTTTTACTCTTCATAATAAGCACCATCCTCCTATCAAATTTTTATTTGGTTCTGATGGGCTTATTATATCGTTTTCCCATATGGTTCTGAATGGAATCTCCAGATTATCTGTCTGAAAAATTCCGACTTTCCCCGTTGGCTTCCATCCTTCGATATTCCGACGGCGCCAATCCCGTATACTTTTTAAATACCTTTGCAAAGTATTGCCCGTCGGCAGGATAGCCGATCTGCTGGGCTAACTCAGATATCCGGATGTCCGGCTCCAGCGCCATCAGGCGCTTTGCCAGCTCCATGCGGACGCGCAGCAGAAAGGCGGAATATTTCTCATTGGTACACCGGTAAAAGAAACGTCCAAAGTAATCTTTGTTCATAAAGAGCACTTCTTTTGCCAGATACTGCAGGCTTAAGTCCGGATTTTTAATATTTTGATAGATGCTGTACAGAATATGCTTCAGACGGCTTCCATCCTTTGTATCCGGCAGAGACGCCCCCACAAAAAGGGCGCACTCTTCGACTACCGTTTTCAGGACTTCCCAGGCATCCTCATCGTTCCACTGACAGTCTTCTTTGCCGCAGAACATATTCAAAAAGAACCGAAAAGAATCCCGGGTCCGCTTTTGCGAAAACCCCCGTATCTCCATGGCTACCTTAGAAACATATATTTCAAATAAAACATCCCCGTAATTCCTGGCAGATCGAATCCTGTCAGGGTCCGGCATTACGGTAAAGCCTTCCTTTGGCCTGTCTAAAATTTCAAAGCTGATAAACTCCATGCTGCCTTCCGAATCGCCCAAAAAGAACAACTCCTGAAGCTGTTCATAGAGGCGGCTGGCCTCCTCAATGCCCCCGGCTCTGCTGACGGCAAAGCGGAGCCTGGCCTCCTTATATTTCCTGTACTCTTTGTGGACTTTTAAGACCAAAGGCTGAAGATTCTCTGCCATCTCTTCCGAAATCAGATAAATCATCTCATTTTTAGTGGAAGTATCCATATAGATATTCTCAGCCCCCAAAAGCTCTGTTAAAATGTTTGTCAGCACAAACCTGTCCAGCTGCTCCAGCTCCTGGGGCGACTGGATTCCCAGCAGCACAAAAGAGTTTCTTACATCCTCCATGAACTTTTCCAGAAGAACCCTATCAGACCCTGACACCTGCTTTTTTGTAATGAGAATTCCCAGAATCTGTTCTTTTACGCGGGGAAGCATACGGTTATAAGTGCTGCGGTACTCAAGCTCCGCCTTTCTCCTATCCCTCTGCTCCTCCAGTTCCCCCTTCACCCCCTGGAGCACTTCCACAATTTTTTCCTCATCACAGGGTTTTAAGATGTAGTGCCGGATTCCAAGCTCCATGGCCCTGCTGGTATATTCATATTCCCCGTAGCCGGAAAGAACCACAAACAGAAGATCCGGGTACGATTCTCTGGTCTTCTCTATCAGCTGGATTCCGTCCATGACAGGCATCTTGATATCCGTGATCACAATATCCGGTTCGCTTACCCGTATTTTTTCCAGGCCCTCAATCCCATTCCATGCCATGTCCACCAGCTCCATGCCAAGTTTCTTCCACGGAATGATCTCCGCCATGGCCTCCCTCTCAATATCCTCATCATCTACCAGCAATACTCGGATCATTGTTTTCAATCACCTCCTTTTTGGGAATCGTGATGGTTACCGCCGTGCCCTGCCCCTGGGCGCTGCATATCTTAAAATCCGCATCCTGTTCAAATGCCATTTTCAGCCGCTCATAAATATTTTTCAGGCCAATGCCGTGGCCCTTTGACCTGGCAGTAAAGGAGCGGACCGACTCCAGTTCATCCTCCGTCATGCCGGGGCCGTTATCAGACACCATGACCTGTATCCGCTCCCCTTCCTCCTTGATGGAAACGGAGATGGCGCAGGGCGTAAGCATCTTTTCAACTCCATGATAGATGGAATTTTCCACAAGGGGCTGCAGCGTCATATGGGGAATCAGATATCTGCCGCAGACCTTGCATTCCACAGAAAACGTGACACGCTTTCTGTACCGGTATTCCTGAATCGTCATATACTTTCTCAGGCTGTCCAGCTCCTCCTCAATGGCCACATACTGCTGTTTGTTCAGGGCTGACCGCAGGATGGTTCCCAGGGCCACCGTCATTTCCGCAGCCTCATGATTCTTGTTGGCCCGGATCATCCAGTTGATGCTGTTTAATGTGTTGTAAAGAAAGTGGGGATTAATCTGGGCCTGAAGCATTTTATACTTTGTGTCCTTCACCAGAAGCTGTTTTTCATAGTTCTCATGGATCAGGTTGTCTATCTTATCAAGGGTGACTCTGAATTCCCTGGTCATAAGGCCAATCTCATCCTTCTGCATACTGGTTCCCAGAAACTCTCTCGCCCTGTCAAAATCCCCGGTTTCCACGATCTGCATGCTCTCCGTCAGATGCTCCAAAGGCTTTACGATCATATGGGCCAGCTTTTTTAAGACCAAAGCGGACGCAAGAAACAGCACAAGGAATCCTCCCACCATCATATACCGCAGGTTCTGGTTCTGCCCGTAGATTTCCGAATAAGGAAATACATTGACATACATCCACCCTGTTTTTGCAGATTTTAAATGACAGACAAAGTATCTCTGTCCCTGTTCCTTGACAATCTGATATCCGCTGTCTCCTTCCAGCTCTGGCAGGCGCTCCATCATGCGCTCCTGGTTTTCATAAATCACGCCCTCCTCCGAGAACACGCATAGGCCAAAGCCTGCCGCCTCCAGATCATTCATATTTCTCTCAATCATGCTGGATACATCGCAGGTAATCAGAAGGCTTCCCAGGTACTCCAGACTTACATCAATATACTTTCGGATATCTCTGCCTGACAGCAGATAGGGATACTCGGCTGTAGGCTGCTGCACCACATAGGCCCCCTTGGCCTCATGGATTCTGTCCATCACAGAATCGTACATCTCCCCATCTATGGTTCCCGTGGCAATCCCCACCACGAACTGGGTTTTCTCCCCGTCTGTATAGGCCATATTGGAAATCATGCTGGAATTCGTAAGCTGGTTGTCAAACAGCAGCCGAAGCCGATATACCTCATATGCATAATCCGCCAAATCATGATCCATATGCTTCATCTTGGATAGCTGCTCCTGGATTTTCAAGTCCAGGGCTATGTTGTAGGAAATCCTCTCCACCTCGTCTAAGCTTCTGTTGACCTCCTTGGTGAAAAAATCCAGCTCTGTCAGAGATTTCTCATATAATTTTCCGTCATAGATATTAAAACTGACCTGCAGCGCCGTGATGCTGATAAAAAGGCAGATTCCCAGCATCAGAATATACACAATGATCATTTTTTCGGCTAACTTTAAATCCCGGTATTTTTGGCCGATCATTCTTTTTCCCTCATCGCCCGATACAGTTCTTCGTCTGTCAAATGATTCTCATAGTTTAAAAGCAGCATGATCTTTCTGTCCTTTTCTGGATAAATGACCCTCCTCTGCCACTGATAAAAGTATGGCCCGTCTCCCAGATTCCGTATATATCCCATCAGCAGCCTGAGAAGGTAGGCAGTCTCCTTTATATCTGTCTGGCAGTCATTGTCATAAAAGCCTGTCCATTTGCCGTGACAGCACTCCTCCATGGCTGCCTGGCCCCGATCAAAACAGTCTGCCGCCCGGCCTGCCTCATAAAAGGCCATGAAATAATCGCTGTTTTCATATGCAGAGTATGCCTTTCCAAAATGCTGCACTCCTTCCAGGCAGCAGGCGTGGAGCTTTACTTGAAGAAGCAGAGAGTCCTTCCACAGCCTGCTGCCGTCCTCCTTAAGCTCCCTGGCCAGGCTTGCACACCGGTCAAGGAGCCTTTCAAATCCCGGATATGCGGTTTCGCATTTTAATGCGAACCATGTAACCTGCTCAGAAAAGGTTCCAGCAGGCCTGCACCATTTCAGTTCCTCACACGCTGCCTTCCCTCCGTCTTTTATCCAGTGATGGGCAAGGATTCTGGTTACATAATTGTAAAACTGCTCGCCTGCATGTTCGTCTTCCCTCTCACCATAGGGGAGAACAGCCCTAAAATATTCCTTAAAGCACTCCTTCATCTCTCCCAAAAAACCATTCCCATAATAGTTACACACGTACTGTTCCAGATGTTCCTCTGGTTCCGTGTCCAGACGGTTCCACAAAGCCGCAGCAAAGTCAAGCGGATAAACATGAGGCTTGACATTGGAACAGTTCACAAGCCACAGTGCGGTAATGCCTCGGTCATACCCGGAGGTCAGTTCTTTTTTCACAAAATCCATGGAATTTGGCATCATGGTCAGGACATTGGCAGCCTGAAGATCGTAGAATGATACATGGTAGTAAACGCCATGCCTTCTGCCTTTTAGCCCAGGGTCCGGAAGTGCCGGGATGCGGGGGTTGTGATTGCCCTGCCTTCTGGACACCATTTTCCCGTACCCGTTGTCAGCCCAGATCATGATCACGTCCTCAGGAAGACTAATCAGCCCCTGCTGATATAGCTCCATGGTTTCCCCATACAAATTAGCGCTAAAAACAGGGTCGAAAACATATTGACGTACAAGATCATACTGTTCTTTCATAATACTGCTGATTAGGCGCCCTCTCTTCTCAGGCGTGTCATACTGAGGATCATTCTCCCAAAAGGGAGTATCCCCCTGCCCCCGGAAGCCAAGATTCCAGATGATTTTATGGTTCATCTGCCTTTTGATTCCTTCCACCCACAGCTCCCGAAACAGATGGGGATACTTTTTGAACGAAGGTTCTTTGTCCGGGTAAGCCCGCAGAAACATTTCTGCTCCCAAAGGCTCCGCATGGTGCTGGGTAACCCACAGCCCCATATTCCCTGCCAATCCTGCATATTTTTTTGAATTGCTGTCTGTTCCCGGAATTACCGTGTTGCCGCCGCAGCGCAGCAGCGCTTCCAATGCCATTTCCCATGGGTACTCCTCACTTTTTCCCGCTTTCCATCTGCTGATCAAAACTTCGTCATTAATAAACCACCCTCTATAGGCTACCGGCCTTTTCTCTGAATCATACCTGGTAAACGGGATGGCAATCTGCCTCTTTTTTTCAAACTTCTGGTCATTCCAGAACCAGAACGGAAGAATTCCCAGGCAATGTTCGCTGATATAGAGAAGCCCGTAAATAAATCCCAGTTCTTCTGAAGCAGCGATCTCCATGTCCTTGCTGTTTTTGACAGAGATATGAAATTCTTCTGCTGGAAAACATCCTTTCCTCAAGTATATGTTTCCCGCCCTGCCTTCCTCTTTGTCCGGCGGCTCCAGCACCATAGAAAGATCCCGGTAAAAACGTGATACCGCACGCTTTACAGGCTCATTAGCAATCTCTGGGGCTGTCTCCACCACAACGTTCCTTGTCAGTATAAAAGTATTCTTCCCCGCCTGGTTCGTTTCTGCCGCAATATACTGCCCCGCAGTTCTCCCGGCCTCTTCCCCCACCAGATTATAGCCCTTCTGGCAATAGTGAAATTCATCTTTCATCAGCCCCAGGCGGGCAAAGTCTGCAAACTGGCGGCTGACAAGAATAATGTGTTCTTCCTCATCCGCCAGCTTCTGCTGCGCTTCCTGAATTGGAACATAAAGCTGCGGGTCATCCCTGTGATTCCCGATCTGAATCAGAAAACATGTCTCTACGCCGCATTCTTTCATAAAAGCGTGGAGCATGCAGGCTGTATGCTGCCGGTATACTTCCGAATCCGTGTGAAGATCCCCGTCTGTGCACCCCTGGCACCACGCCATCAGACGGCGTTCTATCTCAATGCCCTGAGCCAGCAGCCAGGCTTCGCACCTCTTCATTCGGCGGACCGCGTCCTCATAATATGGAGTCCCCGGGAGCCACTGGTCTATGGCAGATCCGCCCTTTGAGCAGGATACCCCGACTACCGGGGTTTTTGTCTCTTCCACATAGGCATTTACAAATGCCGATACCATGGACCCTGTCTTCATCCCAGGCTCATACACGCCCAAAATATCATTTTCATCTTTTCCAAACGGTTCCTTCAGAGGATACAGGCGATCCGGAGCAGTGACAGGGCGGAATTCAAACCCCATTCCTTCCGGCACGTCGGGAGCCTCTTTTTCATCGCCTCTTCCGGCCATATTGCTCTGTCCCATAAACAGTATTAAATGTACCTTTTTTACAGTCATGTCATTCCCTCCCCTTGCAGTTTACCACATTTTCTTAAAAGCAGAAACCTGTCCATGAAAAATGCCCTAAAACCAGTTGAGCATCTGCGCTTTACGGTTTTAGGGCATGTTTTGTGCGGATTAATTATTGCGTGCTAAAATCTCGTCTGCTTCCTTTCGGAATTCAGCCGCTGCTTCTTCTGTTGATATCTGGCCGTAAAATGCCTTATATGCCGAATTCTTAAAGCTCTCTCCCACTTCTGCGATACCGATAGGATCTGGTGCGGGAGCCTCGCCGGAAAATTCAAGCACCATGTCTGCATATTCAAACATCTCTTTCTGCTTTTGATCCATCTTTCCGGAGTTAACCAGGAATTCCCTTACATTAGACAGAGACGGAACGCCTCTCTCAGCCATCATAATGTCATTTGCTTCCTCGGAATTCAAAAACCAGCTGATAAATGCCGCTGCCTCATCCTTTACCTTGGATGTCTCTGAGATACAGAGGAAATACCCAGGCTTATTCCACATGGCCTTTGTATTGGTACTGTTAAGAGGAGGCGTAGTGATCTTTAAATTGCTGTTTCTGCTGCTCATCTTGCTAGCGTAATTATTGTTCTCATTGATCATTCCGGCATCTCCCGTAACCACTGGTCCGGCTTCCTGGCCTAATGTCTGGATCTGGGCATATTCGTCAGGATTAGCCGCAGCGCCTGCATCCATCAGATCCTTCCACATGTTGAGATAATCCACCATGATCTGATCGTCCTTATAGCCCAGCGACCGGTTGTCATCAGCAAACAGCTGCTCCCCATGCTGTCTTACCCAATAGTTAAACAGATTGGTGTCATCTACAACGCCGGTTGAAGTCACGCCTAGTTTTCCCGTGGTTTCTTTAACCTTTTTCGCAGCAGCCGCAAAATCATCCCAGGTCCAGTCTCCTGACTGATTAGGCTCCTCCAGCCCGGCTTCTTTAAACACGTCGGGATTGTATCCTACTGCAAGGGTTCCTGTGGAACCTACAATCCCAGCCAGTTTATCGTCGATTCTTCCCGTGTTTAAAACAGCCTCTGACATTCCTGATACATCGATGGTGCCATTGTCAATGTATGGCTGCATGTCCGCAAGGGAATTGTTCTTTGCGTAAGTAGTGATATACAAGTAATCCATCTGCACAATATCCGGCATAGACCCTGAAGCAGCCTGCGTAGACAGCTTGTCAAAATATCCGTCCCAACCTGACGGCATGGCTTCAAAGGTTACATTGGGATGGAGCTCCGTGTACTTATCCAGGATTTTCTGAGTGTAGTCATGCCGGTTCTGATTTCCCCACCATGAGAATTTCAAGGTTACAGCCTCCCCTGCGCCGGTGTTGTCTGCCTGGGCGCCTGCGCTTTGCTCCGTCTTATTATCCGAAGCGGCTGCAGTGCCGGCGCCGGCCGGCTGGGTTTCTCCACCGCCTGCGCTCCCGCCGCAGGCTGCCAGGGAACCTATCATAATGCCTGCAAGGCCTAATGCTGCTATGCGTTTCATTTTACTTCTCATATTTCTTCTCCTCTCCTTCGCATAAACTTTTTTGCTGCTCTAATTCTAGCAAAAAAGAGCAGTGCCACAAATGGATTATTCCGACATAACCACGGGAAAATACCGACTTTTTAGAAAAGAACCTCTTTATTCGTCCCGTAAAAGATGTCATCCCGTCCGCTCATCATCTTGCAGAACTGCTCGAATTTGTCCCAGGTGTCATAATAATCAAATTCATAGCTGTGTCCCCAAATATAATAAATCTGTATATCCTCTGCATTCAGCGATAAAAATTTTTCTCCCAGTTCCATCATTTTATCAAATTCCAGGTGGTATATGGTGGGTTTAAACTGCAGCAGATCTTTCTGCACATCAAAGCTGTAGCTGCTTATGGTGGTTCTGCAATACCGCATTTTTGTCCGGGTCCTGATAAGCTCCACCACCCGATCATCATGGGTAAGCCCTCCTCCGGGATAGGCCATGCCTTCCACCTTCTGCCACGTAAGCCTCTCCAGGTTTACCCTATCCTCCTCAATCTGACGTACGACTTCATCATCGGTCAATTCCGGCAGATGGGGATGGGTCAGGGTATGGACTGCCACTTCATGGCCTCTGTAAACCTGAGCCGCCTCCTCCGGCTCTATTTTATTGTGGCTGATCCACATGTTCTCCCGTCTTAAATATCCGGGAGTTCCAAGCAGCTCTGAGTTTATATTAAAGGTTGCTTTCAGTCCATATTTATTAAAGATCTTTACAAGCCTTTTGTCCTGGGTCACGCCGTCATCATAACTGAATGTCAAGAATTTCTTTTTATCATGAGCCATCACGTTGATTCCTCCTGCATTTTTATTTTTCAGTATAAATCTGCATGTCTGAAATGGGAATGTTTTTTTGCGACTTAACAGAAGAGAAAAAAAGACTTATATGAAAGCAGAAAATATCCCCCTTAGCTGTCCCTGCAGCAGCTAAGGGGGATACCCACTATTATGCCTGACTGATCATCCTCTCCGCCGCCTGTCTCACATAGGCCGGATCTGTGGCCAGGTTCATGCGAATAAACCCCTTATACCCATCTCCAAACCACTCTCCGTAATCCACAGCAAGACGGCACCTTTTCTGCACAAACTCCTGCACCTTATCCGGTTCCACACAGGCTCTCAAATCAATCATCGGCAGATAAGTTCCTTCCATGCAGCACACCTGCACCCCTGGCAGCCCTCTCTCAAGAGTTCCTTTCAGATAGCAGTAATTGTCATAGATGACATTCAGCACTGAGCCAAGCCACTCCTCCCCTTTTTCATAACCAGCCATAGCGGCTTCCATTCCCATGATGCTGACTTCTGTCCGGTTCAGGCCTGATGCAAACTTATCGTAAGCCTCCATCAGCTTCTCATCTGTAATTATAATATGGGAATGGATCAGCGTCGCCAGATTAAAGGTTTTCGATGCAGAGTTCAGAGTTACCACCATGTCTCTGTACTTCCTGCCTGCCACTGCAGCCGCCGGAATAAACCGTTTTCCCTTAAACACAATATCCTGATGAATCTCATCGCTGACCACCAGCACATGGTGCCTCCTACAGATGGCAAGCACCTGATCCAGTTCTTCCTCCGTCCACACTCTTCCCGCCGGATTGTGGGGAGAGCACATGAGAAACATCTTAACCTGATTCTCCCTAACCGCCTTTTCAACCGCATCATAATCCATGGTAAAATAGCCGTTATGATATTTTAAATCTACTTTTACCAGGATACGGTTATTATTGGTTACCACATTGTGAAATGGGTAGTAAACCGGCGTCAGTATCATGCAGGCGTCTCCAGGATTGGTAAACGCATGGATCATCCAAGAAATGCCAGTCACACAGCCTGTAGAAAATCTCACCCACTCTTTCTTTACCGGAAATCCGTATCGTCTCTCCATCCATCGGGAATACACCTCATAGTAACGATCCGGCACAATGCTGTAGCCAAAGACTCCGTGGCGGACCCTCTTCTCCAAAGCCGTCGTAATGGCGTCACACGTCTTAAACTCCATATCTGCCACCCACATGGCAAGCAGATCCTTTTCTCCGAACTTTGCCTTAAGGCCGTCCCATTTAGAGCAGTCAGTCCCACGGCGATCCGTTAAATAATTATCTAAAAATTCCTGTCTTTCCATTTCACCCATCCTCTTTTTCTCTACTTGCTCAACACAAACCCAATTTCTGCACACACGCCTAAATACAGAGAACTCTCATCAATGTCAAATTTTCCATTATGGTGCGCCGCACCGCTGCCGTAGTCTTTGTTTCGGATTCCTAAAAATCCCAGCGCACCTGGATATTTTTCCAGATACATACTGTAACATTCTGAAGCATACCATCGGTCACATTCTCCCAGAACATCTATACCGCAGATTTTTCCGGCCATTTCCTGCACCCGGCCGGCAACACCTGCATCATTCACCACTGGAAGCAGGCTGATTTTATTTCTCTGTGTAAACTCTATGGTGCATTTATGGCAGGCAGCAGTATGTTCGGCAACCATATTAATAATAGACAGTGCTTTCTCCCCCTCTTCTTTATTGAAGTACCGTGCCGTCCCTCCAATATAGGCGTCATCCGGGATAACATTGGTGGTTTCTCCGGCCTGGAACACGCAAATCCCTAAGGTAACGGTTTCCTCTGCATTGATCTGATTTAAAAATGCCGAATCGATCTGGGTAATAATATGGGCTGCCGGCACAATGGGATTTGCCGCCTGATCCGGCCTGGAGCCATGGCCTGCTTTTCCCTTTACATGAAATCCAATGCCCACTGTTCCCGCCATCCTGGGTCCTGGGACAATATTCACCTTTCCGGCATCCAGCCCGCTGTACACATGGAGCGCAAAGCATTCATCAATAGGGTATTCCTCCAGCATTTCCAACATAGTTTCTATTCCGCAGTTTGTCTCTTCGCCCTCCTCAAAGCAGCAGTACACCGTGCCTTCCATTTCGTCTCTGATTTGGGTCAGTACTTTCATCGTCCCCAAAAGCACTGCCATGTGGGCATCATGGCCGCAGGCGTGGCAAGCGCCGTCAATCTTGGACACGCAGGCCTTGGGCTGCTTTAAATTGCAGATCTCCTCTTTCACAGGAAGCCCGTCCATATCCGCACGGATCACCCTGTGCTTTCCTGGCTTTTTCCCTTCAATCACTGCAATGAGCCCCGTTCCTTTTAACAGCTTATAGGGCAGCTCCATTGCTTCGATTTCCCGAACCAGAATATCCCTTGTATGGTACTCCTCCCCAGAAAGTTCCGGATGGCAGTGAAATTCCCTCCGCATCTTAACCATGTACTCCTGATACTTTACAGAAAGTTCCTTTATCCTGGATAGCTCCATTGTTTTTCTCCTTCCCATGCATCTTCGTAAGCCGCTGTCTCTTATCCTTTAATTAAGAATTGGCCAGGACAATTTGCAGTGGTGCAATCATGGCCTGGCCCTTATGTTTCTAATCACTCAATCCTGTTTTCATCCCTGAACATATGTCTTCTGGATTATGTCTCTGCCACAGCCTCTATCTCGCACAGTACACCCTTAGGCAGGGTCTTCACCACCACGCAGCTTCTTGCCGGCTTTGACACGAAATATTTTCCATAAACCTCATTAAATGCCGCAAAGTCTCTCATATCCGCCAAAAAACAGGTGGTCTTAAATACTTTTGCAAGGCTGCTTCCTGCAGCATCCAGAATTGCCCCTACATTTTTGCAGCTCTGCTCCGCCTGCAGGGCAATTCCCTCTGGTATTTCCCCGTTCTCCGGGTTTACTGGTATCTGCCCGGAAGTGTAAATTACCCCGTTTACCTCAAATCCCTGAGAGTACGGCCCGATTGCCCCTGGCGCTTTTTCTGTGTTAATTAACTTCATTTTTATTGCCTCCTTATATTTTTAATGAATTGCTGTCACTGCACTTTATCTTTTTATGAGTTTGCACATATTCCTTCCACCTGTCTTCCGTCAATCCATACGTATCGGATATCCCCCATTGCCGTAAACGGAGAACCGCTGACAATTACCAGATCCGCATCCTTGCCTTCTTCCAGGGAACCGACCCGATCTGCAATTCCAAGATGTTCAGCGGCATTTATGGTAATAGCCCGAAGGGCTTCGTATTTATCCATTCCTGCTTTTATTGCCATCCCTGCATACAGCGGCAATCCCTGAAGCGGAATCAGCGGCGCATCTGTAATAAGGCAGACATGGCACCCGGCATTTGCCAGAATTCCGGCATTTGCTATGCTGACATTCTGAAATTCCAGCTTTGAACCGGAACAGAAGAACGGGCCTACTGCCATACTTACTTTTTCCTGCACCAATTCATCTACTACCAGATAGCCTTCTGTTACATGCTCCAAGGTAATATCCACCTGAAATTCTTTGGCTATCCGAAGAGCAGTGAAAATATCATTTGCCTGATGTACATGGGCTTTAAGCGGTATGTCCCTGGAAAGTACCGGAAGAAGCGCCTCAGATTTCTGGTCATAAGCAGGGTATTTCGCCCTGTCTCCTCTGGCGGCATCCAATTTTTCTTTATAAATCTGTGCCTTTTTCAAAGCATTTCGGATAACGGCTGCATTGGTCAAACGGCTGGAAATTCCCTTTGTCTGGTAAAATTTTTTCGGATTTTCTCCAAAAGCGCATTTCATACCAATGGGATCTTTGACAATCATATTATCAGCCCGCTTCCCCCAAGTCTTAATGGCCGCAAATGTTCCGCCAATGGCATTTGAACTTCCCGGACCTGTGGCTATGCATGTAACGCCTCCTTTGCGTGCCAGCTCCAAGTGCTTATCAAAAGGATTAATTCCGTCAATGGCCCGAAGCTGCGGCGTAACCGGGTCATTTGTTTCATTAAACTCCATCCCTGCCGGGCCGCCGCCAAACACATCCAGGCCTACATGGCAGTGGGCATCAATAAATCCTGGAAAAATATCCAGTCCTCTGGCATCAATAACGGATTCAGCCTCTTCCGGAATATCTGTACCAATTTTTTTGATCCTTTTTCCATCAATCAAAATATCTCCTTGAAAGGCTTCTCTATTTACTGCAGTATGGATGGTTCCGCCTTGAATCTTTATCATGTTCTCTCCTCCTTTACATTATCAGATCGTCTTTCTGTATCTGCCGTTTTTACTGCTTCATTGATTCATTTCTGCTCTTCCCCCATATTTTCAATATAACTGGGCGTAATATGGGTGTATTTATAACGTGCAAAGGCAAAAGCCACAGCCCCAATGATCATTGCAATATTTCCCAGCAGCATCTTGGGAGAAAGCTGCTTCATATTTAAATAAATATTAAAAAGTTCCGCCCCTGTTGCATAAATGGCAATCAGGATAAGCACGGTATTGGAACAGCGGAACTTGGAGTGCTTCCAGCCAGTAGGGCACACCTTTGGCAGTCGGACAACGGCAACACAGGTAATTAATATGGTAATTCCGCTGCATATAATGGTCAGGTTGGCAATGGTTCTAATCTTCAAACCGGATAAAATGGTAAATACAGAAATCAGGTAAAACATGGTCAGCAGCACTACCGGCGTGCGGAATTTCGGATGCACATACCCCATCCACTCTGGAAACCAGCCATCTCTGCAAGCCTGCAGCGGAGGTCTGGATGCTGTGGCAAACTGTCCGTTTAAGGTAGAAATAATCGCAAACATTGCGCCAAATACCATAAAGAATACGTAAAGCGGCTTGGATAATACAATATTGGCCACCATGGATAAGTTTTCCCCAGCCACTTGCTCTACCGGAAGTACACCCGCCGCAACTACGGAAATAATGGCATACAAGATTGATACTGATAAAGTTGCAATTATGATAACCAGCGGAATATCCCTGGTGGGATTTTTTGCCTCGCCGGATAATGCCGTGATCATGGATGCTCCGGCTACCGCATTGGTCATAAGCGCACCTGCCTGGAATAAACCCATCCAGCCTCCAGTCATGAATCCGTTGGTAAAATAATCCGGCTGCACATGGCTGATGCCGAAAGCGGCAAATAGAGCAAGCGCCACACAAAGCATCAATACAATCACATTCTGCGCCTTTGCCATCTTATCAATGCCAAATACATTTAATAAATAGAATATCGTCACTGCAATCAATGCAATCACCTTGGGATCGCCAAAACCGAAAAAGCTGATAAAATATGAGGCCAGCGATAAGCCATACATGCCCAGTCCCAAGTTGCCCAAAATATTCATAATGCACTGCACACCGGTAAGCCTCGTACCGGCAAGCATTCCAATCATGGTATACGTTCCGCCCTTCACCCGCGCCACGCTGCAGATAAGGACATAGGGGAGCGCATAGCCCACTACGATGAATGTAGCAACCAAAAACGAAAATGGAAGGGAGCGCCCTGTCAGCGCAATGGCTGAACCTAAAAGCGTCATAACTCCAGCACCGATAATGTTTCCTACTGCTTGGGTAAACAGTTCCTTAAATCCCAATACCTGTTTTAACTCTACCTGTTCTTTTGCCATATCTTTCTCCTTTTTTGTGAACAAAATCCCTTTGCACCATTTATTTTTCCATCATTCTGCAGCAGAGAAGCCCAGACGTTCATGCGGTTTAATTCTCTCCCACATACTTTTCTGTGTGCCTCGTATTCACCGCCTCACAGATCCGTCTTAACCCCTCTGCCAGAGTTGCCCTTGGACAGGCCAGGTTTAGCCGAATAAAGCCGTCTGAATTCTGTACAAACATATTTCCGCCTTCCAGAAGAACGCCTGCTTTATAAGCAAAGAACAAGGGCAGCGTCTCATCCGGCTCAAAGTAAGCATTTAAGTCAACCCATGCCAGATAAGTCGCCTGAGACGGCTGGTATTTTGCCTTTGGCAGATTCTCTTTCAGGTACTCCCCTACAAATCGGAAATTTTCATCCAGGTAAATCCTCAGCTCCTCCAGCCAGGGTTCTCCTTTTTCATAAGCCGCCTGGGCTGCGGCGATACTAATCGGGTTGTCAAAATTATAGTGGCGGTCAAGCCAGACTGCCCGCAGCCCCTGGTCGCGGATGATAATATTGGAAATCATCATTCCTGCCAGATTAAAAGTCTTGCTGGGAGCCATGCAAGTTACAAGGCGCTGGTAGTCCGGCATTACCAGGCCCAATGGAATGTGTCTCTGGTTTCTGCGCAGCAGGTCACAATGGATTTCATCGGAAATAACCCACAAGCTGTTCCTCTGAATAATCTCTGCCAGCCTTTCCAGTTCCTCTTTTGTCCACACCCGTCCGCTTGGGTTGTGTGGATTACACAGAATCAGCAGGGTATTTTTCTCCTCAGCTGCCTTTGCCGCAAAATCTTCAAAATCAATGGAATACTGCCCGTCCTCATACCGCAGGTCTGAGCAGACATAATCCCTTTTGCTGAACTCTGCGGCATATTTAAAATACGCATAGGAGGGGGTCAAAAACAGTACTTTTTCATCCGGCTTGCAGATGTATTCCACCAGTTCATACAGGGCAGGAATAATTCCGTTGGACATCACCAGCTCCTGCCTTGGAAATACCCAGCCATACCGTCTTTTGCACCAGGCAAGGAACGCATCGTAATAGCCTTTCTCAAACACTCTGGTGTATCCGAAGATCCGCTTGTCGAGACGCTTCCTCATTCCGTCAATGACCACATCCGGCGTGGCAAATTCCATATCCGCCACCCACATCCGGATAAACTCCTCATCCTTATACGGAAAGGTCATATTCTCGTCTGCATGGAATATGTAGCTTCGAAAACCGTCAGTATTCATAGCGTTTGTGTGTTGTCTGTCAATAACTTCATCAAAATCGTACATTTTTCTACCCCTTTTCCTCTCTTTTTGGAGATTTTTCTTTGATACGTGGATTGTATCAAAATAAAAGCGTAAAATCAAAAATACAGATTTCCACTGTCAGTAGAAAAATTTTTATTTTTTTTCGTATTACATGGAATTTTCCCTTGATATATGGTAAGATATAAAAGAAATTGTAAAAACTAACAAAAATCGCCGCTTTGTTGATTTATATGCACTTTTTAAGGGGGAAACAGGTATGACCAACGAAACCAGCGCTTTGGTTGGCAGGCAGATACGGGCATGCCGCAAACAAAACAAGATCACTCTGGAAGAGATGTCGCAGATCATCGGAAAAAGCAAATCCACCATTTCCAAATATGAAAAAGGTGAGATTCCCGTGGACGTTGAGACTCTGTACCTTATAGCCCAGGCCCTCCATGTACACATTGAGTACTTTTTTTACTACCTTCCGACCATCGCCGCCCAGCCTCAGCCTTCTGCTGCCTGTCCTTCCTTTTTTATGGGGCTGTCACAGTTTTACTCCTATCTGTTTGATGGAAGAAACAATCAGCTAATCCGCTGTGTTTTTGATATTCTTTCAGAATCGGATGTCTCTGGATATAAAATTATGATGTATATGAATTTAAATGACTATGATCACTATCAGATCTGTGAAAATACTTACTGGGGATATATTGAGCATTATGATGCCTTGACCAATATCCAGCTGACCAATCAGGACAGCCCCATGGAAAAGGCCAGTGTCCAGATCCTGGCCTCATATTTAAGCTCCGACACCAAGTGGGGACTGTGGAACGGCTTTTCTACCCGTCCTATGATGCCCATTGCCATGAAGATGCTTTTCTCAAGAATGCGGCTGCGGGAGGATGCCGCTCTTTTAAAGAAATTAAAAGTATCCAAGGACGACATCCGGCTTTTGAAACTTTATAACATGCTTTCTGTATTATAGAAACTCCTTTTTTGCAAATCAGACGTATCGCTCTGCGTCCTGTCTCCTGTCACGTCCTCCTGGCAGCCGCACCATTATAATCGCATTTTTCACACTGTGCCAGCACATGATCACTGCCGCTTTTGCGGAAGATGCCAGACCAGGCACAGATGCTCTGCAGAATAGGAACCACGGAAATTCCTTTGTCTGTCAGGCTGTACTCTACCCTGGGCGGCACCTCATCATAGGACTTTCTCTCCACAATGCCATCTCGGATCAGTTCTTTTAAAGCGGCTGCCAGCACTGCGTCCGTTATATTGGTCATCTCTTTCCTGATTCCGCTGTACCGCAGAATCTTCTTTTCATTTAGCACGCAGATAATCCTGGGCTTCCATTTCCCGCCAAATATTTCAAGGCCGTACTCCAAAGGACAGCGAATATCCTGAGCCATCTTTTTCTGATACATATGCTTCCTCCCGGCTTTTTTCTATTTCTGCCCTTTTTATCCAGCCGCCTATTTGGGCAGTCAGCTTTGCTTCCCTTTTATTATATGGCTTTTCCTATATTCGGGCAAGTTACTATGAAATTTAATAGTTTATAATAAATTTCTTAATATCTTGTCCTTTGGAAGCCTATTTTCTATAATAAGGCCATCAAACAAACATTCCATTTTGATTAGGAGGTCAACTTATGCTGAACGAACATGTAACAAAGCTGCTGAAAGAGAATATGTGGGATTTAGCCACCTGCCTTGACAATGAACCCAACGTGGTTCCGGTCGCTTTTAAAGATGTGACAGAAGACGGAAAGCTGCTTGTAGGGGATGTTTTTCTGGAGACTACATTAAAAAATATCAAGGACGGCAACGGCAGAATTGCCATTTCCGCATATGATGCTAAAAGCCTGGAAGGATATCAAATCAAAGGCGAGGCCCAGTATATCACTGAAGGCCCAGCTGTTGATGCCTTTAAAGCCATGGTAGAAAAGATGTTCAACGGTGCCGCAACCGCAAAGGGAGCCCTTATTATTACTCCCCATAAAGTGATCGTCACCACTCCGGGATCGGAAAATAAAAAGGAATTGTAATTTCAGAGTTTCTGGCTGCCTGGCAGCCCAGCCCAAAATAGCCAAACTCCGCATCAGGTTACTGGCCAGCCGGCCTTTCGGCCTGCTGGCCTCAGCAAAAAAGGGCGGATAAATCACACACCTGTTATTTCCGCAAAGCTGTCTAGAATCTGCTGGTACCATCATCACAAAGCAGAGGGTTCTTCTTTCATCAGTTCTGACAACGTTATTCCGTCAAAATATGCATTGGTCATCTTGTAGAATTCCTTCCACATGGGTAACGTCTTACAGTATCCGGCACGCTCACATGCCTCTGCCCCGCGGCCAAGACAGGCCACCGGCGCCAGATCCCCCTCTGTCAGCCGCAGAATATCGCCTACCCGATAAGCAGACGGATTGGCTGTCAGCCGATATCCTCCGCCCTTTCTCTGTAAGCCTTCAATCATGCCGCTTTTCGTCAGCGGGGGAAGGATCTGCTCCAGATATTTCAGAGAGATGTTCTGTCTCTGGGCAATTATTTTCATAGGGGTGTATCCGTCCTGGACATGCTCTGCCAGATCAATCATTACCCGCAGCGCATATCTCCCTCTTGTTGAAATCATCATCTCACTTTTTCTCCTCGGTAAACAGGGGAGTGGACAGATATCTGTCACCGGTATCGGGCAGCAAAACAACGATGGTCTTCCCCTGATTTTCCGGGCGCTTTGCCAGCTCAATGGCTGCATAGGCCGCTGCACCAGAGGAGATCCCCACAAGAATCCCTTCGCTTTTGCCGATCAGCTTACTGGTAGAGAAAGCATCTTCATCGGAAACCGGAATAATCTCATCATAGATGCCTGTGTTGAGGACAGCAGGGACAAAGCCTGCGCCAATGCCCTGAATCTTGTGGGCTCCGGCCACGCCGGCAGAAAGGACTGCAGATGTCTTCGGTTCTACGGCAACTATCCGGATGTCCGGATTCCTGGATTTGAGATATTCCCCCACGCCGGTAATGGTTCCGCCTGTACCCACACCTGCCACAAAAATATCCACTTTGCCGTCTGTATCTTCATATATCTCGGGGCCTGTATGCTCTCTATGGGCCTTCGGGTTGGCAAGGTTTTCAAATTGACCGGGAATAAAGCTGTCCTGCATCCCGGCAGCAAGCTCATGGGCCTTGGCAATAGCTCCCTTCATGCCCTTGGAGCCTTCCGTAAGCACCAGTTTTGCACCGTAGGCCTTCATCAGCTGTCTGCGCTCCACAGACATGGTTTCTGGCATTACAATAATGATCCGGTAGCCTCTTGCCGCGGCCACGGATGCAAGGCCAATACCCGTATTGCCGCTTGTGGGTTCAATAATCACCGTATTGGCCGTAAGCTTGCCTGCAGCCTCTGCCTCGTCTATCATCGCCCTGGCAATACGGTCTTTTACAGAACCTGCCGGATTGAAATACTCCAGCTTGGCGGCTACCTTTGCCTTAAGCCCCAATTTTTTTTCAATATGTGTCAGCTCCAGAAGAGGGGTTTTTCCGATCAGCTGATCGGCAGATGTAAAAATATTGCTCATGTTCTTATGCCTCCTTTACTGCATCAAAGCCTTTTTGCAAATCTGCGATTATATCGTCAATGTGCTCCGTGCCTATGGACAGGCGGATGGTATTGGGCTTAATGCCCTGCTCCCCCAGTTCTTTCTGGTTCAGCTGGCTGTGGGTGGTGGTGGCAGGGTGAATGGCAAGGCTTTTCACATCCGCCACATTGGCAAGAAGGGAGAAAATCTGAAGGCTGTCAATAAATCTGTGGGCCTCCTTTACGCCGCCCTTGATTTCAAAGGTAAAGATGGAGCCTCCGCCGTTGGGAAAATATCTCTCATACAGCCCATGATCCGGGTGGTCAGGCAGAGACGGGTGATTCACCTTCTCAACCAACGGATGGCCATTCAAGAATTCCACTGCCTTTTTGGTGTTTTCTGCATGGCGCTCTAAGCGCAGGGACAGCGTCTCGATCCCCTGCAAAAGCAGAAATGCCGCAAAGGGGGAGATCGCAGCACCCATATCCCGAAGCAGAATGGCTCGTATGTAAGTTACGAAGGCCGCCTTTCCCGCTGCTTTTACAAACGAAATGCCGTGGTAGCTGGGATTAGGATCTGCGATGGCAGGATACCTTCCTCCGGCCGCCCAGTCAAATCTGCCGGAATCCACGATCACTCCGCCTAAGGTGGTGCCATGGCCGCCCAGAAATTTTGTCGCGGAATGTACAACGATATCCGCCCCATGCTCTATGGGACGAATCAGATACGGAGTGCCGAAAGTGTTATCCACAACCAGCGGCAGGCCATGCCTGTGAGCAAGCCGTGCCAAAGCGTCAATATCCGGAATATCGCTGTTTGGATTGCCCAGTGTTTCGATGTAGACAGCCCTGGTATTCTCCTGAATGGCAGCTTCCACCTCAGCCAGATCATGAATATTGACAAAAGCGGCTGTGATTCCGAAATTCGGGAGGGTGTGTTCCAGGAGATTGTAGCTTCCTCCGTAAATCGTCTTCTGCGCCACGAAATGGCCTCCGTTTTGGCCAAGGGCCTCCAGGGTATAAGTGATTGCCGCGGCTCCGGAAGCCAGGGCCAATGCCGCCGCTCCGCCTTCCAGAGCCGCCACTCTCCGTTCCAGCACGTCCTGTGTGGAATTTGTCAGCCTGCCATAGATATTGCCGGCGTCAGCAAGGCCGAAGCGGGCCGCCGCATGTTCGCAGCTGCGGAATACATAGGAGGTAGTGGCATAGATGGGTACAGCGCGGGCATCGGTTGCAGGGTCAGGCTTTTCCTGTCCCACATGGAGCTGCAGTGTCTCAAATTTATAATCCGGCATAATCATACTTCCTTTCCATTTTTTGCCTATTGATTTGATAGGTGAAATTATAGCACCTATCACCTACTATGTCAATAGGTAATATTTAATATGTCCGAAACTTTCATGTGAACTTCCTCCTTGTTATGATTTTTAAGGTCCCTGTTTAGGTCAAACTTATCACAAAAAATGACAGAGCCCGAATAATTTCCTTTTTAAAAACCGTTTCCCCCAAACAAGGCATAGAAAAAGACGGCCCCAGCATTTTTTACTGCTGAAGGCCGTCTCTAAGTTTATATTTTGGAAACTAAGAATCAAAATCATTGAACCGCTTTCATATAATCCCGGTATTTGCTGGCTATGATATCGGTCAATACGCCGTACACAATCATGGGTACACAGATCCCTTGTTCTTTGGCAGCATGCCAAGGATCCTTTTCCGTTCACATCCCTGAACTGCCTTGACAAAACATAAAGAAGAAAGGACACAAAAGAGATGATTGAAAATAGGAATGTAAATGTCATAAGCCGATCAGGAAACCATTACATTGGCGCTCATAAACAGAACCATCAGCCAAGTCAGAACCGGAAAAGGGAGGTTTTATCTCCCTCTCCCGATATGCCCTCCACTGATTCTCAAAAAAATAATCCACCTGCGGAATCGGCCGCACCGGCCGCCACTGGGCCCTGCACTCCCGGCCCCAAAGCGTAACCTCCTGAACGATCCCTCCGTGGGCCCCGTTATCAAGCCTGCACCGGTACAATTCCGGCAGCTTACCCTCCGGCAGCCTTCCATTCTCATCCATGTAAAGGGCCGACCCCCGGCTGCCCGCTCCGCTTTCTATGTAGTCCACCATGGCAGACAGATAGACTTTCTGTGAGATCAGCATATCGCGCAGCCGGTAAAACAGGGAAAGCTGATTTGCCAAAGGCGTTTTCACAAGCCCCAGATAGCCCTCCAGCTCTCCTTCAATCTCTCTAAGCGCCCTTTCCAGACGCCCCTTCTCCCGGATCATGCCGCCGCAGGCGCTCATCCTCACAGCCGCTTTCTGCCACAGTTCCCCCAGAGCCACAGTGCCCCGCGCCTGCATAGGAAGGTTCACAAACTCCTTTGCTTCCTCCCTCAAATCCTGCCTGATATGGTCAGAAACCGCCCTTTCCCTGCCATGCAGCTTTCGAAGACGGATCTTTTGGGCAGCCCGCAGGGCACCTGCCTGCCCCGCGTTCAAAGCCGTACCGCCGGGCCTGGTAACCCCGTGGCTTCCGCACGCCTCACCTGCTGTAAACAGTCCCCGGATCTTTGTCTCCCAATAACCATCCGTGGCAATCCCCCCGTTATTATGCTGGGCGCAGACAGCTACCTCCAGTTTCTCATGATACAGATCCACCTTATGGTCCTGATAAAAAAAGATGGCCGGCTCATTCATCTGCTTCAATCGTTCAATGGGCGTGCCAAACAATGCTCCCGCCTGCTTTAAGTAATCATAAGCCTCCGGCGCCAGCTTTTCAAAAGGAACGGCGCCGTCCCCCAGATTCCTTGTAAAGTCAAGATATACCTTCCGCCCCCGAAGAATCGTCTCCTGATATACCAGAAGATCTATGACAGAAGAACCGCCGAAGATTTTATTCACGTCAAAAGGCCACTGGTATCCTTTTAAAAATACCATGGACAGCATGTCCTCTTCCCTTTCAAAATACTCCATGAGAAACTCTCTCTCATCCCCGCCCTCCTGGTCAGTGGAAACGAATCTGGGCAGAACCTGCATATATGTTCCGCTTACATTCCATCTGGGATTTAAAGACGCCAGCCCAAACTGCCACTCCGTAAGATTTTTTCCCGCCGCCCCGGCCTCAAAAGCCATTCCGCTGGAGCCAAGCTGGGAAACCGGGTAAACGCTGTCATGGTACATCCCCGCCGGGCCTCCGGTTGCCAGGATCACATTGCGGCACCAGACCAGCACATAACCCTCCCGATCCCTCTCACGGTTATCCAGGCACAGGACGCCGTAGATCCGGCCGTCCCTTACCAGAAGGCGGATAACCTGCATCCTGTCCATAATCCTGACGCCTTTCTCCCTTACGCTCCTTTCCAGGCACTCCGTCATCAGCTTCGAAGTATAAGGGCCGGCGCTGGTAGCCCGCCTCCCTCGGTCATGATCCGTCTTATATCCCATATACTCGCCGTATTCCGTACACGGAAAAGGCACCCCCAGCTCAGTCAGGGCAAAAAAGCAGCGCGCCGACAAAGCCGCCTCACACAGAGCCTGATCCCCGTCCACGCACTGGCCCGCAAACAGATCCTCCGCCATGGTGCGCACAGAATCCATATCCCCGCTGGCAAGGGACAGCTTATAATACGTCTGCTTGTCCGACCCCGTATTCCTGGAAGTTCCCCCATTCATATGCTCCGTCAATATGGCAACATCTCTGTCCCCGTTTTGGTGCAGACGCAGCGCTGCCTGAAAGCCTGCCGCGCCTGTCCCAACCACAATATTTTCAATCGTAAGCTCCTTAATCTCCATCATCTCTCCTTACAGGCGTTTTATGTGAAATCCGCCGTCAACATCCACGTAATTGCCCGTAGTATATACCATGCGGTCAGAACAGAACAGGCTGACCACACCGGCCACGTCCTCCGGCTTTCCCCAGCGGGCAATGGGAAAAACGCCGTCCGCGATCATTTTATCATACTTTTCCGTTACAACGCTGGTCATATCCGTGACAATGACCCCTGGCCGGACCTCATTGACCACAATCCCTTCCGGCGCCAGACGGTCCGCAAAAAGGGTGGTTACCATGGACACCGCCGCCTTGGAGATGCAGTATTCCCCTCTGGAAACGGAAGATACCTGGGCAGAGCAGGAGCCGATATTCACGATATGGCCCTTGTTGGCAAATACCTGCTCCTGGCTCACCATCTGCTTTGCCACCGCCTGCGTCAGAAACAATGTTCCCTTTGTGTTGATGCCCACAACCCGGTCAAAGCTCTCCTGGGTCATTTCAAGAAGATCCTTTCTCTCCTTTGGCGCCACCCCGGCATTATTCACCAGAATATCAATCCGCCCGAAATGCTCCACCGTCTCCCTTACCAGCCGCTCCCTTCCCTCCCCAGAGTCAATGGAACCCTGAATATAATGCCAGTCAATCTCCATCTCTGTCAGCTTATCAAATGCCTCCTGGCAGTCAGCCGGATTCTCCAGGGAAAAGATCACCACCTGGCATCCGTCCAGCCCAAGCTGTTTTGCCACCGCATACCCGATTCCCCGGCTTCCCCCGGTAACAATCGCTGTTTTCTTCATTATAAAATCCTCCTTAAACCACACTTGCAGACCTGTCTCTATCCTCTGAAATTTGCCGGAAGCTTGCTTTTTGTCTCCGCAAATTCTTTATAAAATCCTAAAAATGTTTTCGGGTCCCGGACAACACAGCCTGTAGGCTTGTGGGCCCGAATCAAATCTCCGCACTTTCCGCAGGTTAAGCAGACCCTTTTGGGATCGATTCTGCCGCATTTTACAATCTCATTGGCAAAATCCGGGTCAGCAAAGGCCATCCTCCCAAAGAGCATGCCGTCGCACAGCCCCTCTTGTACGGCCCCGGCCGTAAACAAATCGGCGTACTGCCTCAAATATGTAGGCGCAGACCCGTAAACCGTCATAAGCGGCACCGCCCTTTTCACTGTCCCGATGCCCCTTATCATCCGGTGAAGCCCCACAAAAGGATGTTCCTCCGGCACATATTTCCCCACGTCAAAAGGACGGGTCACATGGGTTGTGGCATAAGGGTTGCCCATGGTAAGGTCTATCAGGTCCAGTCCATAATCTTCGCGCAGCTCCTTAACAAGACGGATGGGCTCCGTAAAATCCGGCGACAGCCCATTACCCTCTTTTACGCCAAAACCCCAGGGGTACGGATACCCGTCATAGATTCCCAGCCGGGAAGTGACCATGAACCTTTCGTCCTCATAAGCCTTTGCCGCCAGAATCCCGTTCTTTAACAGACGGGTGCGGTTTTCATAGCTGCCCCCGTACATTCCCGGCCGGGTATAGGCAGATAACAGCTCCGCAAGAAGATATCCGTGGCAGGACTTTATATCAACTGCGTCAAACCCCGCCGCCTTTGCCAGCTTTGCCGCCTGGCCGAAGGCCTCCTCCAGCCCCTTTAGATAATCATCCGTTACAATGCAGGAATCATCCGCTTCCCGGTACTCTTCCAGCCAGGGATGGCGGTAAGCAATCATAGGCGCCGGCTTATTGTCCGGATTGGAATAGCGGCCGCTGTGGTTGGCCTGCATAACCAGATATGGGGCAAATCCGTTAGCTTTTCGCCCTGCCTCTCTGATTTCATCCGTAAGCCTTTTGTAACTATCCAGGTTATCCCTGTTAAGAAGAAGCTGCGTCCTGGAAGAACGCCCCTCCTCCACAATGGAAATCGCCTCAAACCAGATAAGCCCGCTTCCGCCTTCGGCTTCCCTTACATAGCGGCGGGACGTATATTCCGAAGGCGATCCGTCAGGCAGGGAGTCCGCGCCCTCCATGGGGGCGATTCCCAGACGGTTTGGCAGACATATATTTCTCACTTTCAGCGGCTGTGCAAGAATCTTCGTATCTTTCCCAAAGGGAAGCTGCAGATTCAGCCCTTTGGCCGCTTCCATCACATCTTCCAGGCTTTTATAATGAAACTTTTCATGTGCCATAAATTTCCTCGCTCCTTTCGGCATTTTTCCTGAATTTGCTGGGTGACATATTGGTATGCTTCTTAAACTGCTTGGAAAAATAAGTAAAATCCGTGTAGCCGCATGCCATGGCAATGTCAGTAACGCTTCGGTCCGTCTGTGTCAGCAGGAGCTTGGCCCGGTTAACGCGCAGAGAAATCACATAGGCCATGATGCTGTATCCCGTCTCCTCCTTAAATACATGAGAAATGTAATCCCGGTTGAGAAACAGCGCCGCCGCGATACTGTCGATATTCAGTTCCTGTGTGAAATGGTGGTTCAGATAATTCATCACATTGTAAGCCACCGTAATCCCGTTTCCCAGCTTCATCATGGACATAGCGTCCGCGCATTCCCGGAAAATTGTAATAAACATCCTCCGCAGATTGGCGCCCACATACATTTCCCAGTACTTCTTTTTTGCCAGATACTCCCTCTCCATCTCCTGTATCACTTCATAAAGGTATTTCCACACAGGCTCCGTCACGGTCAGCAGATGGGAAAAATCTGCCGGGCGCTTAATAAACACGGCGATCACCTCCGGGTACTTTACCTCATGCTGAAAAAAATCCGGCCGTATCCCAATGACGTAGCGCTCATAGGGATATTCCAAAACCTTTAACGTATGTTCCTCCAGAGTATTCAGCACGATCATGCCGCCTTTTGAAACCTCATACTCTTTATCCCCCACCTGGTACAATATTTTCCCCCCAAGCAGAAATACGACCTGATACCTATTCTCAAAATGATATGGCAGTTTATAGCTGTTTGCCGTGTAACGGTGTTCAATCCAGAAATCATCCATAAAAATCACTCCCTGGTTTATGTACTGTCTATAGTATAACCCGGCCTAACCGCCGCTGCCATATCAAAAAGCTTAAAGCATAATGCTGAAAAATACAGTTGCAAGCAGCACATTTGCAAGGATGGCAAAGGGCTGCGCCGCCCCATAGCCTGCCGTCGGTTCCTCAGAACCGGTGGAACTGATGGCTGCTCCCAGCCCCGGGGCGGACGTGCAGCCTCCGGCGATGGCGCCGCTTAAAATCAGCCAGTTGAGCTTAAATACTTTATGTCCAATAAAGAAGCTTACCAAAACGGCAATCCCCTCCACAAAAATCGCCGCCACCGCAAGAGCCAGTCCAGAACCCATCAGGGACGTTACCACATCATATCCGTACCGAAGCCCGACCACGGCCATGAAAAACACCAGCCCCATCTGATACATAAGTCCCAGGGCTTTGGAGTCCATGCGGAAATTCACCGGGCCGATCTGTCCCATATAGCTGAGTATCAGGGCTGCAAGCAGGACTCCCCCTGCTGCTCCCAGGGAAAAACTTCCGAAGCTTCCCAGAGGAATCGTAATATTCCCCACAGCAATGCCAATAACTGCAACAAGGGCAATAACCATAAAGTTTAAGGGCTGTTCCTTCGCTTTCTTTCCAGAATCCCCGATGGCGTTCAGCTCAAGCCGATACCTTTCCTTCTCTTTCTCCAAATCAATGCCAAACACTTTGGGAAGAATGGAAATCATCACCACAATAACCAGCACTCCAATGGGAAACGCAACCGTATATCCCAGGCTGATGGCAGAAGAAACCGCCTCCTTGTAGGCCGCTGTCTGCTCCTCGTTAAGGTTTGCCGTATTTTCAGCCGTAAGAGCGCCTGACGGATCGATTTTTAAAAGCATTGCGTTTTTCTCTTTTTCCGGCGCTTCATCATAAATTCTGCCATAGTCCAGCCCTCCCGACGCGTCCAGGGCCGTCCCGTATCCAGGGGTGGAAGTCATGGCCCCCGCAAACATGCCAATGGTTTCATAGGGCGTAACCGACGGCTTGGAGGACAGCACCGTGCCATAGAGCACGCAGGCCGTGGCCATGGAAATCACCGGAATCACCGCGCCGATGACCACAAACTTCATCCCGTACCGTTTAAATATGGTTCCGATGCTGCCGCCGACTTTCATCCCAATGGAAACCAGGAACAAAAGGAGAAAGAACGTAAAGAATGCCTGTGCCACAACCCCTGTGGAAAGAATCCTCTTGGCATCGGAAAACCCAGTTCCTCCCTCCGTCACTCCATGGGCCCAGTTGGTAACTATGTATCCGATTACAATCCCCGTAAAAATCCCTCCGGAAACCCCCAGAGAAAAGCTTTTAATCTTAATCTTCCCGATTAAAAGCCCTGTGGCAATGGCAAGGAACATCAGGAAAAACTGATTTGTCAATGTAGAAACCACCAATTTCATCATATGGAATCTCCTCCTCCATCAAGGCAACTATACATGAAAGATCCGCTGGGCATTTCCATAAAGAATGGCCTCTTTCTCTTCCTGGGTAAGCTGCAGCTCATCTATGCAGTTTAAGGTGCGTTCAATATAACCCGGCCCTTTCTCCGGGTCAAAGGGCATGTCCGACGCAAACAGGATATGGTCTTTTCCAAAAAAGTCAATCCCCGCCCGAATAGCCGAAGCTGAACCAAAGGACGCCGTATCCGCGTAAAATTTCTTAAAAGTATCCAGAGGGTTGCCTTTCATCCTGGTTTTGGTCAAAGCCTCCTTAAGCTCCGGCGCCGTCCTTCCCCCGTACATTTTTAGCCCGTTTTCAATCCGTCCTTCCAGCATGGGAATCATGGCCCCCACATGGTGGGTCACAATCTTAAGATTTGGAAAATCCTCAAAAATCCCCGCGAATGCCAGCCTGCACATGGCAACCGTAGTCTGATACGGCCAGCCGATGAGAAACCACAGTTCATATTTTGACCGTTCCTCCCCAGAATATTCCGGAATCATCTGTCCTCCCACGGGATGAATCAAAAGAGGCAGTTCAAGCTTCTCACAGGTTTCGTAAATAGGCCAGAATTTCTCCTGATCAATGGCCTCGCCGTTCATGCTGGTGTAAATCTGAACGCCTTTGGCCCCCATGGCCTTACACCGTTTGATCTCATCTACAGAGGCGGGAACATTGTTAAAGGGAATCCCTGCAATGAACCCTTCATAATACTCAGGATGTTTCTCTGTAATCTCCTTTATCTCGTCATTGCCCAAAGCTGCGATTTTAGGGGACTGGTCCGGTCCCGCAAGCGCTTCCACCGGGGGAGAGACGATATTAGGAATCTGCTTATACCCCAAAAACCTCTTCATCACCTCCATGCGGTAGTCCATATCGGACATGGCCTGCATATTCAGCGCCCTGACAAACATATGGGACTTGTTAGGCGACTGGTTCATTGCCATTTCCGCATACTTTTTTGGCATCAGGTGACAGAACACATCAATAGATTTCATCTGCTTACCTCTCCTTTTTTGTTTACTTTAGCCGGCTTTTTTAACTTATGCACAAATTTTATCACATAAGCGAACCTTATTTCTTGAATAATTCCGGTGTAAACTTGCCATATTCCGTCATTTTTGCCAATGTCCTTCCCTCCAGGTGTCCGGGCAATCGAGTAGGAGGCGGTGATTAACCGCCGTCCTCTCACACCACCGTGCGTACCG
>CAMUJH010000046.1 GCA_947089145.1 uncultured Hungatella sp. | reverse complement strand
TTGAACCATAAAAAACATTGTGCTAAAATTGACATATATATGAAAAAAGGCGGTATTTTATATGTCTTCCTCCACAAATTCAGATACCAAAAATGACTTTTCCAAGGGAAGCGTCATTAAAAACATCTTAAACCTGGCCCTGCCAATGACTCTGGCCCAGCTTATTAACGTGCTTTACAATATTGTAGACCGGATCTACATCGGACGGATTCCAAGGGATGCCACCCTGGCCCTTACGGGCCTTGGACTGTGTCTTCCTATTATTTCCATGGTCATAGCTTTTGCCAACCTGTTCGGCATGGGAGGGGCGCCTTTGTGCTCTATTGAACGGGGGCGGGGAAATGAACAGGAAGCTGAGGCCATTATGGGCAATTCCTTTGTGATGATGGTGTTAAGCGGGCTGATCCTGACCATTTTGGGGCTTCTGCTGAAGCGTCCCATGCTGTATCTGTTCGGCGCTTCCGACGAAACCATCTCCTATGCGGATTCCTACATAACTATCTACCTTTTAGGCAGCGTTTTCGTTATGACCGGCCTGGGCATGAACAGCTTTATCAATTCCCAGGGGTTCGGGAAAATCGGAATGCTTACGGTTCTCTTAGGGGCAGCCGCAAATATTATCCTGGACCCCTTGTTTATCTTCACCTTCCGTCTGGGCGTACAGGGGGCTGCCTGGGCCACCATCATCTCCCAGGGCATCTCCGCCGCCTGGATTATACGGTTTCTCACAGGGGATAAGGCCATCTTAAAACTGAGAAAAAAAGCCTTCCGCTTAAGCCTGCGGCGGCTCCTCGCCATTGTGGGCCTGGGCCTGTCCGGCTTTACCATGGCCATAACCAACAGCCTGGTCCAGATCATGTACAATGCCAGCCTGGCCCGTTTCGGCGGGGATCTGTATGTTGGTATCATGACGGTAATCAACTCTGTCCGGGAGGTCGTCTCCCTGCCTATCAGCGGCCTGACCAACAGCGCCCAGCCGGTTATGGGCTTTAACTACGGAGCCGGGGAATATAAGCGTGTTAAACAGGCCATTGTGTTTATGTCCGTGGTATCCGTGGCCTACACCACTCTTATGTGGAGCCTGGTTCACGGCTTTCCTGAGTATTTCATCCGGATTTTCAACCGCGAAGGCGACATGGTGGAGGCGGGAATCCCGGCTATGCAGATTTACTATTTCGGTTTTTTTATGATGTCGCTGCAGTTTGCCGGGCAGTCCGTGTTCGTGGCCTTGGGTAAATCGAAAAATGCCGTTTTTTTCTCCATATTCCGGAAGGTTATTATTGTAATCCCCATGATAATCCTGCTGCCCAAACTCCTGGGCCTTGGTGTCAACGGCATCTTTATGGCAGAGCCTGTCTCCAATTTTGTAGGAGGGCTGGCCTGTTTCGGCACTATGATGGTTACCGTGTGGCCGGAACTCAGCGGGAAAAATGACGGCAGTTCCCGCAGCGGCGGCGTTTAGGCAAGGCAGTAAGCCTGCTTTTCGTTTTCGTGTACGGATTACCCATGTAAAAAGGCTATGGACAGTGCTTTGCCCATAGCCTTCTTCCATATCGAAGCAGGAATCCATGTCCTTACCAGTCTTTTACCGCCCCGTCGAACCCTCTCTTGGCCTGGTTGCTCCCCCGCTCTGCAGCCGGATACAATTCTGCCGCATTCTCCGCCAGCTCCACTCCGATTCCCGGCCCCTCCGGAATCACCATGCAACCGTTCTCGAAGCGCAGCGGCTCCTTCACCATCCCGTCCTCGGCCCCGTTCAGGCAGAATCCCGGCAGCTCCTGTATTCCCAGATTGGGAATGGACGCGCAGATCTGCAGGCATGCCGCCGTAGACACTGGCCCCAAAGGATTGTGGGGAATCACCAGCACGTCATTGGCCTCCGCAAGGGCGCATATCTTCTTGCTGGTGGTAATTCCCCCCACGGCGCACACATCCGGTCTGACATATTGGCAGGCATGACGGGACATGGCCATCTCGAACTCCTTTAAATTGACAAACCGCTCCCCGGTGGCAATGGGGACATTTACCTTCCCGGCAATATAAGCCATAGAGTCAATATTATCCGGCGTAACAGGGTCCTCAAATACCATGGGCCGGTACTTTTCAACCTCCCGCCCAAAAGCCACGGCCTCCGGCACGGTCATGCCACGGTGGGCTTCCAGCACAAAATCAAAATCATATCCCACAGCCTCCCGGCAGATGCGCACCTTTTCCAGTTCCTCTTCCACCCGCCCGCAGAAAAATTCATCCTGACCGTTATTCCTGGTCTTTACCGGGCCGTTGACAAAAATCTTTGCCGCTGTAAATCCTTTATCCTTTAACTGGCAGTACCCTTCTGCCAGCTCCTTCAAATCCTCAGTCTTAGTCATGACAGAAGCATACACCCGGATTTTTTCCCTGGTCTTTCCCCCCAGAAGCTCATACACCGGAACCCCCAGCGCCTTTCCCTTAATATCCCATAACGCAATGTCTACAGCGGAAATTGCGCTCATGATTACAGAGCCTCTAAAGTAAACGGAGCGGTAAAAATTCTGGTTAATGTCTTCAATCCGAAACGGGTCACAGCCAATGAGGTATGAAGAAAATTTTCGGATAGCCGCCGCCGTAGCATCCAGGTATCCCCAATTTCCTGCCTCCCCAAGGCCCACGATCCCCTCATCCGTATAAATATGTACGAACAGATAATGCTTTGCGTAAATCAGTTTCACATCCGTGATCTTCATAAACCAGTCCTCCTTTTAAACTGTGCGTTTTAAAACGCTTCAAAATTATATTCCTTTTCCCTATTAATGCAGGCGGATTTTCACACTTTCCAAGCCAATTTTCACCTGCTTTGAACGCTTACCAATATTCTGTACCATTCCGTCCGCTTAGGAGATAAAATCCGGCAGACCAAGCCATGCTCTTTAGCCATCTCATTAGCCCGTTTAAAGGTCTTATCCGAAAAACCCGGACTCTGGTTTTCCCACACTTCAAAGTGCATAGGCACTACAAACTGCGTATAACTCTCCTCCATAAATCCCAGCCAGTCACCGGCCGCCGCCTCCACATCCATGTCATTGGCAAGTTTGTTGCGCAGAACCATGTTTGGCCGCAAACGGCGCAGACGTTCCTCCATGCCGTCGTTTGTCCCGCCTACAAAAGCCATGCGGAACCCATTATCAAAAGTCAGCAGGTAATTCATGTTGTAAAGGCCTCCCAGGGCATGGAGACGGGTAAGCCTTGGGTCCTGGGAAATCACGTCGCCTTCTTCCATGGTGCGTCTCCAGGTAAACCGCTGTGGCTTGTGCTCTCCATGAAACGTTTCCAGCTTAAACCCGTCCAAATAGTAGGTCCCGTCATAGTCCACCGGGTAAATGTCGGTCAGCTCCATATCCTCATAAGTCTGGGCAATTTCCCCGGCCACTCCGCTATGGCAGATTACTTTTGGGGCAAATCGGTCAATCACCTGTCCCAAATTGGCAATGTGATCTCCATGGGTGTGATTTAAAATCACATAGTCACAGCCCTCCAGATCCTTTGTCCCGAAGCCCTGCAGCCGGAATAAATCCGCCACCGGCGCATTGGGGTTTGCCTTGTAATCGTAGCATGGGTCTGTAAGGATTGTCTTCCCGTTGGGAAGCTTTATCTCAAAACACTGGCAGTTTATCCACCGAAACGAAACACTCTCCGCTAACATCAGCATAGTATCCATCCGATTTGCCCCTTTCCGAAATTATCTCTCAGACTGCCGGCTGGCAGTCTATTTGTTCTCTGTCCGTGTCTTTTCCATCTGTTTTCCTCACGGCCGTCCCCTTGTACCAGCCCATTTAAAACGCCGGCAGCACAGTCATGGTATAGAAAATATAGATAACCGGCAAAATCAAGGTAATCACGATGCCGCTTTTCATCAATGTTTTCAAATCATACCCTCCGTCAGCCATGCACATGGGCACTGCCGGCGTGGCCATGGGAGTCAAAAATGCTGTCAGGCTTCCTGCATTTACCAGAAGGATCAGGCCGATGGGATTAGCCCCAAGGGCAGAGCAGGTCAGAAGGCAGATAGGCACAAACACAGCTGAAACTGCCCGATTTAGCATAAACTGAGTCAATAAAAACGGAATGATAAAGAACAGCGCCCCAAGAACGTAATTGTTGTGGGTGCCTCCCACAGCGCCGGCCAAAGCATTTCCAATCATATCACCAGCCCCGGTATTGGTCAATGCAGACCCAAGGGCCAAGGCTCCCACAAAAAGCATCAGCATGTCCCAGGGAATGTCCCGCAGCGCCGTCTTTTGATCAACCACCCCGAACAGCACCATCAGAAGGCTTCCAACCAGGGCTATAAACCATGTGGTCATCTTAAGCTGCGCCGAAAATATCAAGGCGATAATCGTTACAAAGAAAATCACAATCCCAATCTTATCCACAAAAGGAGACAGCTTGGCCCCTCCTCCCTGCTTCGCCTTTTCCCTTGCCTCAATGGGCATCACCGGCTCATCCGGGCAGGACTTTGGCCCCAGAAACAGCGCCCACAAAATCACAACCGGAAGAATAGGCCATGCGCCGATTAAAAAATCAATGGGACGCATCACCATCCCGCCAAACCCATAAGTTTCCATAAATCCGCTGAACTGCCCTGCCTGCTGGATTGCCGTGGGCAAGGGCAGAATCCCGCAGCAGGACACGCACACCACCATAATGGGAAACATATACTTGGAACGGCTGTTGTCCGTCTTGTCGCAGAGAGCGGCCAGAAGCGGCGACACAATGGCATAGACCACCATGGGGCTGGCAATAAAATTAGTCAGCAGCGCCGCCAGAAGAAGATATCCCAGGTAGGCCATGCGAAATGAGCCGTGAGTCATTTTCATCAGGCCGCTGCACATGCTGTCTACCATAGAAGTCCTGCGGAATCCTGCAGCCACGATAAACATAGTTGCCATCAAAATGGTATTGGTGTTTGAAAATCCCGCCAGTGCGCCGTTAGCGTCAATGCACCCTGTAATATACAGAGCCGCCATGGAAAACATGGCCGTAAGCCACATAGGTATCTTATTTAACATATAGCTGACCAGGGTAACCGCAAAAATAGCCATGCAAATCATCATTTGGGTTGACATAATGTATTATTTCCTTTCTTTTTCAGGTTTTAGAATTTCTTCCCAAAATTTCTCTTGCTTTGTCAGCTTTCCAGGCCTGTACATCACTGAACTTTGTACCCCTACTATAGCAGGACCGCCAATAGCTGTCATTGAAAATGTTCGTCTCTTTCCAGAGTCCTATGCTAAATTCCATTCCTAAGAGGGGTTCTTTCTGTCCCTCTTTCCCAAAAAGCGCTGTCGTATTATCCGAATATTTCCCCTGTCTAATCTGTCAGATCTATCTTTCGGATTTTAGGCATTCTGCACAATTACATATTAAAAACACTTGGAATTCTTAGAAATAACTCATTGACAATCCCGTTTTTTCCTTATATCCTTAAGATAGTCCGCCGTATGGCTGGCAGGCATCTGAACATTTATCATGAGGGAAATATTTGGATTTTATTTTTTAAAGGAGAACATCCATATGAAACAAGCTAAGGTTCAGCAGGCGTATTTTGAAATGCAGTGGCCGAGGGACAACCTGTTTCTGTCCGGCTTTGCCCATGAGATTATGAACTACCGCTATCACTGGCACGCTTCGGAGTATGAGCTGAACATCCTGCTTCACGGAAGCCAGGAATTCTGCATTGGAACGGAAACCTATATTCTCCAAGAAGACGACGTGCTGCTTATTAATCCTGGCATGGGTCATGCCTCCTTTGCGCCTCAGGCCAATACCAGAGCGCTGGTAGTGCATTTTTCCTCCTCTGCCTTCAAACCCTTTGTGAAAAAAGGGTACGCATACCATTTTCACTCCTGCCAGTCTGTTCCTGAGAACCGGTACCATCCCGGATATAACCGGATACGGTTCTATGCAGGACAGATCTTCCAGGCCATGTGGGAAAACGGCCCCTACTCCAGACTGACTGCAAAAGCCAGCCTGGAACTGCTCCTTGCTACCCTCTGCACTATGTTTGAGCCTCAGGCTGTCAGGAATCCGGGTGAGGAAGACATGGAACATCAGGAAACCGTAAAGCGGCTTATTGGCTATATAGAAGAACATTACAGGGAAAAGATATCTCTGGAAGATTTGGCCCGGTTTTCCCAATATAACCGGACCTATGTCTCCACTCTGTTTAAAAATACCATTGGAATCAATTTTCATGAATATCTGACACGGGTGCGGTTTCAGAATGCCCTGCTGGAGCTGGCCGCCACCGAGAAGAATCTGACGGAAATCGCCGTGGGAAACGGATTCCCGGATTTAAAATCCTTTAATGCCCGGTTTAGGGAAACCCTTCACCGGACTCCTGCCCAGTACCGCACGCAGCTGTCGCCGGACCGGGTGTTCAGCGCAGAGAATGGGGACGGTTTTCCCGGGCAGTCCCGCAATTACATCTCCCTCCATGATGATTTTTTGAGGAAAAAACTGAAGGAGTACATGGGGGTGCTGGATGGAGAATAAGGTTTAAATCATATGCCAAATGCGCTGTCATATTGAATAACGCCATTTAATCTGTCTGCTGTCTTTTGAAGGCATATTGCCATGAAATTTTCATCTTTAACCTGAAAAGGCGCCCGGATGCCATAGCGGCTGGCCGGGACATACCCCGCTTTTGGATAGTAGGCTTCATGGCCCAAAACAACCGAATACCCATATCCCAAACGCGCGGCAGAGGCATGGCCCTGCTTTATCAGAGACAGCCCTATGCCTCTGCGCTGATATTGGGGCATTACGGAAAGCGGCGCAAGCGCCAGCACCGCAGTGTGATCCACCAGCGCTTTCGTAAAAAGAATGTGCCCCACCACTTGATTCTCTTCCAGTGCAACAAGGGATAATTCAGGAATAAATGAACCGCTTTCCCTCAGCCTGACCACCAGGTTATGTTCATCGCCGTCACTGTGCTGCGTATCTGCAAAGGCCTCTCTCACTACTCTGTACACGGCCTTGTAATCTTCTTGTCTTTCCTGTCGTATTTCCATTATGATTCACCTCAATCAAAAAAGGGCCTGCTTCAGCAAAGGAATCAGGCTCTGTCTTTATTCGTCATGTGTCTCGTTTACGCCGCATAGCAGGCTACCTTTTCAAGCAGTTCCCCGCATTCCTCCGTATGTGCCACAACCTCAACAACCTTTCTGTCAGCCACTGCCATAACGCCTACTATGGACTTGGCATCCACTACAACGCTGCCGCATCTCACGTCAATATCATAGCTGTATCTGCTGGCGGTTTTGACAAAATCAACGATATCCTTTACCTGTTTAAATCTTACTCTGATAGACTTCATAGTTTTCCCTCTCTTTCTTCCTGTGGCTTCTATCCGTTTAACATTCATTTCTCATATATTATTGCCGCTGTATCAGCTTTGAATACATTTATTATATTAAATTTCCAGAATTAATAAATGGAAAAAAGATATCAGTTAATTGGAAAAAACAGTCTTTTTCTTCTATCATTTCATTGCCGTATATGATAAATTGAGATATAATGTCTTTTATGAGAATCTGCGGGGCAGATTCCCAAAGTGATTCTAAAGTATAGTGTCAGGAGGGAAATGCTATGATATTTGAACCGGATAATCAGCTGAAGCAAAAAATGACCAAGAACGGCAGCGTGCTTCAGTACATGTACAGCGTGGCAGGGGCTGGAAAGGGACTTGCTGCCATGGGTGCCATGCTGATCATAATCGGCGCGGCGCTGGCAGCCGTGCTGATTAACACCATGGGAACTCAGGGGGCTGTCACGTTTGCAGCAGCCATGATTGTTCCCGGTATTCTGCTGATTGTGCTGGGAATCTTTATGCAGCAGAAAAAGGAGAAGGGCTGGGCTGCGGCATACATGAAAACCGGCCTGTCTGAGCAGGATCTGCGCCAGATCGAGCAGGAATTCAGACAGCCAGGCACTGTTCTGATCTCTATGGATAAGGGAAAAGATACCAACAGCCTGAAAAAAATGGGCTTCATTACAGACAGCTATGTGAAATTTCCGTCTACGGAGCCATGCGTCTTCCGCCTGGAGGATTTGGTGGCATGTTTCTACACAAAGAAATACCTCTGCCAGGATGGGGGATATGACCGGGCCCTGGTGGCTTATATTGCGGATGGAGAGCTGGGCGTTCTCCACAGGGACCCCCCGGAAAAAGCCAGCATAGCCATTGTAAATGCCATCCGCCAGCGCAATCCGAAAATCATTACAGACCATTTCTTTTCCTATGAGGGGAAAGAGTATGATGCGGTGCGAAACCCAGAGGAAGTTATCCGCCTTCACAAACGGGTGTACGGGAAACAATAGACGTACGGGACGGGTATTGCCCGGCCCGTCAGATTATGTCTGAAAAGCAAGAACCAGATATAGGAGAATAAACGATGAAAGAATTAACATGCCCCTCCTGCGGAGGAAAGCTGGAGGCTGACAGAAAAAACCCCAACATAGAGGTCTGCAGGCAATGCAGCAAAACTTATACGTTTCAGAAGATCCACTCTGAGGCCACTGGAGAGGCAAAGCTGCGGCTGACCCCTGTGCCGGACAGGATTGCCTATGAGCCTGTGGAAAAGAAAGAGCGCAAAAAGACCGGCTGGGAGCCTTATGGCTGGAAGCGGGGCGTTGCCCTGACAATCCTGTTTTTTGTGCTGATGTTTATCATGTATGGTCCCAAGGTCTATGAGCGCTATCAGATGGACCACGCCAGCGTCACCACGGAGGCTCAGGAATAGCCGTCAGGGCTCATCGTACCCAAATCGGGTGTGCAGATGCCGGGAATGAATTTTCAGACACTTCCCGGCCTGCACACTTCTCTCTCCACTGTTATTCTGCATTTCTTTTTTAAACACCCGATCCCGTATTTAAAAATCGTGCAGTACCCATCCTCTTTTAATCCATCGCAATACCTTTTTTTCTCGATTTGCCCTATTGCCTCCCTGCATGCAGAATCAAGGGTCCCCTTCTCTGCGTATTTCACTTCTATGATAATTCCAATACCTTCATTTTCAATCTTAATCAGAATATCGCTGTATCCATATCCAGACTCTTCATTGGACTTTACATACCATCCCCCTTTCAATCCCAGGATACCCAGCAGAATGCCATGGTAAAAATTCTCTTTTAAAGGCTTTCTGACAAAAGTATCACGGATGCTGATAGTTTTGCCTAAATAGGAATTAAGCAGCCTCTCCACCGCTTCCCCGTCTCCCGTCTTCAAGGCATCGCAGAATTCCTCCAGCCGATCTCCGTCCTCTTTGGTTTTCTCCCGAAACACGGCCATAATCTGTTCTGTGAAAATATTCCGTATCTCCATGTTGGGAATGGACAGTCGGATATTCTTCCCCGGCCCTTTTCCCCGCATAGTCAGATAACCAGTGGCAAGCAGCACGCTCCAGATATTTTCTCCTGAGTTGTACAGGTTATCATAGGTCAGATCCTCATGGATTTCCTTTGTCACCGTCTCCCCTGCGATCAGAGCCTCTATCTCCCCCTTTGCCAGCCCTTTATCCGCCTGTGCCAGAAAGCGCCTCACGATCTCATTGCCGCTGGTGTTGGACCAGTAGTCCTTTGGCTCCGTTTCCGGATCAGCAGCCAGATCATCACAGTAATTGATCACGTCCCACGGACAGTACACATCCACATTTCCAAAACGGTAACCGTCATACCACTCCTTCACCGTATCATACCGTTTTCCCAACCCATAATATCTCAGCATTTCCCGCACGTCTTCATCTGTAAAGCCAAAGTATTCATCAAACCGGACAGCCGTAATGGAAAATATCTTGGGATTATTCAGTCCTGTAAAAATACTTTCCTCGGCAACCCGCAGGCAGCCAGTCAATACGGCAAAATACAGATTGTCATTGGTCTTAAGGGCCTGATGGAACATACTCCGTATCAGGGCGCCCATCTGCCTATAGTATCCTTTTGCATTGGCCTTGGCCAAGGGGATATCATATTCGTCAATCAGAATAATAGCCTTCAAACCATAATAGTTATGCAGCAGCTCAGTAAGCTCATACAAGCTGTAATTTAAAGCTGCATCATCCATATTGCTCTCCATTAGGGAGGCAAGCATTTTCTGGTCATCCAAGGAAAGCCTGCTGCCGTCCAGAAGGCTTTTCAGCCTTTTCGCTTCCCGGTTAATCACCCTAACCATCATGCTGCGGGCCGCCTCATAACTGTCCGCCTCCACGCCCTTTAAACTGACCGACACAACGGGAAACCTGCCCATATAATCTGAACACAATTCTGTCTCTTTAGAAATCGCCAGGCCGTCAAACAGCGTTTTGTCACACCCAATCTCAAAAAAAGCCTTCAGCATGCTCATATTCAGAGATTTTCCGAATCGGCGGGGCCTAGTAAACAGATTGACCTCCCCCCAGTGGCAGAGCAAATCCCCAATCATAGTTGTCTTATCCACATAATAAAAACCTTCTCTCCGAATCTTCTCAAAGCTTTCAATCCCTATGGGAAGCCTTTTTTTTCTCCTGATGCCTTCCATCCGCCTTTGCCCCTTTCTGCAAGCCAAACGCTCCTGCCCTTTGCATCGTTTGGCAAAGCCTTAAAACCGGACTGCCGCTAGTACTGCCTTGCCTAAATTCCGGTGAATAAATTACCCGCTATCAGCGCCTTAAGCACGTCTGCGAAGCTAGACGCAGGCACCACTGCGCCGTCGCTTCGCAGACGCACAGATGACACTGACATCAAGCAATTTATTCACCGAAATTTAAGCAATGCTGTACTAGTTTTCGGCCCCAGCCATAAGAAGCTGCTCCACAATCTCCGTAAATCCAGCCTCTGCCGCATAATACAATGCGCTGTGCTGTTTGTTGTCCACGCTATTCACATCCGCGCCTGCCTCAATGAGCATTGCCGTAAAATCATTTCTGCCCTTTCCTGCCGCAAGAATCAGTGGAGTCTGCCCTTCTCCGGTCTTAGCGTCAATGCCCGCCCCGGCCTCAAGCAGAGACTTTGCCACAAACAAGTCCCCGTTTTCGGCCGCAATGTGCAGCGGCATAACGCCGTTTAAATCTGCGCACTCCGGCTGCGCCCCTGCGGAAAGAAGCAGGTCCGTAATAACCAGGTTGGATCTCTTTACCGCTAAAATCAGGGGGGATTCTCCGTCATCATTCAGCTTGTTTACGCTGTCTTTATCTTTTTCAAGCAAAACCTTCACCACCTGGCCCTGTTCATTCCAGCAGGCATGGTGAAGCGTGGTATTTCCATAGGCGTCAGTGTGGTTCTCTTCTGTCTGGGAAAGGGCTTTTACCAGTTCCCGCAGGCCGGAATAGGTGGCATAGTCAATAGCCATATGGTTGTCATTATCTTTAATCTTTCTGTCAACATCAGGGTTTTGGATAAATTTCAGCGCCGCGTCTGTCCTTCCATGCCGGGCCATAACCATGAGAGGCGTTCTTCCGTTCCTATCCATGCAGTTTACATCCGCACCTGCCCCGGTCAGCAGTTCGATAATTTCCGGGCTGCCTGCCTCTGACGCAAAGTGGAGAGGCAGGCAGTCCTGCTGGTTGCCCAGATTCACATCCGCTCCATTGTCCAGCAGCATTTTTACCAAATTCCTGGCATTTTTCATGCACGCATAAATAAGGGGGGTGTTGCCGGACTCATCCCGCTTGTTCACATCCATGCCGCCTCGTTTCAGAAATGTCTGCACCACGCTTTTTTTGTTATTTTTACATGCCTGCAACAGCATATTGTCAAGCTGCATATGTTCTCCCGCCTTTTTCTTATTTTATGTGAAAGTACCAAGCTCCGATTCCGGATGCCTCCTGGTCCTTATCTCCCTTTCGCAAAATCATATGTTCATTTTATCTCCTTAGGCCGCGCAAGTCAAGCCATACCCGTTTTTCGGATTTTCCCTGTCATTTCCCCGTTTTTTGTGCTACAATATCCTCAAAAGCCATATGTACTCTCGGAGTCTCTCTGTGCCTGATTTCGCGAGATGATTTTTTGTCGGATGTGCATAAATTCATGAGGCGCACATGGAACGCTTGTTGATTAAATTTATGTTCATATGACGGAAAGTCAGCCCCGGAGGCAGGTGCACCAGAGATCCCGAGAGTACATCTATGCAAAAAGGAGAATTGGACTATGGATGTAAAAGAACTGACCACTTTGCTGACCACGTCCGCCACCCGGATCAATGAGAGCAAATTCATCCCCTGGTGGAAGGATGATTTTGAAAACTGCATCTACCGGTATGACATTTTCCCGGAAAATGTCATCGCAGATATACAGGACTGCGTTGCCAGGTGTTCTGCAGAAACGCTGCTGGCCCCAGGCATTTACGGCAGCTATGGGCTTACCTTGTTTCACCTGCTGGTATGGCACAATTTTTATGATGCCGTTAAAACCATGCTGGAGGACAAAAGGATATCCGGCAGAGATGTTGACCAGCCTGACCATAAGGGCTATGGCCTTACCCCGTTTTTGCTGGCCTGCTGCTGCGGAAATCTGGCCATGGCCAGGCTCTTGCTGGATCACGGAGCTGACTGCAGCCTTTTTGACAAGCGGGGCATGAACGCCTTCCATTTCCTGGCATATGCCCGATTTGAAGGGCTTGTTAGCCAATGCAGGGAATATACTGCAGAACAGAGGGCTTCCATTGCCCGGCTTTTAACATGTGACATCAACCACAGAGATCAGGAGGGGCTTACCCCTCTGGCACGCCTTATGTCCTCCTCCTACTGCTCTGACTTTACCTGGCCTCTGACAGAGGTCTTTCTGGACAAAGGCGCCGAGACAGACTATGTGGACGAAAACGGCAACTCTCTGCTGATGCTGGCTCTGCAAAACGGCCACTTAACCGGCGCACTCCAGCTGATGAACCGTCATAAGGAACTGGTTCATGTGGCAAACAAGGAAGGGATAACCCCTATCCAGCACTCCCAAAGCTGGGGAAACGAAGGGCTTTGCCTTGCCCTGGAAGACTGCGGGGCTCCTCCTTCCTCCTTTTCCTCTATGGACATCAGCGATTTAAGCCGCATTGCCAGCAACGCCTTCTGTACCCGCTCCGACCAAGATCAGGACGGCATCAGCCTTGCCCTGTACCTGACGGAAAAACTCATCAGCCGGATAGATGCAGATGACGACGATGAGCTGGGATATGTCACGGACATTCTTCACAACGCCCTTAGAGCCGACAAGAAATTCCAGGTGCTGGACACATGCCGTAAAGCAGGTCTTGACTTTACCATGCCCATTCATTTTCAGGGCAGCATAACCTGTCTGCGGGACAATTGTCTTGACGTATATTACGGAGCCGATGTTATCAGGAAAATGGCGGATTTGGGCGTGGATATGGATAGCGGGGCAATAAAGGGACAGACTCCTGCCAGCATCATAGCTTCCAAAAGAAAAAGCTCCCCGGCATCTGGGGAAGATGATGATTTCTTCCGTGAAGCGGCAGAGCTTTTGTCAAAAGAATCCATGGAGCAGCCTGACATAAGCGGCCGGGCCGCCATACATATAGCCGCCCAAAACGGCCATGAAAAAATGGTGGCTGTCATGATAGAAAAAGGCGTGGATGTAAACCTTACAGAGGACGCGCCTGCCCAGCCCGGGACAACGCCGCTTCACGAGGCATGCATTCATGGCCACAGTGAGGTGGTAAAATTGTTGATAAATGCCGGTGCTGACGATACCCTGAAAAATTCAAACGGCGAAACGCCGGCTCACTGTGCGGTACTGGCCAAAGAATTTGGCAGAGAGCTGGGCACTGAGCGGAAAATCGCCGTTTTAAAGGAATTGAAGCACCTGGATATCCCCCGCGAAGACGGCAAAACGCCTTTGATGCTGGCACAGCTTCTAAACTTTTTGTCCACCAGGGAGCTGTTCCCTGTATTTTCTGACAGAGGTGCGGATATGAACCGCACAGACAACCAGGGCAGGACAGCCCTGATGCTTCATGCAGAAAACTCCTGCTTTAAAGATACCATCAAGCTGATGGTCCGGGCCGGGGCTGATATCAACATGGCGGATAATGAAGGCAATACGGCTTTATACTATTCCCTCCAGTCCGGGGATGTGGAGGCGGCACGGTACCTTATCAAAAAAGGCGCTGACTACAACCGGCCCAACAATCAGGGAGAAACCCCTGTCCAGTTGGCTGTGGAAAATGGTTATGATACTGTGCTGGAGCTTATGACCGATATTCAATAGACTGTTATGAACATCAGTCCTCCAATGTTATCCGGGGCAGGTTCCAGTGGTTGTACGCCGCAAGAAAACGGATGCCTGTTACCAGCGCGGAGGCCGTAACCATAGCCGGAATCTGCCCGAATATCCGGTATATGTACACGCAGCTTACAGCCCCTGCCACCGACGCGCAGGCATAGATGTGCTTCACAAATATGTACGGCGGCTGCCCTGCCATCATATCCCGCAGAAGTCCTCCGCCAACCCCGGTTAGCACTCCCAGCACGGTGAGGAGAAATGTATTTTCTACATATCCCTCACTGATTCCTGTCATTACGCCCATTACCGTAAATATCCCAAGGCCTGTGGAATCCATAATCAGCATGATTCTGTCATACACCATGCCGATATTTCCCTGAAATAGGTTCTTCTTAAAATATACGACTGTAAACACTACAGCTGCCGTAACCACGGCAGCAAGGACATACACAGGCCTTGTCAGCGCCCCCGGCACGTTGCCCAGAATAACATCCCTTGTCATACCGCCGCCTACTGCAGTAATGACCCCCAGCACGCACACGCCGAATGCGTCCATTCTGCAGTTAATGCCGGTCATCGCGCCGGATGCGGCAAAGGCAACCGTCCCCATAAACTCCATACAGAGTACAATAACATCCTGGATTTCCATGATCATGTTCTCCCCACCGCCTTTATTCAGACAATGCAGGCGGCGGTCTTTCCTGCCTGTCTCATATTCATCATAGCAGAAAAGGAAAAAATTAAAAAGCCCCAATCACTTGGTCCCCTGGTTGAAATCTCTGTATAAATTTGATAAAATAGCCTCAGGCAGGAAAGCCCCATACCGGCTTCCTCTTCCTCTGCATCCTCCCTGCATGGGTTCGGATGCGGGAAAATTATTTGCGCTGCCAGCCAAAGGCGGCGCCAGACAGGAGAGAATACCATGGAATTAAACATAAATACAGCTGAATCAGCCCTGCAGGAAGCATCTGAGTCCAATCCGGGAGCTTGGGCGGATCATTCCCGCTACGTGGCAGAAGCCTGTAAAAATATTGCTCTGCACTGTAAAAATTTATCTGGCGAACAGGCATATTGTTACGGGCTGCTGCACGATATTGGACGTTATGCCGGAGTAAGTTCAGAAAAGCATCTGATAGACGGTTATCGTTACTGTGTGAAGCGGGGATGGGAAAAGGCCGCGCAAATCTGCATCTCCCATGCATTTATGATACAGGACATTGAAACTTCAATCGGCAAGTTCGACGTAAGCCATGACGACTATTTGTTTATGAAAGAATTTGTGGCAAATGCTGTCTATGATGATTATGACCGCCTGGTACAATTATGCGACTCTTTAGCCTTGCCCACAGGTTTCTGTCTGTTGGAGAAAAGGTTTGTTGACGTAACCATCCGGTACGGCGTCCATCCTGCAACGGTAGACAGATGGAAAAAGGTCTTGGAGATAAAGGCATTGTTCGAGCACGAGATCGGCTGCTCTATCTATGCCCTTCTTCCAGGTGTTGTGGAAAACAGTTTTTCCTGTGAGGCTTTGCAGCGCTGACTGCCGGATTCCCGGATTCGGAAGAGGATAACGCAATAAATTCTTTTAACTCATCCGGCGTGCCAAGCACATGTACCTTTTTTTCATCAACAATACTGATCGTAACAGGATATCCCTTTTCAATCATGTAATTATACATTGGAGCTATGTACTTTTCATTCTTTTCCATATGAAAGTCACTTAAATAATACTCATTATAAATTGTTTTATACAGTTTGGCGGATGAAAAATAGTATGCACCTAAAGTACAGTTATCGGATATTCTCTTTTTCTCCCGTACCTCCACAGCCTTACCGCTCTCATCCACCTTCACAAAGCTCCAATGTTCGCCCTCCGCATGAAAGCAAGGTATATGTCCGTCCCCTGATATATCCTCAAATTTCATCTCATAGGGCTCAACGTATGTATCAATATTATATACAAGAATAGCCTCTTCAGGATTACAATGCCCTATTGCATACATACAAGTGGTTGCCTGCCCGTCAGTAGCGTGGTCTAACTCCAAAACCTCATATTGACAAATTCCTAGTTCCTTACACTGTTCCGCTATAAATCCTTTGCTGCCATCCTCTGACCGAACCACAAATATGTACTTTGAAACAATAGGAGTATAGCCCCTCAGGCTTTCCAAAGACCATTCAAAGAGTGTCCGTCCCTTAGCTTCAATCATATATTTAGGGCAATGATACCCCGCTCTCCTAAAACGGCTTCCCGCACCAGCCATTGTAATAATTACATTTAATTTTTTGTCCATACAGCCTCCAGCCGATTTGCCTAAATGGGAGTCATCGCATATTTCTTCTAATTCTTCCGCAGAATACCTGAGGAATTCATCCGGGCGGACAGTACGGTCATCAATATAAAATCCTTTATGTCCAGGCCATGGTTTCCCATATAAAATCTCATCAAATGGAATTTCCCATTTTTCAAGCCAGTCCATTAAGATAGGTGCTGTGTTTTTATGTATCAGCCCGAGATTTCCGTTATACGAGTTCATATTCCGGGAAGTGAACAGAACAATTTTTGCACCTTCGCCCTTATAGTAACGTATTTTTTCCACTATGTTACAATATGGAATAAGATCTTCATATTTTTCATTTTTACTTTTTACAGGACATAAAGTTCCATCAATATCAAACACCAATGTGTACCCATCATATTTTCCCATTAAAAATCATCCCTTATATCGGCGATCCTATCGAGGATTGTTATCCCCGTCGCAAGCATTGCAAACTGATGTTGCAGACTTTCCTTATGTAATGGTATCATGCTTAAAAACAGCAGAGCCTCAATTAGCTCAATTTTCTCTTTGGTGCATCCAATTATGTCTTCAAAAACAGACATGAAGACATCAAATAAATCAAACCCCATTATCCGGTCTTGGACTTTGTACTCTATCTCCATATTCCTCATGTCTACATTTAAATCAAATAGATCCTTAATGATGAAATCGTATTTTCCATCAATGCTATGGAATAGTTTTGCTATTTCATATCTCTGATCACCATAGATATCGAAATGTCCGAATTTTCCACGGGGATCTATCACTTTTATAAAATTATAATTTGAATCCACTAAGATATTTGCAAAACATAAATCCCCATGGATAATGCAGAATTCCTCTACGTCGTACAAAGACTGCGTTATCATGGACTCCAATATTACAATTATCTTTTCCAGAGGCATATACTTTACTCCGTTCACAACAAACGGTAATGAAAAATAATCTGTAAACGGCCCATTCCCCTTCAAGTCATACAGCCTTGCTTTTGTTTTTTTACAGTACATTTCCTCCAATGCTTTCTTTATATGCATATCTTTTACTTTATATCTTGAGAAGTCAGCACAGATAAATTTGATCCTCATAAATATATTCTGCCACTGGCTTATGGACAAGTCGCTGTAAAGGAACAGTTCATGCACCGTATGATATGCATAGTATTCCATTTCAACATATGGCGAACCGTAATCTGTAGAGTATTGGAATATTCTGGGCCTTACATATTCAATATCATGAGGCAGCTTTAAGTACCACAAGATTTCCCCAATGAATTTTTCCTTGTCAGCGCTTGTTTTTTTCAATATTCCGCGCTCTTTATCTATTTGGATATGATTGAATTCCCTTGCCTTTACAGCCAATGAAGAACCATAGTATCTGTCAAGATGTCCAATATCAAACCAGTTATCTGTATAAATGGGCTTCATTGGGTGGCGTTTGCTGTATAGCTTTAACGCAGTATAAAATGAACTGATTTCCTCATCTGTCCTGTTGAATGCGTCTCGAAGGCAATCTTTAAAGTCGCCGGAATGCATCAATTGGAATACTCCTATGAATAGCCGCTTTTTTTCATTTGAAAAAACAGATTTTTTGTCAATTATCCTGCATATAGTCCCCTTGTCATCATCAAAATAAGTCCATTGATCATTTACGTAATCTTCGTGGTAATAAAATGAGTCTGTATTCTGATTAAAAATATCCGCCATGACAATTGTATCAGCGAAATTGATGATGATGGGGATATCCTTATCGCCAATCGACTCATATATGGTATGCCCCAGATCTTTCAGTTTCTCCAATTCCACAATCCGAACTCTATCATTGCAGTACCGATCCAATCTCCGATGGACCTTATCTGCAGCTTCATAACACGTTATGCATATGGAACCTTCCACATCTTTGTACTGTTTGTATAAAAAATCAAAAACAATTTTTTCATTGACAGGGTATATGATAGGCGGCAGCTCACCTAACCTTTGCAGTTCCCTTGGCACAAGTACTGCCGATGGTATTATGATTTCTCTCATGTGCAAATCCTCCACAATATTTATCTGAAATCAGGCTTTCGGTTACATGTATCCGTTTTTGTAAAAATGAGATCCCGCTCCATCCATTGGCATAATCAGATGACAGCCCATATCATCCCCCCATTTCATCTTCTAAACATCACAAGTGCTTTATTTTTTATCATCAGTGCCATCTTATTCTTTAAGCTAAAACAAATAACTGCATAGGCAAAACCCGATCCAATCACTGCTACACCAGTTCTAATAAACAGATTACTTATGTAATATTTTGAAAGGACGCACACCACTCCTATACCTATGCATCCCATCAGTGCCTTCCCGGTTTCTTTATGAAAGAATTTTACATTAACTATACCTTTGGTTTTCAAAGTACAGAACACCATCACAAAACCTTCAGCAATGACCGTCGTGACAGCAGCAGCATTGACATTCCACAGCGGTATAAGCACGAAATTGAGCCCTATATTAATACAGGCCGCAATTCCCGTGCTAATAAATGATTCTTTTTCCCTCCCTGCGGGAATCAAGACGCATTCGCTGGAAATCCAGGCGTACATGCTGCATATAATGGCAATGCTGAGAATTTTAAGTGATGGGGATGCACCTAAATAATCCTGTCCGGCAAGAATACATACGATTTCATCCGAAATAAGGAAAATTCCGATTACCAGAGGCAGCGCAAAAAAGTTCATCACGTCTGCTATCTTGCCAACAAGTACTCCAAATCGCTTCCTATCAGAAATCATGATCGACAGTCGCGGAATCGCAACTGATAACAAAGCCAATAGAATGCTCTTCGCCATCAAATAGATTTTAGAAGATATTGCATAAAGTCCCACATAGTATTCATTTGTTATCAGTCCCAACATGAGCGTATCAGAACTGTTGTAAATGTGAACGGCAATTGCCGACGCCGACAAAATAATCAACGGCCTCATGTGGACAGACCAGTCTATATGCCGGGTAATTCGAATCCTGCAAAACTTTCTACTGTGTATGAAGTTTAATAAAGAAGACCCGCAGGTTGCAAATACTGTCACCGCCGCATATTTTAAATAGTCTCCTTCATCGTGTACAAGTATAAACAGCAGGCCTAATGCAGCTAACTTAAAAACCGCATTTCTTACAGTAATATATGTGAACTGCTCATATGCCTTATAAACCCACTCAACACCCAGTCCGGTAAATAACAGAGTACTGCTGAAGATCAGGACGCATCCTCTGTATGAAGCAAAGGACTCAAAGCCAAATAGAATGGCGAACAGAAGAAGATAGGATGCGAATGTTGTCACCATATTGATTGAAAATATCTGGCTTACAAAAGCGCTGGCTTTATCGCTGTCTTCCCTGACCTTAGCACACTCTCTAATACCATATGTATTCACGCCCAATGTGGCGATCAGGATGAAATAACTGACAAAGTTATTAGAGAAATTATATTTCCCGATATTTTCTACTCCAAGGACGCGTGAAACATATGGAAGTGTAATAAGCGGAAAAATAAGAGACAGTCCCATATTCAAGCCGCTCATAACGGCATTCTTCTGTAAAGATGGTGCGTTAGCTTTTGACATTCTCATCTTCCTTTTTTATCGAGTCTTAGTATTTTCCGCCCTGCCCGTCTCATTGTATATGCAATAGCCGTATTATTAAGATAAACACATGCGTTCCATGCATACAGGTGGATATAATTACATTTCTTCGTCCCCGGATTGTACTGTCTGACCTGGTCATAGTAATGCCCTATGTTATCTCTGACGTAAGCCCGGAATGGGTCATTCAATTTTCTGTTAAACCGTTTAACGTTAAAAATATGACTATCTTTAGCCGCATATTTCCTGATAGATGACACAAGCGGAATGTGTGAAATGCGAATCTCAAACGCCACATAGGCATAACTGTCATAGTAGATTTTATATGACTTCGACATTATTTCCGCAACCGTGCTAAAATATACTTCCTCTCTTGGATATACCTTGTCCCTGTCTTTTCCTTTGAAATCGTAATCTTCAAAGTCATAGAACTCGTTTATATCATCAATTATTTTTGAAAACAGATCCTTCTTGTAAAAGCAGCCTTCTATTTGGCAAATAATCACATTCGCTGGGATCGTCTGATACTTCTCAAGGAGACTGTCAATAACGTGATCTGTGGTCAGTTGAGGATTCCACATCCACTCTTTATCAGTATACTTGTGCTTCCTGCTAAAGCCAGCATCATAGTCCGATATAAATTCATAGAGCCCTTTTCTTACAAACAAGTCGTTACTGGCTCCAATAGAGAAATACTCAAAATCAGTTACATTGCAGGCATGTTGAAAATTCGACATATGCGTTTGGATAATGTCCGCATATCCCGTCCTTAAATGATTAGGATTAATAAATACATTCCCAAAACTGTCAAGAGCCGACATGAAAGAATCTTCTGTATAGGAGCTGTCTTTATATGAAAACGTCTTGCTCATGTGCAAAACAATTGCACAATTATCGTTAAAAGTGTTGTAGTTTACGATTTGATCTATTACTGACTCTGGTGACTCATGTACCGGAATCGAAAAAACAATCTTGTACACTGCCATTCCCTCCTCAGCTGTTTCTATACTTTGACTGAATGAGTTTTGCCAATCCCCATATCAGGATGTATGACGCAATAGTGGTTGGTGCAGACAGAAAGGAAATAAATGCGGTATAACTGCCCCTGGGCGCCCATAGAAATTGCGTAACCAAAACAAATATCAATGATCTTACAAATAACTTGTTTGCCCTGCTATTCTGTATTTTGCTAAAAAGCCAGCCATATACAGCGCTTCCAAAAAACACGCCTGGATATCCTAAATCGTAATACAATTCAGCTATATAAGATGTCCCTGTTCCTCTGCCAGCTAAATAACCTGACATCATAACTGTATAGGCTAGCGAATGCGTAAAACTGCCGCCATATAAAGCATGTTCTACTGTGTTGCCATGATACACAGGAATGCCTAATAATCTTGCCAGAGTTCCTGAATGAAGGAACTCAAGCAAATACGGACCTTGCTTCGGTATCATATCCTCAAGTTCATATCCATGTTTTATTACAGTGATTGTAACTCCCTGGTCATAAAAGAAATTTATGAAAGCGTCAAGCAAGGAGATACCCGCAGTCTCCATATTTAAGCGCATTAGATTATATAGAGAGCCAGCAACTGCAATAATAGGAATTAAGATTATGGCATAGATCATCATCTTTTTTTCAAACCATTGTTCCTCTGGTCTTTTCCCCTGCATATGCACTATAAAAACAAACAAATACAATACGCCAAGAACAAAAGTGCCTCTGTTGCCTGCACCCAAGGAGATAACGCAATATAAAAAATACGTCAGCATAACTGGCTTTGATTCTCTTTTAGACGGAAGTGTCGAGAAAAAAATCCCTAATGCAACCGGCATAACATTCTCAAGTCTGCCGACAATGTACAGAACAGCGTTCCCGCCATATAAGACGTTAACAAAGTCAATATAATACTCTGTGTAACTGGCCCTTCGCACAAACCATGCTATTGCGAATCTCGTGATTAATCCGAATGGCATGGATGCAAAAAACAGCCACTTGCTTATCTTTCTCACCCTGATTCCCAATGGGTCATCCAAAACAATTGAGTTTTGTTTGCTTTCTATTTTCCTATTATTTGATCTGCGTTCAAATACTGCATATGTAATCCATACCCCAAGAGTTCCCAAAATCAGGCATAAATACGTATGATTGTTGATATTTGCACTGTAATTTTCTATCCTGTACTGAAAATAAACTTCTAAAAATTCTCTTCCCAGCAGAAAAGTAAAATATGCTACCCCAAAGGTGAACAGCAAGCTTCTATTTTCTATCCTGTCGTATGAATACAGAAGGAGAAGCAAGTTCGCTATTAGAGCAAGACAATACAAAGGATTCGCTCCTAAAATAAGACCAGCTATCAACAGAACTAATATAACAATCGCTCCAAAGATATTCATCTTGGTTAATCTTACTCTCATTTATCAACTCTCCCCGGCGTATCTCTCTGTGCCATCATTATCGTGAACTTACATTCCTGTTAAAAGCCCGCTTAATAATTCAAGAAATTCTGAATAGTTTATCTCTGCATTGAATTTGTTGTTCCATGATTTACGCGCTCCTTCTCTCAACGCCTGATACTCATCTATGCCCATCTGAGAAACGCAGCGTACAGCATCAGCTATCTTTGCGTCATCGGCATCCGCCTCCAGCAAATACCCGTTTTCATCATTTACAAGCTCTCTTGTTCCGCCTACATCGGTAGCAATGCAGGGAATGCCAAAGGACATGGCCTCCATAATAGATACTGGCAAACCTTCTGATAAACTGACGTTTAAAAAGATATGGCAGTCAGTTGAACCGTAGATCTTTAGCAGTTCTGTGTTGGCAACACTGCCTGGAAAATTAGCTCTTATGTTTTTCCCAAGCTTTTCTGCCGCCATCCGCCTCACTTCCGCCAGCAATGGTCCATCCCCATAATGTGTCCATTCTATCTCGACATCATCCATCAAGGACAGGGCATTTACAATTTTCTCCAACCGTTTAACTTTAACCACATTTGAGCAGGACACGATTTTCAAAGGATTCATTCCAGAGGGAGCCAACCGCTCTCTGTGATCAACCGTCCCCAGATATCTGCACTCCACATTAGCCTTAACGTCGCCGTATTTTTCCTCTATATATCTAGCGCCGTGCTCTGAACATGGAAAGACATAATCAATGTTATCCAGAATAACTTTCCTGAGCGGAATGTAGTCATTTGCATGCTGTCCCTCATAAATGTCATACCCATGGGCGCGGGACACAATATACGGTGATTTCCTCCATTTTTTCTTCAGCAAAACCGCAATATACGGTTGAAACTCAAAGCGATATGAATAAAGCAGCAGATTGTCCTTATCCTCATCTCTTAATGCACGATCAATCACTCGGGCCTCATGGTGGGCTCTGCTCAGAAAGACAAAGAGATCAACAATGCGTGCCAAGGACAAACGTCCGCTTTTTTTTAGCTCCGAAATTTCCCTATAAAGCTCTCTGTCTCCAAGCACAGAAAAACTGTTAGCAAAATAAAACAGTCTGGACATGTATGGAACGGGAATGACTGCCGCATCGCTTTTCAGCTCTCTTTTTGTTTTGGCATGCTCTTTCCTCAGCTGAAGTGAGGCGATCCACACTTTATCAAACGCAGAATAATACCCCTCCTCTGTCTCCATATAAGGCTCCCAGGCTCCGTAGGGAAACTCATTGGCCAAAACCAGCAATTTTTTCACCATCGCCGTACCTCAAAGGGCAATAGGTTTTTCCCTTTTCAATTTCATCTCAATCTGATCCAGAACACCCTGCAGGGTCTTCTTGCAGGCATTTATTGTGTCGCCCTGTACAATAATCTGGCCGACGCAGTCATTGGAATTCCCGAAAATACGGATCTCGTCACCGGGATGTTTAAAGAATGTCACCTCGAGTACTTCGCCTTCAACCTTTCCCTTATATTCGATGCTCTCCAATTCCCCGGATTTCTCCGTTTCCAGGATCATCTTCGCATATCCGGCCAAAGTCTTGTCCCTGCGCCGTTCCCACAGCTCCAACGGATTCTCCCCCAAGGCCATTGCTGCAATCATTTTGTAATACTCAATGCCAAAATTGATCTGGGTGAGCTCCGGCAGGCAGTTTGCACCAACCCGTCCCGTAAGCTCGATCACATACACCGTGTCATCCTTCAGAATCAGGTCGACATTGACTGCGCAGTTATTCAGTCCAAGTGCCTTAATCGCTCTCTTTACGGCTTCCTCTGCCTGATTATGGATATTCTCATCACCCTCAAACGGTACATAGTGGCCGACGGGAACAGCAGTATGGCTCATATAAGTTTCATCACCATGAGGCATTACGAATAGAACCTCTCCCTGATACACAAATGCCTGTGCGCCAAACTCATACCCCTCTATGTACTGTTCGACGATGCAGTAGTCCCGACGGGTCTTATCCATTGCTCCGTGGAAGCCTTCAACAGCTGCCTCATGAGTCTCTGCAATGTAAATACCATTGCTGCCCTGGAGATCTGTCGCTTTGATAATAACCGGCAGCTTCAGCGTCTCCAGTGCAGCCTCCAGTTCATCCTGGGTGTGGATTTCCACAAACTGAGCCGTGCTGACTCCATGTTCCATGAACGCTTTCTTCATCTTAAGCTTGTCGCCGCACATAACAGCGGCATTCTCCGTAAGCCCGGTCAGGCCAAGGGCATCGCACACCTTACCGATTGCCGGGACACCTGTATCAAGGCAGCTTGTTGCAAGTCCATCAATGTTCAGCGTCTTTGCCTTTTCCAGCACCTCATCGGGCTTTGCGATATTCATATAGCAGACTTCGTCAGCCAGCTTAATTCCGGGAGGGTTGTTATCCGGCATAGTGCCTGCAATTGTATGAATCCCCATTTCCTTTGCTGCCTTATAAAGACCAACCTGGCCACGGCCGGCGCCAACAATGAGTAACCGTTTTCCTTTGACGTTCATTTTTTTGAATCTCCTTTTTTATGTGGGATTTTTATTGCTATAAAAGTCCGCCGCCCATTAGGCGGCATGCATTCTGGAATGCCAAGTGCGCCCGCCGGGCTTTCATGTGCGGCGGTGCTTCCGCTGCCGGGCGCATGCAGGTTTACCTCATGGACATCCTTAACATTTTCCTGCTTGATATAAATATTCTTTCGCTGTAGGACTGTCTGGATTGTTTTCAGCATTATTTTCACATCCCCAAGGAATGTTACATTCTGCGCATATTCTGCATCATGCTGCAGTTTCTCTTCCTGCCCTATGGAATTTCTGTAATATGCCTGAACCGATCCTGTCACTCCAGGTTTTACCTGAAGGCGAATTGTTCTCTTCTCATCGTATTCTTCAAGCGGTTTATTGATCGTAATAGGTCTTGGCCCTATAATGCTCATGTCGCCTTTAAGGACATTTAAGATCTGCGGGATTTCATCCATTGAAGTCTTTCTGAGGAAGCGGCCGACCTTCGTAACCCTTGGGTCATCCCAGCTGTTAAACGTCGAATTGTCTGCGTTTCTCAGATCTGGCGCATTCATCTTCATGGAACGATACTTATACATTTCAAAGATTGTCCCATGGATTCCACGGCGCTCTGCCCTGTAAAATATCGTGCCGCGGTCATTCAGATAAATTGCAGGCGCAATAAATATAAAGCTAATGAGAAAGAACGGCAGAGCAATCAGACTGATGAAAATATCCAAAATCCGCTTTACATAATTCTGATACAACTGTCCCTTACCCCTTTCTCACCACAACTGTCATCATATTCCGGGCTTTCTCTGCTATCGCTGACGATGCCTGAACATTCTCCGCCTGTGCGACAACATAAGCCACACGGTCATCACTGCTGCGGATGGACTCAATCAGATCGCCCGTGTGCATGATGTCTGATACTTCAATTACCCCGTCAACTGCCCGCGCGTCATCTTCACCATCCACATGATCAAAAATACCTAACGTTTCACCCGTAAGAAAACGGATGGATGCGCCTTTTTCATATTTCTGCACTAAATCCGGCTTTTCACCGCAGAGAACCTTAACCGTCTCTTTTACCATGTCAATGCCTGTGGAAAGATATACCAGATGGGACGTGATGCAATCTCCGCCCAGCCGTGCGCCAAGCTCTACAATCTTCGGCCCATCTGTTGTTACGATGATCTCAACATGAGCAGGTCCATTCTCGATCCCAAGGGCCTGCACCGCCCTGCCTGCGACATCACAGATCTTCTCCTTTGTCTCCTTATCCAGCTGCGATGGCTGGTTGTGGCCGACTTCCACAAAATGTGGCGCACCAGAGGTCAATTTGTCTGTGATCTGAAGAACATAAGCTTCCCCTTTATAGCTCAAGACTTCAACACTAACCTCTGGCCCTTCCATATATTCTTCAATAATTACCTGCCCGCTGTGAGACTCATCTTTGGAGTAGCCGTAGCTTTCAATCAGCCCTTCATAATCGTGTATTAATGCCACTCCGCGGCTTGCAGCGTTATCTGCAGGCTTCATAATGCAGGGGTATGTGAGCTGCTTTCCCGTCTCCCTCAGATCATCCAGCGTATCAATGATGTAATACCAGGGAGATTCAACAGCATGCTCCTTCAGCGCCTTTATCATCTCACCTTTATCAGTTGCCAGCAGTGCAGTATGCTGGGAAACTCCCAAAATACCTAATTTTTCACTTGCGTAAGCAACTGCACGCATGGGAAGATCGGTAGCAAGAGTCAAAAATCCGTCTGCCTTAAAATCCTGGGCAGCCCGAAAAACCCCCTCCGGGTCAATGGTGCTTACATTATAGAATTTATCAGCAAGCCCAATCCCCACCGCCTTAGGGTTATAGTCAATAACAGCTACCTCATATCCCATCTCTTTGGCTTTTTTAATTCCCGGAACCTGCTCTATAGCAGCTCCCATAACCATCAATCGTTTCATGGCTGCTTCCTCGCAATCTTCCTCATTAACATGAACGCTTCCGCATATCTGAGGCAGCACTGATTGCCATAGAAAGCCGCCACATTCCTGATGCCTTCCAACGATCGGGGATGCGGATACTCCCTGATCTCGCTTGTATAACATGAAAAAGCCTGAATTTTTCTTTCAACCTGATCTTCTATATCAACCCATACATTCGGATTAAACTCGCCAGGAGTCTTAAGTTCCGTGCTTCCTACCGTATAAAACGTATAAATCTCCCTGACAGAATCAGCCGTAGGCCTAAGAGCAATGTTTGCGGCCTCAAAGGTCAGTGCGTGATCCCGGTTAATATCCCCGCCAAACTGGATGTATACTATGTCAGGCCTAAAGCCATCTACCACTTTTTCAATCGGGGTAATCAGCTCCACCAGTGAAAACTTATCCAGCTTCTGATCCGGGAAATCAAAGCGGTTCGTCTTGGATATGCCGATAATCTCCGCCGCCTCGGCTGTGGCCTCATGTTGATGGACTTCCTGTCCTGCATATCGAAGGGATTCACCTTCACACATAATAATGCTCTGGACTTCATCTCCCTGGTCTGCATGCCGAATCAAAGCTCCGCCGCAGCCAAGCAGTTCATCATCCGGATGCGCTGCAATTACAAGTACCTTGCTCATATCTTTTCCTTCCGCTCCATTGGCTTTGCAGGATTGCCCGCCACTGTAGCCTTATCGGGAACATCCTTTACGACAACAGCCCCCATGCCAACAACGCAGCCATCACCAACATGGCGCTGATCCCTGATCATGCTGGTAGCTACCCAGCAGTCATCCCCAATATGCACAGACCCCATCACGGCGGTGAGGCAAACCACAATTGACCGTTTGCCGATCACCACATTGTGGGCTATATGGCAGAGGTTATCGATCTTCGCATACTCTTTAATCAGAGTGTCCTCTATTGCTCCCCTGCAGACACAGGTTTGGGAGCCAATCGAAACATGATCCTCAAGCGTAACGCCTCCGTAATGCTTAACAAACTTTTGGGCATCATCTTCTTTGATGAATGCAAAGCCATCCTCGCCTAGTACCGCCCCGCTTTGAATGACACAGTCTTTTCCTATTGTGACTTTGCCTTTAATCATCACATTTGAACCTATTCTGGTACCATCGCCTATAACAGTTTTGGAGGAAATATAAGTAAATGGCCCGATAGAAACATTATCCCCTATTATGGCGCCATCCTCGATGACAGCTTGTGACGAAATTGATATCTCGGCTTTTTCTCCCCAGAATTCTTCAAGAGCATCGAAAAAAGCATCCTTCGGATTGCCGACCCAAATCTGGCACTTAGCATTAGGTATGCGTGGCATCCCATCCTGGGTAATCACGCAGGTAAATGTGCCAGGCATTTTGAATCTGGGGTTATCCAGCGTAGATATTTTGCGAAGCCATGACACAGTGCCGTCTTTGTACTGATAAATGCTGGAATATCCTTCTATTCCTAAGTCGGCATTGCCGTCAGCTGAATATTTTGTTTTTGTTCTTTTATAAAATTCAAGAATGTCAGTAATCTTCACAAAATGCCTCTCCTTAATACTTATAAAACCCCACACCGGTCTTCCGGCCAAGTTTCTTTTCTCTTACCATTTTCTTCAGCATTGGCTGCGGAAGGTAGCGATTGTCCCCGGTTTCTTTCAGCATGACGCCCAGGATTGCCAGAACTACATCCAGTCCGATCAGGTCCCCCAACGCCAGAGGCCCCATTGGATGATTTGCGCCCAGCTTCATGGCTGTATCAATATCCTCTGCTGACGCAACGCCCTCCGCATAAATGCTGATCGCCTCATTGATCATCGGGATCAATATGCGGTTCACTATGAATCCAGGGGCTTCCCGCACTTCCACAGGTGTTTTTCCTATATCCCTGGCAATCTCCATAACAAAATCAACCATGTCGTGCGGTGTTCTCTCAGTGGCAATCACTTCCACCAGCTTCATCACTGGCGCCGGGTTGAAGAAATGCATACCTATCAACGGACGAGATAGTCCCTCACCAATGGTCTGAATTGGAAGGGAGGATGTATTTGTAGCAAAAATGCAATCTGACCTGCATATCTGATCTAACTGTTTGAAAAGGGATTTCTTAATCTCTGCATCTTCAGAAACAGCTTCAATAAGCAGATCTGCGTCAGCCGCAAGTTCCTTATTTCCTGTGTAAATCTTTGAAAGGCAGTGATTTGCTTCTTTTCTTGTTATCTTTTCTTTTCCTGTCAGTTTGTCAAATGCCGTTTTTATCTTTTCCTTGCCGTCACTTTCAGATGAATCTCTGCCTTTACAGAGAAAAACCTTTTCAACCTTCTCACATTGAGAAAACACCTGTGCGATGGATGGCCCTAAAGTTCCGGTACCGATTACTGCAATCCTCATCATCTATTTACCTCACTATAGCTCTTGATTACCGTGCTGCACCCCATGCCGCCTCCGATACAAAGCGTTGCCAGCCCTGTGGCGGCATTCCTCTGTTTCATTGCATGAATAAGAGTCACAAGAATACGGCAGCCGGAAGCTCCCACCGGATGGCCCAGGGCAATAGCCCCTCCATTCACATTCAGCTTTTCATCCGGAATGTTCAGCTCCCGCTTGACTGCTATTGACTGAGCCGCAAAGGCCTCGTTGCCTTCCACAAGGTCAATGTCATCCATCGTCATGCCCAATCTCTTAAACAGCTTTTTTGTGCTTTCTACCGGGCCGCTTCCCATAATCTCAGGTTCAACACCGGCCAGCGCACCGCCAATCCATTCAGCCTGCGGAATTAATTCCAGTTTTTTAACCTTATCCTCAGATATCAAGATAACCGCAGCAGCACCGTCGTTAATCCCAGAGCTATTCCCGGCGGTTACAGTGCCGCCTTGCCTGAATGAAGGCTTCAGCTTAGAAAGAGCCTCAAACGTTGTTCCGGGACGTGGTCCTTCATCTGCGTCTATCACCGTCTCTCCTTTACGGTTTTTAATAACAACAGGGACAATCTCGTCCTTAAAGTTCCCATTTTCAACTGCATCTGCTGCCTTATTCTGGGATTCCACCGCAAACTCATCCAGTTCCCGGCGTGTAATTCCCCACTGTTCCACTATGTTTTCCGCCGTAACCCCCATGTGGTAATTGTTGATTGCATCCCATAATGCGTCATTCACCATGGTATCTACAAGCGGGGTATCCATCATGGGGCTGCCCATCCGGTACCCAAAACGGGCATCTTTCAAAGCAAACGGAGCCTGTGACATGGATTCCATGCCGCCGGCAATCACAATATCAGCTTCACCGGATTGGATGAGCCGGGCAGCCGAATTCACGGAATCAAGTCCGGAGCCACAGACGATATTGACTGTCTGCGCTGTCGCAGTCACTGGAAGTCCGGCTTTAATTGCCGCCTGCCTGGCCACATTTTGACCTAAACCTGCCTGGAGCACGCAGCCCATGTACACATGATCAACAGTATCTGCTGGGATGCCGCTGCGTCTCAGCGACTCACTGATAACCAAAGCCCCTAACTCTACAGCTGACAGCGAAGATAAAGCTCCGCCCATTTTGCCCATCGGGGTTCGGCATGCACCTGTAATAAACACTCTGTTCATCTGCACTTTCTCCAATCTTCTTTTAACTATTTTCAATCATCTTTTTGCACACAGCAGCAAATGCCTGTATTCATCCACAAATACTTAATCCTCTCATCCCGCCCCATCTTGCCAATCGGACTCTCACTGTGTAATCTTCGTTTTTGGGCGAGATCATCTACTTCACCAATCACTTTCGCAGGAACCCCAGCCACGATCTTTCCATCAGGAATATCCTGATTGACAAGACTCCCTGCGGCTATGATTACATTTGAGCCGATTGTTACATTTGAGAGAATCGTTGTATTTGAACCTATGAACACATTATCTTTCACATCAATAATTCCCCAGTATGCTGTATACCCCCCCGCATACTTTGGGGCATGATTCAGCATATTGTGGATTACATCATGACAAATAAAACTCACATTAGAGGCAACAACTACATTATTCCCCAGCCTTATGTACCTCGCATCTGCAGGGAGATTGTACGGCTGAAAGAAACAGTTCTCTCCCATACCATGGAATGCGTTATGTTTTTTTAGGTATTCTCCATGTTCATAGCCATTCCGATGCAGCAAACAATGCAGAAAATACCTCACTCGGATGTGATCAAACGGCATCATTTCAAATACTCCTTTACAACTTCCTTCACCATCTGGCACACATACTCTGCATCCTCATCTGACAGCATCGTGTGCAGAGGGAGCGTAATCAAATTATGGTAATAATCATAGGCATTAGGAAAATTTCCTATCCCGCCGCACATATCTTTGTATGCCGTCATCATCGGCAGCGGCTTATAATGGACATTTGTGGCAATGCCCCTCTCAGCCAGCTTCTCAATAATCTCGTTCCGTTGCTCTGCATCAATTCCCGGCATGCGAATCAGATACAGATGGTTGGAGCTATCCATAACGTCAGTGTGATGGACCAGGTGTAAGATTCCAAGGTTATCACAAGCCTTATCATAACTTTTTATAATCTCTGCCCGTCTACCTAGAAGCCCCGGATACCTGTCAAGCTGACAAAGCCCTATTGCCGCCATGATGTCGGTCATGTTGCACTTATACCAAGGGCCTACAATATCATACTCCCACGCACCAATCTTTGTCTTAGCCAAAGCATCCTTATTCTGACCATGTAGAGACAAAAGCTGATACATCTTATAGATTTCCTTACTATCCACACCATCTATTGGCAGCCATGCAGCGGCTCCTCCTTCTGCTGTAGTGAAATTTTTTACCGCATGGAAGGAAAATGACGTAAAATCTGCAATTCTGCCGCAGTACCGTCTCTGCTTCTCAATCTCCCCTTCACCTGTGTGAGAAACGATTCTCGACGCACCGAGACTGTGGGCACAGTCAGCTATAACTGCAACACGGCCAATAGAATGTTGTAGGCTGCTTCCCAAGCCAGCCACCGGATCACTGTAGTCGTCAAGAGGCGTGAAAAGAGAACGTTTACTCTCCACAATCTCAAACACACGATCATAATCGCAGACAATGCCGCCGAGATCTACCACAATGATTGCCTTTGTCTTCGGAGTAATCGCTGCTTCCAGAGCATCGTAATCCATCTCGGGAGCGTGGCTATCTTTATCGCCGTTCTTCTGAATATCCACAAACTTTACTGTGGCGCCGCAGTGGATAGCAGCGGATGCGGAGGCCGTGTATGTGTAAGCTGGAACAATAACCTCGTCACCGGCAGTAATACCAAGAATACGAAGATTAAGTTCCTCCGCTGCCGTAGCGGAATTCAAGCAAACCACACGCTGACTATACTTTGCGAACGCATCTCTGTCAGTACAATCAACGTCATTCTTTCCGGTTTCTATATAGGCCGCCAAGCGGCACTCCAGCATCTTCGTCCTGGGCCCTGTTGTAATCCAGCCGGAATGAAGAGCGTTTGCTACCTCTGATATTTCAAGTTCTGTGATGTCCGGCGGACTAAAATTGATTGTTCTTTTTTCCATGTTTCATCGACCTCTGCTGCTTGTTTGCTCTCTTTCGTCTGTATTCTTATTGCTAGCTATAGTCTGTCCTAAAAGGATGGCGGTTCTGCATCCAACAGCTTTCGGCACTGCTGAACCCATTCCTCGTCATCCATACAGGATAAAACTGAGCGGGCTAAACTTCTTTGCCTGCTGTCAACATGCCTGACTCCTCCTGTCATCTGCTTCAATGTCAATCCCCAGATACAGAATCCTCTTTACCCCCATAACCTCTGTCTCTATCTCCGCAATCCGTTTATGAAGATTTACCCGCCTCACCATGTCCCCCATTCCCAATAGCGGGCCTGACACATAATGGATCTCCCCATCCTCTCCAATTCTTACCTTGGATATCCCAACCCTTCCGTCTCTGTCCGCAATCCTCTCCATAAAATCCGTTTCGTGTTTTGCCAATGCCGCCACATATTCGTCATCACTGAACAGCAACTTTGGTTTCGGCGTCTTCTTCAGCTCCTGGTACACCCTGTCCGGCTGATCCGTTTCGATAAATACGTATCCCGGAAATAAAGCTTCCTTTACTGTCTGCCAATTCCCTTCATACTTTTTCCTTCTATCCCTGGTCAAATGGAAGCATCTCGCATGAACGCATTCTGGAAGAAGACCCGAAACAAATTCTTCCGCATGTTTTTCACCGCCATTTCGCACATGCACCACACACCACATATGGTAACCAACTCCTTTTCATACGCTTTGTCACGCCTTTCCCCGTCCCGTAATTGGGGATGCCTGCATTTATACGTCTTCTCTGCCGCTCCAGGTTCCCGTATTTCTGGTTTTTCATATTATCCATAGGGAAAAATCCATAGGTTTTTCCCCACTTTCTGAGAATCGGAATATCTGTTACATCTTATTAATTCTATTTCAAAAATTTTACATAATTATTACAAAAGTGAACAAAATACTAAAATTTGTTCTTTTTTATTTTTATCTGACTGACATAGGATAACACACCACAAAAAAATTTGCAATACTTTTTCGGGGAAAAACCTATAGGTTTTTCCCCACTTTATTCCATTTAC
>CAMUJH010000045.1 GCA_947089145.1 uncultured Hungatella sp. | reverse complement strand
TCTCATAATGAATGCACTCTCCTTTTTCCTTTTTTGAACCTTCTTTTTGGAAGGCTCCCTATTGCATTACGAGGTAATTATACTTCCTATAATGGAAATTATCAATACCTTTTTGACTTTTTTGGCATTTTTTATAAACGCTTTATAAATCATGTTTTCAGGTCTTCTAATCTCTGTAAGGAAATATCATTTCCTCAATCACAACGTTAGTATAATACACTTTTCGAAAAAATGCTATAACTTTTCTCTGTTCATTTTCTTACGTAAAGCTTACGAAAACTCATTTTTCTTTCTGGATTGTATTTATCTCTGTACAATGCCTGTCCAAAGCGTTTCTTTGGCAGGATACACACGCTCTATATTATACATTCCCCCATCCCCTTTTCGCAATAACCCCTCTTGTTTTTTTGTTCCTCTATGCTATAATGTTCATATATATAAATAAATCTCTATTTTTGAACGGAGGTATTTATGGACAGACATGCATTGATATGCCGAAATATATTTGAACATCCCCAGATCACCCAGCGGGAACTTGCTCAGGCCATGGATGTGTCCCTGGGTTCCATAAACCGTCTGATAAAAGAATGTATAGAACAGGATCTGATTGCCATACTTCCAGACGGGCATTATCAGCTGACTGCCCCAGGCAAAGAGCGTCTGGAGCAATACCGGGTAGATGGGGCAGTAATTCTTGCAGCAGGTTTTGGTTCCCGTTTTGTTCCCCTGACATTTGAAACTCCTAAAGGACTTCTGGAAGTCTTTGGGGAACGAATGATTGAACGGCAGATCCGTCAGCTTCATCAGGCAGGAATTACAGATATCACCATTGTTGTGGGATACCTTAAAGAAAAATTTGAATATCTTATTGATAAATATAATGTAACGCTTCTATATAATAGAGAATACTCTGAGAAGAATACCCTGGCCACTGTCTATCATGCCCGAAAACTTTTTCAAGGAAGAAATATGTACCTTCTGGCCTCTGATAACTGGATGCGGGAGAATATGTACCATGCCTATGAGTGCTGCTCCTGGTACTCTTCTGTTTTTCAGGAAGGCGATACTTCAGAATGGTGCCTTTCTTTTAATAAGAAAGGAAAGATTCTTCATGTGGAAATAGGCGGCCGTGATTCCTGGGTCATGTACGGCCCTGCATTTTTCCGTAAAGAATGGTCCGACTATTTCCTTCCCATTCTGGAAGCCTACTATTCCATACCTGGAACAGAACAGTTCCACTGGGAAACTGTATATATGGATCTAGTAAATGGTACCGCCCAAAAAAGGCTTGTGGAATCTGGATTTTCCCGGCTTAAGCAGCAGCCTGTTAAAGACCCTGAATCCGGGTTGGACTGTCAGAGCCTTTACATTAACCGGCAGAATGCCAACCAGGTCTATGAATTTGAAAATCTGGAGGAACTGCGAACGTTTGACCCTAAATATCAGAACCGCTCTGACAATGAGGCCATGGAACTTGTTGCCCGCACATTCCAAGTGCCTGAATCAGAAATCCAAAATATTAAATGCCTTAAGGCAGGAATGACCAACAAATCTTTCCTTTTCTCGGTATCCGGCAAGCAGTATATCTGCCGGATACCTGGCCCCGGAACCGAGCTCCTCATAAACCGCAGGCAGGAAGCAGCGGTTTATGAGGCAGTGAAACCCCTTGGGATAACAGAGTATGTGATTTATTTTGACAGCAGCAGCGGTTATAAGATTTCAGAATATTATGAGGGCGCCCGCAATTCCGACGCCGGAAACTGGACGGACGTAGGCAGATGCATGAAACTATTAAAGCAAATACACCAGGCAGGTATTTCGGTTGAGCACCGCTTTGATATCCGTGAGAGAATTGAATTCTATGAGAACCTCTGCAGAACGCATGGCGGTATCCCCTTCGAAGATTATGGCCTTATAAAAAAAAGAATGACGGAACTGATGGATCGTCTGAATCAAATGAACAGGCATGAGACGCTGGCTCATATTGACAGCGTAGCTGATAACTTCCTGTTTCTTACAGACGGAACCTTGCGGCTCATTGATTGGGAATATTCCGGCATGTGCGATCCTCTCATTGATGTAGCCATGTGCGCTATTTATTCTTATTATACTGAAGAACAGACCGACCGTCTTATCCGCCTCTATTTGGAACGGGCGCCAGAAAAAGATGAATTAACAGCAGTATACTCTTATATGGCTCTAGGCGGTTTTCTTTGGAGCCTTTGGGCTGTATATAAAAGCCATTTGGGAGAAGAATTCGGAGAATACACATTAATAATGTATCGGTATGCCAAACGCTATTATCAGCGGATTCAGGAACTGATTCCTGCAAATAAATAGATGGATTCCGCCGGCATGCGGCATAATCTTTCAGGCTTCTGTTCCCTGAACAGAGAAGGATTATCCTGGCCCAAACAGGCAAATCACATTGCGCCTGCCGCCGGTAATTAAATTGTAATAAAAATATTTCCATTTTTCTCTATCTCTTGGGGGATTCTTGTGGTATACTTGATAGGACGCACTGATGTGCGGCATGAATACTTATGGATAAGGGGGGAGTTACCTTTGATACGCCACAAACGTCTTCGTGCCCTGGCTCTGGCCGGAATTTTAGGGCTTATGACTCTGGCTCCGGCATCTGACGCACTGGCTGCCGGTTGGAGCAAAAGCGGCGACAGCTGGGTATATTATGACAATAACGGCTCTCTGTACAAAGGATGGATTCGGACTACGGACGGATATTACTATCTTGACCTGACAAGCGGCAAGATGACCATAGGCTGGAAACAGATTAACAATAAATGGTATTACTTTAAGTCCAACGGTCTTATGACCGCCAACAGTTGGATTCATATTGACGGAAAATTTTATTATCTGCTGGAAGACGGAACCATGGTAACCGGATGGTTAAAGATTGGCAATGACTATTACTATCTGAAGGCTGACGGCTCCATGAGCATAGGCTGGCGGCAGATAGAAAATGCCTGGTACTATTTCGATGCTTCCGGAAAGGCAGTCATAGGAAAATGGCAGCAGATCAACGGATACTGGTACTATTTTGGCTCTGACGCCAAGATGATTACCGGGTGGCTGAACCTGAACAATACTTACCACTATCTTAATACCGACGGCAAGATGATGACCGGATGGCTCAGCGACAATACTAACCGGTATTATATGGACACATCCAATGGCGCTATGGCTACAGATTGGAAGCAGATTGACGGAAGCTGGTATTATTTTAACGGTTCCGGCCATATGCAGACCGGATGGGTTACTTTAAACGGTTCCTACTATTATTTAGACCCGTCTACAGGCAAGATGGCCGCCAACACCACATTAAACATCAACGGCGTTTCCTATACTTTTAACGCCAACGGCATCTATCAGAGCGGCGGTTCTGCACCCTATGGAAGCAGCACTCCTTCCGGCGGCACAGACAGCGGGCCGGGTTCTTCATCTCCCGGGCCTGGCGGAAGCATCTCCACTCCGCTTAAAGAGGGACTTACAGGCGGTCCCTAAAGTCATTAATAAAGGGACTGTTGTTCCGGTAGATAAATATATCTTCTGGACAGCAGTTCCCTTTTCTATCTGAAAATAGAAGAGGGCGTCGCAAGATCATCAAAAACAGATGAAGTGCGATGCCCTCTTTTATTCTATCATGTGCTTTCTGCAGGCTTTAGTAAAAAAGCCTGTTTACCGCACTGAATATTCCTCGGAAAGAGGCTCTGGTAATATTGGAGCTGATGCCTACGCCATAAGTTACCTTTCCGGTCTTCACATCCATCAGGTGAATATATGAGGCAGCCTGTGCTCCGGAACCGGAAGTCAACGCGTGCTCGCTGTAGTCCAACACCCGGATTTCAATATTCAGTTCCTTTTCAAGGCCCTTCTGAATTGCATCAATGGGGCCATTGCCCACACCCTCAAACACTTTTTCAAGGCCATTGTTCGTATAGGTAACTTTTACAAGTGTTGCAAAATCGCCGTCCTCGTTCTCCGTATCCGTAATCTGGCATCTGCGGAAATGAATCGGCTCTTTGCGTTCTGTATAATTGCGTCTGAATTCCTCCATAATCTGCTCGGGGGCCACCTCGCCCTGCTTCTCGGAAATAACCTGAATCACATCTGCGAACTCCTTATGCATTCCTTTTGGCAGCTTAAACCCAAAGAATGTATCCATGACAAATGCCACGCCGCCTTTGCCCGACTGACTGTTAATACGGACAATGGGTTCGTACTGCCTTCCGATATCAGCGGGATCAATGGGAAGATAAGGCACTTCCCAATACTGGCTGTTTCTCTCATGAAGTGCGTTCATGCCCTTGTTAATGGCATCCTGGTGGGAACCAGAAAATGCAGTAAACACCAATTTTCCGGCATAGGGATGCCTTTCCGGAATATCCATCTTTGTACAGCGCTCATACACCTCTGAAATGCTGCGGATGTTTTCAATCTCCAGTTCCGGATCAATGCCCTGGGAGAACATATTGTAGGCTAATGTAAGAATATCCACATTTCCGGTACGCTCTCCGTTGCCGAATAAGGTTCCCTCCACCCGCTCTGCGCCTGCTAAAACCGCCAGTTCTGTAGCCGCTACACCGGTTCCCCGATCATTGTGGGGATGTACACTTAAAATGATGCTGTCACGGTTTTTAAAATGGGTATTCATCCACTCAATCTGATCCGCGTACACATTGGGCGTCGTCATCTCTACCGTGGACGGAAGGTTAATAATAATAGGGTTCTCCGGAGTTGCACCCCACGTTTCCTGAACTGCCGTGCAGATTTCCAGTGCAAAATCCAGTTCCGTGCCTGTAAAACTTTCCGGCGAGTATTCCAGAACCAGATTGCCGTCAAAATTCTTTGCATATTTCTTTACCATATTAGTTCCGTCAACAGCAATCTGAATGATTTCCTCTTTACTCTTGTTAAATACCACATCCCTCTGAAGGGCGGAGGTAGAATTATAAATATGCACTACTACATTCTTAATGCCCTTAATAGCCTCAAAGGTTCTTTTAATCAGATGTTCTCTGCACTGTACCAGCACCTGAACACGTACATCATCAGGAATCATACGGCGGTCCACTAACTGACGCAGGAAATCGTACTCAATCTGAGACGCAGCCGGAAAGCCTATCTCAATTTCCTTAAACCCCAGCTTTACCAGCATGCTGAAGAATTCCATCTTCTCTTCCACCACCATAGGCTCCACCAAAGCCTGATTGCCGTCACGCAGATCAACGCTGCACCATACAGGCGCCTTCTCAATCTGTTTAAAAGGCCAGGTTCTCTCTGGAAAATCTACAACTGGTACTCTTTTATATCGCTGATAATTCAACATATTCATTTCCTCCTTGTTTGTAATCAGGCTTCCAATGCAGTTTTACGTCTGTGTCCTCTCTTTTATGCCTCCAGCATATGTCCCTGGGCTTTCATTACTTCAATGACCTGATTTACATAAGTCTCACAGATTTCGTGGCTGGCCGCCTCTACCATAACACGTACCACTGGCTCCGTGCCTGACTGGCGAAGAAGAATCCGTCCCCCTTCTCCCAGAGCCTTGGTCACTTTATCTACTTCTGCCATTACTGCCGGATCTTCCTGCGCTGCCTTTTTGTCTTTCACTTTTACATTTTTAAGCACCTGGGGATAGATCTCCACTTCAGATGCCAGTTTTTCCAGAGTCTGCTTCTTTTCCAGGATTACCTCCATGACCTTCAGAGAAGTAAGGATGCCGTCTCCCGTAGTGGCATTTTTGCTGAAAATAATATGGCCTGACTGTTCCCCGCCAAGGCAATGGCCATAGGAAGACATATTTTCATATACATATTTGTCCCCCACTGCAGTCTTTACATAGGAAATCCCTTCTCTTTCTAAAGCTTTATAAAGGCCGAAATTAGACATAATCGTGGTTACCACCGTATTATTCACCAAGGTCCCCTGCTGCTTCATATATTTTCCGCAGATGTACATGATTTTATCGCCATCCACCTCTTCACCGCTGCCATCCACTGCAATGCAGCGGTCAGCGTCTCCGTCATAGGCAAACCCTACATCCAGGTGGTTGCGCTTAACATACTCCTGCAGCACATGAATATGGGTGGAGCCGCATTCCGTGTTAATATTCAGACCGTTAGGCTCGCTGTTTATCACATACGTTTCAGCTCCAAGTGCGTCAAACACATTCTTGGCAATAGCGGAAGCGCTGCCGTTGGCACAGTCCAATCCCACCCGCATATTCTTAAAAGAACGGGTAGCTATGGAAATAAGGTAACCGATATAACGGTTACGCCCTGCAGCAAAATCAATCGTGCGGCCAATGGCATCCTTTCGGGCCAAAGGAATCTCCCCCATCTCCCCGTCCAGATACTGCTCTATTTTCTCGATTACGGATTCCTCCAGCTTTTCTCCCCTCTCATTAATCACTTTTATGCCGTTGTCATAAAATGGGTTGTGGCTGGCGGAAATCATGATTCCGCAGTTAAATCCCTCTGTACGGACTACATAAGACACGCTGGGCGTGGTGGTTACATGAAGAAGATATACGTCTGCGCCGGAAGCGGTCAGCCCTGCCACCAGAGAATATTCAAACATATAGCTGCTTCTCCTGGTATCCTTTCCAATCACCACCCTGCATCGGGTATCCGGCTCCTTCTGGCCATAAAACCACCCCAAAAAGCGTCCCACTTTATAAGCATGTTCTACAGTCAGATCCACGTTGGCTTCACCGCGGAAGCCGTCAGTTCCAAAATATTTTCCCATGATTTCTATCCTCCCAAACTGATTTTAACATTCTATATAACCATTTTTCACATAATAAGGTACAGTATAGCACACTGTCACTTCATTTGCAATTTCTGATTTCACTGGTTTTTCTATGTTTTCTGTGTCTGGAAGCATTTTGGAAGCGATTTGAAAGCAATTTAATGACATGGATGATGCCTTTATGCCATCCCAAGGGCGGCTGCCAGCCTTTGGGGCATTTCTCCTCTGTCCCCTATGCATCTGCCCCTTGGCTCCTGTCCGCCTCTTCCCTGTCCGCCTCCACGGCAAACAGTACGGTTCTTGCATCTTCCGTTTCATAACTGCAGGTAACCAGCGTATACAAATTCTCAACAGGCTTCCCAGGCATCTGTGCATATCGGCAAGGTTCAAGCATTCTGTGTACAAAGGCATCAAACTCACCATCGTCGCGAAATCTTGTCCTGCGCACTTCAGGGGCATCCTGTATGTAGTAGCAGGATACGGCTTTCAGGTGTATGGTTTCCGCAGGAGTATAAATCTCAAAGTATTGATGTGCTTTAAAATATTCTTCGTCTCTATATCGAACCACGTCCCGGAACATTGATCCGTTCTTCATATTGTGTCCATAAAGTATATTGTTATATCCCCTCAGATCTTTCTGGCCTTCAAAATCCATAAAAATACATCCTGCGTCCGCATTTTCCCCGTTAAAGCTTTTATGCAGATACATATGATTGTCGCTGCTCTGAACAATGGGATAATCGATCCCTGTATCCGGTATTCTTATCCAGCCTGTTATGTCAGGATTTATTTCGGCTAACTTCAGAAAATCAATAGGGGATTCATAGGCCAAATGGGGCGTCCTGGCTGCCTTCGGCTTTTCTGATTCTGCTCCCCGCTCCGCCTTCTGATCCTGCCTGGAACTCATCGTCTGCAAATCTGATGTATCCGTTCCGATCCTGCTGTCTGCCATTTGTGCCAGGCTTTCGTATTGTATCTGGATCTTTCTTTCCTCCATTAAGCCCCCCATAACTTCCAGGCCTCCTGCTGCTCCAAGGATGATACACCCTGCCGCTATCAGATTATGTATTCTTCCAAGCTCTTGTGTATGCTTTTCCCCCACATCCCTCCCCCTCTCATTTCATTTTTTAAGCCCTGAAACCGGTTTCTTGCTTCCGCCAGGTTCTCAGGGCTTTTACACTTTGTTTTTGCGTGCTTTTCCTGTTTTATGCGCTCTCGTTCATCTTCGCCAGCTTTGCTGCCTGGTCGGCTGCGATGAGGCTGTCTATAATTTCCTGGATATCTCCATTCATAACAGCATCAATTTTGTACAGAGTTAATTTAATCCTATGCTCTGTCACGCGTCCCTGAGGGAAGTTGTAAGTTCGTATTTTTTCGGAGCGATCCCCTGTGCCGATCTGGCTTCTTCTCTCTTCCGCCTCAGAATTCTGGCGTTTCTCCTGTTCCAAATCAAAAAGCTTCGAGCGAAGAAGGCGGAATGCCTTCTCCTTGTTCTGCAGCTGGGATTTCTCTGTCTGGCTGTAAATCACGATTCCGGTGGGCATATGAGTCAGACGAACTGCAGAGTCCGTGGTGTTTACGCACTGCCCGCCATTTCCTGAAGCCCGCATAACATCAATGCGGCAGTCTTTCATATCAATCTGCACATCCACTTCCTCCGCCTCAGGCATAACTGCCACGGTAGCCGTAGAGGTATGAATCCGTCCGCCGCTCTCTGTCTCAGGCACCCGCTGCACCCGGTGAACGCCGCTTTCATACTTTAACTTAGAATAAGCTCCCTTTCCGGTAACCATGGCGATCACTTCCTTAAACCCGCCGATTCCGTTTTCGTTGACACTAATAATCTCCACCTTCCAGCGATGGCTCTCTGCATAGTTTACATACATTCGATAAAGTTCTGCAGCAAACAGGGCCGCCTCGTCACCGCCTGCGCCGGCCCGTATTTCCAAGATAATGTTTTTATCATCATTGGGATCTTTTGGAAGAAGCAGTATCTTTAACTCCTGCTCCAATTCTTCCGCCCGTTTCCTGGCATCTGAAAGTTCCTCCTTAGCCAGTTCCCTCATTTCCTCATCGCTCTCTTCCTCCAGAAGGGCAATGCTGTCTTCTATATCCTGTTTGGACTGTTTGTATTGTTTATAAGTATCCACCAATGGCGCCAGATCCGCCTGTTCTTTCATCAGCTTGCGGAAACGGTTCTGATCCTCAGCCACAGAGGGATTGTTTAATTCCAGCATCAATTCCTCATAATGAATCAGCATATCATCTAAACGGTCAAACATGGCTGCCTCCTTTTTGCATAAACCACCCGGTCCAGGCCAGGGGTATCCTTTACTATTCTAATGTTCTCAAATCCGGCCTCCTCCATAAGGCGGCTTACTGCCTGCCCCTGGTCATAGCCAATCTCCAGATAGATACAGCCTCCCGGATTCAGCCAGTTCTGAGCCTGGGCGGCAATTCTCCTGTAAAAACCCAGTCCGTCCTTATCACCGTCCAGCGCCATCCTGGGCTCATAGTCCCGCACTTCCGGCTGAAGCCCTTTGATGACTTCCGTAGCAATATAAGGCGGATTGGCTGTTATGATATCATATGTGCCCTCCAGGCCCTGAAACAAATCCCCCTGTACCAGGCGGACCTGCTTTTCCTGACCTAACAGCCTCCTTGCATTTTCCTCTGCTACTTTTAAAGCTTCCGGCGACAGATCCACGGCGGTCACGTCTTCATACTTCCCCAGGACAGCCAGGCTGATAGCAATGCATCCGGAACCGGTGCACAGATCCAATACCTTTTTTTTCGTATCCTTCTGTTCCTGCAAAACCAGTTCTGCCAAAGTTTCCGTATCCTGACGCGGAATCAGCACATGCCTGTTTACTGTAAATGTCAGCCCCATAAAATCCTGGCTGCCTAAAATATGCTGAAGAGGAATCCGCCGGCATCTCTTTTTTATCATCTGGCGGTAAAGATCCATGGATGCCTTTACCGCCTGAGTCTGCTCCAGAACCTGCATTCGGCTCATAAGAAAATGTACGGTATCCAGGCGGAAAGCCTCCAGAAGGAGCCTTCTGGCGTCCATCTGCGGTTCCGGGGCTCCGGCCCTTGTCAGGCTGTCTGCCCCTTCATTTAATAACTGGTGAAGAGTCATCTTTTACGTTTCACCTCCGGAACCTGCACCGGATTCTAAGTCTCTCCCGGCATTCTGCCTGGTGCCTTCCGGAAAATTTTCCCTTAAATATTCTTTCCAATCAAACACCGCCTCCACGGCAGCTATGGCAACCTCAATCATGCTGTCATCCGGTTCCTTGGTAGTCATATTCTGCATCCAAAGCCCAGGCTTGCTTAAAAAATTAACAATAGCCGAATCACTTCTTCCTGCAAGCCGCAGAAATTCATAAGAAACGCCTGCAATCACCGGGATCAGGATGATCCTGCTCAGTACCCTGGGTATAAAGCCTTCCACCCTCACAACCATGAAAAACAGGATGCTGATCATCATAACAATAATAAGGAAGCTGGTTCCGCACCGTTTATGCTGCTTGGAGCTGGCTCTCACATTATCCACATTCAGCTCCAGGCCATGTTCAATACAGTTGATGCATTTATGCTCCGCACCGTGGTACATGAACGTCCGCCGGATATCCTCCATATTAGAAATTATCTTAATATAGAGGATAAAAATAGCCAGACGAATCATTCCCTCCAAAAAGGCCATCAGCGTATCCGACCAAACCATTGGTCGCAGCAGACTGCTGATTCCCAGGGGAAGCACCATAAAAATGACAATGGCAGCAATCACGGAAAACACCATCACTGCCGGCATCAGCACTTTTTCCAGGCTCTCTCCGAAGCGGTCGTCCAGCCACCTCTCCAATCTGCCTGGCTCTGTCTCTTCATCGTCCTCAAAAAAGCTGGCGGAAAATGTCAGCGTCTTCATCCCAAGGATCATGGAATCCGCAAAACTAAACACTCCTCTTATAAAAGGCAGGGACAATAATTTCACTTTTTCCGTCAGGCTTACATAAGTGTCCTTCTTTACCTCGATCTCTCCGTCGGGCCTGCGCACGGCAGTTGCATACTCCTGCTTATTCTTCATCATAATTCCTTCAATAACGGCCTGACCGCCAATTCCGGAATATTTCATAATGCCTCTCTTTCTTCTGCTTCCTAAAAAGCTGTATTGATAACGAAAAAATAGGTTGAGCATAAGTGTCTCCACTTAGGTCTCAACCTTTTTTTACCCATACCCTGATTACTTGCCGGTATTAACGCCGTACTTACGATTGAACTTATCAATACGTCCGCGGGCTGCAGCAGTCTTCTGCTGGCCTGTGTAGAATGAGTGGCACTTGGAGCAAACCTCTACGTGAATCTCCTTCTTGGTAGAACCTGTCACAAATTCATTCCCACAGTTGCAGGTAACTTTGGCTTGGTAATAAGCCGGATGGATACCTTCTTTCATGCTTTTCACCTCTCAAATTCTTTTTATTCTATTATGGCAGCAAACGGATACTCCCACTGCCTGTATTGTCATTGAAACAGCTTGTTCAGTATATCATAGAATAAAAGTTAATGCAAGTACAAAATTCCCCAAATATCCTGGATTCCTAAAAAATTTAGAAAACCCGGATTCTCTTGGCGCTCTCGATAAAGTCCCGGTTGGTTCTGGTCTTAGCAAACAGATCCAGAATCCTCTCTACGGCGTCTTCCGGCTTTAGGCTGTTGGTTGCCTTCCGGATCATATCCACGGCCTCCCGCTCTTCTGCATTTAAAAGCAGATGATCGTTTCGCGTGCTGGACTTTAAAATGTCTATAGCCGGGAAAATCCTCTTCTCAGACAGCTTTCTGTCCAGAACCAGTTCCATGTTTCCCGTGCCCTTAAACTCCTCATAAATCACATCATCCATACGGCTTCCCGTGTCCACCAAGGCCGTGGCAAGGATTGTAAGGCTGCCGCCCTCCCGCATGTTCCTGGCTGCGCCGAAAAATCTTTTTGGCATATGGAGCGCCGCCGGGTCAAGTCCTCCGGAAAGGGTGCGGCCGCTGGGGGGAACTACCAGATTGTAAGCTCTGGCCAGCCTGGTAATGCTGTCCAGAAGAATCACCACGTCGCGTCCGTGTTCCACCAGACGCTTCGCCCGTTCAATCACCATCTCCGAAACCCGTTTATGCCGTTCTGCCAGCTCATCAAAGGTTGAATAAATGACTTCCACATTGTTTCCCGTAACAGATTCCTTAATATCCGTAACTTCCTCCGGCCGTTCATCAATAAGAAGAATAATCAGGTGCATATCCGGGTTATTGGTGGTAATAGCCTGAGCCACCTGCTTTAACAGTGTGGTTTTTCCTGCTTTTGGGGGGGATACAATCATTCCTCTCTGTCCCTTGCCAATGGGAGACAGCAAATCCAGCACCCTCATGGCTGTGCTGTTGGCCCTGCCTCTGGTTTCCATATGCAGCCGGACATTTGGGAAAACGGGAGTCAGATCCTCAAAATTAGGGCGGCGTTCAATGACCGACGGCGGATATCCGTTAATGCTGGTAACATACAGCAATGCTGCAAATTTCTCCGTAGCCGCCTTGATCCTCCGGTTACCTCTGATAATATCTCCGGTTTTCATATTAAACCGGCGAATCTGGGAGGGTGCAACATATACGTCGTTCTCCCCCGGAAGGAAATTCTCACATCGGATAAAGCCGAATCCGTCAGGCATTACCTCCAGAATGCCGTTGGCCTCAATGCCGCTGTCCAGCTCCGGCATATCCTGGGGTCCGTCAGCCGTAGGAGCCGGGACATATGCCTTCTGTCCAGCCCCGGCAGCTCCGGCCGGATTCTGACTGGAATTCTGAGAAATATTCTGATTTCTCGGCATTCTGACATCTTTTCCGTTCTCTCTTACATTCTCACGCACATTTTCCCTTGCAGGTTCCTGGCGCTGGGGGGCTGCCGGTTTCTTCGGCTCTTCCGCTTCCTTCTCTTTTTCGCAGAGCAATTCTATGAGATCGCCTTTTTTCATTCCGCTGATTCCCTTAATTCCCTGGGACTTTGCAATCTCTTTTAACTCTGCCAGCGGTAATGTCTGCAATTTTTCACGCATTATTTTCTCTCCTTTTTTCTATGCCTCAAAATCATCTTATTCTGTTTGGTTCTCGTTCAGGGAATGTTCCTTTGAACTAGGAATAAACGAAATGTTCTTGAACTTCAGATCGGCGGCCATGAAGCCGCCCCATCATTCTTTCCTATTATAGACCATATCACATGAAAAAGAAAGCTATTTTTTCAAAAATGCCATAAATTCCTGAATATTTCTCTCATATCCTTGATCTGACATATGGTAAAACCGGCGCCCAATCATATTATCCGGCAGATACTGCTGCTTCACATAGTGATCGGGATAATCATGGGGATATTGATATCCCTCCCCGTGCCCCAGCTTTCCGGCCCCCTTGTAATGTCTGTCCTGAAGGTGTACAGGCACTGGCATAATCTTCTCATTTTTCACTGCCTCAGCCGCCTCCCCTATGGCAGCTGCTACGGAATTGCTTTTGGGAGCCGTGGCCACATAAATGACGGCCTGGGCCAAAATAATCTGAGCCTCCGGCATCCCCACCCGCTCCGCTGCCTGGGCGGCGCTGGATGCCACCACCAGGGCCTGCGGGTCTGCCATGCCCACATCCTCCGCCGCATGGATCATGATTCTTCTGGCAATAAATTTTATATCCTCCCCTGCATACAGCATCCGTGCAAGATAGTATACGGATGCATCCGGGTCAGAGCCTCTCATGCTTTTAATAAATGCGGAGATCGTGTCATAATGATTGTCCCCGTCCTTATCGTAGCGCATCGCCCGCTTCTGAATACACTCCTGGGCCACTTTTAAATCAATATGTATCTTTCCGTCACTGCCTCTGTCTGTGGTAAGGACTCCCAGCTCCACTGCGTTTAAAGCCGCCCTGGCATCTCCGCCTGCCGCATCTGCCAGAAATTCCACTGCATCCTCATGAATTTCGGCATTGTAGCTTCCCATTCCTTTCTCCGTGTCATACACCGCCCGGCGGATCAGCTCCTTTATATCTTCCTGCTCCAACGCCTTCAGCTCAAAAATCCGGCTTCGCGACAAAAGGGCCCCATTTACTTCAAAGTAGGGATTTTCCGTAGTCGCTCCAATAAGAATCAGGGTTCCGTCTTCCACAAAAGGCAGAAGATAATCCTGCTGGCTCTTATTAAAGCGATGAATCTCATCTACAAACAAAATGGTTCTCCGGCCATACATTCCCATGCTGTCCTTGGCTGACTTGACCACCTCTTCCATGTCCTTTTTTCCTGCCACAGTGGCATTGATCTGCCGAAAATCCGCTTTGGTGGTGCTGGCAATTACCTTGGCAAGCGTAGTCTTGCCCGTTCCCGGAGGCCCGTAGAAGATCACGGACCCCAGCTTGTCCGCCTTTATAGCCCGATACAGCAGCTTATCTTTTCCAATAATATGCTTCTGTCCCACTACCTGATCCAGAGACGACGGACGCATTCTGGAAGCCAGAGGCGATTCTTTCTCCATAGTATTGCTTCTCATATAATCAAATAAATCCATACCTGTTCCCTGCTCCTAATCTGCGGTATCCTTTCCATGCTGTCAGTCAATCAGCAGTTCATCTACCGTAACAAAATTATACCCTTCTGCGGAAAGCGTGTCAATCACTTCCAAAGCCGCCTCCACCGACGTATCGTAAACATCATGAAGCAGAATGATGCTGCCGTCCTCCACATGGCTTACAATATGGCGCACGATCCTGTTTTTATTCTGGGTCTTCCAGTCCAAAGGGTCCACGCTCCACAGTACCACCTTCATAGGCACCATGCACTCCAGTTCCTCGCTCCAGGAACCAAATGGCGGACGGACGTAAACCGGCTTCTCTCCGGTAATGCTTTCTATCTTTTCGTTTGTACGGTTGATCTGGTCACAAGCCTCTTTTGTTCTTTCCTTTGTCAGCTGCATATGGTTCTGGCTGTGATTGCCAATAAGGTGGCCATCCTCTTTCATTTCCCGGATAATGTCTTCATTCCCGTCTATATTTTGTCCAATCAGGAAAAATGTCACATGGACTCCCCGTTGTTTTAACCCTTCCAGAAGCTTTGGGGTATAAACTTTGTGAGGACCGTCATCAAATGTCAATGCAATGTATTTCTCCTCCTTCTCCTCCTCTTCATAAATGGCGTTGCCTCCAGCCGTAACAGCTGCATCTTCCATATCCCTCCATTCAAATCCGCTGTCGGCTGCCGGATAATTGGATACAAAAAGATCCGCTGCCAAAAATACCCCGGCCAGTCCCCAGCCAGCTAAAGCCAGCTTGCCTCTAATTCCTTTTCTATTTCCATTCGCCACACCGTCACCCTGTTCACAGTCCTGTAATCAACTTTATTATATGTACGCAAAAACACATTTATCACTTGCGCATAAAATAAAAACAGCAAAAGAGCCCATGGAATCCCATAGGTACTTCTGCTGTTTTTATGGGGTAATTCGCTGTTCATTCTTATGCAAGGACAGCTGCCGGGGCCAGGCACCCCTGACCCCGGCTGTTGTTTCACTTTTACCGTTTACAGACGGCTTTGTGAAGGCAGTTCTGTCTTAAATGTATTCACAATGCATCTCTCTCATGCCAAGTAAAATCAGTCTAATACCTTATCGTAAGCCTTGCTCATACCTTCGTCCTGAATCATATGATACCATTTGGATACGTCCGGAACCATGTCACTTAAATCCTGGCCCCAGTATTCAGTCTTTGCCAGAATATCCTCCACAGAAGCGTCCTTCATAAATTTCATAATCTCCTCTCCGTCATTGGCAGCGTCCGTACGGTAAAACGCGATCAGTGCTGCCAGAGAAAAGGTCAGTCCCTGAGGATACTTTCCGAATTTTTCCTTGTATTCCAGAATCGTAGGCAGCACTCTTGCCTTAAACTTTGAAACGGAGTTTAAAGCGATGGACAGCAGCAGATGTTTAATAAACGGATTGGAGAAGCGCTCCAGCACAGCCGCCCCAAACCTGCGGTTATCCTCATTGTCACCAATAGTGGGAATGATCTCGTCAAATATGCATTTCTTAAGAAGTGCAGACACCTTTTCATCTTTCAGGCACTCTCCAACAGTCTCCAGGCCGTACAGATGCGCTCCCAATACCATAGAGGTATGGGCGCCGTTTAAAATTCTTACCTTTCTCTTCTTATACGGGTCTACGTTATCTGTCCAGATCACATGGAAGCCCGCCTTCTGGAGAGGAAGTTCGTCCTCATGGTGCCCCTGTATTACCCACAGATGGAAAATCTCCGCAGTGTCCATCATGTTATCTGTCTCGCCGATGCGCTTGCAAAGAGCCTCATGCTCATCTCTGGGGAATCCGGTTACAATGCGGTCTACTAAGGTGGAGCAGAAGTCATTCTCTTCTCGCATCCATGTCTTAAACTCTTCTCCCAAGTTCCAAAGGTCAGCATACTCCAGACAGCACTTCTCCAGTTCCTCGCCATTGTGGTCAATCAGCTCACAGGACAAAATAATAAAACCCTTCAGCCCTAATTTATATCTCTTATACAGAAGCTGAGTCAGCTTGCCAGGAAAGCTTTTGGCCGGAGCGTCTTCAAACTTGTTCTCCGGAACAAATTCGATTCCTGCCTCTGTGGTGTTGGACACAATAAAACGGAAATCCGGATTCTCTGCCAAAGCCATATACCCTTCACTGTCCGTATAGGGGTTCACGCACCGGGAAATAATATTGATATGGGTGTGTTCATCCACCACCTCCCCATTATCAATCCCTCTTAAAAACAGGTTGTACTCGCATCCCTGCTTTTCAAGCATCTCGCACATACCCCGCTCAATAGGCTGCACCACTACAACGGAACCGTCAAACAATCCCTGGTCACTCAGCTTCTGGAAAAAATAGTCTACAAATCCTCTTAAAAAACCGCCCTCGCCAAACTGGATTACTGTTTCCTTTACATTGCTCATCGTCTGCGAACCTCCATAAAATTTTTGTAAGTGCTTACAATATCTTTATCTTTACTATACAACATTTAATTCTACATTGCAAGCATTTTTTGAAAGCGCTTACATTTTTTACTTCCAAACCGGTTAAATTACCTGAAAATTTTTTCCATACCAGCACTTGACATTTTTCTTTTTCAGTGCTATAGTTAGTATGTATTTCGAATGAGCTCTTGATTCACATATTTTTGTAAGTCATTTGTCATCAAATGATTTACAAAAGTATGTGATTTTTTTGTTTATTGAAAATGCAATAATATAAAGGAGGTACCATCATGAATAAAGGTACAGTTAAGTGGTTCAACGCAACAAAAGGTTATGGCTTCATCACAAACGACGAGACTGGAGAAGAAGTATTTGTTCATTTTTCCGGTATCGTAGCAGACGGCTACAAGACTCTGGAAGACGGTCAGAAAGTGACCTTTGACATGGCAGAGGGTAACCGCGGTATGCAGGCAGTTAATGTCTGTGTAGTAAAGTAATTAAGCTTCAAGCAACATGGTTTCAAATGCAATTCAGTTTCAGGAACTCGACTATATGGCAGTGTAAAAAAGGCAGATTCTTATAAAATGGATCTGCCTTTTTTATTACATTCTTTTTCTCCCAATGCCTGTCTATCCACATCCTGAAATGACTATGAACAAGTCCCTGACACACATAAAAAGTCCCGAAATCCGCTGCCGGATTCCGGAACTTTTTAATTATTATCTAAATTACCATGAAAGTATCGAATCTTTACAGGAGGACTGCGCACGGGTGCGCTGTCCGTAGGTTGCCAAAATGCCTGTTTTTGGCATTTTGTGTGCATCCCCTGGAGGGTTCATGGTAACCCCCTCTTTCATTTATGATGATGCCGAAAAAAGCATCATGGGGATTTACTTTAATGTAACTTTTGCGCCTTCTGCTTCCAGTTTGGTCTTCAGCTCTTCGGCCTCTTCCTTGGAAACGCCGGTCTTTACTGCCTTTGGCGCACTGTCAACTACTTCCTTTGCTTCCTTCAAGCCAAGGCCTGTAGCTTCACGTACAACTTTAATAACTTTAACCTTGTTTGGACCAACCTCAGTCAGCTCTACATCAAACTCGGTCTTCTCTTCCTCAACCGGGCCTGCTGCGCCTGCTGCTGCAACTACCACGCCTGCTGCTGCGGATACGCCGAATTCTTCCTCACATGCTTTTACTAATTCGTTCAGCTCTAAAACAGATAACTCTTTGATAGCTTCGATAAACTCTGCAGTTGTTAACTTTGCCATGATAAATACCTCCGTATATAATTTTAATTATTCTTTGTTCTATTTCCACTTACTATAAAAGTCCCGCCGCCCGTTAGGCGGCATGCATTCTGGGATGTCAGCTGCGGCCTGGCGGCTGATCTTCTAAAACTCACATTTTCCTTTTTGATCATGTCCGTTTAAGAACATCAGGCTTCTGCCTTTGCCTCTGCGATCTGGTTCAGTACCCGAGCCAGGTTGGTAATCGGAGACTGGATGCTTCCAAGGAGCTTTCCAAGAAGTTCCTCTCTGGACGGAATCGTAGCGATAACCTGCATTCCCTTTGCATCGTAATACGTATCTTCAACGATGCCGCCTTTAATCTCCAGCACAGGAGCCGTCTTTGCAAAATTCGCAATGATCCTTGCCGGTGCTGTGGCGTCTGTCTTGGATACAGCCAAAGCTGTAGGACCTTCCAGATTAGGATTCAGCGCCTCAAATGGCGTTCCCTTTGCAGCAAACCGTATCATTGTGTTCTTATAAACCTTGTAGATAACTCCGGCTTCTCTTAACTGCTTGCGCAGAACCGTGTCCTGTTCAACAGTCAATCCGCGGTAATCAACTACCACAGCAGTCTGAGCGCCATCAAAAAGCTCGGAAATCTCAGCAACAACAGGCTGCTTTAATTCAACTTTTGCCATGAATGTTCTACCTCCTTATTTTATTCCTTGTATTGAGGTCCGAATGAATAATATAAAAAGCCTCTTCTGCCATAGACAAGAAGAGGCTGCAAAATCACTGATGTGAATCTGTACATATCCTCGGCAGGCGGTTTTCCTTATGCCTAAATAGGCACCTGCTGTCTTCGGCAATCAATACTGGGTATGCAGTCAGCCGCAGGCCGACCGCATAACTGCACATAAACATGCTTTCACAATATAACATAAATATATAGGGATTGTCAACAAAAAAGTAAAACCCTATCCTCAATTAGCCCATAAGCTTCGCTACGTTCAGTTTTACGCCGGGGCCCATGGTGGAACTTAATGCCACGCTCTTAAGGTATACGCCTTTTAAGGTGCTTGGTTTTGCCTTGATGATGGCATCCATAAGCGTCTGGAAGTTGTCCGCCAACTGTTCTTCTGTGAAAGAAGCTTTTCCTACTGGCACGTGGATAATATTGGTTCTGTCAAGCCTGTACTCGATCTTACCTGCTTTAATCTCGTTGATAGCTTTGGTCACATCCATGGTTACGGTACCGGCTTTCGGGTTCGGCATCAGACCCTTGGGGCCCAGCACGCGGCCCAAACGGCCTACAACGCCCATCATGTCCGGAGTAGCCACAACAACGTCGAAATCCAGCCATCCTTCATTCTGAATCTTCGGAATCAGCTCCTCGGCTCCTACATAGTCAGCGCCTGCTGCCTCTGCCTCATCTGCCTTAGCGCCTTTTGCGAATACCAGAATCCTTACGGTCTTTCCGGTTCCGTGAGGCAGAACTACCGCTCCACGGATCTGCTGGTCTGCGTGACGTCCGTCACATCCGGTTCTGATATGGAGTTCAACAGTCTCATCAAATTTTGCAGCTGCCGCCTTCTTTACCAGTGCAATAGCATCCGCTGCATCATAAAGAGTAGCGCGGTCTACTAATTTAGCCGCCTCTACATATCTCTTTCCTCTTTTCATTTTCATAACCTCCTAGTGGTATTGTCGGGGATTGCCCTCCCACGGTATGGGTGTGTCCGGTTTACTCCTCAACGGTGATTCCCATGCTCCTTGCCGTGCCTGCGATCATGCTCATGGCCGCCTCAAGGCTTGCCGCATTCAGGTCAGGCATTTTAAGTTCCGCAATTTTCTGGAGTTCTGCCTTGGGTATGGTGGCTACCTTTGCCTTGTTGGGAGTCGCAGAACCGGATTTAATCTTACAGGCCTTCTTAAGCAGCACTGCAGCCGGCGGAGTCTTGGTGATAAAGCTGAAGCTCCTGTCTGCATATACGGTAATAACTACAGGAATGATCATGTCGCCCTGGTCAGCCGTCCTTGCGTTAAACTCCTTGGTAAACTGTACGATGTTCACGCCGTGCTGTCCAAGAGCCGGGCCTACTGGCGGAGCCGGTGTAGCCTTTCCTGCCGGGATCTGCAATTTAATATAACCTGTTACTTTCTTTGCCATAATTAGGCACCTCCTAATAATGTGGTATTGTCGGGGGATGTCCCTCCCACTTGTTGCTTTCAGTTACATCTTTTTCACTTCTTTAAAGCCGAGTTCAACCGGTGTTTCACGGCCGACGAACATTTCTACGCTGATGGTAACGGTCTTTTTTGTTTCGTTGATGGACTTAATGGCGCCAACCGTATCTTTCCATGCGCCGGCAGTTACCACCACCATGTCGCCCACCTCAAAGTCTACAACCACCTCAGGGATCTTAAAGTTCAGACTTGCCATCTCCTCCACCGAAAGAGGAACGGGCTTGGAGCCGGGGCCAACAAAGCCCGTAACGCCGCGGGTGTTTCTGACCACATACCAGGTATCGTCGTTCATAACCATGTGAATCAGCACATAACCCGGAAACAGCTTCTTATCCGCTGCCTTTTCCACTCCGTTTTTAATCTCGACTACCGCCTGCATGGGAACAGCCACCTCCAGAATCTGATCCTGCAGGTTCCGGTTCTCAATCGTCTTTTCAATATCGACCTTTACCTTGTTTTCATAGCCTGAATAGGTATGGACCACATACCAGTTTGCCTCTGCCATACGTTCACCTTTGCCCTTATAAAATAAAACTAAGACCGAACTTAATAATCAGATCCAGAAGTGCGATAATCAAGCCAAGCACTACGGAACAGGCTACCACAACAGCCGTCTCTCTTCCTACCATTTCCCTGGTAGGCCAGATGACCTTGCCAAACTCAGCTTTTAAACCTTTGAAAAAGCTCTTTTTCTCTTTTTCCTTGCTTGCTGTTTCTGCCATATTTTCACATCCTTTACTAAGACTGATTACTTCGTTTCCTTGTGCAAAGTGTGTGTTTTGCAGAATCTGCAGTACTTTTTCGTCTCCATTCTGTCAGGATGGGTCTTCTTATCCTTCGTCATGTTATAATTACGTTGTTTGCATTCCGTACATGCCAGTGTAATTCTTGTGCGCACGACTTCCACCTCCACTTTCAAAATTCGTTGTTTGTGCGGCCTTCTCTCTCTGGACAATCATATTTTTGAGCATAAAAAAAAGACCTCTGTTCTTCCATTCGCTCTGTCACTATATCACAGATGGAAACAAACGTCAATCTTTTTTTTAACTGTTACGCCCCACGCACAGGGTCAGGCCATACACGTTTTCCACTCCCATGGATTTCAATGCGCAGGCGCAGGCCTCCATGGTGCTTCCTGTGGTATAAATGTCGTCAACCAAAAGAACCGTTCTGGCTTCCCGGGGCAAAACGCCGGGTACGAAGGCCTGCTGCAGGTTTTTGAGACGCTCCTGCGGGTTCAGTTCTTTTTGAGGCAGCGTCTTTTTTGCTCTTTGCAGTCCCTTGGGGCAGACAGGAATTCCCAGCTGCCTGCCGATTCCCCGTGCCAGAAGCTCCGCCTGGTTAAATCCCCTGACGCGCCTGCGTGATCGATGAATGGGTACCGGAACCATGACATCCGGGGAAATCCGCCTGATGGCCCTTTGGAACCTTCTGCACGCAGCCTGGCTGTAAAAATCCAGATATTCCCTCCGTCCCTTATATTTAATGGCTGACATAGAGCGGCTTGCGGCTTCATTATAATTAAGAAGGGCAAAATTCTGCCGAAAAGCTCTGGTATGCCTGGTACAGTCATAACAGTATTCTATTGTACTGCTTTCCACTTCTTTTCCGCACTTTTTACAGACAGGCGGCTGCACCGGCGAAAGTTCCTTTACACATCCCGGACAGATCAGCTGGCCAAAAGGCTGCACGATCTCCCCGCATACAGGGCAGCGCCGCGGAAATAAAAGATTTATCATATAGTCTTTCACTGCATAATCTCCTGAATCCGTTCCTGCAGTCCGCAGTAACGTCTCTGTTCCACAGTATTGTCCGCCATGGCCTGAAACATTTCCGGCAGGCCTACCAGGCAGACACAGGTTCTTGCACGGGTCACCGCCGTGTAGAGCAGGTTTTTGGTCAGCAGCATTCGGGGACCGCTGTGTACCGGGATGATCACTGCCGGGTATTCGCTTCCCTGGGATTTATGAATGGTAATGGCATAAGCAAGTTCCAGTTCTTCCAGCTGTTTTAAGCTGTACTCCACCATCTTTCCCTCGTCAAACTCCACGGTCAGCGTTTCCGCAAACAGGTTCATCTCCCGGATAATCCCCGTATCTCCGTTAAACACTCCCATGCCTGTCTCCAGAGGAATCCCGTACTGATTGCGGATCTCCCAGGCAATCTGGTAGTTATTTTTTATCTGCATGACTTTATCTCCTAAACGGAATCGGATTCCCCCTGACTCTTTTTCCGGCTTTTCCTTATCCGGCGGGTTTAAGGAAGACTGAAGAATCTCGTTAAGGCGCTCCACCCCCAGGGCCCCTTTCCGCATAGGGGTCATAATCTGGATATCCAGCGGTTTTGCATGGACATAGTCCGGAAGCTTCTGCGTCATCAGGGTCACCATGGCGTTTATGATAGTGTCTGGATTATCCTGTTTAATGAAAAGGAAATCGCGGCTGCGCTTGGCCAGGTTTACTCTCTCCCCTGCGTTGATTTTGTGGGCATTTACAATAATATCGCTCTCCGCCGCCTGGCGGAAAATATGGGTCAGTTCTACCACGTTAAAGGCCCCTGAATGGATCATGTCCTTTAATACGTTGCCCGGGCCTACAGACGGAAGCTGATTCACGTCGCCCACTAAAATCAGCCTCGTGCCTACTGTTACCGCTTTTAGCAAAGACTGCATCAGGTAGATATCTACCATGGACATCTCGTCAATGATAATAATATCGCCTTCCAGCGGATTTTCCTCATTTCTCTGAAACCGGGTACTGACGATTCCGCCCTCGCCGGGGACGCCGCTTAGTTCCAGCATCCGGTGAATGGTTCTGGCTTCATATCCTGTAGCCTCGGTCATCCGCTTTGCCGCTCTGCCTGTCGGCGCCGCCAGAAGGATCTCCATCCCCTCTGCCTCAAAATATCGGATAATCGTATTGATCGTGGTGGTCTTTCCTGTTCCGGGACCTCCTGTAATTATCAGAAGTCCGCTGTTTACGGCTTCCGCCACCGCCTGAATCTGGAGAAGATCCAGTTCCATTTTCTCCTCTTTTTGAATCAGGGAAAGCCTTTCCTGTATGTTCTCTTCAGGCTCATGGCCTTTGATGTTCAGATCATGGAGCATCCTGGCCACGTTCAATTCCATATAATAATATGTGGATGCATAGACGTTCAGCTTGTCCTCTTCATCCGAATCCATGGCTTCCTCTTTGTCCAGATCCGGCTGTCCTCTTGACGGGCGCTTTATAACCAGCCTTTTTTCCATCTGCATATCCATCAGATACTTTTCCATCTGGCCTGCTTCCACTTTCAGAAGTTCTGATGCCTGGCTAAACAGCTCTTTCCTGGGCAGATATGTATGGCCCTGGGCAGCGGCCTGATACAATGTATAAAGAATCCCTGCCTTAATCCGGTAATCGGAATCAGCCACAATCCCTGCCCTGCGGGCTATCTCATCAGCCATCTTGAACCCTACGCCTGCAATATCGTCTGCCAAGCGGTACGGATTCTCCTTGATGATTCCGTACATTCTGTCACCGTATTCTTTATAGATCTTTGCGGACAGATTCATGGATACACCGTATTGCTGAAGAAACATCATGGCATGGCGCATTCCTTTTTTGGCCTCCATCTGGCTCGCTATGGACATGGCCATTTTTTCGCTGACTCCCTTGATCTCTGCAAGACGCTCCGGCTCTTCCTCTATAATTCGGAACGTGTCTGCCTTAAAGCGCCGGACAATCCTGGCCGCCAAAGCTGCTTTCACTCCCTTGATGGCTCCGGAGCCCAGATATCGCTCCATGGCCTGGCTGTCCTCCGGAGTTTTGATGGTATAGGTTTCTACCTGCAGCTGTTCGCCGTAAACGGGATGTTCCGTCATTGTTCCTCTGGCTTCAATCATCTCGCCCTCGCCTATGTATGGAAATGTGCCCACAAGCACATAATCCTCTCCGCCTGCAGACACATCCAGCACACTGTAGCCATTATCTTCATTGCGATATTTGATTTTTTCCACAAATCCACTTACTGCTGCCATTGCTCTCCACTCTTAAAAGTCTCTCTTTGCGTCCCCGCCATGGGAGAATTCAATAAATTTCCCTGTTCCGATGGCCACTGCTGTCAGAGGTTCTTCCGCAATCATGGTGCTGATGCCTGTCCGTTCCTCTATAAGCGCATCCAGACCACTAAGCAGGGAACCTCCTCCCGTAAGCACAATTCCTCTGTCAAAAATATCGGCAGCCAATTCCGGCGGAGTCCTCTCCAGGACACCGTGTACCGCATCCACAATCTGCATGGCTGGCTCCCGCAGCGCCTCAAGGGTTTCATCGGAAGTAACCACAATGGTTTTAGGCAGCCCGGTCACCAGGTTTCTTCCCCTCACCTCCATGGTGAGAACTTCCGGGCGCTTGTAAGCAGCTCCGATATTAATCTTAATCTCTTCTGCAGTCCGTTCTCCAATCAGAAGATTGTGCTTTTTCCTCATGTAGCGGACCAGCGCCTCGTCAAAATCATCTCCTGCCACTTTAATGGATGTGCTTACTACGGGACCGCCCAGGGAAATCACAGCGATATCCGCGGTCCCGCCTCCGATGTCCACAATCATGTTGCCGCAGGCTTTGGAAATGTCGATGCCAGCCCCGATAGCGGCGGCCACCGGCTCCTCTATAATGGAAACATCTCTGGCTCCTGCCTGATATGTGGCATCCTCCACGGCCTTCCGCTCTACTTCTGTGGCGCCGCTGGGTATGCACACGGCAATTCTGGGCTTTCTCAGGGCCTTCTTGCCCATGGCTTTCGTAATAAAATATTTCAGCATCTTTTCGGTTACCGTGTAATCGGATATAACTCCCTGCCGCAAAGGCCTGATAGCCACAATATTGCCCGGAGTCCTTCCTATCATAAGGCGGGCTTCTTCTCCGAATGTAATAATCTTCTGAGTGTCACGGTCTATAGCAACCACGGAAGGCTCTTTTAGCACTACGCCTTTCCCTTTAATATATACCAAAATACTGGCTGTACCCAAATCGATTCCAATGTCATTGGACATTAACATACTGTCTGCTTCCTCCTGTCTCACCGGCTTCTTATAATCCCCTGCGGGCTTGTCCCGGGGCTCTTTTTCTATGGATAAGCCCCCTTTTTCTGGCAAAAGAGCGCTCTTATGCATATGATTCCACATTATCGGTTTTATTATATACAATCTCCAGGGGTTTTTAAAGGTTTTTTTTTATTTTATTTTTTTTATCTTTATTTTATCCCCGGTACACACTTTGGTCACAATTATCTTATATACTCTAAGTACGTTATCCGAAAGGATAACGGGCCTTTGTTTCAAGTAAACCACTTGAAATCACAAAGCTTTTTCATACTCATACCTGTCAGGGGAAACCCTGACAGGCCCCCCTAAAACAATTTCCTAAAATATACCTACCATTCCCTAGTGAAAATGGCTCTGTGCAGACAGAGCCATTTTTCTCTCCTCATTTCATTCTGCCTGCAAGCGATAATTTCCCCCAAATCGGTAATAATAAGAAATAAATTCCAACGGTATGGGCACAAAAATGTTGCAGGATTGTCTCCAACCCGTTATGATTAAATAGAACAAGATACTTATGTACTCTCGGAGGTTTCTATGTACACATATTACTGGTATCACTGGATTACCTTTTTCTATATATATTGCTTTTTCGGCTGGATTTTCGAATCTTCTTACGTGTCCCTAAAAACCCGGCACTTCGTTAACCGCGGCTTTCTTCGCCTGCCCATGCTGCCGCTGTACGGAACCGGGGCTGTCATGATGCTGTGGGTATCCCTCCCTGTAAAAGACAACCTGGTATTGGTTTATTTCTCAGGGGTAGTGGCGGCCACTGCGCTGGAATATGTGACAGGCTATATGATGGAACGGCTGTTTAAGATGAAGTACTGGGATTACAGCAACCAGCGGTTTCAGGTTAACGGCTATATCTGTCTCACCTCTTCTATTGCCTGGGGATTTTTAACTATTTTCCTAACAGAAGTCATCCACAGGCCTATTGCGGAATTTGTATTGGGCATGAATCCTTTTGCGGAGTTTTTCCTCTTAATTATTGTGAGCATTGCCTTTGTAGCTGACACCATTCAGTCCACCAGAGAAGCGCTGGCTCTCGGGAAGGCTCTGGAAACCATGACCCGCATGAGAGGGCAGTTGGACGAGATGCATCTGCAGCTGGCGCTGCTGAGGGCCGAGGCCTCCCAGAGACTGGAGGATATGAAAAGCGATGCCCGCCTTCAGGCAGCGGAGTTAAAGGCAGATGCCCAAGAGCGTATGGAGGAATTAAAGGAAGATGCATGGCTCCGGGTTGAGGAACTGAAAGCCGGAACCTCCTCTCTTGCCGCCGGACTGCGGGATAATACTCTGCAGCGGGCAGAGGAATTAAAAGAAGATACTGCCCAGATAGCCGCCAAGCTAAAAGACGGAGTCCGTATGAAAGCAGCTAAATGGGAAGAGCATTCCATGTCAAGACACGCCCCCAGTCCAGGCGAAGAGGCGGCTGCACAGACGCCCCAGGAGGAGGACGAGTCCTGTCTTCACATTGCAGAGCGGATCAGGCTGTTGTCCCAGCGCGCCCAAAAACTGCAGGATTCCCGCAGGAAGCTGTCCTCTCATATGTCCTTTTACCGCAGAGGGCTTTTAGCAGGAAATCCTACGGCCTCTTCCAGGAAATTCCCAGATGCCCTGGAAGAGCTGAGGCATGGGCTGAAAAACAAATCAGATGCCCTGTGACATGTCACAGGGCATCTGAACCTTCTGCTGTTTTTGTCTGCTGATTTAAACGGATCTCCACTTCTTATATAACATATCCGGGATTTTCTGAATCCGCCGGAATCCATTGGTGATCTGCGGGGCTGCCAGAGCAAAGGCTGCCAAAACTGCAAGAACAATTACCAGCACCACGGTCCGCCGGTATGCAGATGTAAAGATCCTGTAAAAGCCCCAATACTCCATCATATCCCGCAGCAGCCTATGCAAAATATAGATCTGAAGAGTTCTCTCTCCTAAAAATGTCCACCACTGCCGGTTTCTGGGCACCGCTGCCATCATCCCGAGAATCATAACCGTTCCCCACAGATAGCAGATAATTCTTACAATTCCTCCCCAGGCATAAGCTTCCGGAGCCAGCCTGCCATAATTCATTCCATATATAATCCCTATATACGGCTCTAAAAACCATTTCGTCCCCAGCGCTGTCACTGCTGCAATGCAAAATGCCCCTGCCACAGACATCCATCCATGTCTGCTGTCTAAAAACTTTTCTACCTGCGTTCTTTTTAAATAGTATCCGCCATAGAAAAAAGGGGCAAATGTTATTGTCCGGCTCATGGCCAAAGTATCTCCCAGCGACTCCTGATATCCGCCTAAAATCCCCAGGCACAGGCATATTCCCATGACTGCGCCTGGCCTCAGCTCTGTCATGCACGGAATGGATAAGTACCACCAGATCATGGCCATAAGATACCAAGGCGCCCCGTCTTCCCGGAAAAAATCAATATGTCCTGTTACCGGCGTCCCTGCCGCAAGATTTTGTGTCACATTTACGGCAATCTTAAACAATATATACAGCCACGCCAGCCGAATCACCTTATCAGTACGATATTTCCCCTGTCTGTAAATGCTTTTGGCAAAGTACCCTGATACCATGGCAAACATGGGCATATGAAACAGATAAATAATGTTAATCAGACTGCCCACGAACCTTGTTCTTTCCATGGGCAGTAAAAAGTGCCCGATTACCACCAGAGTAATCAGGGCACCTTTCACATTGTCAAAGTAATCGTCTCTCTCCATGGGTCCTCATCTGAAGATTTACATCATAGAATCAACCATGGCCTGTACGGCCTCTCCGAAAGCCTTGGATCTGGCATCGGCATCTTCCAGGGAAGTTCCCTTTACGCCGTAGTAGAACTTGATTTTCGGCTCTGTTCCGGAAGGTCTTACGCACATCCAGGCTCCGTCGTTCATATCATAGTAAAGAACATTAGATGCAGGAAGGCCTGTAGGCTTCACTTCTCCCGTAGCCATGTCTTTAATGGTATCCAGCTGATAATCTCTTGCAGATACTACGCGGTAATCGCCCACATTGGCAGGGGTATTATTGCGCAACGTATTCATTATATTCTGAATCTTTGCCAGTCCCTCAATGCCCTTCAGACCAATAGACTTCACGGCATCCTTGTAATATCCGTATTTTTCATACATGGCCACCATGGCATCCCACAGCGTCATGTTCTTTGTCTTATAATATGCCGCTGCCTCGCACAGTGCGACGCTGGCGGACACGGCATCCTTGTCGCGGGCGTAGGTTCCGATAAGGCAGCCATAGCTTTCCTCCAGTCCGAACATATAATGCCCCACGCCGGTATGCTCTTCCTTCAGGATCTGCTGTCCGATCCACTTAAAGCCTGTCAGACATTCTACCAGCCTGCAGTTATAGCCTGCCGCAACTGCGTCTACCAAATTGGTGGTTACAATGGATTTTACCACTTCTCCGTCCTCAGGGATCAGGTTCTGGGCAGCCTTCTGGCTGAGAACATACTCGCAAAGAAGGGAACCGGACATGTTTCCAGTCAGCGGAATATAGCTACCGGACTTGGTATCCTTAACATAAACTCCCAAACGGTCCGCATCCGGATCAGTGGCCAGCACCAGATCTGCATCCAGCTCTTTTGCCATGCCAAGGCCAAGAGTAAACGCCTCTTCTGCCTCTGGGTTAGGATAGCTTACGGTCGGGAACTCTCCGTCAGGCAATTCCTGCTGAGGAACTACATATACATGCTGGAAACCGATTTCTTTCAGAACTCTTCTAACAGGAATGTTGCCGGTTCCATGAAGCGGGGTGTACACGATCTTAATGCTGTCCTGCATCTTGTCAATGGCTTCCTGGTTTACGACCTGGGCTTTAACATTAGCGATATATTTGTCGTCAATCTCAGCTCCGATCACTTTATAAAGGCCTGCTGCCTTGGCGTCGGAAGCGCTCATGGTCTTTACCGTGGACAGATCTTCAATGGCCAGAACTTCCTCTGTAACCCCCTTGTCGTGAGGCGGCGTGAACTGTGCGCCGTCCTCCCAATATACCTTGTATCCGTTGTACTCCGGCGGGTTATGGCTGGCTGTCACATTGATGCCGGCGATGCAGCCAAGCTGACGGACTGCGAAAGACAGCTCCGGGGTCGGACGCAGGCTCTCAAATTTATATGCCATAATTCCGTTGGCCGCCAGGGTCCTTGCAGCTTCGTCTGCAAATTCCGGGGACATACGGCGGGAATCATAGGCAATGGCTACGCCCTTGGCCGCGCCGCCCTGCTTAATAATGTAGTTGGCAAGGCCCTGGGTGGCTCTGCGCACTACGTAAATATTCATGCGGTTAATGCCCGCTCCGATAATTCCGCGAAGGCCGGCTGTTCCGAATTCCAGATCCATATAAAAACGCTCTTTAATCTCGTTTTCGTCATCTGCGATGGCACGCAGTTCTTCCTTGGTCGCCTCATCAAAATATGGATTGGCCAGCCATTCCTCGTAGATTTTCTTATAATCCTTCATGGTGTAACTCTCCCTTCGTTTTTGCTGTAGTCTATTATACTTCAAAACCCGCAAAAAGGGAAGAAAAACAATAGGAAAGATTCTTATTTTATTACGGACAGGAACCGGTTTCTCTGCTCTGTCTGGCTTTCCAGGTTCTTCAGCTTCTCCATATTCCTGTCTGGAATCCATGCCTTGTTGGCGTTCATGTAAAAATTAATCTGCTTCCAGTATTTTTCAGGATACAAAAACAGATAATACAGGCTTTCCCTGTCCCGCTTTTCAAGGGGCATTACCTTATCGTAGGCCAAAAGCATCTCCTGTCCCAGAGACTGGCTCCACTCATGTTTTTCCATGGCTTTCCGCATAAAATGGTAGAGATCCGTCATCTGGTCGCCCAGGTGCATCTTGTGGTATTCAATAACCGCACCTTTTAAATCCGTCCCCCCTGCTTCCTGTACAAACAGCACATGATGCTGATCCAGATCCCCGTGGCAGAGGAAAAGAGGGGTATGCTCCTGTTGTTTTTCCAACCGCTCCATGCCTTCCTGCGCCTCTCTTGCCTGCTGATAGAACATGGAAAAGTTGCTGAGAGCACACCGCTCAAAATCTGTTTTCTTCCTCTTATTTTTCATATAATTTCTGGCACGCTTCAGCTCCTGGCTGCGCCGTTCCATCTCCTGCCGGGCCGTCCCCACCATAATAGACCCCAGGTTCCACTCTTCCCGCCTCTCAATCTTTTTCAAAATCTGATGGAGAAGGGCAATCTTCTCTATAGCCTGCCTGATCTCTTTCTGATCTCTAATATTGCACTCCCGCCCGGTATACCAATGCTTCATCGTATGCCTGGTGCCGTCCTCTGAAAGAGAAATAAGCTCCCCCTGCGTGGTCCTGATATAATCATCAACCAGGAGCAGACCGCAATCCCTGACCTGTCCCAGAACCTGAGTCTCAAACTCCAGGCGTTTCATTGTGCCGCGGTACTCCTGCAAAAGCATTGTTCCCTGACTGGTCTCGCAGATCCAGCCGCTGCGTCCTTTGCGCACGCTGTCAGCGGTCAGATCATACTGCGCCAAAGCCTCCAAATGTCTCTCGTTCACATCCACCCCTCCAAACGCCCTCTTTGTAGCTACTTCTAGGGTATGAGTGGGGCAGACAGATTATGTTGGTTTTTTTGCGGTTTTCGTATAGTCTTATAAACAGCCCTTATGGTAAAGTTGGGCAAGAAGTTTCTCTTTCTTATTATTTTCCGGGTCTTCCAGTACTGTATCCAGCAAAATCCCTAAGGCCTTTCCTATGGTTTTTCCAGGTTTCATCCCCTGCTCTATAAGATCGTTTCCTGTCACTGCCAGGGTCTTTAAGCTGATGCAGTCCCCCCGGCGGCGTATAAGTTCCGTAAGGCGGCTGATTGTCTCCAGCTCCTTTGGAGATTCCGGAATATCCTGACAGGATTGTTTCATTGCCAGCAGATCATCATAGGCGTCTTCCGGCATCTCTGACATGGTTTTCCTGATTTCCTTTTCATCGCTTCCTATGGCGCGCTTCCACCAGTGTACCAGAATCTTTACCCTGGCTATGGTATCATTGTCCATTTTCAGTTCTTTTAGAACATTCCTGGCTGTTTCTTCTGTCTCATACCGCAGAACAGCCGCCCACCGCAGCGGCGCTCTTGCCGGAATGCTTTTGCTTACCTGAATTCTGTCCCTCTTTATTTGTCCAAAGTTCTCTGAGATCCAGGGGGCAAGGCCATCCTCAAAAACCATCCTTATATAATCCGGGTTATCAGAAAGAAGAAGTTTCGTCAGCTCTGTCTGTATCCGTTCTTTGCTGACGCAGCCAAGGTTGGGGGCCAGGCTTCTTAAGGCTTCTCTTGTTCCCGGATCAACCGCAAATCCCAGCTGGGCGCTGAACCGTAAAGCCCGTAAGATTCTTAATGCGTCCTCCTTAAATCTGTCATAGGGATTTCCCACACAGCGTATTCTCTTTTCTTTAAGATCCTGCTCCCCTTCAAAGATGTCAATCAGTCCGGTCCTCTGGCTGTAAGCCATGGCATTAATGGTAAAATCCCTGCGCATTAAGTCTTCTTCCAGGCAAGAGGTAAACGATACGTTTTTCGGGTGCCTGCCATCCTCATATTCACCGTCAATCCGGTAAGTGGTAACTTCATAGGCCTCGTTTCCTCTCATGACGGTCACCGTGCCATGGGCAATCCCTGTATCGACAGTCCTCCCAAATATGGCTTTCACCTCCTGGGGGGAAGCCTGGGTAGTTATATCCCAGTCTCCGGGAATTCTGCCAAGAAGGCTGTCCCTGACGCAGCCCCCTACTACGTATGCTTCAAAGCCATTTGCCTCCAGTCTTTTTATTATATATTCTGCCTGCTTTGGCATGGACAGGCAAAGCCGCTGCTGCGTATCAGATGAGTCAGGCGTCTGAACCTGCCTGCAATACGTTTTTTCAGCTGCTGCCATGGACCATTCACCTCCTTTTGCGCCATAGAAAATTTTTTGTACCTGGATTTATTAATACGCCCGGCCCCAGTACACCATTTTTGCAGCCGGCTTTTTGCAGCACACGCACGTATCTGACAGTTGTTCCTGCTTAAGCGGCATGCATCGGGATGTCGCTCCGGTGTCCTCTTTAATTTTGTCCTCGCACTCCCGGCAGCCGCACCACATGGCTTTCACAAAGCCTGGCTTCTCGTTGATCGTCTTTACAAATTCCTCATAGTCCACCGCTTCATAAGTGTGGGCGTCTCTGTGGGCTCTTGCCTTTTCCAGCATGTCATTTTGAATGATGTCAAGCAGTTTTTCTGCCTCAGTCTCCAGCTGATCCAGGGAAACCGTGATTTTCTCATGGGTATCCCGGCGTACCAGCACCGCCTGGCTCTTCTCCATATCTTTAGGGCCTATTTCCACGCGGAGAGGAATTCCCCGCATCTCGCAGTCACTGAATTTCCAGCCCGGGCTCTTATCGGAATCATCCACTTTTACCCGGAATCCGGAAAGGCTCAGGCGGCTTTTTAACTCAAATGCCTTGTCAAGAACCCCTTCCTTCTTCTGCTGCACAGGTACCACCATAATCTGAACCGGTGCAATTTTAGGCGGCAGCACTAACCCGTTATCATCGCCGTGCACCATGATTATAGCTCCGATCATGCGGGTAGTCATTCCCCAGGAAGTTTGGTGGACGTATTTTAACGTATTGTCTTTATCGGCAAATTGAATGCCGAACGCTTTTGCAAACCCATCGCCGAAATTATGGCTGGTTCCGCTCTGCAAAGCTTTTCCGTCATGCATCAGCGCCTCAATGGTGTAAGTGGCTTCTGCCCCTGCAAACTTTTCCTTATCTGTCTTGCGGCCCCGAATCACGGGAATAGCCAGAACCTCTTCACAGAAATCCGCATAAACATTGAGCATCTGTTCAGTTCTCTCCTGTGCCTCTTCTGCACTGGCATGAGCAGTATGCCCTTCCTGCCACAGGAATTCTCTGGAACGAAGGAATGGCCTTGTGGTCTTTTCCCATCTTACTACAGAGCACCACTGATTATACAGTCTGGGCAGATCTCTGTAAGAATGAATATCCTTTGCATAAAAATCACAGAACAAAGTCTCCGATGTGGGTCTTACGCACATCCGTTCCTGCAGCGGTTCCAGGCCGCCATGAGTTACCCATGCAACCTCCGGGGCAAACCCTTCTACATGATCTTTTTCCTTCTCCAGAAGCCCTTCCGGAATAAACAAAGGCATATACACATTCTCCACGCCTGTTTCTTTAAACCGTTTATCCAGCTCCTTCTGAATGTTTTCCCAGATAGCGTAGCCCGCAGGCTTAATAACCATGCACCCCTTTACGCTTGCATAATCGCATAATTCCGCTTTCTTTACCACATCCGTGTACCATTGGGCGAAATCCACATCCATGGAAGTAATCGCTTCTACAAGTTTTTTGTCGTTTGCCATAATCGTATGCTCCTCGTATAATAAGTTTGTAAGCAAGAAAAACAGCTTACAGACTTATTCTTTTTTGGTTAGACAGAAGGATAATTCTAAACATCCTTTCCGAAGGTTCTTCTTCAATCATGCT
>CAMUJH010000044.1 GCA_947089145.1 uncultured Hungatella sp. | reverse complement strand
TGCTGTTTTTCCAATCGTTGAATCAGCCTCCGCCTGTTATGCCCGGTCTTCCTATAATATTGAAAAAAACGGCATAGGCAGCGCCTACGCCGTTTCTCATATCATTAACCCGCAAAAAACTGACATTCTTATCCCTTAACTCCTCCGCCCGTAACGCCGGCAATGATCTTCTCCGACAGAAAGATGTACAGGATAAACGTAGGCAGGAACACGATAACCACTGCCGCAAACATTCCGGCCCAGTCGCCTGTATATTTCATAGAGTTAATCATAGAGTACAAGCCTACTGCAATGGGCCGCAGTTTATCCGAATTAGCAAAAATCAGGGAAATGAAATACTCATTCCATATATTGATAAAATTAAAAATCGTCACTGTAATTATGCCGGGCTGAGCCATTGGAAGCATAATCAGCCAAAACGCCTTGGTAGGCGGGCACCCGTCAATAGCGGCAGCCTCCTCAAAAGCTCTGGACAGGTTGCTGAAAAACGTCATAAGGAAAATTGTCGTGTAGGGGACATTTATGCCAATATACAGGAAGATCAGCAGCACTGTATTGCTCATCACGTTGTTAAGAATCCCCATGCTGGCCACAATGCCGAAAAGCGGCAGCACGATCATAACCACGGGAACACCCATGGCGGACACAAATCCGGTCTGAATCAGCTTATTCCCAGGAAAAATAAATCTGGCCAGAACATAAGCCGCAGGAGCGCAGATAACAATTAAAAGAGTGCAGGAAATAACCGAATAAATAAGAGAATTTCTGAAAATCCCCGCCACATCCGAATTGACCCAGGCCTTCACATAGTTTTCGAAATGAAGCCCGGAGGCCAGAAGCTTATTGGAAAAAATCTCCTTGGTCGTGGAAAAGCTGGCAAGCAGCACCCATCCCAAAAGCACGAAGGTAAAGGTAATCCACAAAAGTAAAATCAGATACCCCGGGGCAAGGCGCAGCTCTCTCTTCCAATTAACCGGTTCACGGTATTTTTTTTCTCTCGCCATAATGATCCCCTCCTTTTAAAATTCCAAATCGTCATCTTTCATCAGATGGTTGCAAACCCAGAACACGGCCACCACGCATACGCTCAGGAGCACGCCGATGGCTGCCCCAAGGCCGGAATTTCTCTCTGTGATGCTGTTGCCTGCACCGAAAATCTGCATATACATATAAACCATGGGGGTGATGGTCTGGGTATCCGCTGTAACTGTGGAAAACAGCTGGGACCATACGAAAAATCCTACGCTGGTAACACTCCACATGGTAATATTCGTTTTAAAAACACCTTTCAGCAAAGGTAATGTAATATAGCGGAACTGATTAAGCTTATTGGCTCCGTCCAAAGTAGCCGCCTCAAAATAGTCTGAGCTGATACGTTCAATACCGCTGGCAAATATGAGCATATGATACCCTACCATACCGAAACAGTAGGCCAGCAAAAGCGATGCAAACTTGTGATCATTGTCCAGCCATTGTATCTTTGCCAGATCCGTAAGGCCCAGGCTCGTAAATACGGTCTTCAAAAGTCCAAACTTAGGGCTGTAAACATACTGCAGCCACATGGTGGCCAAGGCAACCGCGCTGACAATATTGGGCAGATATATAACCGCCCTGAAAAAACTCTTAAAACGGATGCCGCTGGTAATAATTACAGCAAACAAAAGTGCCAGTGACATAACGATAATGCCGCCGAAAAACCAGATTCGAAACAGATTCCACATCGAAATGCGGAACAGGCTGGTATTGGCAAGCTTCGTAAAATTAGCCAGGCCTGTAAACTGCCACTTGGCAACCGGGTCCGTAATTCCATCAATCTTAAAAAAGCTCATAATGACGGTACGGATAATGGGATACAGGAAAATAGCGGAAAACATAAACACCGCCGGAGTCAAAAACAGTATGATCATACCTTTATTTCTCTTCATCCCGATTCCCCCTTTCCTTAAGCTGACGCTGCCCCGCATAAAGCCGGCGGCCTTTCCCCGCTGTGTGCGTCTACGCCTGGCAGCGCTAAAACAATGTTTCATGGTTATTGCAGAAAATAAGAAGAGGCGGCAGCCAACCCCTGCCGCCTCTTTTAAATTGTATTAGTTGCCTGCCTTCTTCAAAGCATCCACAAAGCCCTGGGCGTCAATGCTGCCGCCGCAAAGTTTCAGGAAATTCTCTTTAATAATAGGAGTCAGATCCGCATTGGCTTCAGCGCCTGCCGCCCACGGATAACGGGTATTCATGCTGTCCATAACCGGCTTTACGCAGGCGATGAGCTGAGGCCACTCGGTATTGTTGGAATCTGCCGGAATGCCGACAGACATCTCGGAAAGCATCTTGTCAAATTCGCCCTGAGTAATGTAGCAGATTAATTTAAATGCATCCTCTGCGTTCTTGGAGTCCTTGTTAATAGCCAGCACCTGCGCGCCGTAGTTGGCTGCATCCGTGCCGTCGGTTCCGCCCTCTACCGCCGGATAGCTGAAGCATCCCCATACAAAGTCATCTCCTGCCATATCCTTAACCTCGTTGGGAAGCCAGGAACCATTCAGATACATGCCCGCTGTTCCCATAGCCAGCTCCTGGTTCTGTCCTGCCGGCCATACGTTGGATGCAATAGTCTCAGAGAAATATCCCTTGCTTGCAAAATCGGCATACGCCTGTGCCGTAGCCAGAACAGATGGGTCATCCCACTGTCCGCCCTTTACAATCTCTTCTGTCTTAGGCTCGCCTACCAGCCTTGACATATGATATCCGAACATGCAGGTAATGTAAGCATCGTCACAGGTAATAGGGGTGTATCCTGCCTCCTTAATTTTTGCGCATGCCGCATCCAGCTCCTCCCAGGTAGTGGGAACCGCCGTAATGCCCGCCTCGTCAAAAATAGCCTGATTGTAGAAAAATGCAAACACATTAGGCTGGTAAGGAATGGATTTCAAAGTCCCGCCTCCAACCTCACGGCATGCCGCCATCAGGCCCGCATTGGCTGTAGCCTCATAATCAGCCCCCTTAACCAGATCCTCCAAATCCATCAGATATTGTCCCCATGTGGTATTGACACGGTCTATATCCTCGTCAAACAGGTCAATGTTAGTTCCTGCATCAAGTGCCGGCTGAAGCCCTTCACGGATACCGGTACGGCCTTTAAACTGCAGATTCACGCTGATGCCCGTGTCAGCCGTAAACTTATCCACAGCCGCCTGGATCGCCTGGCCCTGAGGTTCCGTAGCCTCCCACATGGACCAGTATACCAGCCCGCTTCCATCTCCTTCCGGAGCATCCTGGGCCGCCTGGGTTGCCTGGGTGCTGTCCCCTGCCGGAGCCGCCGTGGTATCTGCCGGGGCATCCGATGCTCCATTGCCGCATGCAGTCAGCGAAACTGCCATTGCTGATGCCATAATCAGGGCCATAATTTTTTTCTTCATAAATAAAATCCTCCTCTTTCTCGCTGCTTTAACTCCTGCTTCTTATACATTTAGTATAGTAAAAGTGCACAGAAAAATATTTGCATGATCAGCCCTTATATTTGTACAATCAGATATTTATGGTCATTCTGCATAGATGTTTTCATTTACCACCAGATACAATGTCCATTTTAACCAAGTTTTTTTCTCTGTCAATACTCAAAATCCTGATTTTTGCCAATCCAGGCGGCCTCATATATTTCTCCAGAGTATCTGGCCCCCTTCAAGGCGAAACTGGTTGGCATTCCCCTCACCGTCGTAGACCGCAGTGTCCTGGGCTTCCTGCGAATTATTTACAACTGCATACTTTCCCGTTTCCGGATACGCGTGGACTTCGCAAAGCAGGTTGTCCGCAAACCAACGCTTCATCTCCTGCTCCCGCCCTGCGCTGTAATACAGGCTGCGTATCAGAAGCCTGGTATTCTCATAGCTGTAAGGAAGCCCCGCAATATAGACTCCCCGGCCTTTTCCATATTTATGGCCGCTGACATGAACCTCCCCGTTGGAATACTCTGCAATTTCTGTATCTTCCGACAGCGCATAGACATTCTGCACGCTCTCTCCAAAGTCAAATGCCGCCTTCCTGTCCTCTTTCAGAAAATGGTTTTCCATTTCCTTATTAAAATATTTATCCGTGGAAAGGCTGAACCCCAGCTCTTTATCAACCCCCAGCACATCGGCCAGCTGAAAAAAGCGTCCGCCCCCATGGACTGCCGACGGCTCCCCGATCCCTACGAATCCGCCGCCGTCATAGACAAACTTTCGTATGGCTGTCACAATCTTTGCATCCAGCCACTGCTCCCCGCCGGAAAAAGCTGTCTGTGCCGCCCCTGCATTGATGATAACATCAACATCCCCAGGGATGCCTTTTTCCCTGATATCATCAAAGCTTAGAAATGCTACATCTACGCTGGCTCCGCTTAAAGACTCCAGCATCCCGAAATAGGAGTATGTCTGCTTGTACCACAGGGCATGAGCCACCATGAAAGACTGCCATGCCCTGATCTGCCCCCAGCAGTTGAGAACGGCCACCTTTAACCCGCAGTAGGGGCGGCTTTTGCCTATGTTTTCATAGATCTCCCGGAATTCATCTGTAACCTGCTCAATATAATTGACAAATTCAGGAAATTTATATGCCAGGCTCAAATACCCGCCGTACCCGATCCTGTCCACCGGCTTGCGCATGAGAGCCCGCCTGGCCCCAAGCCAGTTCTCCCTGGCTTCCACGCAAGGGTCATTCCCCTCATAAAAGGTATCCGGGAAAAAGTAGGGCAAAAAACGGCCCTCTGTATACTTTACTCCTGGAATATCGGAGATCAGCCGCAAGGTAGCCCCGCCGCCTACGCTTCCCACCACCGCGTCAAGGCCAATCTGCGGAAAATATCTGCCGTAAGGCTCTGTGCCGATCCAGTTATCGCCTAAAAACATCATGGCTTCCCGTCCTGCCTCATGAACCAGATCCACCAGCTCCTTAGCCTTTGCGGCTACAAATCTTTGAATAAAATCCATATAGTCCAGATAGTGTCTGGTGGGAACCCGGAACGTGGAATTGTAGTACCCGTTGTCCACGATGTCCTCTGGCCGCAGCCTGTAGCCGTATTCCTGCTCAAATTCCTCCAGAGCCTTTACAGACACGGTAGCCCCATATCCGAACCAGTCCACAAATTTTTCCTTGGCCTTATCATTAAACACCAGGGTAAAATGGTAGAAAAACGTGGTAAAGCGCACCACATCCGTGTCGGGATTATCCCTTAGCCACTGTACCAGATATTCCTTTGCAAATGCCCCTGAAGCCGGCTGACGCACGTCAAAGGGGATCTCGTGAGGCTTGTCTCCCCAGTTATTGGTAATGTGGTTGTACATCTGGGTAGGGTCCCAGACGGCATAGGCCAAAAAGGACACCGTATACTCATGAAAAGCCGCCGCCTCCTTAACTGTCACCACATTCCTTTCTCTGTCCACATCCCAGCCGTCCTGATCCACGGCTTCCCCCGTGGTTCTGTCCATGACTTCCCACCAGCGCTTACAGTCATGGACATAGTCCGGCACTACCTGCTGCCGGAAATACCCTTCCATAAAAGGGATCTCCGCCGCAGAGTCCACAGCTGTCACCCGCCGGCTCATCAGATACATCTGCTGGCACTCCTCCATGTGCTCCTTTGCAAATTCATTGTGTCCTCTGGCCACAAAATACGTGGTGTAGATCGCAGCATCCAGATCCTTAATCTCCTGGGGAAGCTTGGTTCCGTCGCTGTCCCTGAGAGCATCCGCTCCCCAGCGCCCCATTATCTCTTTTGTCTCCTCCAGAAAATCCGCCTCACTGGGCAGCGTAACCCGCCCCTTAGTCTTTGCCATAAAAGTCCCCTTTCTGTACATTTGTATTTTTCTCCGTCTTTCCCATCACTGGGGCAGCCCTTGCATTCCCCCTGCCGTCATGTTATACTCCCACTATAGAACCAGCAGTTGTACCATATCACCTAGAGCGTGTTTGAAAATTGCTTACCGTCAGATGTGCGTCACAGTTTGTGGGAGATTTGGCCCGAATAAATTTTCAAACACGCTCTAGCACGGAGGCATGCCATGTCATACAAAAGCACCACCCTGCGGACTGCCTTTTCTATCCGCAGCGTTATTTCTATCCATTACTTCGATTACATGAGTGATTTCACCTTTCCAGGTGAAAGCCACGACTTTTGGGAGCTGCTCTGTGTAGACAAAGGCGAAATCGACGCAGTAGCCGGACAAGAGCGCCACACCCTAAAGCGAGGCAGCATTATTTTCCACCAGCCCAACGAATTTCATAATGTCATTACCAACGGCCGCAGCGCTCCCAGCCTTGTGGTTATTGCATTTCAGTGCTCTTCCCCCTATATGGATGCGTTTCGCAGCCAGATACTCACGGTCCAGGAACCGGAAAATGCCTTGCTGGCCCAAATCATCATTGAAGCCCGCCATGCGTTTTCCGGCCGCCTGGATGACCCTTATCAGGAAGAGCTTGTCCGCAACACCGCCTCCCCGGGCTTTGGAGCCGAACAGCTTATCAGCAATTACTTAGAAGAGCTTCTCATTCACCTGTACCGCCGTTACTTTGCCAACCCGCTGCCGGTTCCCGCCCATTCTCTTGGACGCCCCCGTTTAGGACGCCCTAACGAAACGTATAACCGCATTATCCGCTACATGGAAGAGCACGTCCACGAACAGCTCACCATTGAGATCATCTGCAAAAGCACCCTTATCAGCCGCTCCCGGCTGCAGAAGCTGTTTCAGGAGCTTCACGGCTGCGGCGTCATGGAGTTTTTTACCCTGATGAAAATTAACACCGCCAAAGAGCTGATACGCACCAATCAGCTGAACTTCACCCAGATATCCGACCGCCTTGGCTACACATCCGTCCACTATTTTTCCAGACAGTTCAAAAAAATCACCCACATGACCCCGTCAGAGTATGCATCTTCCATCCGCCTTTTGTCAGAAAAGAGAAGCTCTCCCGGCGGCTATGAGCCCTGATATTTTTTCACAATCTCTTTCATGTCAGCCCACTTTCTCTCCATATCTGCAACCAGGGCAAACTGAGTCCGGCACCGATCCAGATTATGCCCTGTCCTGCTGGTATGAAAATACACGTCGCCCTGGAGATAATCCGTCAAAAACCGCATCCCGCACTCCAGGGTCATCATCTTGGCCCCATAGGGAAGAAGCTCTATCTCTGTCTCGGTCAGCCTGCCCTGGCTGCCCTCCAGAAAACCTTTTGTATAAATCTCAAAAAGGGGCAGCGACAAAGAAACCTTTGACAGATCCTTCTCGTCCTCCTCAGCCGTGTTAGCCCCAAACCGTATGGAATCCCCATAATCAAAGATCGAAAATCCCGGCATGATGGTATCCAAATCAATAATGCACAGGGCCTGCCCGGTTTCATCATCAATCATGATGTTATTCAGCTTGGTATCATTGTGGCTTACCCGCACCGGAAGTCTTCCCTCGGCCTTAAGCCTCAAGGCAAGCCCCATCTCCTCCTGCCTCTCCCTGACAAAGGCGATCTCCCGCTGCACCTCATGGGCCCGGCCCATAACATCCTCTTCCACCGCCCTCTGAAACGTGTCAAACCGCACTGGCGTATTGTGGAAATCAGGAATGGTTTCCGTCAGCTCATCCGCCGGAAAGTCCGCCAGCAGGCGCTGGAACCGCCCGAACGCCTTTCCGCTCTGATAGAAGTCTTCCGGCTTCTCCACCAGATTGTAGCAGGTAGCGCCGCCGATAAACAGATATACCCTCCAGAAACTGCCCTGGCTGTCTATGTAAAAGTCTTTCCCGTCCTTTGTGGGAATCAGGTTCAGAGTCTCCCTGTCCGGGTCCCCGTGGTTTTCCACAATCTGCTGCCGCAAAAACGTGGTCACTCCCTTTACGTTGCGCATCAGCCCCTCAATGTCCTTAAATACACCATGATTCATCTGCTGCAGGATATAGGAGCGCTCTTTTCCCTCTTCCTGGCACACCAGAAGGAATGTGTTGTTTATATGTCCGCTTCCATACACCTGGCAGGACTTTACCTGTCCCTGTACTGCAAATGCCTCTGCTGCCTCCATCCTTCTCTCTATGCTGATATCCATGTTAATCCTCCCACAATTTCTCCGGATAAAGCCCTTTATCCTTCAGTTCCCTGACAGCTTTTACCACAGCCTCTTTATCTTCCTTGTACGTCACGCCGTACCACCGGTCCCTGCTCTCCAGCACCGTAACCTCCGCCTTATCCTCTTTCAAAATCTCATCCACAACAAAGGGCAGGAAATACTCGCATTTCAAAGGGTTCCCCGAAAGCTCCCTTTCCAAAAAGGCGCCGAACCGCCTGTCCAGCTCCCCAAAAATGCTCTCTGTAAATCCCCACAGATTCATGGACACTACCGACTCCCCGGGAAGCATAACCCAGGTAGCTCCGTCGTCCTCCGTGTATGCACCGTCCCTGCCCCGTTTCTCAATCCTGGTTCGCTCATGAATGTCAACCAGCTTCCCTCTTTCATCTATCGAGCACACGCCTCTGGCCACATACCCGTTGTCCGTCATGGTATTGTTCAGCCGGTACCCTACCATGGCGTACTGGTATCTTTCATCATCCCCATGTTCGGTCAGCTGCCCATACATCTCCTGAAATGCCTGTTTCCCATAATAATCATCCGCATTAATAACTGCAAATGGTCCCTGGATCACATCCCTGCAGCACAAAATCGCATGTCCTGTGCCCCATGGCTTCACCCTGCCCTCCGGAATCTCAAATCCTTTTGGCAGCTTGTCCAGTTCCTGGAACACATATTCCGTCTCGATCCGCTTCTCCATGCGGCTGCCTACGTTCTCCTTAAATTCCTTCTCAATGGCTTTTTTAATAATAAAAACCACCTTCTCAAACCCGGCTTCCCTGGCATCAAAAATGGAAAAATCCATAATGATATTGCCATACTCGTCCACCGGATCAATCTGCTTTAACCCGCCGTAGCGGCTCCCCATGCCTGCCGCCATAACCACCAATACTGGTTTCTTTCGTCCCATAAGATTACCTCCTTTTAAGACACCGTTCCGCACTGTTTTCTTACCCTTTAAGTATACCTGACCATTGCCGCCAAAATCAATAGCCAAGCCTATATTTCATTTGTACGATCACCTCTTTTATTTGCATAATCAAAGGAAGCGCCAAATGACAGGAATCAGTCATCCGGTGCTTCCTCTCTTCAATTGTGCCGCGCCTGTTTGTTACTGCGTCGCCTGCTTCCTCTCAATGGCCTTTTTCAGCCTCTCTATTTCTCCCGGATAATGCTCTGTGACGGCCAGCCTTCCAGCCATCTCCATAAACTCCAATGCCTTATCCAGCTCTCCCTTTCTCTCCTCTGCCTTGGCCAAGTCTTCATATGCCTCGTAGCAGAAGGGACAGCTGCATGTAAATACTCTCTCCTGCAGCGAAATTGCTTTCCGGGCCATCTCCTCAGCTTCCTCAAGCCTCCCCAGGTGAACCAGCACATCCGCCATGCCTTCATAATTGCAGCAGTCCTTTGGGTCTTCCTCCATATCCGTCCTGTAATTGGCTAAAGACTTCTCATAGCTGTCCAAAGCCTCCTCCCGCCGGCCCAGGGCCTCATACACCTCCCCAAGCTTCATGTATCCATATGTACTGTCTGGAGCCAATTCTGCCGCTTTCTCCAGGTAAGGCAGCGCCCTCTGGGGGTCCTTTTTTTCATTGGCCAAAAACTTCCCCATAAGCCGCCAGGCCCTGGCATTTTCAGGTTCGTGATCCACTGACTTCTGATAAAACTCCTCCGCCTTATCCAAGTCCCTGGCCCTCTCATAGGTCATGGCAATTTCCCGATATGCCCGGCCCGTCTGGGAGGGCTTTACCTCCATATATCGGTTCAGGCAGCGCACTGCTTTTTCATAATCTTTCTTTCGAACCAGCATATCCGAGTACAGAATGAGAAGGCTTCCGTCCTCCGGCCATTTCTTAAGCCCCTTTTCCATGCACTCCACGGCACGGTCATCCTCATGAAGCCTTTTCAGAAGACGGCATAGATCCCTGACCGCCTGCAGATGTCCCAGCTCCATTCCGCCTTCATAGGCAGTGACAGCCTCCTGCCACCTCCCCTGCTTCTGGAAAATGTCACCCAGTCCGTCCCACGCCGAACCGTAATCCGCTCTTTTTTCTATAGAAGCCCGGAAACTGGCCTCTGCCTCCTCAAATAAGTCTATCTCCTCCAAAGCTCGTCCCAAACGGTATTTCACATAGTAATCATCAAATCCCTGGCTTTCCAGCTTCCGATATATCCCTATTTCTTCCTCAAACCGATCCAGATCATGGAGGTAATCAGCCTTCATGTACAGCCTGCGGGGCGTTTCCCGCTTCTCAAGGGCTTCCTCAATCCATGGAAGGGCTTCCTTGGGCTTATCCATGTCATAGAGCAAAGACGCATACTCCTCACATACCAGTTCTGCTCCTGCGGTTCTGTCATAAAGCTCTTTCAGCACCTTTTCCGCCTCTTCATACTCTTCCAGCTTCCGCAAAGCCCTGGCATAGTCAAAAAGCACCTGAGCGGGCCGGTATCCCTGCTCCATTACCTGCGCGGCCTCCTCTCTGGCCTGTTCATACTCTCCCATATCCAGGAGAAGTTCCAGCCGCAGGTTAAACGCATCCCTGTGAAATTCTACGCTGAGGGCTTTGCTGCACATCTGCGCCGCTTCTCTTTGGCGTCCGTCTTCTTCCAGAAGTTTCGCCTGCCTGTAATACACCTCTGCGTTTTCTGTAAATGTCTCTGCAGCCTGTCCATATATTTCAAGAGCCTTGTCCCGCTGCCCTGTAAGGCCATAATCTTCCGCCAGATCCATATAAAGCTCCAAAGGCCGTTTTTCCGGTTCATAGATATCCCATATTTTTTGCCGGTATTCCAAAGCCGCCTTGTAGTCCTCCAGATTATGGCAGCTTCCAGCCATAAGCATCAGCCAGGTCCTTTCGCCGCCCTCAGGCGGTTCCATGCCCTCCAGAATCTGACGCACTTTGTCAAACCTGCAGGCAGTCCAGCATAAATTGGCCATGGACCAGCTGTCCTCAAATCCCTCCTCCTCCAGCTGTCTGGTAAGCGCATAAGCTGTCTCCTCAATCTCCTTCTCCAGATAATCCCACCTTCCCTGGGCGCATTCGTCAGCCCTCTGCAATGCCTGCAAAGCCTGAAGCAGAAGATTCTGTTTCTTAAAAAAGCTGCCAAACAACTGCCAGAAGCCAGGGTTTCCAGGCTCTTCCTCAATCAGATCCGCCAGGATTTTTTCCATGATATCAGGGGAAACAGGGGAATTTGCTGTCTCCAGGGCCGCCCGCACATACCAATACCTGGAAGCCTTATTTTCCCTGTCTGTCTCATATAGCTGCCTTGCCATTTCCCAGGCCTGCTCCTCCATGCCCTTTATCATGGAAACATGCCGGATTTTCAGAATTGTAAGATCCGGATGTTCCATGCCCATTTCCTCTATGTTCTCAAGGGCCTCTTCCACATGCTCCCTGTCTTTTTCTCCCAAAGCAGACGAAAGTTCAAAATACGCTTCAAAAAATGCGTCATAGTCAAAATCTTCTCTTATTGGAGTTTTTTCATACCGAAGGCTGTCTTCCTCCTCGATCCTCTCTGCAAGATACCGGATAAAACCCTCCGGAAAATGCGTCTTCAGCTCCTCCTGGTTTTCCGCCCATCCAAATACCTGATCCATGACCTGATAGCATTGATGAGGTATATGGAAATGATTCATAAGAAATCCCGCCAGCGCCCAGCCTGCCTCTCTCTGAGTCTCCAGATCCTGGCATACTTCGCAGGACAAAAGTTTTTTCCACTGATTCGGCTGAATCCGTCTGCCAAAATCCTGATAAATTTCCTGAACCTCTTTAAGAAAGCTGCGGATGCTGCGGCTGTCCATCATATCTGTTTCCGTCATCCCGCCATTTCCCGCATCTTCTTCTGACCTGCATCCTGTCCCGGCGGCTTCCCTCATGGCTTCCTCCATGGCCGTCCGGAGAATCTGAAACCCCTTAGGGTCCTCCTCCGGATGATAATTGGGAAGCTTGTTCAAATATGCCTGCCGGATGGCTTCCTGATTCCCTGTCTGTTCAATCCCCAAAATCTCCCAACAACTCATTTACCCGTCTCCTCTAAAAAAATGATGCTGTCCCAGCGCCAAAAATCACTACTTCAGTTCCTCGTCATCACTTCCGCTTTCCGCCACATACCATCTGGAAATCATTCCTTCATTTTGAAACCCTGTGTCTGTATACAGGGAAACCGCCGCCGTGTTAATGCTGGACACGGTTAAAAACAAACTTTTCATTCCCATCTGTGCCGCCGTCATCTCCGCCCTCCTCAGTATTTCTCTGGCCAGCCCCCGGCCTCTGTATTCTTTAAGGACTCCAAGGCTGTCTATCTCCAGCTCCTCATCCTTTTCGACCAGTATTACAAACCCTACTGCCTTTTCCCTGATTTTTATGAGAAACAGCTGCCATCTGCTGCTGACCAGATACTCCCGGGCTTCCTGCTCCGTCAGCGTGGCGGAGTTAGGAACCATATAGAAAATCTCATTGTAAATCCGGCAAAACAGGGAAGCCTGCCAGATGCTTACCTTCTCCCACACTGCCTGGAAAACATCACCTGGTTCCCCCTTTTCCTTGGCGTCTGTTTCTCCATGGTTTTCAGGATTTCCGAAAAGGATCCTTTTCCGCATGGCCAGCATGTCATATCCATGAGAAAATGTGTAATATCCATAAGCCTTTCCGGGAATGATCCGGCTGTCGTCCTCCTTGTCACATACATACACCTGTCTGGCCCCGTTCCTGACAGCCTGATGGGTTACCCGGGTAAGAAGCCTGTCAAAGTCTTCTCCCCTGCACCGCTTGATGAACAGGTACGCCTTCTTTTTTTCCGGTATCTCCGTCTGAATCAGCTGATATTCCCAGTCCTCATTGTTCCCGGTAATCTTTTCCTTCAGCTCTGTCTCATACTCCAGGTTCATAAGGGTCAGCCCTCTGGCCGGAGCCGTGGGACCTGCCGCCTTCCGGTTTCTGGCAGCCAGAATCTCTTTTATATGATCCGGCGGGTATACCCCCATGCCCACTTTCATCAGCGTGCCAGCAATGATCCGCACCATGTTATAAAGGAAGCCGCTTCCCCTGATCCGGATGGTGATCATATCATGCTCTCTCACCACGTCAGTCCTGTAGATGGTGCGTACCGTATCTTCGGCCTGCCCTCTGACCGTACAAAAACTTTTAAAATCGTGCTCTCCCATCAGGTACGAGGCAGCTTTCCTCATTTGGTGCTCATTTAAAGGGAAATAACAGAAGTGGGAATACAGCCGCAGAGTAGGCATGTCAATTTTTCGGTTCAGAATCCGGTACTCATAAGTCTTAACACAATTCTGTTTTCTGGGATGCCAGTCCAAAGGCACCTCCTCTGAAGAAAGAACCCGGATGTCCTCAGGAAGCCTTTGGTTCAATGCAAAACAGATCTTATCCGCCGGCATCCGGTTCTCTGTATCAAATACCGCCACGTTTCCCTCTGCATGAACCCCGGAATCTGTCCTGCTGGCTCCTATGACTGTCACAGGCTCCCTAAGAAGTTCTGAAAGCGTTTTGTTCAGCACCTCTTCTATGGTGATGCCATTGGTCTGCAGCTGCCACCCGCAGTAATTCGTTCCATCATAGGCAAGAACCATTTTTACTCTTTTCATAAGTCTCCTTTCAAAGCTTCTCCCCTTTTATACCAAAAGCCGTATCCCTGCTATTGCTGCCAGGTATGCCCCGTAAAAAATATACGCCCCGTAATCCCGCCGGTTATAGCGCAGCGGCTTCATTTTCGTTCTTCCCTCTCCGCCGCGGTAGCACCTTGCCTCCATGGCCATGGCCAGATCAGTGGCGCGGCGGAACGCAGAGATAAACAGGGGTACCAGAAGCGGCACCATGCTCTTGGCCTTCTGAATCAGATTCCCGCTTTCAAAGTCTGCGCCTCTGGCCATCTGAGCCTTCATAATCTTATCTGTCTCTTCCACCAGTATGGGGATAAACCTTAAAGCGATGGACATCATCATGGATATTTCATGAACCGGCACTTTCACTGCCTTTAAAAACCCCAGGCTTTTCTCCATCCCGTCTGTCAGCTGGTTCGGCGTGGTGGTTAGCGTCATGATAGACGAGCCTATTACCAAATAAATCAGTCTCAAACCCATAAAGCAGGACATGCGCAGTCCCTCTCTGGTAATCCTGAGAAATCCCAGGCGGATCAGAACCTGCCCGTCAGTAAGAAACAGATTGAAGCTGACGCTGATTAGCAGGATAAACAAAACCGCCTTAAGCCCTCGTACCATAAACTTAAACGGCACCCTGGACATTTTTATGGCGAGAACCAAAAACGCCGTAGCCACGCCATATGCCGCAATGTGATCCGCCAAAAACAGGGATATGATAAACACCATGGTTCCAAACAGCTTCGTCCTTGGGTCCATGCGGTGCAGTACCGAATCCACAGGATAATATTGTCCTAATGTAATATCTCTAATCATAATCTCCTCCATAGCAGCCGTTTGTAAGCAAAACCGGCATATGCTGCTGCAAAGCCGGCAAAGGTATCGGCGGCTTTCTCTCCCATGTCCGCCGGTTTACAGCCCGAGAAGTTTTAAAATAGCCTCCCTGGCCTCCTCCACCGTGGTAATCCCATCATCCAGCAGAACTCCCTGTTCCCTCAGTTCATGGACAATATACGTTACCTGAGGAGCCGCAAGCCCTATGGACTCCAGCTCTCTGTAATGTTTAAATACTTCTCTCGGCGTCCCGTCAAATACCTTCTCCCCATGGTTCATCACCATAAGCCGGTCAGCATATCTGGCCATGTCCTCCATACTATGGGATACCAGAATTATGCTCATGCCCCTTTTTCTGTGGAGTTCACGGATCTCTTCCAGAATCTCATCCCGCCCCTTAGGGTCCAGCCCTGCTGTAGGCTCATCCAAAATCAGCACCTTGGGATTCATAGCCAGAACTCCCGCAATGGCCACTCTCCGTTTCTGTCCCCCTGACAGCTCAAAGGGGGACTGCTCCCAATATTTTTCCTTAAGCCCCACCTGTCTCAGGGCTTCCCTGGCCCGCTCTTTTACTTCCTCATTGTTAAGCCCCAGATTCTTAGGCCCATAACATACGTCGGAAAATACGTCCACCTCAAAAAGCTGGTGCTCCGGATATTGAAACACCAGCCCCACTTTGGATCGCAGTTCTCTCAAATTATATCCCTCGCTGTAGATATCCGTTCCGTCATAATAAATGGTTCCGCCTGCAGGTTTTATGAGTCCGTTCAGATGCTGGATCAAGGTAGACTTTCCGGACCCTGTATGGCCTATAAGGCCTACAAACTGCCCGTCCGGGATCTCAAAGCTGACATTTTTCAGCGCATACTGCTCAAGGGCAGTTCCCGCTCCATATATATACGTCAAATTTTCCGCTTTAATCGACATGATTCTCTCCTAAATTTATTGGGGCTCGCCGGTCATTGCCTCAGACAACGCATCCAGCCTGATCTGGCCTGGAAATTTATCCTTAAAAATCGGCAGCAGGTGCTCCATCAACTCCTCCTGGGATAAAATTCCCACAGGGATGTCAACGCCGGCCTTCCTTAACTCCCAGGCCAGTTCCGTAACCTGGGGAACGTCCAGCCGATACGACTTTAACCGCTCCACATCTGAAAAAATCTCTCTTGGAGTCCCGTCCATCACCAGCTTTCCGTCATCCATGACAATCACCCGGTCAGCCATGATTACTTCTTCCATATAGTGGGTTATTAATAGAACCGTAATCCCCTCTCTCTGATTCAGCTCCCTCACTGTCTTAATAACCTCTTTCCTCCCATTGGGGTCCAGCATGGCTGTCGGTTCATCCAGTACGATGCACTCCGGCCTCATAGCCATAACCCCGGCAATGGCTACCCTCTGCTTCTGTCCGCCTGACAGCTTGTTGGGAGACTTGTAGCGGTAAGCCGTCATGCCCACGGCCTCCAGGCTTTCATCTACCCTCCGCCAGATCTCTTCGGTAGGCACTCCGATGTTCTCCGGCCCGAATCCCACATCCTCCTCCACCACATTGCCGATAATCTGGTTGTCCGGATTCTGAAATACCATGCCTGCCCGTTTCCGGATCTCCCACACCGACTCCTCGTCCGCCGTGTTCATGCCAGACACCCACACGGTTCCCTGGGTTGGGATCAGGATGCCGTTAATATGTTTTGCAAAAGTGGACTTGCCCGAACCGTTGTGTCCCAAGATGGCCACAAAACTCCCCTTCTCAATATCCACGCTCAGGTTGTCAATGGCTCTGTCCACCTCTTCAATATTTTCGTCCTCATCTCTTCTTATATAATCAAAGATCAATTTGCTTGCTTTTATAATTCCCATAGTCGGCCTTTCTGTTTTATCACCCCATATGTTTTTCAATTTTAGTAGAATTTATGGCAATAGTCAAGCAGATTCATGGCAGTATAGCAGCGCTGCCTCCATAAATATTATTGTCCGGCTCCGCCCAATAAAAAGCAATGGCAGGAATCCTTTTGTCAAGCCGGATTCCTGCCACATATCATAGCTTTATGCATCTGTTTAAAATTTTCCTCCGCCTCCGCCGTGGGTCGCGCCGGAAGACGACGTATGGGTTGAGGAGCCTCCTTGGGGGCTCTGCCTGTCTGAATTGTTCTCCTTGGGCTTCTCCCTGCGTTCAACATGCCTGTAAAGAAATAGATCGCTGTTTTCCGACAGCCGCATGCTTCCTTTCTTAATATAATCATCCGCCCTTATCTGTCTTCCCACGGATTTAAGCTCGCCTTTCATGATCCCCGTCACAATCAGCGATATGATAAAGCCTATTCCTAATGCGGTTATAATAGTCCATATGATATCAAATGGCTCTTCCGGAAGATTGTCCGCATCATAGGGCTCGCCTGTCATTGCCTGGGTTATGTAATCATCACATAGTTCCGCAAAGGTAATAAATGCGGCATAATAGTCCCCTCCGCTTAAATAATCCATAAACGCCTCAGACATGTATTCCAGCCCTGCGTCCGTAACCGCCGTGATTCCGTAACCTGCTGTTGATATGTGCCAGTCTCTCTCTTCCATGCTTATGAGAAAAAGTATCCCGTCTCTTCCGTCCCCGTAGCCATATCCGTTATTGTCATAGAAATCGTCCGCATATTCCATGGCAGACTTCCCTTCAAGGGAATTGACCGTAACCACTACGATATCAGTCTGCTGTCTTTCGCTGATTTCATTCAGTTTATCCAGCAGTTCCTCTGCATCGCTGTCGGAAAGCAGTTCCGCCCAGTCCACAAGTCTTGGCATTCCGCCTGCGGCGTATGCGGAATATGCAAAAAGGGCCCATACAAGCAGCGCAAAACATATGGCAAATGCTCTCTTTTTCATTATCCTACCTCCCTACAGCAGCCAAAGCAGAACAAAAACTGCAAATATGGCTGCGCCTATTGTGCCTGTCAGGCCAAACAGCCATCTCCGATATGCAGCCTTATCAAGAGGAAGATCTCCCACCATCTTTCCGGTCTGGCCGTTCATGGCAAAAAGATAGTTTTTGCCTTCCCACGTGGTATTCAAAATCCAGACAGGAAAAAGGGCGTATGTTACCTTTTTGCTGTTTAATTGAATGCTGCCTGCCTCCTTCGTTACAGTCCCGTAGCCTCTGACTGTTGCCGCAAAAGCTTCCTCTGCGCTTTTTCTGATTCGTTCATTAGCCCGCATGGCGCTCTGTCCGGCGTCTACATCGTACCTGTCCGCCAAATACCCGGCCAGATATCCGGTCTGAAAATCCACTGCCTTTGAAATGTCAAATGGTTCCAGAGACTCCATCAGATCATCCGGCATCTTCCCGGAGCCGTCAACGGGAACTGTCTCGAATCCTATGGTTCCTCCTCTGCTTACGGAGAAAAAGCTGGTTTCCGTGTAATCGTACCGGCTGTCGCTCCATGTCCGCATTTTCGTCGCCCTATACCGCATATGTACGTCTGCGCTGGTATCAAACAGCCAGAAAGGAACATAAACGCCTTTCACTTCGTTAATATGGTTTTGATCTTTAAATATCTGAGGGAGCAGGCGCTTTCCCTCATAATGTTTCTTAAGGGCAGCCTTGGCAGCCTTTCTATCCAGTTGGAACGGGATCACATAATCCGGCCTCAGCATACCGGAAACCTGCCTCTTCATTACCACGGGATTTCCGCAGAAAGGGCAGGAAGTTGCTGCCGTATTTTCATCGCATATGATTTCGCCGCCGCAGGAGCGGCAGGCGTAAGAACGGAGTCCTGCTACCTCTTCATCCTGCCACTCTTCCCCTCTGTCAGTCTCCCAGATCATATTATCCGCCTGATCATTTCTTAACTGGCTGTCATAGCCTGCCAGCGTGTCCATCTCAAATTCCGTATCACAGAAAGGACATTTCATCTTTTGTATCCTGCTGTCAAAGGCAATCGCACCGCCGCAGCACGGACATTTATATTCTTGCATTGCCGCCATCCGGCTCCTCCTCCGCTTTTCTTTAATGCGCTCTCGAAGTCTCTCTGTCCCTGATTTTGTGAGATGATTCTTTGTCAGATGCACATAAATTTATGAGGCGTACGTGGAACGTACGTTGATTAAATTTATGTGCATATGACGGAAAATCAGCCGCAAAGAAGGGTGCCGGAGAGATTCCGAGGGTACATTTTAGCTGTCTCCATATTCAAAATGCCGCTTTATCGTTATAGAAAGCGGCATGGAATTCCTGTTTATGTTCTGTCATTCTCGTCAAACGGGTCACCGCATTCCGGGCAGAACTTGGGAGGATGAGCAGCATCCGCCGGTTCCCACCCGCATTTGTCACACCGGTAAAGGGGCGCTCCCTCTGGTTTCCTTAAGCCGCAGTTCTGGCAGAACCTGCCTTTATTCACCGTCCCGCAGGAACATGTCCATCCGCCGTTATCTGCAGGTTTTGGCAAGCCGCATTCCGGGCAGAACTTTCCTGATGCCGCCGCGCCGCAGGAGCATCTCCAGCTTCCGGCCTGAATCTGCCGCCTTGCCGGCTGCGGCTGGGCTGACGCTCTCTGCTGCTGGCCCATGGCAAACAGATCCTGAGGGTTCATGCCGCCTCCCGCGTTCATAGCCATTCCCATGCCCATGAAGCCTGTCATGGCACCTGCAGAATTGGATGCCGCAGCTTTCATGGCATCCGCCTGGGCTCCTGCCAGCGCAGCCCCTGCCATGGTGGGATTCTGCAGGACAGCCGTGCGCTGAAGCTGTTTGATCATCTCAGCATCTTCTGGAGGCAGGGTAACTGATCCTAAGGCAATGCTGACGATTTTCAGTCCCCTCAGCTCTCCCCATTTCTTCGAAAGGGCGGCATTCATCGCATCTTCCAGCTCTGCATTGTGGGATACGATCTGATTAGGGCGCAGCTCCAGGTCGGACAGCCTGCCAAAGGCCGGCTGCAGGGCGCTGATAAACTCCGTCTTCAGCTGGCTGTCCAGCTCGTCCCGCATATAATCCTGCTCCACGTTTCCGCAGACATTGGCGTAAAATAACAGGGGATTATCAATTTTATAAGAATAGACTCCTGAACAGCGGACGGATACATCCACATCCAGCCCGATTTTTAGATCCACCACCCGGAAAGGGATCGGGTTCGGCGTTCCGAATTTATTGTCTGTCAGTTCCTTCGTGTTAAAATAATACACCCTCTGGTCTTTGCCTGTATCACCGCCAAATGCAAACCGCTTGCCAATGGTCTTAAAGGTTTCCATTATGTTGGCCCCAAGATTCCCCGCAAAAATGCTGGGTTCCGTAGACGTGTCGTATCGGAACTGCCCAGGTTCTGCACACGCTTCCACAATCTTGCCCTGCTCCACAATAATCATGCACTGGCCGTCAGCTACGGCAACGACGCTGCCGTTGGATATAATATTGTCATTCCCTTTTGTGTTAGACGAACGAGAAGTCGTGCGCTTCCTTCCCTTTGTCACCATGACGTCCTTTTCCAAAGCGTCGCAGTAGAAAAACTCTTTCCATTGATCCGCAAACGTACCTCCCAGCGCACCTATTCCTGCCTTAATAAGCCCCATAGCGCCGACTCCCTTCTTCCTTCAAAAATCAGGTGATTGCGAAAATCAAAATTGCGGGGAATATTCATCAAGTTTTTGAGTTTCGCAAACACCTGTTTAAAAATGCGGCATGCTGCCGCCACCTGGATATAATGTACCGCAACAGTCTGGAAAAATGAATCTTCCATCATGAATCGACAGGAAACTGCATCCAATCGACATTTCTTTAAAAGGACACCCGAAGAATAAACTGGTCGTCTTTAAGCTGAAACATATAGATACCTTTGTATTTTTCCACGATGGCGCAGATGCTGCGCACGCCAATCCCATGGTCCGGATTGTCCGCAACGGGAACTCCTTTGACAAAAGTTACATCTTCCCCACAGGAATTTATAATCTGCAAAAGGAATTTCCCTTTTCTTTCATAGACAGATACTTCTATTCCGCCGGCCAGCCCTTTTTCTTTCTGCTTCATGCAGGCATGCAGTGCATTTTCCATTGCGTTGGACAGCAGCACACACAGATCACTTTCCGATACAGGGACAGACTGGGGGACGGCAGCTTTGATTTCAATCGGAATGCCATGCCTGCGGGCCCGCCCGGCAAAGGCAGAAAATATCAGATTTACCTCCTCATTTTCGCAGAAGTTTGTTACCTTATTGGCCTCAATCTCTGAGCTAATCTCCTGAATATATGCCTGCGCCTGTTCATATCTCCCGCTTTCAACGCAGGAGGAAAGATATTGCATATGATGGCGTAAATCATGGCGGTAAGCCCTTGCCTTCTCCTGGGATTCCCGCAGGGCTTCAATCTCCCGGACAGCCTGGGAAATCTGGATATTCAGGCTGGTCTGTGTCTGTTCCATCTGGCTGCGCATCCGTTCCGCCTCAAAAGTCCTAAGTGCAAAAATTAAATATGCCATGCAGCATACAAATGGCATAAATTCCACTGCTGCCAGGACACCTTTTGTCAGCAGATCGGTATAGATCCGTGTTAAATAGTCAAACCCATAATAGAGTATGGGAATCAAGCCAAACTGACACTGCACAGATATCGTATAGCGGGAAATGGATCGCACCGCAGGGGCAGCAAACCGCACTAAAAGCAGCAGCAGCGGCAGCGTCGCAGCCAATTCTGTTACGCTCTGCATCATAGGGCCGCCAGACAATACTGCCACGGTAAAAAGCGCCACCCATCTGCGCGGCTGGCAGCATAGGTATGCTGTGAGAACCGAAATCACCGGCCAAAACCATTTCCTTCTGAGAGCGCAAAGCAGCAAAGCCAGCGGAATATGTGTGGTAATGGGATAAAAACGCTCCGCCATAGACGGGCCGATAAAAAAATAGACAATCCCCTGAAATGCCAGGATGGCGGCCATCCCGCCTGCCATGATTCTGCGCTTCTTCTGCGTCCAGGCAATGTCACAGAATGCAGCGGACAAAATCATGCCGAATATGCCTACCGAAGTAAAGTTAATCAGATAGACACTGCTCATGACACAAAAATCTGCCTTCTGCTAAACGCATACTCAAGATACCTGTTTTTGATTTCGGAACATTTCCCATGAGGTATAGGGATCTGAGCCAAGCTGTCCATAATAATCGCCTTATAAGAAATGCTCTGAACGTATTTCATATTAATCAAAAACGAGCGGTGGGGACGCAGAAAATCGTCGTACTGCGCCAGCTGGCTGCACAGTTCATCCAAGCTTCCTATGCTTTCCAATATGGTTCCGTTTTTTATGTGAAATAGTAACGTACGCCCAATCACTTCACAGTACTCCAGCCTGTCCAGGTCGATCCGCGTGATCCCGCTTTTGCAGCGCAGGATCAGCCCTTTTTGCTGCTCTTTGCTGCACTCGCAGATAGCCGAGTCCATCAGGCAGAAAAAATTTTCCTCCCAAATCGGCTTTATCTGGTAAAAAAAAGCACCTACTTCATAGGATTCTACGGCAAACTCTGAGGATGATGTTAAAAAAATTATTTTTACCATGTTGTCATGCTGCCTAATCTCTTTCGCCGTATTGATTCCGTTTTCCCCCGGCATGAGAATATCCAGCAGCATTATGTCAAAGCGTTTCCCCTTTTCAACCTCAGCCAGCAGCTCCAAAGAGCTGTGAAAAGCATCATGTGCGATTTCCCGATTGCAATTTGCACTGTATCGGTTAAGCAAAACATGAATTTCGTTTAAAGCAGACAAATCATCATCACAAAATGCTACCCTTATCATAAAAGAACCATATCCTCTCCATAGCCTGCACAAGCTCTCCTCCTGCGTTCTGCTCTGACTTTTTGCCGCTTTTGGGTGTGTTTTTCATTTTCGGGAAATAACGGCAAGACTTGACATGACTATAGATTTCTATTAAGATATTCTCTAAAATAGCCATTACATAAAATAAATATAGTAAAATCGTATAAGGAGCTGGCTGTGCTATTCGTTTTATAGTATATTTTGTATAATTTACTTAATTATCTTTTTATCTACAAATCATACTATACCATAACTTCCCCTCAAAAACTGATGTCGGTGCAAAATGTAGCTGAAACTGCGTGAACGGCATCTCAGTTGAATTGATAAAAGAATCTTCCCAAGACCATAGAAAGTGGAGTACCTATTTATGAAAATACAGCAGAAACTGGCAGCAGCGTTAGCAGTGCTGACCATAATTTCAAACATCGCTCCGGCATATACCGTAAAAGCAGATCGAATGCCGCCGGAATCGGGAACCATAGAAGAAAAGGTTACCGTCTCGTCTCCTCTCGATTTCCTTCCCAAACCGCAGAACACCAAAGAAGGGACAGCCGCTTCACTTTCTGACGCTCTGCGGCAGAAACCGGCAGGCACAGGAGAGAAAACAGCCGCTTCACCTTCCGACGCTTTGCGGCAGCAGGCGGCAGGCACAGAAGAAGACATTTACCCTTCTGATGCTTTCCCCCAGAAACCGGCAGGCATACAAGAGGAATCGACTGCTTCATCTTCCGATGCCTCCCGGTCAGAATCTTCTTCTGGGGCAGAATGGCAGGAGGGTGTACCTGTTCCTGCTGAAATGCCTGAGTTTAAAGCCTGCATTGAACATGACGGCCAGGGATACTATGTATACGGCACCTTTTCCGTATCCGCTTCCGATCTGGCTGCTATCCAGCTTCTGTACTCCTTAGACGGGGAAGCCTACACTGTCTGCGGCTTGGATCTAAAATTGCCTGCCGCCAAGGAAAATGAGCCGAAATCCATGCAGAATCAGTTCTTTCTTCGACCCTTTGCCGAACCGTTTAAAAGCTATATCGACAAAGCCATTGATTGTTTCTACCTGAAGCTGAGATTTATACGCAAAGATGAAACCGCCTTTGAATCTCAGACAGTGAGCATTGACCGGGGAAAACCGCAGCCGCTTCCCGAAGAGATTACTTCCGCAGCCACTTTCACTTCTTCTATGTCTGTCACGGAATGGTGGCCGTGGCCTGCCCGCCGTTATGGCAGATACCAGCTTACCATAAGAGCAGATGCCGCTCCCAAAGACATAGCTGCATATTTACCGGATACGCTCCCTATTAAAATTAACCTTTTCAAGATGAACCTTTTCTTCGCAGATGATACCATCGACTGTCCGGTCACATGGAAGCCTGTGACCCTTCCCCGGCTTACCGCCGGTGATAGTGTGACAATCCTTGATGCCGCCGAAGAGATGATAATCCCTGCGGATACTGTCCTGAATACGCCAATGGGCATTTTTGTATTGGATAAGCCTACGAGGATCAGCCAGGATAATCTGGAGGTCCGGCTGGTTTTAAATGTAATCTCAGAAAATGAGAATCCCACCGGAACATTGATGGCCGAAAACTCCGGGCTGCATATGGCCTTTGATCTGAAACCAACCGGCGCCGCAGCCATTCATGCCTACTCACTTTCCGCAGGCGATACAAAATGGTCAGAAGTGCCTTCCCATTTACTGCTGGGGGCAGTCAATGCCCAGCCTTTAACTGCCTCCAGCAGCCACGCATTGGTAATCAGCCGTGACTGGGAGCCTTATCGGTCTTATCTGGAAGCTGAAAACTCAGGAGGCACTCCTGCCCCTTTCCTTGTGGGCCTGAAAATTGAAGGCGGCGTTTACGACGGCCGGCAGCTCATCCTCCCATGGCCCGGCACTTACGATATTCCGCTTCAGCTGCCAAAACTGGAAGGCTCCGGAGGAAACCAGGGCAACGCCGGCAACGGCAGTAAAGGCGACGGAACAGAAGAAGGGCAAAGACCTTATCTTCCTGCGGATTCCCAGGGTTCTCCCGCACCTTCAGAAGCCGAATCCGAAGAATTGCCAACACAGCCCCAGGAGTCTGCCTTAAGTCCCGCAGACAAGCAGGAAGACCCGTTTTCTGATCCCCCAAAGACGTCCCAGCCGGTTCATCCTGAGGAAGAATCCGGCCAGGAAACTGAGGCTTATTGGGAAAGCGAGTCCAAAGCCCATACGTCTGAAACCGCCGTGCAGACAGGCAGTCCCCCGCCTGAATCCCCTAATATGCCTAAGCCCTCCAATCCAAACGCAAATATTTCAGGAGGTCCCGACCAGGGCAGCCAGCCCCATAGGGAAAACGATTTTGTTCCAGGCGGATTTGAAATCGTATTTCGGACAGACTCCACTTTGTTTAAGGCTCCAAGGCTCTCTCAGACTCCTAAAGCAGAGTCACAGGCCGCTGAACCTTCCGGCCCGGAAACCGAAGGCTGCCAGGAACGTGAATCTACGGCAGGCACACTTAGGGCTCTCCCCCAGCCACGCATGGAAAACCAGGGCACAGCAGATACGTCTCCTGAGGAAACAAGCTCTGAAACTGCCGCCGCTGCCGAGACAGAAAACGGCAGTCAGGCAGTCCAGGCATCACCGGAGCCTCCTGCTGTAGCAGCCCATCCGGCCGCCGCCTCAGCCATGTCTGGCCAGAAAAATGCCTCTGACAGCAAGGCAGGGACATACAGCCCCCTGCTTCCCATAGCAGCAGCGGCTGCCATCTGTTTAGCCATAAGCAGCCCATACGTCCAAAGGGCAAAAAAAATCGCAGATAAACTGCGCAGGCTTCTGTTTAAAAAATAATGATTACACGTCTTTATTTGTTTTTCATGGCAGACATTTCCCCAGAGCCTTTAAACGCTCTGGGGAAACTCCATAATAAACTTCGTACCCATATCCGCCTCAGAACAAACGTCAATAGTACCTCCCAGTTCAGCCACAATGCCATGTACAATATAAAGCCCCAATCCGGTACCGCTGCCTCTGTTATTTGCCCCGACATAAAATCGTTTAAAAATAAAAGGCAGTTCCTCTTTAGGAATGCCGCAGCCGGTATCCGCCACAACAATGCGTATTTTACCGTCCTCTATGCAGGCTGATACGTGGATGTTCCCGTCCCGAGGCGTAGCTTTCAGCGCATTGTAAATAAGGTTTTCAAAAAGGATGTTAATCTTTTCCGGCTGGGCCATTAAAAACGCTTCTTCTCTCAGCGGTTCCACAAAAAAATACACTGCCTGCACTTCGGCTTCCCCATGGTAAGCCGCATAAATTTCCGAAAGCATCTCCTGAACGGATATCCGAACCCGTTCCCCCTCAATTTTATCCAGCTCATGAATCGTAGACAGTCCCTGAAGCCGCCGGGCCATTTCCTGCTGCTTGGCCTCTGCCTGGTCAAGATAGCTCCGTAATTCTGTATCTACACCGACTCCGCTTCTGCGGATAGCCTCTATAAAAGACTGGGTGGCAAACACCGGCGCCTTTAAATCATGGGCCAGATCCGAGAAGAAGGCTTTACGCTCATTCAAAAGTCCATTAATCTCCTCTGTACGCTTTCTTACCTGTTCCTCCAGATGATTGGTAAGCGCATCGTTTTCCTGCAGAAGACGGCGGCTGCGGGAAATCATCATAGCGCCAAACAGCAGAACCAGGAAAAGGCCGCACCACTCAAACTGCCAGAAAAAGCAGATGGGCTCAAATAAATTAGAGAAAAGCAGGTTGGCCAGCAAGCTGCAGCCAAACACCAGGCATCCTGTCAGAGTATACCTGCCCTCCCAGCTCTGTCCCTTTATCCCCTTCACGGCATAAAAAGCTGCGCAGAAAAAAGTAACTATATAGTAGCTATCCGTCAGCCTGCTGTGGACATAAACCGCCCATGGCAGCACTGGGATCATCAGGCACAGTGTTATCAGCAGCACTGGCAGCACAGACAGTACTCCCCGAACCCATTGCCACGCTTTGCCGCGGGAATCGCCAGAAGCCAGCGCGGTAAGCTGCACTATGCAGAAACACAGGCCGTACAGAGCCAGATTCTCTGCTAAAAACCAGTACCGCACCACAGACATTGAAAAAAGAAATACAAAATACCGAAATATATAGAGTGCATAGCAGCAGCACAGGATACCAAACCAACGGCTTAGGCTGCCTCCTGACCTCCAGAGAAAAATCGTAAACAGCGCCAGGACCAGAGGCAGAAAAAATGCCAGGGCATAGGCAAAGCTTCTGATGCTGCGCATCCGTAAAAGCATCTCAACCGTCCCCAGCATCGGCGGATAATACATCCCGCTGTAATATCCTGATTTTGACGTGGTTTCCACAGTCAAAACATGATCTCCTGATGTCAGTAAAAATGTAATCCACCCATTGCCTATGCCCTGGGCAAGCTCTTTCCCGTCTGCGGAAATGGAATACCATGAAGACAGCTGCGGGAAATCCACCGCCACGATCTGAGGCGTGCCGTCATAGCGCAGAGTCAGCTGATAACGTGCCCGTCCGTGAGGCCAAACCGACAGATCTCCCCGCTGAAGGTTAGAAAATTCGCCAATATAGGTAGGCTTGTCCGCAGCACGCCCATCCGTCAGCAGCCAGCCGTCTATTAGAAAAACAGGGTTATTTCGTCTTAGATTATCCTCATTCAGGGCCAGCACCCCAGACTTTCCATAGGGAGGCGGCGCCTGATATTTGTTATCTCCATAAAATAGCAAAGAAAAAAAGAGCACAAACGCAGCGAAAACAGCCAAAGGCTGCTGCCAGGCTTTCTGCCGTTCCACAGACACCTCCTCCTTTCCCATGGAACTAATTGTTGATGGGAACAAAACGATAGCCCTGTCCCCAGACCGTCTCAATAAAGTGATGTCCTGCCCACGCTTTTTCCAGTTTCCTTCGGAGCCGGGACATCTGCATCTGCACCATTTGTCCCCCGTCCCAAAGCTGGCTGCCCCAGGCCATGGCAAAAATCTCCTCCAGAGTAAAAACATGATCCGCATGTTCCGACATTTGCCACAGGATATCAAATTCAGCAGCGGTAAGAGGCAGTTCCTTCCCATTCATGGTTAACTTGTGCCCTGTTAAATCCATTAAAAGCGGTCCGTATCGGATCTGGGTGCGATCAGACATTGCCAGCTTTATCCGGGTTTCCACCTTTGCCCAAAAAAGCGCAGCAGGAGTATCTTTGGTAATATAATCGATTCCTCCAGCCGCAAATCCTTTCAGCTGCTTGTCTGATTCTGTAAGGCAGCTTAGGAAAACAACCGGCGCCTGAACCACTTTGCGAATTTTTTCGCAGATGGCAAAGCCGTCCTCGCCTGGAATCATTACATCCAGCAGCACGCAGTCATAAGGTTCACTCTCCGCCAGCTTCAGCGCATCCCTGCCGTTTCCAGCCAACTGCACCATGCAGCCATGGCACCGCAGAATATCGGCCCAAAACGTGCGTTCAGCCGGTTCGTCGTCCACCAGCAGAATACGCCACGGCCCGCGAGGGCGCTTTGGCCTTTCAGAGGATACCGTCGGCGGGACATCCTGCGTCATGATGACTGTCTCTGCCTGGTGCATAAACCGCATATATGCATCCTGGACCTGAATGCGCCGCTGCCGTGATACTGGAATGCTGTGTCCGTTTTTTGTCATAATTCCATTTATGTTAATGGACTGAATATAATTTAAATTCACAAGATATGATCGATGTGTTTTAAAAAACTCCGGTCTGGATAAAAACCTTTCCTCAAAATCCGCCAAAGCAGCAGTCACCTCGCGGATTGCGCCGTCTGCCAGATGAAAAGAAACTGTTTTATTGATGACCTCCACATATTCAACTTCGGCAAACCCTATCCTAACGACCCCACCCCGATTCTTCAGCACGATCCCCTGCTCTTCCTGCACAAACACTTCGCCTGCCGCTTTATCCAGCAGCGGGAAAAGCATGCCGGCATCTGCAGGCTTAAGCAGATAGTAGTACGCCCCCACGCTATAGCTCTCCATGGCAAACTCCGGCGAGGAAGCGATAAAAATGATTCTTACATTTTTATCCGCCTCCCTCAGTTCCTGCGCAGCCTGTATCCCGCTGATTCCAGGCATATGCGCATCCAACAGAACAAGGTCATACTCCCCGCCTTTCATATCACATAAAAAATCGGTGCTGTTATGAAAAGATCGGCAGTCAAAACTCGTCCCCCGACTTAACTGATATTCCCTAAGCAATGCCAAAAGATGTTCAAGCTCCTGCTCATCACCGTCACAAATCCCTATCCGCACAATTTAGACCTCCTGTACATCCATGTTTATGCCTATCATACCGCAGTCCAAAGCTGTGATCAAATAGTAAATCTCCTTTGGCCGATACAAGAATAAAATAATCATAAAGGGACTGTTGCACTGATGGTTAGAAAACCACTTTTGCAACAGCCCCTTCCTCACCTCTTTTGAAGTTTACGCTACGGTATCCATCTCCCCGCCTCATCCAGCTGATACCCATCAATCACCGTATTAGCCAGCATCTTTCCGTCTCCATCCATATAATACCACTCTCCCGGCTTCACTTCCTTCCAGCCTGCGGCTCTGGCTCCGTCACTGTCAAGAAAGTACCAGTTCCCCTGATAATCCAGCCAGCCGGTCTGCATGATTCCGTCCTTGTCAAGATAGTACCATTTGGAATCGATCTGCTGCCAGCCAGTCTGCACATAGCCGTCCTGATTAAAATAGTACCATTTGCTTTGAATCATTTCCCACTGACCTGTAATATAAGACTTATCGCTTCTCTGATACTTTTTCCCCTGGCTGTAAGTCCTCCATCTGCCCTCGTTCTCCCCTATGCCGTCTGCTTCCAGAACTTCGGAGTCTTTCCATTCCCCTGAAATATAAGCCTTTTGACCGGATTTTGGAACTGCGCACACTGAAAAATGGTATGCATACCCATCTCTTATATATTCACGAAAATCCGCCTTGGTTCCTTTCACGCTAAAGCTTGTAACAAAGCGATCATCGCTCTCATACAAACGCACCCGGTATTCATTGGCGCGATCCACTTTTTTCCACCGGCCGATGCCTACCTCACTCTTATCCCAGTAAGCTTCCTCTGTCTCCGCCAGCCTTGTAGCTGCCATAACCGTAATACCGTTCCATGCAGCCAAACCTATAACCAGTGTCAAAATGACACGCTGCCTCCAACTTAATCCTTTTTTACGCTCCATTTAGGCTTCCCCTTTCTATAGAAGCATGGCGCCTGTATGCCCACAGACCTATTTTTTCCAGATTCCATTGCCGTCCACATAAAACGTGTCAATAATCACATCGGCTGCCATATGGCCTGAACCTGGGTAAAAGTAATGCCAATTGCCGTCCACCTGATTCCAGCCCTCCAGCATAGCCCCGCTTTGGCCGAGACAGTAAGTCCTTCCATCATTATTCAGCCATCCGATATGCATGGCGCCCTCCACGCCGTCTGCCTCGCTGTTTAAGTAATACCAGCTGTCTCCTGACCGAATCCAGCCTTTATACATCTCCCCGTCATCTTTCAGATAATAGCCAAGACCGTCTTTTGTCTGCCAGCCCGTAAGCATCCTTCCGTCTTTGTCAAACAGGTACCACTTGTCATTCAGCTTCATCCAGGAATCTTTTTGGTAAGATCCGTCCGGATAACGGTAGTACCATGTACCGCTTGACTGTACCCAGCCCACTTCTGCCGCGCCTCCCGTGGTCAGGCCGTTATCATCCACTTGCCCTGTCCCATCGGATACATGGGCCTCATCAATATAAACTTCGTCAGAATTCAGCCAGGCGCTTTTCTTTCCGTATTTTTTCTGAGCCTCTGTGTATGGCACGGTGCGGACTTTATAGCTGTATGTTCCCTTCTGGGTCATATAGGGATAGAAATTATAGCTGGTTCCCTGGTAATCCTCAAGCTTTTTTACAACAGAGTTTCCCCGCATCAGGTATACATCATAATATCCTGACGTCCCGCCTTCATTCTTCTCTTCCGTCCACTCTGCCCTGCCGTATCCCACCTCCCGCCATCTGGCATCAAGAGGCGGATTGTAGGAACCCCTAATCCCGTTAAGCCTTACGGTAACCTCCAGTTTTCCGGAGGAGCTTCTTCTGGCCGCCATAAAAGTACCGCCTTTCACGCTGATATTCCCGGCAGAATACGTTCCCCGAAACGCATAGTTGTCATCCTCGATTTCCAAATAAAGCTTCATCCGAGGCTCTTCCCCTACGTTCATGGCCTTTTTCGTAGAGCTGATCCACTCTGCATTCTGCAGATAATACTTATCAGAGCTGGTGGCCGCATAGGTTCCGTTCTGGACGGCCGTGGTATTTGCATAGATGGCAATATTCTCATTCAGCATCTCCCCCGCCTGGGTATCCGTTCCCACCCGAATGGAGATGGAAGTAACCGTCTTAGTCGCACCAAACGCCGTCAGTGAGCCTCCTGCCGTTACCAGGCACAGCACCAGCCATATTCCCAATATCCTACCTGTCTTGCTCCGCATAGTCTTCAACCTCCCGTTTCAGATTCTCATGGTTTCCGGTGCTTTCTCCTTTTTGTCAATTTTCCCAAAAGCGCTTCGCCCTGTAATCTGCATACCAAACAATTTTCCTAAATTGCTGACAATTTCCTTATCTGGTTTTATTATACGCAATGCATGCCCCATCGTCAACTTACGATATCCTTGCGTTCTTTTTAAGAAACTTCCCCCTCTTATCCAGGAAATGGAAAAAGCCGGAAGATTGCTCTCCCGGCCCATAAATTCCTTTTCCTTCTTTAATTATGAACTATACCAGTTCCAGCAGTACTTCCATTGCGCCGTCACCTTTACGCTGTCCAATCTTTACAATCCTGGTATAACCGCCGTTGCGGTTTGCGTACTTAGGTCCGATCTCGTCAAACAGTTTAGCCGGAATATCTGCCATCTTCGTATTTCTCTTTCTTCCTGCCCCTGCCGCAGGAACCTCCTTTACCGGATAGAGAACTTTCAGCATCTGCCTTCTGGCATGAAGTCTGGAAGGTTTATCTTTCTTAATCTCCTTCTCAACCTCATCATAAACCGTAACTTTCTTTCCGTTAACTACTTCTTTTACTCGCTTGCCGTCTTTGTCCTTGCGGGCAACCTTGGCCGTTACCTTTACAGTCTCGTAGTTATCTCTCTCTTTCACCGCCAAAGCGATCAGGCCCTCGGCAATCTTACGCACTTCCTTGGCCCTTGCCTCTGTCGTAACAATCTTTCCCTTATGCAGAAGAGCAGTAACCTGATTTCTCAGAAGCGCTTTTCTCTGACTGGAAGTCTTTCCAAGTTTTCTATATCTTGCCATTATTCTTTCCTCCATATATTGGAGCAGGGTTTATATGCATCATCGGGCTTACAAAAACCCCGGCTTCCTCTATTTTTCATACCCGTTTTCCGCATCATCGGACTTACGAAAACAGGCATCCTGTTTTTCATGAACCCTACTCGTCGCTTGGGTTCAGCTGCAGTCCCAACTCTTTCAGCTTTGCCAAAACCTCTTCCAGAGATTTGCGCCCCAGGTTGCGGACTTTCATCATATCCTCGGAAGTTCTGTTGCACAGCTCTTCCACCGTATTGATGCCGGCCCTTTTCAGACAATTATAAGAACGAACGGACAGTTCCAGCTCGTCTATATTCATCTCAAGAACCTTTTCCTTCTCATTATCCTCTTTCTCCACCATAATCTCTGCGGTTCTGGCATTCTCAGAGAGATCAATGAATAAATTTAAATGTTCGCTGAGGACCTTTGCCGCCAAGCTTACTGCCTCGTCAGGAGCCAGCGTGCCGTTGGTATAAACGTCCAGTGTCAGCTTGTCATAGTCGGTAACCTGTCCCACACGGGTATTCTCCACCGACATGTTCACCCGCTCCACCGGGGTATAGATGGAATCCACTGCAATCATGCTGATAGGCAGATCTTCCTTCTTGTTCTTGTCAGCGCTTATATAGCCCCGGCCCTTGGTAATGGTCAGTTCCATATAAAACTTGCTGTCTGCGCCTCCGCTTAAGGTGGCAATTACCTGTTCCGGATTGAGAATCTCAATCTCAGGGTCAGCCTGTATATCAGCAGCCGTAATAACCCCTTCGCCCTCAAATTCAATATAGGCGGTCTTGGCTTCCGTGCTGTCGCTGTTGTCCTTTATTGCTAAACTTTTGATGTTCATAATGATTTCAGTTACATCTTCCTTCACTCCGGCAATGGAACTGAATTCATGCAAAACGCCGTCGATTTTCACCTGACTGACTGCGGCCCCCGGCAGAGAGGAAAGCATAATCCTGCGAAGTGAGTTGCCCAGGGTGGTGCCGTAGCCCCTTTCAAGCGGTTCTACTACAAACTTTCCGTATTTTTTATCTTCGGAGATTTCTGCAATTTCAATGTTTGGTTTTTCGAAATCGAACACTAATAGCCCCTCCTTTTTGGTTCTATATGTCGAGGCTTTTCTACTCAATCATAACAATCATAACGTTATAATATAACTATAAGCAGTCTCTATGCAAAGCGCTTCCACGAAAGCGGCTTCCTGCAAATTCTTTGCCTAAAGCGTGCTTGACAAATCCTTTCTGCCAAAGCACGCCGCTCTCTGCGTTTTATTTGACAGAAAGAATTTTTCAAACACGCCCGAAAACTGTCTCTGCAGCCAACTATAACAAGATTATTTGGAGTACAACTCGACGATAAGCATTTCGTTAACTGGAACATCAATCTCGTCTCTGGTAGGCATTTCCTTCACGGTACCGCGCAAATTCTCCTGGTCAACATCCAGCCATGCCGGTACCATTCTGCCTGCAGTTACTTCCAATACGTCTTTGTATCTCTGAGAAGCTTTGCACTTCTCCTTCACCTCAATAACATCTCCGGCCTTAACCAGATAGGACGGGATGTTTACGCACTTTCCGTTAACCAGAATATGCTTATGGTCTACGATCTGCCGTGTTTCTCTTCTGGTACGTCCGAATCCCATACGGAACACTACGTTGTCCAGTCTCCTCTCCAAAAGGATCATCAGGTTCTGGCCTACCATGCCTTCCATCTTGGAAGCCTTTGCATAGTAATTTCTGAAAGGCTTCTCCAGAACGCCATAGATGAATTTGGCTTTCTGTTTTTCTCTCAGCTGAAGGCCATACTCGCTTACCTTTCTGTTGGCTCTTTTTAATTCTCTGTTGGACTTTTTATCTATTCCTAAATAAACCGGATCTAAACCAAGTGATCTGCATCTTTTAAGAACAGGAACTCTATCAACTGCCACTTTTCGTACCTCCTAAATTAAACTCTTCTACGTTTTGGCGGACGGCATCCGTTGTGTGGAACCGGTGTCACGTCCTTAATACTAGTTACTTCAATACCGCAAGCAGAAAGTGCACGGATTGCTGCCTCACGTCCTGAGCCAGGTCCCTTTACCATAACGTCTACAGATTTTAACCCATGTACGATAGCTGCCTTGGCAGCAGTCTCTGCAGCCATCTGTGCTGCATATGGAGTAGATTTCCTTGAACCTCTAAATCCCAGACCACCGGCACTTGCCCATGATAAAGCATTACCCTGCGCATCCGTTAACGTCACGATCGTGTTGTTAAAGGAGGACTGGATATGTGCCTGTCCGCGTTCAACGTTTTTCTTTA
>CAMUJH010000043.1 GCA_947089145.1 uncultured Hungatella sp. | reverse complement strand
TCCCCTCTCTGACTGGCTCCACGACCAAACTCGCCGATTTACTCACTCAATTATATGAAAAAAGGACGCTTCTAAAAGAATACTTTTGGGAAGCGTCCTTTTCCCTGCCCTCATCTTTTGAACTTCAGACAGTACCAAAAAACAGACTTAAAGCATCACTATAAAACCCTTCAAACTCCTTACCCTTTCACCGCTCCGGAGGTCAGCCCCCGCACAAACTGCCTGGACATGCACAAAAACAGAATAACCATGGGCAGAGAGCAGATGAGAATCCCAGCCAGCATAACCACATAGTCAGACTTTAAATCTCCCTGGAAGGTCATCAGGCCCAAAGGAATCGTCATTAATTTCTTGTTTTCCAGGAATACATTGGCAAATAAAAACTCATTCCACACATGGTTCAGATTTACAATGGCGCAGGAAGCCAGAACCGGTTTGCTGATGGGAAGAATAATCTTCGTAAAGCGCTGCCAGCTTTTACAGCCGTCTACAATAGCCGCCTCCTCCAGTTCCCTGGGAATCGAGATAAAATAAGAACGCATCAGGAACATGGTAAATGGAATCCTGAAAGCCACATACGGCAGTACCAGGGCCCCACGGGTATTGTACAGTTTTACCGCCTGTAAGATCTTGTACAGCGGAACCAGGGCAACCTGCTCGGACAGAGCCATGCCGCCCAGAACCAGGATAAAGATGAATCCGCTGCCCGGCAGATGAAACCTTGTCAGGCCATAGGCCAGCATGGAACTTAAAGCCAAAATAATTCCTATGGAAAGGGCGCCTACTATAATGGAGTTTACAAAGTAGGAAACCAGGCCCTTATTCCAGGCAGTTATATAGTTTTCAAACATCCATTTTTTCGGCAGAGCCATGGAGTCTAAAAACATCTCCTGATTGGTTTTTAAAGAGTTTAAAACCAGCCAGCATACCGGGAAGAGGATCAGCGCTACCAGAAACAGCAGGAAAATATGAAGTAAAACCTTTAGAATCCGGGCCCGCAGAATATATTTTTCAGTACTCATATGGATTCCTCCTTACACTTCACCGGAACGGCTGACTTTTAACTGGAAAATAGACGCCGTCACAGTGATAACAAAGATCAGAACACCGGTTGCCGCTGCCATACCCATATCATCATGTAGAAATGCGTTCTGATACAGGAACAGGCCTAATACCTGAGAAGCATTTCCAGGACCGCCTACTGTAGTGGAATATACCTCGGTAAACAGTTTAAATGCACCGATCACCGTAATAATGGTGCAGACCAGAAGCTGCTCCTTAGCCAGGGGAAGGATGATGCTCAGTGCGCGCCGAACGGGGCCGGCGCCGTCGATAATCGCAGCCTCCACATAGTCATGAGGCACATTTTGGAAAGCCACTACCATCAAAAGGGTAATATAGCCTGTGAATTGCCACTGGCTCATGGCAATGATACAGAAGATCGCCAATTTTTTATCACCCAGCCAGGTCTGCTGCATGCCAGCCAAGCCAATATTTTTTAATAAGGTGTTCAGCATGCCAAGCTGCGGATTGTAAATAAAGTTAAACATCAGCCCTACCGCAGTCAGAGATATCAGGGACGGGATGAAATAAATGTTCCGGCAAATGGTTTTGAACCGTTCACTGGCCAGCCTGCTTTCCAGAAGCAGGGCCAGCAAGGTGCCGAAGCCTACCTGTACGATCAGGGAAATGATGCAATAGTACAGGTTATTCCGAATCATAATCGGGAAGGTATCGCTGGTAAACAGCCTGCGGTAATTATCAAAGGCCACAAACTTCATAGAAGAGGAATAGGACGACAGATGGAAAAAGCTGTATACCAGATTCACAATGACCGGGATGTAAACCAATCCCAATACCATTACCAGGCCAGGGATAATATATAAATACGGGGCTAAATTTGTTTTCTTTTTCATGATGACACCCACCTTTTTAATGTGGACCGCCTGGAACCGGACCAGGCTCCAACGGCTTTTTCTAAAGGCAGGGAGCAGTCTCCTGCTCCCTGCCGCGGTTTCCGTAATGAAGATTTAAGTAGGTTTACTGAGCCAGGCTCTGGGCCTCTGCGGCAACCTTCTGGATCTTGGCCATGGCATCCGCCGGAGTCACGTCGCCATTGGTAATATCAGAAATCTGGGTCAGATACTCGTCACATACAGTGGAATACAGTGCATTGTCAAACCAGATATCCATCTTCTTGGCATTGGCAATTACCTCATAAGCGCTGATCAGGGACGGATCTGTCAGCCCCTCATCCACGCCCAGGGAAGCGTTAAACCAGCCAACCTCAACAGCCTGCTGCGCACCGGTTTCAGCGCCCAAAAACCATTTTAAAAACTCAACGCATTCGTCCGGATAAGCGGTCTTGGAGGAAACGGCAAAGCCTTCTGGAGCCCCTGATACCAGATCGGGGTTTCCCTTAGCCCCTGGGATGGTTGGGAACTTGAACATTCCCCAGTTCATGTCCGGATTCTCCTGCTTAATATTGGTGATCTCAACCAGCTCCGCAAACAAAATCGCATTCTGTCCGTTGGTAAAGCCCAAGCGCGCCATATCATGAGTCATACCGTTAACCCCCATGTTCATGTACGGTACCAGCTGCTGATAATATTCAAAAGCCTGTACATAACCTGGATCGGTAAATTCGCCGGTTTTGGGATCATAGTCTTTGGCTCTCACGTCGTCAGGAACGCACTGCTCATTTAATGCGCCCAGGTAATGCGCGCCCGGCCACTTATCCTGGTTGCCCTCAGCAATAGGCACAACGCCGGATGCCTGGATGGCGTCCAGAACCTTAATAAAGTCATCCCATGTCTCAGGAGCTTTCAGCCCCAGTTCATTGAACATATCCACATTGTAGAAAAATTCCTTGGCATCCAGACGGAAAGGAATGCCGTATACCATGCCGTCAGCAGTGGTGTACTCATTCATCTGCGTCTCCATCAGGCTTGCCTTCCATTCAGGATCAGCCTCCAGATACGGGGTCAGATCCATCAGCAGGCCTTCACGGATAAAGCGCTCGGAAAACTCACCGCAAAAGCTGAAGAAAATGTCAGGGCACTCGTCTGATCCGACTACAACCTTAATCTTCTCTTTGTAAGGCTGATTCTGGGCGCTGGTCACCTCAAACTTAATGTCCGGGTGGGAAGCTTCGTACTCGGCGATCTTTTTCTCAATAAAAGCGTTGCAGGGATCGTCCGGGAAACGGTGGAACAGCTTAATGACCTTTACATCCTTGCCGCCTGCCTCTGCCTTGGTTTCATTGCCGCTTCCCCCGCCTGTCCCGGTAGCTGCCGGTGCATCCGGAGAACTGCCGCCGCATGCAGCCAGACTCAATGCCATTATTGCAGCCAGGCCTATACTCAGTGTTTTCTTCAGGTTCTTTTTCATAAGTAACCTCTCCTTTCAGTTTTTAATAGGCTTGCTCTCTTAATTGTATAGATACAACTTATAACATCCTATTACATATAGTATCATGATGTTATATGGATTGCAACTATTTTTTTAAGAAATTTGTGATTTTTACCAATCAATTTTTCAAAGTTTTCTCTTCTCATCAAAAAGTTTCACATCTTAGCCTGCAGGAACTGGCAAATCTCTTCTATATGCAGCAAAATAAATGTTTTTGCTGATTCCCTCCAGATGACAAAGCAAAAAACTGAGCACATGTATTCAGACAGACTTCATACATGTGCTCAGTTTTTTGTTTTGAATCCTTTATGGCATAAATGAGCGCCGCGCTGTCAGGTAATAACTGTCAGTACGTAGCGCTGGGAATTTACCACCACCTTGCTGTAGTGCAGAACCTGATGGTTTTGATCCGTAGTCTCTTCCGACTGAAGCAGCAGGGGCTGGTTCTCCTTCACGCCCAGAAGCCGGGCTTCCTCTGTAGTAGCAAAGCAGATCTGAATGCTTCGCACCGCATGAGAAGGGATCAGGCCGTGTTGGCGAAATACCTCATAAGTAGAACCGGTCAGATTCGACTGCAAAAGGAAGTCCATTTTCTGGGAATAGTAGTTGGTTTCAACCATTACAGGCACTCCGTCAATCTTGCGCAGCCGGACAATTTTTAAAGCTTTCTCATTTTCACCTATGCGGAGATGATTCTGAACAGACGCATCCGGCGTAATCCACTCTACAGAAAGCAAATCAGAAGAAGGCTCCTGGCCGCTCATCCGGCTGGTTTCGGAAAAGCTGCGCACCAGGTTATCAGAGTCTACCACGCGGCGCAATTTTTTTTCCGCTATAAAGGTGCCAATTCCCTGTCTGCGCATCACATACCCTTCATCCACCAGCAATTCAATGGCCTTCCTCACGGTGATCCGGCTCACCTCATACTGCTGGCTGAATTCTGCCTCCGTCATCAGACGATCTCCGGCCTTTAGCTTCCCCTCGCTTATCTGGGTCTTGATCTCATCCGACAGCTGCTGATACAAAGGAATAATCGAATTTTTAACCATGAATTACCTCACAATCCGGCTATTTAGTCATTTTTAATAGTCTTATAATGTAATAGTACCATTAAATCAGAAATTGTGCAAGGATTCCACAGCAAAACAGACATAAATTGGTAAATTTTACCAAATACGGAATCTTCATCCCCCCGATCTCAATCACCTGGCAGCTCCTGCATTTCACCTGCAATAGGCGTGCCATATCCAAACGCCCCCTCCAGGCCGCATACTTTTGCGGCAAACTCCGCTCCCCGTTTCATGGCCCGAAGCAGCCGTTTCTGCATGTCAGCGGGGCTGCCGTCAAAAAGAGGGGCGTCATCCTGCAAAAGAGTTGTGAGAAGGGTGGAAAAATAGGAATCCCCGGCTCCCATAGTATCCATTACGTTTTCTGCACGGCAGGCTTCCACATACATGGTATCTCCCTCATACAAGGCATAGGAACCGGCCTCCCCCACGGTCCCTATGACCAGGCTTACCCCGTACCTGGCCACCTGCTCCATCTTTATCCGCCGCTCCGAATCTGTTAGGTGGGCACAGGAAAGCAATGCGATCCGAATGTAGGGACATGCCTTTTCCAGCAATTCTGTATTCCACTCCGTCGAGAGATCAAAGGCAATGGGCACATGGGTTTCATGCAAAACAGGAAGGTCATCCAGAATATAGCTGTTCGTATTAGTATAAATAATGTCAAAGCCGCTGATATAGTCCAGGTCTTCCTTTGTAAAGCCATATGGGTGTTCTTTGGCCACTCCGCCCCGGTTCGAACCCAGAAATACCCGGTCGCCATTGCGAAGAGTTACCTGAGCCGCCCCGTTCTCCCCGTGGAAATGGCGGGAGCGGCTGTAATCAATTCCCAGCTTGTCTAGAACCATGCAATTGTACTTTGCCACCGCATCATCTCCGAACTTGCCCAAATAGGCAGGCGTGCCTCCGTTCATCTGAGAATAGACGCAGGTATTCACGCACTGGCCTCCTGGATACATTTTCCCTCTGGACAGGTATTTGTCCACAACATTGTCTCCGATTGCAATAATTCTCGCTTTTCTCATGATTTGACCTCCAAATATATGAACTTTTAACTGTTTCTTTGATTTTCCTTCAAAAAGGGAATCACATCCCGCAGCGTTTCTGCACACAAGGATATCCGTTCATATTCCTGCTGAGTCGGAGGAAGCATATCCGGCACCATGATCACCTGCATGCCCGCTTTCCATCCTGCCTCCACACCGGCATAGGAATCCTCCAGCACAAGGCACTGCTGCGGCAGAGTTCCGGCCTTCTGCGCCGCAAGAAGAAAAATATCCGGCGCAGGCTTGCCATGCTTCACCATATCCCCATAGACCCGGTATTGAAAGTAATCGCTGACTCCTGCCAGGTCAAGAAAGCGATCCGCAGATGTCTGGTATGTGGATGTCGCCAGAACAATCCCATATTTCTGATCTTTCAGCCATCCAAGCAGTTCCCCCAGCCCTGGCTTTATTGGCATCCCATGCTCCCTGATCCACTGATCCACATATTCTGTCCTCTCCTTGCGTAAAGCCCAGTAATCAAAAGCTTCACCCAGTTCTTCCTTAAAGATGCGGATACATTGGTCTAAAGGAAGCCCTCTCATGCGGTTCATTATAGGCTCGGTAATGGGTATCCCATGCCTGATGCCAATCTGTATCCAGGCATTGCTGGTAAGATGTTCCGTGTCAAACATCAGGCCATCCATATCAAAAATAACGGTCTTTATCATAGAATTAACCCTCCTGGCTGCAATTCTGCTTTTGCAAAGCTCTATTCCATAAACGGTACAAACATCTCATAGTTGCGCATATCCGATTGGGCCGGTTCATAGCAGTATTCAAGAGCGGTAATCTCCTGACTAAGCAGCCCTCGGTAATGGTGACGGTGCAGAGTCTTCAGCCATGCCTCCAGGTCATGCTTCCCGTCTCCCCAGATTAAGTGTCCGTAAGGCGTCCCGTCTACAAAGTGCATATGGACAATATTTTCCGCTCCCAGAACCTGAAACCACTGTTCCGGGTTTTCTCCAGACACTCCCATGGCGCAGGTGTCGATCATAGTCTTAAAGTTTGGATGGCTGATCTCGTCAAACATGCGCTTTACGTCCTTTAAGGTCACTGCCAGATTAGTCTCCTGAGGACGCAGAGACTCCATGGCCAGGGTGATCCCCTTTGTCCTGGCAAAATCCGCCAGCCGTGCCAGCATATCTCTGCCCCGTTTCCAGGCTTCCTCACGATCCTCGTTTAGGTTCCCCCGCCCGGAATGGACAGCCATAATCTGGCAGCCCAACTCCTCTCCCGCTTCCAGCCCTTTTTTAAAATAAGAAAAGCTTCTGCGGTAAAGCTCAGGATCTGATGCTGCAAACTGATATGGCACGCTGCAGTTTTCCGGCGTGATCACCTTGACCGTAAGCCCTCTCTCCCGCAGCATGCGTTTTAGCCGGACACAGTCATCGTATTCCATATCACTTAGAAAGAAGTGAGGGGAACCGGCCCACAGCTCGATGGTCTGAAAACCGACCCGAGCCTGGGACTCCAGAAAATATTCCAGAGAAAAATATCGGTAATGAATGTTCATGCCAGCCAGCTGGCTTCGTCGGATGAGTTTCATGGCGCATCCCCTTTCTGAAACTGCCTTTTATCCGCCTTATAACCGGCTTGCCGTCAGCCTGAAATATAAGCAGATTTACCGTATGGTATCTGTGTTTTATTATATCATATTAAGTCATATTATTACAATATAAATTCTAAAAACTTTTCCTAGACTTTAAACCGCTAAAAATACATAATAAAACAGCGGAAACAATGTCTATGACAAAGTTTCCGCTGCATCTTCAAAGAATATCTAAGATTCTCGATCCCTATTCTACAAAATCACCTTTGCAGGACATTTCTGGGCGCACTTTCCGCAGCTCGTGCACTTCTCATAATCAATGACAGCCACATTATTGTCCATGTGGATGGCATCAGACTCACACTGCTTTGTACACAAGGTACATCCGATACACCCATTATCACATTTCGCCTTTACATCCTTGCCCTTATCATGGGAAGAACACTGCACCAAGTGTTTCGCATCATAGGGAACCAGCTGAATCAAATGGTTGGGACAAGTGGCCACGCATTTCCCGCAGGCTACACATTTCTCTTTATCAACCACTGCCACGCCGTCAACAATATGGATCGCGTCAAATTCACAGGCTTTCACACAGGAACCGTACCCCATACACCCGTAAGCGCAGGCCTTTTCCCCGCTGCCCGGAACCACGGATACCTTGCGGCAGTCGTCCATGCCAAAGTAATTGTACTGAACTCTGGTCTTATCGCAGGTTCCTTTACATTTTACGAAAGCTACCTTCTTAACTGATCCGCCGCTTTCCACGCCCATAATTGCCGCAATCTTATCAGCCACCGCAGCGCCCCCTACAGGACACCCGCTGACAGGAGCCGTTCCTGCGGCAATGGCGTTGGCCAGACCGTCGCAGCCCGGGAATCCGCAGCCGCCGCAGTTATTGCCCGGAAGCTCTGCGCGGACCAGAATTTCTCTCTCATCAACCTCAACCTTAAACTTCTCACTGGCAACTCCAAGCAGCACACCGATAATGATACCGATAGCACCGATGACGCCGGCTGCCAAAAGCATACCCATCATATTACGCTACCTCCTCTTCCTTAGATAAGCCCGGCAAATCCCATAAATGCAATCGCCATGAGACCGGAAGTGATCAGAACGATTGGGGAGCCTTTAAAGTTAACAGGAATATCATTATCTTCAATACTCTCACGGATGCTTGCCAAAAGCACAATGGCAAGGGTAAATCCTATTGCTGTTCCCAAGCCGTTAAACACGCTGAACAGTATATTGTATTCCTTCTGCACATTGGTCAGGGCCGCGCCCAGAACTGCGCAGTTGGTAGTAATCAGAGGAAGAAATACCCCCAGCGCCTGGTACAAGGAAGGCATGCTCTTTTTCAGAAACATTTCTACAAACTGAACCAGGGCGGCAATCACCAAAATAAAGGCAATGGTCTGCAGATAGGTAATGTCAAGGGGCACCAGCACGCACTTGTAAATAATGCTGGTTACAAGGCTTGCCAGAGTAATAACGAAAATAACCGCCGCTCCCATGCCTGCCGCCGTGTCCGTCTTCTTGGACACTCCAAGGAACGGGCACAGGCCCTGGAACTGACTCAGGATAATGTTGTTTACCAGAGCAGCGCCTACAATTACTAAAATCAGTTCTTTCATTCTCTACGCTCCTCCTTAATTTTCTTTCTTATCCAGTTTTTCTGAAAGCTCCGCCTGCTTCCTGGCCACCGCTGCCTTCTTGGCTGCCAGGGCATCCTCCTCGGCCTGAAGCCTTCTGGTTTCCAATGTAGCATGGTTTGCCATACACGCAGAACCGGTGCAGCGGCTGCAGTTTCCGCCGCAGGCAAGGACAGACTCCCCTCCTGCGCCATTGGTGGCGGAAGGCATCTTAAATTTGTTCTGCAGAGCAGTCAGGCCGGCCAGTACGAAAAAGGCGCCGGGGGCAAGACCGAAAATACTGATATTGTACGCTTCCGGAATGATCTCGATCCCAAACACGGAGCCAGAACCCAAAAGTTCGCGGAAAACAGCGATGCAGGTCAGGCCCAGAGTAAATCCCAAGCCCATGCCGATACCGTCAAATGCAGACTCTACCGGACCGTTCTTGGCCGCATACGCCTCGGCCCGTCCCAGGATGATGCAGTTAACCACGATCAGGGGGATAAAAATACCCAGGGATTCATTAAGGCTGGGGATAAACGCCTGCAAAAGCAGCTGAACAATGGTAACCAGCGAAGCTACAATTACAATATAAGCCGGAATACGCACTCTGTCCGGTATAATCTTCCGCAAAGAGGAAATAATAAGATTAGAAAAAATCAATACGGCTGTTGTCGTAAGACCCATACCCATACCATTGATGGCTGTTGTCGTAGTAGCCAGAGTCGGACACATGCCCAGCATCAGTACGAAGGTCGGATTCTCTTTGATAATGCCGTTATATAAACGTTCCATACATTTATTCATGATTCCCACCTCCTACTGCTGCACGCAGTTATTTATAAAATAGAGCGCCGTATTTACCGCCCCAGTAACTGCGTTTGATGTGATAGTGGCGCCGCTGATAGCGTCGATCTCGTTATCTGCCGATGCACCGGATTTTGTTACGCTGAAAGCATCCACGGTCTTATCCGCAAACTGGCCCTTCCACTCCGGAGTGGTGGCATTCATGCCAAGGCCCGCTGTCTCGCCGATGGTCAAAAACTCGATTCCCTTTACCTGCCCCTCTGTGGTGATTCCCACGGAAATCGTAATGTTGCCGCCGTATCCGTCCTTGGATGTGGCTGTTACCACATATCCCATGGGACTGCCGGAACCGTCCACGCCTGTGGCGCACTCATCCACCTGTACATTGCCGAATCCCAAACCAGGGGCATCGCTATTCGCTTTTTCCAATGCGGCAGAATAATCGTCCAGCTGGAAAGAGCCTGCGTCTGCCAGAACAGTGCGGAACGCATCCTCTTTGGCCGCCAGTTCAGCCGCCTCAATAGGCCCCTTTGTAATCTCGTAGGCACCGCCCAGACATGCCCCTGCAACCAGGGTAATGGCAAACAAAATCAGAGCGTCCTTCATAAATCCGCCTTTACTCATGCTTTTTTGCCCTCCTTTCCGAATGCGGCCGGAAGGGTCACTTTCTCAATAAGTGGAACCAAAAGGTTGCCGATAATAATTGCGTAGGATACGCCTTCCGCCGAGCCGCCGAAAAGACGGAACAGGCCTGTAAGAATTCCCAAAAGAACGCCGAATGCGATCCTCCCGTTTGGAGTAATGGGGCTGGTCACATAATCCGTCGCCATAAAGAAAGCGCCGAAAATCAGGCCGCCGCCGCAGATATGAGCCATCACATAGCCCAGGTCATGCTCCCCGAAAATAAACACGAACACTGCAAGCGTAATGATATAAGCTGCAGGAATCCTGATGGAAATCACTTTTTTATACAGAAGATAGGCGGCTCCTATAAGCAATGCAATGACAGAAACCTCGCCGATGGTTCCGGGAATCTTTCCCACAAACATGGCTGCTACGTCCACGCTGCCGCCGTTTTTCAGCACGGAAAGCGGTGTGGCGCCGGATACGCCGTCCAGCTTAAAGGCCGACATCTGGTTGGCAAAGGAAATCAGCAGGAAGCACCGGGCAGCCAGCGCCGGGTTCATAAAGTTCTGGCCCAGCCCGCCGTAAATCTGCTTTACCACGATAATAGCGAAAATACTGCCTAAAAACGGAATCCACAGCGGAATCTCCGGAGGCATGTTAAGTCCCAGGATCATGCCTGTTACCAAGGCGCTGCCGTCCATAACGGTAATAGGTTTCCCCATAAGGCTTTCATATACATACTCGCTGAGTACGCTGCCTGCCATTGTCACCAGCAGGATGCACAGCGCTTTAAGTCCAAACTGATATACCCCATACACAGCCGCAGGAACCATGGCAATGGCAACGTCAAACATCAGGTTCTGGGTCAGCACGTTGCTCCTTGCATGAGGTGATGATGATACGTTCAATAATTTTTTCATGTTTCACCCCTCCTACGCTTTCCTGGCGCTGGCCCTTACAGCCACACGCATCTCTTTAAATGCCTGGGTAAGCTGCAGCCTGGCAGGACATCCCCAGGAACAGCTTCCGCACTCTACGCACTCCATGCCGTTTAATTTCTGGAACAGGTCAATGTCATGACGCTTTGCCGCCCTCATCAGTTTCTGCGGAACCAGAAATTCCGGACACACGGACACGCACCTTCCGCAGCGGATGCAGGCCGTAGGCTCCATCTCCGCTACCTGGTCTTTGGAAAGGCAGGTAAGGGCAGAAGAGGTTTTGGAAACAGGAATGGTCAGGTCAAACAAAGCCTGTCCCATCATGGGACCGCCGGAAATCACTTTCTCCGGCTCTGTCTTAAAGCCGCCTGCCGCATCAATAAGTTCCTGGTAGCAGGTTCCCAGCCTTACGCTGAAATTTTTAGGATTGGCGATGGCATCCCCTGTAACCGTTATAATCTTTCTGAGAAGCGGCGTGCTTTTGCATACTGCCATATACACTGACAGCACCGTATCCACATTGTCCACAATGCAGCCTACATCTGCAGGAAGCATGGAAGAGTTTACCTTTCTGCCTGTAACTGCATAGATAAGGGTGCGCTCGCCTCCCTGGGGGTATTTGGTCTTAAGAGGACACACCTCAATTTTCGGCTCATTCTTCACCAGTTCTGTCAGTTTGGCAATGGCCTCCGGTTTGTTGTTCTCAATGCCGATAACGCCTTTTGCATTGTCAAACAGCTTCAGGATCACCTTCAGTCCCCCGATGATCTTCTCAGGCTCCTCAAGCATCAGCCGGTAATCGCTGGTTAAGTATGGCTCGCACTCTGCGCCGTTGACAATGACATAATCAATCTTTGCCGGCTCCTTAGGCGCCAGTTTTACATGAGTGGGGAATCCGGCTCCGCCAAGTCCCACGATACCGGCCTCCTTCACCATGCCGAGAATGTCTTCCTTTGACAGCGCCGATAACTCCCGGTCAGCTCCCATGCCTTCTATGGCCCTGTACTCCCCGTCATTCTCCACAACAATCGAATTCACCATGCTGCCGTTTGCCATGCGCCGCGGTTCTACGGCTTTCACCGTGCCGGATACGGAGCAGATGACATGAGAAGAAACAAAACCGCCGGCCTCTGCGATCTTCTGTCCCGCCAGAACCTGGTCGCCTTTTTTTACCAGCGGCTTTGCAGGTGCGCCGATATGCTGGGATACCGGATATACCAGTTCCCCCTTCGGCATCAGGACTTCAATCGGCTGATTCTCGGACAGTTCTTTTCCCTCATACGGATGAATGCCGCCTTTAAATGTAGCCAATCCCATCTCTCTAACCCTCTTTCTATACATTTTCGATAACCTTTGGCAACTGGAATGTGTTTAAAAATCATTCCTGCCATCCTGTCAAGTATACCATAAATTATGTCACTCTACAATTACAAAAATTGATACATCTCTGGAAATTCACCAAAAATCAGCGATATTTTACTCGATTTTCTTGTTAAATTGTTGACAAACCAGCTATTTCCGTCCATTGCAGGAAAAATTCTGCCATAAAAAGAAGAGCCCGCTTTCCCGAACTCTCCCCGCATCACACTCCCATACTTCCTGACGCAATATATTCATTTTTAATAATCCAGCCGCAGGTGCACGCCGCTGCCGATTTCAGCCGTGGCCGGAATTTTTCAGCTGCCTGAGTTCATCAAACACTACGTCATTAAGCACTTTAATGTAGGTTCCCTTCATGCCCGATGAACGTGACTCAATTACGCCGGCACTCTCAAACTTCCGAAGGGCATTTACAATGACGGAGCGCGTGATGCCTACCCGATCCGCAATCTTGCTTGCCACCAGAATTCCCTCATTGCCATCCAATTCCTCAAAAATATGGGTAATGGCCTCCAGCTCGGAAAATGACAGCGTGCTGATGGCAGACTTCACGATCTGAATCTTCCTGCTCTCCTCCGCACTCTCCTCATTAACTGAGCGCATCATCTCCAGCCCCACCACGGTAGTGCCGTACTCGCTTAAAATAATATCGTCAATGTCATACTGACTGTCCATCTTATAGATAAACAAGGTTCCCAGCCTCTCCCCCGCAATATCAATGGGGGTAATGATGGCCTGGTATTTTTTTACGTTCTCCTCCGCAAACCCCAAGGTAGCCAGATTCACATTCTCCTTCGTCGACAGAATACTTAAAAGCCGCTCATTAAGCATCTTATCCACAAAGCCTCCCAGCTGATCGTCAATCAGTTCCTCGATCTCATCCACCCCGGGCCAGGCGCTGATTCCGAGAACTTTCCCTTTCTTGCTGATAACCAGGATATTGGAATCCAGGATCTCGCTCAATACCTGACAGATATCGTTAAATACTACTTTATTGGAATTATTATTGTGCAGTAATTTTCCAATTTTTCTCGTTTTATCCAACAACTGAACACTCATTTTTACAATCCTCCTTCTTGCCCGCAAAAAAGAGCTCAAAACCTTTAGTAATAGGAAAATTGTATCATATATATCGGAAAATAACAACACTTATCGGAAATTTTCAAATTATTTTTCAAGCTTTATCTTTATTTTCCGTCTTCCTTTTCCTTCTTCATCTTAACCGAATATCCGCATTGCTCATTGCTGCATAAAAGCTTCTGCCCTTTCTCTACCATGTAGCTTCCGCATTCCGGGCATGACTGTTTTGACGGCTTCTGCCATGACATAAAATCACATTCGGGATTGTTCTCGCATCCGTAATACCTTCTGCCTTTTTTCGTCTTCTTAATAACAATTTCCTTGCCGCACTTTGGACAGGGGACTCCTGTTTTCTCATAATAAGGCTTCGTATTTTTGCAGTCCGGAAATCCGGGACAGGCCAGAAACTTCCCATGAGGGCCGTATTTGATCACCATGTTCCTGCCGCACAGGTCACAGACTTCCTCGGAAACCTCGTCAGCAATGGTATACGTCTCCAGTTCCTTCTCTGCTTTCTTTACCGCCTCGTCTAAATCAGGATAAAAATTTCTTACTACGGTCTTCCACTCTACAGTTCCGTCCCCCACCCGGTCTAATAGATACTCCATGTTGGCCGTAAACTGCAGATCCACGATGCTGGGGAAATTGTCCTTCATAATCCGGTTCACCACTTCTCCCAGCTCTGTCACATACAAATTTTTATTCTCTTTAGCCACATATCTTCTGGCTATAATCGTGGTTATGGTAGGGGCATAGGTGCTGGGACGGCCGATCCCCTGCTCCTCCAGGGCTTTCACCAGGGAAGCTTCCGTATAGTGGGCAGGAGGCTGAGTAAAATGCTGGCTGCTGTGCAGCTGATCCAGGCGAAGGCTCATGCCCTTTTCCAGCTTTCCAAGGAGGGCATTAGACTCTTCCTTCTCCTCATCCTGGACATATACGGACATAAATCCGTCGAAGATCAGCTTTGACGCAGACAGCGTAAATTCATAGGCGTCTGTTTCCGTCTCCTGCAGCTCCATCCCCGTTTTCCCAGGCGCTTCTGCCTTCACCTTGACGGAAACTGTTTCATATCTGGCAGGCGCCATCCGGCTGGCTGCAAACCGCTTCCAAATCAGCTGATAAAGGCGGAACAGATCCCTCTGAAGGGAGTCCTTTACCTTTACCGGCGTAAGGGTAATGTCCGTAGGGCGGATGGCCTCATGGGCATCCTGGATCTTGCCGCTGCTTTTCTTGGTATTATCGCCCTGGGCTGCATAGGCGTCTCCGTAATTAGCCTCAATGTACGTTCTGGCGGCTGCGTCCGCCTCCTCGGCCACTCTGGTGGAATCCGTACGCAGGTAAGTGATCAGGCCCACGGTTCCGCTTCCCTTAATCTCAACGCCTTCATACAGCTGCTGGGCAAGACGCATGGTTTTCTGAGTGGAAAAGTTTAAAGTCTTGGAAGCCTCCTGCTGCAGGGTGCTGGTAGTAAACGGCAGCGGGGCTCTCTTAATTCTCTCCCCGTTTTTCACCTCGCTGACAATATAGGAAGCCTGATCAAGGTCCTTTATGATCTGATCCAGCTCCTCCTTTTTATGGATCGCCATCTTTTTGTCTTTAGTTCCGTAAAATTTTGCAGTGAGAGGTTTCTTGCTTCCCTCCTGAAAAAGATCAGCCTCCAAATTCCAGTATTCTTCCGGGATAAAGGCATTGATCTCCTCCTCCCTGTCGCAGATCATCCTCAGCGCTACAGACTGCACCCGTCCTGCACTTAACCCTCTTTTTACCTTTTCCCACAAAAGAGGGCTGATACTGTATCCCACCATGCGGTCCAGAATCCTCCTGGTCTGCTGGGCGTCCACCAGATCCATATCCAGCTTTCTCGGAGTTTTCAAAGATGCCTTTACCGCATTTTTCGTAATCTCGTTAAAACTGATCCTGTAAACTTTTTTATCCTTTTTCTCACTTTCCTCATCCAGCTTCAAGGCTTTCATCAAATGCCATGAAATCGCTTCACCCTCCCGGTCAGGGTCAGTGGCCAGATAGACCACGTCGGCTTTTTTCACTTCCTTGCGGAGTTTTGCCAGAATATCACCTTTTCCCCTGATGGTGATATACTTTGGCTCATAGTCATTAGCCGTGTCAATCCCCAATTGACTTTTCGGCAGATCCCTGACATGGCCGTTTGATGCATCCACCTCATAATTAGCTCCCAAAAATTTCTTAATGGTCTTCACTTTTGCCGGCGACTCCACAATTACTAAATACTTTGCCATGTTGACTCCTTTTTACAACTTTTTTGCATAATAGTGGCCTGCTGTCTGAACAATGTATCCCCCAACCTGCAGTTCCAGAAGAAGTGTCAGACACTCTCCCAGAGACAGGCCGCTCTCTTCTACAATCCTGTCAATAAACTTTGGTTGTAAATCTAAGCAACTATACACCATTTTTTCATTCTTGGCAAGTCCGTTCTCATTTTTTTCATCAACTCTTAACTTTTTCGCCCTGGGAATCTGAAAAAAATCCAGGACGTCATCAGGGCATGTGACTATGCCGGCTCCCTGGTGAATCAGGTGATTACAGCCCCGGCTTAAGGAGTCGGTAGTCCTCCCCGGCACTGCAAAAATCTCCTTTCCCTGCTCCAGCCCGCAGTCCACGGTAATCAGGGAACCGCTTTTCTCCCTGGCCTCTACCACGATGATTGCGTCGGACAGGCCGCTTATAATCCGGTTGCGCATGGGAAAATTTGATGCTCTGGGAGCCTGGCCCGGGCTGCACTCGGAAATCAGCCCTCCTCCATCTGATATATCCATATACAGGGAAAAATGGCTTCTGGGATAGCAGATATCAACGCCGCAGCCCAAAACCCCATAGGTATCTCCTCCCCCTTTCAGACATCCTCTATGTCCCGCCCCGTCAATTCCCAAAGCCATGCCGCTGACTACCTGAACACCTGCCTTTGCCAGGGCATATCCCAAAGCTTCCGCAGTCTCTCTTCCATAATGGCTGCAGTCTCTGGCTCCTATAATTGCTGCCGTGGGACGGTTCTCATCTGGAAATCTTCCTCTCTTATATAAGACCGCCGGGCTTCCGTACAGCGGTTTCAGACGTCCGGGATATTTTGTGTCTAGAAATGTGACAAGCTCCATGCCTTTTTCCTTGAGCTTAGCATACTGCTGTCTGCATATGCTTAACTGGTTCTTCCATTGTCCAAAGGCTTCCCCCTGGTTTCCATTCAAAAAGCCCTGGTCTTTTAAAGCTGTTTCTTCCATATTATATACTGTTTTAAAAGAATGGTATCTGTCCCATAGACGCCTTATAGTTACCGCACCCACACCCGGAGCCTGTGACAGCCAGAAAAGATACTGCCTTTCACTTTCCAGCCGCCTCGGGTCCATAGGAGTTTTTTCCTCTTCCAGGCCCTTTTTAGTCATATTTTCAAATGTCAGCTGTTCCAATACTTTTCCTCCAGACTCCGGTAGCTAATAGACTCACATAAATGCTCATGGCCAATCTGTTCCTGTCCGTCCAAATCCGCAATGGTTCTGGCAACTTTCAGAATTCTGGTATAGGCCCTTGCACTTAAATTCATATTCCCATACACTCTCTGAAAGAACTGTTCGTCCCCTTTTTCCAGCCTGCAGTATCTGCGGATATGCGTTTCTTTCATCTGGCTGTTATAGTGAATTTCTGTTTTTGCAAACCGGATACTTTGAATCTCTCTGGCTCTTTCCACCCGCCTTTTAATCTCCGCAGAAGTTTCCTGGGGAATGCTTCTGCGAAGTTCCTCAAAACTGACAGGAACCGCCTCAGCGCAAATATCAATTCGATCCAAAATCGGTTTGGATATCTGCCCCAGATAATTTTTTACCTGCTGCCTGGTGCAGCGGCATCGGTTTCTGTCCGGATAGCAGCCGCAGGGACAGGGATTCATGGCTGCAACAAGCATAAATTCCGCCGGAAATTCATATTTTCCGCTGACCCTTGACAGGACTACTCTGCGGCTCTCCAATGGCTGGCGCATCATCTCAATTACACGCTTGGAAAACTCAGGAAACTCGTCCAAAAACAGCACGCCTCCGGATGCCAGCGAAAGCTCTCCTGGCATAGGGTTTCTTCCTCCTCCAATCAATGCTGCTCCTGTAATCGAGTGATGAGGGCTTCTAAACGGCCTTCTGCTTAATAGTTTTCCGTTCTGCGGCAAAAGGCCGCAGATGCTGTAAACCTTTGATATTTCCAGCTGTTCCTGGCGGCTGCAGGAAGGCATAATGGTAGGTATCCGCTCTGCAATCATACTTTTTCCTGTTCCCGCAGAACCGATAAACAAAAGATTATGGCAGCCAGCCACTGCCACCTCCACCGCCCTCTTCATCAGGATCTGCCCCTGTACTTCTGCATAGTCCACATTGTAGGCATCCTCTGATTCAAAATCCGGCTCCGCCATACTCTCTTTTGGCATATACAGATCCGGGTTTTTCAAAAATGTCCCCATCTCTTTTAAAGAGGCGATTCCGATTATCTGAATCCCTTCAATGGCCTGGCCCTCCCGAACATTCTCACAAGGCAGAAAGCACTTGTCGCACCCCTGAACCTTTGCCTGAAAAACCAGAGACAGAATCCCCCTTACAGGCTTTAGTTCTCCGTTAAGCCCCAATTCCCCAATAAGCGCTGCATTCTCCAATTTTCTGCTGTCCGCCATGCCATAGGCGCACAGCATCCCCATGGCAATAGGAAAGTCAAATCCTGTTCCGCACTTTCGGATATCTGCAGGGGATAAATTTATGGTAACTTTCCGGGGCCGGAACTGGTATCCTGAGTTTTTAAGTGCGATGCGCACCCGATCCTGGGCCTCCCTGACCTCCGAGGCCAACGCCCCCACCATGGTAATTCCCGGAAGCCCATCACCTACGTCCACCTCCACAGACACCGGATACCCCTCCAGTCCGTGAAGGCCCATACTATTTACTTTACTGAACACAAAAAACGCTGCCTCCTTTTTCCTTTTTCACATCTTTCTTAAATGGAATCATGGCACAGAAACGTGCATCTTGAAACGCAAATACTGCGTTGATGAATCATAGGGATTCCGTATGGAAGACTGCTGATAAATTAACTATACTGTATGGAAAAAGAAAAGGCAAGCGTTTTTTGTAAAATATTCCGCCTGCCAATGCCCTGGCTGATTCGCCTGAATATTTTTATAATTCGGCTGTTTGTGAGCCGAACTCAGTCATATACGGTCTGAACCGCAAAGGCAGATGTCCCCTCTGGCACACATAGTTTCTCCTTTCCTCTATGGCAATGCTGTTGTGAAACGTCTTCCACAGGTTAGCAAATTTTTCCTGGTCTGTCCCCTGACAAAGCTGCTGTCTCCATCTGTCATCTCCAGTCTGAACCACCATCCACCCTTCCTCCGCTTTATGGACGATCCCCTTTCTTCTGCCCTCATCATAAATGATCCAGTTCTCGCCGGACAGTCTGTCAGCAAAATGAGGAGCCATAAGAATGGTCACATCATTTTTCGGCCCTACCATGCACACCAGCACTTTGCCTTTTGTCTCAGAAAACCTGGCAAATTCGATTAAAAGATGAGCCTCATTGCCCACATTGCGGTTCATGCGGAAAATCTCGTACACTGCAGGTATCTGCAGCATATCCACCACTTTGCTCCCGCAGTTTAAGGCATAGATGAGAAACCGGTAAATCCTGTCCGCCTTCTCCTCCTCCTGGCTTAAGGTGGCCCGGAATACCATCTCATATGCCTGCCGGCCTGCTTTCCGGCAAATAGCAGCGATCACTTTGTCCGCCTTTTCCTGGCTTTCCTCCACGTTCCGGTACTGGGCAAACATTTTAAGGTTACCTGTATTCTCCAATTCCAAAGCTGCATTTTCATGGCCCAGCCTGCTCATCCAGGCGTCATATACACCGCACAGAATTCCCTCCAGGCTGTCTCTGCACTGAAATATCGTCATCACTGCCTCCCTTCTTTCCCCAAACATATATGCTCCTGCTTCTGTTCTTTATCTGTTCTCGCCGATGATTTTCTTCAGGATTCCGGCAAACTTAATCCATGACATTTTTCCAAGGCTCTTCCTTACGTCCCGCCTTAAGCCGACAGGTTTTACATCTGCCCAAATACCGCTGTCCGCACGTCCTGTGCTGTAGGCGGCGGTGCCAGCCACCCGTCATCAAACATGGATATCTGCCTGTAACAGTCGCTGCTGCCTATATCCCACACCTTCTTATGTTCCTCACCCACCAGCTGGCTGGTGATAAAGCTTTGATCCATCTTCATGGAATACATCATCCGTCCCCGGCAGGTGATAAAATACACGGCACGTTTCAAAACTACCCCCATCTTCTTCAAATCTGTAAAGTCTAAAACCGCGCCTTTCCTGGCAGCTATAATCCGCTTTGCCGATTTAACGCCTATTCCCGGCACGCGAAGGATCGTGCTGTAATCCGCCCTGTTTATCTCCACGGGAAACATCTCCATGTGGCGCAGCGCCCAGTCGCACTTTGGGTCCAAAAGCACATTGAAGTGGGGCTGTTTCTCCGTCAGCAGCTCGTCCGCCCCAAAACCGTAAAACCGCATGAGCCAGTCCGCCTGATACAATCTGTGTTCCCGCAGCAGAGGAGGCCCTCCTGGCAGGGCCGGAAGGCTGCTGTCGTCATTAACCCTGACAAAAGCAGAATAAAACACTCTCTTTAAGTCATAATTGCGATACAGTGCCTCGGCCACCTTGATCATCTGATAATCATTCTCCGGGGTAGCTCCCACGATCATCTGGGTGCTCTGCCCCGCCGGCACAAACCTTTGCCCTCTCTTATACGGGATTATCTCAGTCCTCTGAGTACTGATCCCCCGCTGGATCTGTCTCATGGGAGCAAGAATCCTGCTGCGGGACTTGGACGGGGCCAGGCTTTTTAAACCCTGGGCCGTGGGAAGTTCCAGGTTAACGCTCATACGGTCCGCCAGAAGCCCCACATGTTCAATAATCACCGGGTCTGCCCCAGGAATCGCTTTTACATGGATATAGCCGTTAAACCGGTACTGCCCCCGAAGCTTTTGAAGGGCCTGATAAATCAAATCCATGGTATAATCCGGGCTATGGAGAATCCCGGAGCTTAAAAACAGTCCCTCTATATAATTCCGCCTGTAGAATTCCATGGTGAGGGTACATACTTCGTCCGGCGTAAACGCTGTGCGCACCACGTCATTGGACCGGCGGTTAATGCAGTAGCGGCAGTCATAAATACATTGATTGGTAAACAAAATTTTCAAAAGGGAGATGCATCTTCCGTCCGCCGCAAAGCTGTGGCAGAGTCCTGCGGACACCGCATTGCCCAGCATCCCCTTTTTTCCCTTTCTGTCAACGCCGCTGGATGTGCAGGATACGTCATACTTTGCCGCATCTGACAGCACTGCCAGTTTTTCTTCTAAACTCATCTGCTCCTGAATCAGCATCTCATTATCCCCTTGTCAAACATATGTTCCCTTTCATTGTACCACAAAATAATTTTTATGCAACACTTTTTCGAACATTCGTTCTCTGTTTCCCAAATGGAGGCACAGCAAAAAGGGGCACGGCAAAAGCCGTGCCCCATTGTATGCGCTGCATAAAAACAATAGCCAGATATCCCTTTTTTACACAAGCATATTCAGCATGGATACTGCATAGTAGTTGCTCAGATTGTAAGCGCCGCTTCTGGCAAAGCTGGCGAACTGCAGGAAGGAATCAGACATCTGAGACTGCTTTTTGGCTGATCCATAAGTAGAAGCAGTACTCTTGGACGCCTCTTTAATGGATTCCGCCTCAGGGGCATCGCTTCCCAGGATCTTGTCAACCGAAGAATCCAGAGTGGATGTTGCCTTTCTGCCGATGCGGTCAGCCATGCCGTACTGCCCGCCTATGGTTTCCTTCACAAAGTCAGACCCCTGGGTTAAAGCGTCTTTTGTACCTGTGTACGTCAATTTGCCGCTGTCGTCCGCCTTCAGGCTGCCGTTAGAGTCAATCTGCATATTTCCTGACTTGTCAAAGGTTATGCCGTTCTGCAGCTTGCCTTCCTGGTCAACATATGCGCCTGCGCCCCTTACCAGGGCCTCTTTCAGCTTATTCTCGTCTACCTGCAGATTGCCGTTCTTGTCAAGGCTCATGCCCAGAGTCTTTAAAGCTTTTTCCGTGGGAAGGCCTCTTTCAAGGTTCTCCAGCTGGCTGGATACGCCTGAGCCATGGTCAGTGTTCTTCTTTAAATAGGATACCGTATAATTGTACTGATCCGCAAAATCCTTAACTGCGGAAACAACATTGTTCAGGGCTTTCTCAAGTCCGTCCTTTGTTCCCTTTCCATTGACCACGTCATTCCAGGCAGAGTCCAATTTTGAAAAAACATTGTTCTTGCTGTCCAGCTTTAAGCTGTTGGACACAGACTCCAGATCTTCCAACGCCGTCTGATACCCCATAAGAAATGCGCTGGCGCTTCCGGCTGTAGTGGCGCTGTTGGTCTTGCTGCTTGTACTGCTGGTCTTATCAGTGCTCTCAATCCCAAGCGTCTCTTTCAGCTTATCCGCTGCCTGAGTGGCATTGTCCTTCCATGTGTTTACTCCGTCGCCGCTGTAACCGTTGTAACTATAGTTGTTGTAAGTGCTGTAGTAATTTGATGAAATTCCGCCAATTGCTGACATAATTTGTCTCCTTTCCGGTATGAGCTCATACCTTAATATTCTTGCGGTTGTCTGCCTGTAAAGACAGAATTCTGCAATCCGTAAATACATTATATATATCGGTATTTTCGCCTAAAATATAAGGGAATGTCTGGCAAAAAGCGCCTTACTGCGCCCTGCCGGACATTCCCTGCAAATGTAAATATTCAGTCATTCCAATGTGACAATACTACCTGTCCCTGCAAAAGAGTTGCCGGCATATCAATAATCCTCTGGTTTTCCGACCCTCTGAACCTAAGCATCAGGTTCTTTTTCTCCTGGACGAACCTTCCGTCCACCAGAATGTCCAGCCGCTTTAAGATATCCTCAGTAACGCTGCAGTAACGCCTGCCCCCCGGACACAGATCCTGCTCGTAAGTAAATCCCGTATAGCACCAAATATCCTTTTGCGGAAACCGCTCTTTCACTTCCCTCAGCAGCCCGGACAAAACCGCCTGGTTCTCCAGCTCCATAGGCTCTCCCCCCAAAAGGGTCAGTCCCTGGATAAATTCCGGCTCCATTGCTTTAAAAATCTCCTCCTGGGTTTCTTCCGTAAACGGCTGCCCGTAGCGAAAGTCCCAGGTTTCCGGCTGAAAACAGCCTGGGCAGCAGTTGGTGCAGCCGGAAACAAACAAAGTCACCCGCACCCCTGCACCATCGGCAATATCCCATTTCTTAATATTGCTGTAATACATGGTCCTGCTCCTTTACGCCGATTCCCCATGTCCGTTATGCAGATGCTGTAAATAGAGGCATGGAAATGTCATGTTACAGATGCAGCACCCGATCCTTGATCTCCTGGGTTCTGCCCTGATTCCAGAATTGGGTTCCTATGTAGCCGCAGGTCCTTCTGGCCACATTCATCTTGTCTTGATCCCGGTTGCCGCACTGGGGGCACTCCCAAACCAGTTTTCCGTGTTCATCTTCCACGATGCGGATCTCCCCGTCAAAGCCGCATACCTGGCAGTAATCGCTTTTCGTATTCAGCTCCGCATACATGATGTTCTCATAAATATGGTTTAAAAGCGCCATGACTGCCGGAATATTGCCCTGCATATCAGGCACCTCCACATAGCTGATGGCGCCGCCTGGAGACAATGCCTGGAATTTCGCCTCTATGGACAGTTTATCAAATGCATTGATCTCCTCTGTCACATGGATGTGATAACTGTTGGTAATATAATTTTTATCGGTTACTCCCTCTATGATGCCGAATCTCTTCTGAAGGCATTTTGCAAATTTATAGGTGGTAGACTCCAAAGGCGTTCCGTAAAGGGAAAAATCAATGTTTTCTTTCTCCTTCCACCTTTTGCATGCGTCATTAAGCTTCTGCATCACTTCAAGGGCAAAGGGCATGGCTTCCGGGTTGGTGTGAGACTTCCCTGTCATATAGTATACGCACTCATACAGCCCTGCATATCCCAGGGAAATGGTAGAATAACCGCCGTACAAAAGCTTGTCTATAGTTTCTCCTTTTTTCAGCCTGGCCAATGCGCCGTTCTGCCAAAGTATAGGCGCCACGTCGGACAATGTCCCCTTCAGCCGTTTGTGGCGGCACATAAGCGCCCTGTAGCACAGCTCCAGCCGCTCATCCAGGATCTCCCAGAATTTTTCCATGTCTTTTCCGGAAGACAAAGCTACGTCAGGAAGGCTGATGGTCACCACGCCCTGGTTAAACCTGCCGTAATACTTGCCTTTTCCCGTCTCCGGGTCCACATATGGAGTGAGAAAGCTGCGGCAGCCCATACAGGTGTAGCAGTGTCCCTGGCCGTTTTTGTCCACCTTGTTCTGCATCATGATCTTTTCGGAAATGTAATCCGGTACCATCCGCTTGGACGTGCATCTGGCCGCCAGCTCCGTCAGGTAGTAGTATGGGCTCCCCGGGCGGATATTGTCCTCCTCCAGCACGTAAATAAGTTTCGGAAACGCAGGGGTGATCCACTGTCCCTTCTCGTTCTTTACTCCCTGTATCCTCTGGAGCAGAGTCTCCTCGATGATCATGGCCAGATCATGTTTCAGCCTGTGGTTGCCGCCTGCCTCGTTAAGGTACATGAACACCGTCAGGAAAGGTGCCTGGCCGTTGGTGGTCATCAGGGTAATGACCTGATACTGAATGGTCTGGATTCCCTTTTTCACCTCGTCCTTAAGCCGCTTCTCCACAATAGCTTCCATCTGTTCCTTGGTGCCTTCACATCCCAGTTCCCTAAGTTCGTCCCGCACTTCCAGCACGATCTTCTGCCGGCTCACATCCACAAAGGGCGCCAGATGGGTAAGGGAAATGCTCTGGCCCCCGTATTGGGAGGATGCCACCTGGGCAATAATCTGGGTAGCGATGTTGCAGGCCGTGGAAAAGCTGTGAGGTTTTTCAATCAGCGTGTCGCTTATGACTGTCCCGTTCTGCAGCATATCATCCAGATTAACCAGATCGCAGTTGTGCATATGCTGGGCAAAGTAATCCGCATCATGGAAATGGATGATCCCCTCCTCATGGGCCTGAACCACTTCCTGGGGAAGCAGAAGCCGGTTGGTAATGTCCTTGCTGACCGCACCTGCCATATAATCCCTCTGGACACTGTTAACCACCGGATTCTTGTTGGAATTCTCCTGGAGCACTTCCTCATTGCTACACTCGATCAGACTTAGGATCTGCTGATCCGTGCTGTTGGCTTTGCGGACCAGTTGCCTTTTATATCGGTATGTGATATAATGGTTGGCGACTTTGTATGCATCATGGCGCATGATCTCTTCTTCCACCATGTCCTGGATCTCTTCCACGCCTGCCGCCCTGTTTAGCTCCCGGCATTTTGCAGTCACTGCCTGAACGATTTTTGCAATCTGGGTCTTTGTCAGATGCTCTTCCTCTTTAACCGTACCGTTGGCTTTCTCCACCGCACTCTGGATTTTCTCTGCCTCAAAGCAAACTTCCTTACCACTTCTTTTTATGATGTTCATAGCCTTGCACTCCATATCTTGTATTATTCATGGTCCTGTAGACACTACATCTAGTATTATATACCATAATCTGAAAAATACAAGAGGGAAGTTTCACAAAATTTTCCTCTGGGCATCCGCCTTCTAGAGTACTGCCAGATTCTTCCATTTTCCGCTCCTGTACCGCCCTGCAAAGCAGATTACCCTGGCAACCCAGTCTGCGACCATGGCGATCCATACGCCCACGGCTCCTAGTCCCATGCCCACGCCGATGACATAGCTGAGTCCGATGCGGAACACGATCATGGAGGTAATGGAAACTATCATGGGGAATTTTACGTCGTTGGCCGCCCTCAGCACATTGGGCAGGGTAAAGGATGCAGGCCATAAAAGGATTCCCATGCCGTCATGGATCAGAACCAGGACGGCTGCCAGCTGCAGCGTCTCCTCTGACAGCCCGTACAGCCCGAGAGTCAAAGGAAGGCTTGCTAAAACCATCCCGCAGCAGATTCCGTTAATCAGGTAAGTAAGCTTCATCATCTTTTTCACATAGTAGTCTGCCTGCCCAAAATCCCCTGCCCCAACGCACCTGCCTACAATGGTGATCATGGCAAGATTCATGGCCTGTCCTGCCAGCACTCCCATGCTGTCCAGGTTATTGGCCACCGCATTGGCTGCAATCTGGGTTGTCCCGAAGGTAGCGATAATGCTGACTACCAGAATTCGTCCCAGCTGGAAAATGCTGTTTTCCACCCCGCCCGGAATGCCGATGTGCAGGATTTTTTTGATCATGGCCCCGTTCCAGGAGAAGATGCCGGGGCCTATGGAGATAGTAAGTTTTTTGTCGCACAGGCGGATAAACAAGATCACGCAGGCAACCATTCGGGCGATCAGAGATGCAAGGGCCGCCCCTGCCACGCCCCATTTCATGCCAAAAATAAAAAGGGCATTGCCTGCCACATTAATAGCGTTCATGATTATGGACACCTGCATGGAGATCTCCGAATTTCCCATGGAGCGGAACAGGGCCGCACAGGAATTATAAACCGCCAAAAACGGATACGACAGTGCGGACAGCACCAGATAGATCAGGGCGTTCCTCATAACGTCCGGCTCCACTCCCTGATACAGCCCGCCTAAAAGCCCTTTTCTGAATGCCACACACAAGGTCATAATCCCTATGGCGATGATTCCTGTAATCAGCACCAGCTGATTTGCCGACTCTCTGGCCTTCTGCCTGTCCTCATGCCCCAGATATTGGGAGGCCACCACTGCGCCTCCCGTAGAAACGGCGGCAAAGACATTGATGATAAGATTATTGATCATGTCTACCAGAGATACGCCGGATGTAGCTGCCTCCCCGGCGCTGGAAACCATCATGGTATCTGCCATGCCCACTGTAACCGCCAGAATCTGTTCCACGATCAGAGGGGCAATGAGGCGCATTAAGTCCTGATTGGTAAACAAGTACTTCCTTTTCTGCTCCATAATTCTTCGCTTCTTTCTCCAACGTTAACTTTTAACTTGAATTTTCCAGATACCATAAAAGGGTACTCTCTTTAGCGCTGGTTGTCAATGGTTTTCTCCTTTTTCGATCTCCGCTCCGCCCCGGCTCACTCTTCATCAATCCTGGAAATCCCAATCGTCACCTCCTCCAGCACGTCCAGCAGAACCTTCACCGTATCCAGCGAAGTAAGCATGGTAACATTGTTCTGACTTGCACACCTTCGAATAGCAACCCCGTCTTCATAATGCACCCCTGACAAGATCGCCCTGGTATTGATCACATAGCTGACGTACCCTGCCCGGATAGAATCCAATATCTCCTGGCTCCCCTCGCTGGGTTTCCTCCGAATCCTGGTCCGGATGCCCCGCTCTTTGAGAAAATCAGCCGTTCCCACGGAAGCCTCGATATTAAATCCCATTTCATAGAACCGTCTGATTAAAGGCAGCGCCTCCTTCTTGTCCTCATCCGCCAAGGTTACCATTACCGTACCATAGTTCTGCAGGCGGATTCCGGAAGCAACCATAGCTTTATACATGGCCCGGTGCAGTTTCTTATCGTACCCTATGGCTTCCCCTGTAGACTTCATCTCCGGCGACAAATAGGCATCCATGCCGTTAAGTTTGGAAAATGAGAATGCCGGAACTTTTACGTAATACCGTTCCTTTTCCTTTGGATACAGTTCCTCAATTCCCTGCTCTTTCAGGCTTTTTCCCAGCATTGCCAGAGTAGCCATGTCCGCAAGGCTATACCCTGTTGCCTTAGACAAAAAGGGTACGGTTCTTGAAGATCTGGGGTTTACTTCTATAATATATACATGGTCTTCCTTATCCACGATAAACTGGATATTAAACAGCCCCACAATGCCAATGCCAAGTCCAAGCCTTCTGGTATAATCCAAAATAACCTTTTTTACGCTGCTGGAGATGCTGAAGCAAGGGTACACGCTGATGGAATCCCCGGAGTGAATCCCGGTTCTCTCTACCAGTTCCATAATGCCCGGAACAAATACCTGCCTTCCGTCGCAGACAGCATCCACTTCCACCTCCCGGCCCCGAATATATTTGTCCACCAGAACCGGCTTATCCTCACTTACCTCAACCGCATGTTTCAGGTAATGGCGCAGGTGTTCCTCCTTAGCCACAATCTCCATAGCCCTTCCGCCCAGCACAAAGCTTGGACGCACCAGAACCGGATATCCGATATCTTCTGCAGCCCTGACGCCCTCTTCGATGGTTGTAACCGCCTGTCCCTCCGGCTGCGCGATTCCCAGGGACGCCAGCAGCTTCTCAAATGCGTCTCTGTTTTCCGCCCGTTCAATGGCCTTGCAGTCTGTGCCGATGATTTTCACACCCCGGCTGCTTAAGGAATCTGCCAGGTTAATTGCCGTCTGGCCTCCTAAGGTAGCAATCACGCCTTCCGGCTGCTCCAGTTCAATGACATTAAGCACGTCCTCAGGACACAGAGGCTCAAAATACAGCTTATCCGAACATGTGTAGTCTGTGGAGACAGTTTCCGGGTTATTATTTATAATAATGGCCTCGTACCCTGCCTGCCGAATCGTCTTCACCGCGTGAACCGTGGAATAATCAAACTCCACTCCCTGGCCGATGCGGATAGGCCCGGAACCCAGCACCACAATTTTCTTTCGGTCAGAAACCGCCGATTCGTTTTCCTCCTCATAGGTGGAGTAGAAATAAGGGACATAACTGTCAAATTCCGATGCACACGTATCAATCATCTTGTATACCGGAAAAATCCCCCACTGCCTTCTCATGGCAAAAACCTCTTCCTCAGCCATGTTCCATAGCCAGGCAATCTCTCTGTCAGAGAATCCCATTTTCTTTCCATGGCGAAGAAGCCTTCTGTCTCCTGGCTTTTCCTTCAATTCCTTTTCCCCATCTACAATGTTTTTCAGCTTGTTGATAAAAAACGGATCAATCTTTGTGGCATTGCCAATCACGGACACGCTGCATCCCATTCGCAGCAGCTGTCCTATGGCATAGATGCGGTCATCAGTTCCTGCTTTTATATAGGAAAGAAGCTCTTCCTCAGCCATATGTCTGAATTTAGGGCTATACAGATGGAACATGCCTGTTTCCAGAGAGCGGATGGCTTTCAGAAGGCTTTCCTCCATGGTTCTTCCCACGCTCATGGCCTCGCCTGTAGCCTTCATCTGAGTGCCCAGGCAATTGTTGGCATCAGAAAATTTGTCAAAGGGAAATCTGGGCATCTTCGTCACCACATAGTCAAGGGCGGGCTCAAATGCTGCCGGCGTATTGGCAATGCGGATTTCATCTAAGGTCATTCCCACTCCGATTTTAGCAGAAACCCGGGCAATGGGATAGCCGCTGGCCTTGGATGCCAGGGCGGAAGATCGGGAAACTCTGGGATTCACTTCAATAAGATAATACTGAAACGATCCGGGATCCAGCGCAAACTGTACATTGCATCCCCCTTCAATCTCCAAAGCACGGATGATCTTTAAGGCGCTGTCCCTGAGCATCTGATACTCCTTGTTTGTCAGGGTCTGGGACGGGCATACTACGATGGAATCTCCCGTATGAATTCCCACAGGGTCAAGATTTTCCATGTTGCAGATAGTAATAGCTGTGCCGTTTTTATCCCGCATTACCTCGTACTCAATTTCCTTGTATCCTTTTATGCTTTTCTCAATAAGAACCTGGTGAACCGGGGATAATGACAGGGCATTTTTCATCAGAGATCTCAGTTCCTCCCCATTGTCCGCAAAACCTCCGCCGGTTCCTCCCAAGGTAAACGCAGGGCGCAGAACCACCGGATAGCCGATTTTCTCTGCCATCCTCTCTGCCTCTTCCACAGAATTGGCAATCTCAGAAGGCAGCACCGGCTCCCCCAGGCTTTCACACAGCTCTTTAAACAGTTCCCGGTCCTCCGCCCGCTCAATACTGCTGCTTTTCGTCCCCAGAAGCTCTGCCCGGCACTCCCTTAAAACTCCTTTTTTTTCCAGCTGCACGGCAAGATTCAGCCCCGTCTGGCCTCCGATGCCCGGAAGGATGGCATCCGGCCGCTCGTACCGCACAATCTTGGCAATGTATTCCAGCGTCAGCGGCTCCATATATACCTTATCTGCGACAGAGGTATCTGTCATGATGGTAGCCGGGTTGGAATTGCACAAAATCACCTCATACCCTTCTTCCTTCAGCGCCAGGCAGGCCTGGGTGCCGGCATAGTCAAACTCCGCCGCCTGCCCGATAACAATAGGGCCGGAGCCAATGACAAGTATTTTGTGTATGTCCGTTCTCTTAGGCATAATCTCCCTCCTCCATCATGTTGAAAAACTGTTCAAACAAATACGTGCTGTCCTGGGGGCCAGGTGCGCTTTCCGGGTGGTACTGAACGCTGAACACCCTGTCCCTGCGGCATTTCACACCCTCAACCGTCCCGTCCAGCAGGTTTAGGTGAGTAGGCACAAGCCCAGTTCCCGCCAGGCTGTCCATGTCCACAGCAAAGGAATGATTTTGGGAAGTGATCTCTATTTTTCCCGTTTCCAGGTTCTTCACCGGATGGTTGCCGCCTCGATGGCCGAACTTCAGCTTGTAGGTCCTTGCCCCATATGCAAGGGAAATAATCTGATGCCCCAGGCAGATGCCGAAAACAGGATACCGCCCCAGCACTTCTTTTACGGTTTTCACCGTCTCCGGCACGCTCTCCGGATCGCCCGGGCCGTTGGAAATAAAAATGCCTTCCGGATTCAGCTGTTCCAGATCCTTTGCAGAAATATTCCAGGGAACTACAGTCACTTTGCACCCCCGCCTGTTTAAATGCCTTACAATCCCCTGCTTTATGCCGCAGTCAATCGCCACAACATGATGCCTTTCCCCTTCTCCAGGGAAAACCTGGATTTTTCTGCAGCTGACTCTGGAAACCTGGTCTGTCTGCATCCTATAGCCTTCCAATGTCTTCAGCCCTTTTAACAGGGAAGTGGATGCATCTGTGATAAAAGCCTTCCTGCTTCCCATATCCCGGATGGATCTGCTTAACTTTCTCGTGTCAATGCCATGCACCCCGGGAATATGATACCTTTTCATCACCTGGCCCAAGGAAGCCGTGCTTCTGAAATTCCAGGGGTTGTCATTGTACTCCCGCACAATCAATGCCCCCATAGAAGGCCGTGCCGTCTCATAATCATCATCTGCCATACCGTAATTGCCTATAAGCGGGTAGGTCATTACTACCGCCTGATCTGTATAAGAAGGATCGGAAAGAATCTCCTGATAGCCCACCATGGATGTATTGAACACAATCTCGCAGATCCGCTCCCCTTCATCTCCAAAGCCATATCCATAATACTCCTGCCCGTCTTCCAAAATAATCTTCTTATTAAATTCCGCCGCCATGGCTACCCCTCTTTTCCTCATAAAATATCGTTAGCAATGTTTAGCAATTCTGAACCCTGACAGGAGATGGAGCCCATCGGGCCTGCGGCAACCTTAACTAACTGACATTGGTTCATTGCCGTATCTCTGACAGCTTCCTCTCAAACCTGTCCTTCCTGGTATCTGCCGGAACCGCTGTAGGGTACCTTCCGTCAAAACATGCGCTGCAATACCCCGGGCCTTCTGCCAGCGCTCCCAGCTCATCTGCCGGCAGATATCCCAGGCTGTCCGCCCCGATAATTTCCGCCGTTTCCTCAACCGTATGATGACATGCGATCAAATGCTCTCTGGAGTCAATATCTGTCCCATAGTAGCACGGATGGAGAAATGGCGGCGACGATATCCGCATATGGATTTCCTTTGCCCCCGCTTCCCGAAGCAGCCTCACTATCCGTCCGCTTGTAGTCCCTCTGACAATAGAGTCATCAATAAGAACCACCCGTTTTCCCCGCACGCTTTCCTCAATTGCCGCCAGCTTGATCCTTACCTGATCCAGCCTGGCGCTTTGTCCCGGCGAGATAAATGTCCTGCCAATATATTTATTCTTTATGAGCCCCATGCCGTAAGGTATGCCTGACTCCAAAGAAAATCCCAGAGCCGCATCCAGACCGGAATCCGGCACTCCCACAACAATATCTGCATCTGCGGGATGGGCTTTTGCCAAAATCCTGCCGGCACGGATTCTGGCATTGTGAACCGACACTCCGTCAATTACAGAATCCGGTCTTGCAAAGTAAATATACTCAAACACACACAGCTTTTTCTCCCTTGTTTTGCAGTGCTCCCTGCGGGAAACCGCTCCCTCCGGCCCGAATACCAGGATCTCCCCCGGCTCTATATCCCGCACAAAAGAAGCCCCGATGGCTGTTAACCCGCAGCTTTCCGAGGCTACCGCCCAGGTTCCGTCTGGCATTCTTCCGCAGCATAAAGGGCGGAAACCATATGGATCTCTGGCACAAATCAATTTTTGGGAAGACATAAGAACAAGAGAGTAAGCGCCCTCCAGCCGGTTCATGGCCTGGCTTACAGCGTCCTCAATAGAAGGAGCCTTTAACCGCTCCTGGGTAATTATGTAGGCAATGGTTTCTGTATCACTGGTAGTATGGAAAATAGCCCCTGCCAATTCTAGGGCATTGCGCAGTTTTATGGCATTGCTTAGATTTCCGTTATGGGCAAGAGCCATTTTCCCCTTTTGGTGGTTTACCTCAATAGGCTGGCAGTTGTTCCGGTTCGTGCTTCCCGTAGTCCCATAGCGCACATGCCCCACGGCCATAGTTCCCTTGGGAAGCCTGGATAGAATATCCTGGGAAAACACCTCCCCCACCAGTCCCAGATCCTTATAGGAAGAAAACACTCCATCATCATTTACCACAATGCCGCAGCTCTCCTGCCCTCTGTGCTGCAGGGCATACAGGCCGTAATAAACAAGTTCCGCCACATCAGCCGTCCGGGGACTGATTATGCCCAACACTCCGCATTCTTCACCCAAACTCATAACGTCCCTCCGCAGGAATAATCTTTAGCCGCCTGAATAAACCCTCTAAAAAGAGGGTGGGCATGGTTTGGCCGGCTTTTAAACTCAGGATGGTACTGCACTCCCACATAAAACGGACGGTCAGAAAGTTCTACCGTTTCCACCAGCCTGCCATCCGGCGAAGTCCCGCTTAACACGAGGCCCTTATCTGTCAGAAGCTCTCTGTAATCATTATTAAATTCATACCTGTGCCGATGCCTTTCACTGATAAGCTGCTTTCCATAGCACCGCTCCATAACCGTCCCCTCCTTTATGACGCAGGGGCAGGCTCCCAGCCGCAAAGTGCCGCCTTTGTCAATGTGGCCGCTCTGTCCTGGCATAAAGTCAATAACCTTGCACCTGCACTGCTCATCAAACTCCCCGGAATTGGCCTCCTGGATGCCTGCCGCATTTCTGGCATACTCAATCACCGCCACCTGCATGCCCAGGCAGATTCCTAAAAACGGCAATTTCCTTTCCCTTGCCTCTTTCACCGCCAAAATCATCCCCTCAATGCCCCTGCTGCCAAATCCGCCGGGAACCAGAACGCCATCCAGCCCCAAAAGCTTCTGTCTGCAGTTTTCCTGGGTAATCTCCTCCGAGTCAATCCAGTGGATCTTTACCTCCACCCCATGGCAAAATCCCCCATGGCGCAGGGCCTCGGCCACTGAAAGGTAGGCATCATGAAGCCCTACGTATTTCCCCACAAGCCCGATATGCACTTCCCCCTGACACGCTTTGCTGCGCTCCACCATATCCGTCCACTCATCAAGATCCGGATCCGCAGCCTTTATGCCCAGTTCCCGGCACACTACTGACGAAAATCCGGACTTTTCCAGCATCAGCGGAGCCTCATAAAGATTGGGGATCGTAAGGTTCTCTATAACGCAATCCGGCTTTACATTGCAAAACAGGGATATTTTCTTAAATATCCCTTCCTCCAAAGGTTCGTCGCACCGCAGAATAATAATGTCCGGATTGATCCCCATACCCTGCAGCTCCTTTACCGAATGCTGCGTAGGCTTTGATTTATGCTCATCAGACCCTTTCAAAAAAGGCACCAGGGTCACATGGATAAACAGGCTGTTTTCCCTCCCTGCTTCCAGAGAAATCTGCCGCACCGCTTCAATAAACGGCTGAGACTCAATATCCCCGATAGTTCCTCCGATCTCCGTGATCACCACGTCCGCCCCGGTTTTTAGGCCCACGCCATAGACGAACTCCTTAATCTCATTGGTAATATGGGGAATCACCTGAACCGTAGAGCCCAGATACTCCCCCCGTCTTTCCTTATTCAAAACATTCCAATAAACCTTGCCCGTAGTCAGGTTGGAATACCTGTTTAAATCCTCATCAATAAACCGCTCATAGTGCCCCAGATCCAGATCCGTCTCCGTCCCATCCTCAGTCACATACACTTCCCCATGCTGATAAGGGCTCATAGTTCCCGGATCTACATTAATGTAAGGGTCCAGCTTCTGCGCCGCCACCTTAAGGCCCCTGGCTTTCAAAAGCCTTCCCAAAGAAGCAGCCGTAATTCCCTTCCCCAAGCCAGAAACCACGCCGCCGGTTACAAATATATATTTTGCCATACCAATGCTCCTCATTCCGTTGTCATCCATCCAACCC
>CAMUJH010000042.1 GCA_947089145.1 uncultured Hungatella sp. | reverse complement strand
TTCATCTGTTCCTCCGCTTCCTCCCATAGAAATAAAGAACCGCCTTTTCCGGCACCCGCTTCAGCACGATCTGGATCTCCTCCCTGGGATCAATGGGCTTTGTCAGATAGCTTTCTATCCCGGCCCGGTTTGCTCCCCAGATGTCCGTAAACAGCTGATCTCCCACAAAAATCGTGCTGTCCGTAGTTGTCCCCATTAAATTCATGGCTTTTACATAGCCCTTCCTTGAAGGCTTGTTCCCTTTAAAGATATACTTGGTCCCCACTTCCTCTGCAAACGCCGCCACCCGGGGTTCTCTGTTGTTGGACAAAAGACAGGTTTCCATGCCCATGTGATGAAACCTGCCAAACAGGGCTTTTGCCCTGTCGTCAGCAGGCGCGTCATGGGGAACCAGGGTGTTATCCACGTCAAAGATAACGCCCCGGATGCCTTTCTCATACAATTTTTCATATGGAATCATATATGCAGAACTTACATAGTGTCTGGGGTAAAATCGCTTCAACATACCATTACCTACTTTTTCAATAATTTGCCCAGCTCTTCCATAAACGTGTTCACGTCCTTAAATTCCCGGTACACTGACGCAAACCTGACATATGCCACCTCGTCTAATTCCTTCAGGCTCTCCATCACCAGTTCGCCGATAATGGCCGTGGACACTTCCCGCTCCTCCATATTAAAGATCTGATTTTCAATATTGTCAATCATGGAATCGATCTGCTGAGTGGATACCGGCCTTTTGTGGCAGGAGCGGATCACGCCGGACTCAATCTTTGAACGGTCAAACGTTTCCCTGGAATTGTCCTTTTTGATCACCATAAGAGGCATGGTTTCCAGCTTCTCATAAGTGGTAAACCGCTTTCCGCATTTCTCGCACTGCCGCCTCCTGCGTATGGAACAATTATCATCGGCAGGCCTGGAATCAATTACTTTCGTATCATCTTCATTACAATAAGGACATTTCATTGGTATTACCTCCCGGATTATTTCCTGGCAAATTCTCTTCCAGTATTTTCCATTTTACCCCACTATCTGAAAATCCGCAAGAAAATATTTTAATTTTCTTACTTTTTTCTTACATTTTTCTCCGCAGTTCCGATCACCTATGGCCTGTCTTTTGCGGCTTTTTGGAATGTTTTACAAACCTGAATCCTGACGGAGCATGGCCTTCCCCCAGCCTGCATAAAGCCGTAACAAGAGGCATCGCCACCTGAATGAGCCTTACAGCTTGCAGGATGTTTCCACGTCCTTTTTCTTTACATCTACCAGGATAATGTCATCCCCTACCTGGCAGATATCCTTAAACGGAATGACAAATTCCTTCTCCCGGCCCAGAAAGCCGCAGAAACTTCCCGGCCCAGGCACGATGATGGCCACCATGCACCCGTTCTTCATGTCAAAATCCACGTCGCCTACAAAACCCAGCCGCTTGCAATCCTCCGCATTTATGACTTCCTTCTGCTTTAATTCTGAAATCCGCACCGCAAACTCCTACCGCCTTTTCATGTAAATCTATGCGGTTTTTTTCCTGTCCTATGCCCAGTATTTTCGGCTGCCGGCATTTTCTTTTAAGTCCAGGTAAAAGCAGCAATAGGTACAGCTCATGTAGGGTATCAGCCATAAAAAGCCTAATCCCATGGTTATCCATGCTATGGCTATCCACCCCAGGAAGCTTAAGGACAGCATAAACAGACGCCCTCTGTTCCCTTTCATCAGCTGCCTGCTTTCCCTCAGGGCCTGCGTCAGGGTTTTCTCCGGCTCATCGGCTAAAATCAGATAAAACAAGCTGTAAGTCAGGCTTACATAGATGCCGGCCGCCTCCAGAAATATGCCGTACAGCAAAAGAAACGCTGCCGGAAACTCCCACTGTCCGGTTACTGCCCCAGCCCCTGAAAGCACAAACACGGGCAGAGCCAAAACCCCCAGGGCCAGGCCGATTATCAGGCTGATGCCGAAAAATTTCCCGCCGTAATACTGGATTCCCCACAGCATGTCCAGCACTCCCGCCTTTCTTCCCAGACACAGATTCAGGTAGAATCTGATGATTCCGGGCAGCAGCGTTCCGTAAAACATGGCCAGCAGCAGGATGCCGAAAAACAGAGACACTGCAGCAGCGGCAATCAGTCCCTTTGTCCCCATGGCCCCCTGGGCAGCAATCACGGAGATCATCATGGTAATCTCCGCCAGCACCGCAAGCAGCACGCTTGCAATGCCTATTATCAAAACCATCCCCACTGCTGCAGGATACCTGCCAAGCAGCGCCTTTCTGGCTCTGTATTTTAATGTCTTTCTGCTTGTCTTCATGACAGCACCCCTCCTGTTTATTTAAAGACTCCATATGCCCACAGAAACAAGTCCTGCCGCAATTCCTATAATGCCTGTAATCAGCCCTGTTTTTCCCTTTCTGGACATCTTCTCCTCCACCCTGGAAAGAGCTGCAAACATCACTGCCAATCCTCCCAGAATAAAGGATGCCGAAAAACAGCAGGCAGAGATTATGGACAGAATGCCCATTATCATGGATGCCAACGCCATATGGTTTTCCTGTTCCGGCTGAACCATTCCGCTGTTCTCCATAGCCGGATACCAATTTGGTTCCCCGCCTTGAAACCTTCCCGGATACTGTCCCTGGCCTGCACTCTGTCCCCAGGCTGTATTCGGCCCTTCACCTGCATTCTGCTCCCAGCCTGCATTCTGCCCCCAGGCTGTATTTTGTCCCTGGCCTGTGTTCTGTCCCCAGGCTGTATTCGGCCCTTGACCTGCGTTCGGCCCCCAGCCTGCATTTTGTCCCTGGCCTGCACTCTGTACCCAGGCTACATTTGGACTCTGATCTGCATTTTGACCCCGTCCTGCATTTTGACCCTGATCTGCACTCTGTCCCCGTCCTGCATTCGGCCCCTGGCCTGCATTCTGCCCCCAGCCTGCATTCGCCCCCTGGCCTGCACTTTGTACCCAGCCTGCATTCTGTCCCTGAACCGGATTCCCTCCCTGGGCCAGGCTTGTCCCCCGGTCTGAATTTAAGCCCTGGGCTGCGTTTGGCGTCTGGGTTTGGTACTGCTCTGTCCTCCCGCCTGACAGCCTGTCCTCCCAGGTTCTGCCGCCTTCATCCAGAATCCCCTGACAGCCTGTCTCCGCAGCCTGATTATCTTTTAATCGTTCATCCATATGTTCCTCTCCCTCTTGTGCCCCTCTTTCCGGTTCCCCAAAGCCGCAGAAATGGCCTGTCCGTCCTCCCTGCGGCCGTGCAAAGCCATTCCCTTTTCTCCATCATACAACAAAGGGAATCTTCTGTAAACCAAAGATTCCCTTTGCCCTATAATTTCCTATTCCATTGCCTGCTGTCTGTTATCAATCCAGCGCAACCACTGCGCCCTCATACGTGCTCTCAATGAAAGCCTTAACCTCGTCACTCTTCAAAGCCTCAATCAGCGCCTGAATGCCCTCGTCGTTTTCTTTGCCTTCCTGCACTGCGATTACATTGCCGTAGGTCGTGGCGGCAACGGACTGGGAATCCTCTACGGCCAAAGCGTCAGACACCTTAAATCCTGCATCTATGGCATAGTTTCCGTTGATAACCGCCACATCCACATCCTCGATGGATCTTGGAATCTGAGCTGCCTCCACCTCGTACAGCTTAATATTCTTAGGATTCTCAACAATGTCATTCTTCGTGGCTGTCAGCCCTGCGCCGTCTTTCAGCTTGATCAGTCCCTGGGCCTCCAGAAGCAGAAGAGCCCTGGCCTCATTGCTGGTATCATTGGGAACTGCCACCGTCGCACCGTCGCCCAGCTCTTCCAGGGATTTCGTCTTCCCTGCATAAATGCCAAAGGGTTCATAGTGTATGGATGCCGCAGATACCAGCTTGGTTCCGTTTTCCTCGTTAAAGGACTCCAGATAAGGAAGATGCTGGAAATAGTTTGCATCTAAGTCTCCTGACTCCAGGGCCAGGTTAGGCTGGATGTAATCCACATATTCCTTAATATCCAGCTCATACCCCTTCTGCGCCAAAACGTCTGCGGCTGCTCTTAAAATCTCCGCATGAGGCGCCGGGCTTGCGCCGATAACAATCTTCTTCAGTTCTCCGGAAGCAGCCTCTGTTTCGGCCTGCTCACCGCCGGCTGCCTTGGTTGTCTCCTCCTGGCCTGCCGCAGTTGTCTCTGCTTGTGTGGTCTTTGCCTCATTGTTGCCTGAACATCCTGCCACGCTTCCGGCCAGCAGCGCTGCGGCTGCAATTGCACATATTGTTTTTCTCATAACCATCTCTCCTCTTTTTTGATTTTCCATAGTCCGTAAGGCCTATGGGTGTTGTGCGCTTTGGCGCGCTTTCTTCAACCGCCTCTGATAACAAGGCCGCTGCCGCGCCTGCGCTTTATTATAAAGGCATGAAAGCCTCTATAATCCGCTGATTTCCAGGCAGCCTGGTTTTTGCCTATGTCCTGGCTTTGCATCTGCGTCTTCCTTTTTTGTCTCCCAAAGCCATTTTTACCGAATCCTTTTATCTCCTTTTCTGGACATCCTCATTCCCGCTTCCTGAATAATCTGGACCATCACCACCAGGAGCACCACGGAAACCCACATAAGCCCTGCCTCGTACCGGTAATATCCGTAATTGATGGCAATGGCTCCCACGCCTCCGCCGCCTACGAACCCGGCCATGGCAGAATAGCTTAAAATGGTAGTGACAGCCAGCGCCCCGCCTACCAGAAGGGAAGGCCTGCATTCCGGCAGCAGCACTTTCCATATAATCTGCCAGTCAGAAGCCCCCATGGACTTTGCCGCCTCAATCACCCCTCCATCAATCTCCCGAAGGGAGGACTCCACCACCCTGGCCACGTAGGGACCTGCCGCAATGGTCAGCGGGATCACCATGGCCGGAGAGCCGATGCGGGTCCCGATAACCATCTTGGACAACGGCAGCACAATGAACAAAAGAATCAGAAAAGGCACCGAGCGCAGCAGGTTGATCACCGTGCCGAGCACCTTCTGCAAAACCGGCATGGGATGAATGCCGTCGTTATCCGTAGTTACCAGGACAATCCCCAGGGGAAGCCCAATAACATAGGCAAACAGAGAGGACAGAAATACCATGTAAAAAGTCTCCCATATCCCTGTCTTCAGCATCTGAATCGTAGCGGCGTCAAATGTCATGTTCGCTTACCTCCTCATATGGAATCTTAACCGTCTCTAAATAGTGAAGGGCCCTGTTAGCCTCCGCCTCGTCATCCGGAAGCTGGACGATCATCTGCCCCATGGCAATTCCTCCCACATCCCTGGTCTGGGCATACATAATGTTTACCGCCGTCTTACAGGCCAGAACCATGTTGGAGATAACCGGCTCTGTAGATTCCCTCCCGTCAAAAATGATCCGGATCTGCCTGGAATTGCCGAACTTCACCTGGCGGGCTGCATCGCCCAGAATCAGCTGGCGCCCGATCTTTGACTTAGGCTCTGAGAAAATCTCCGAAACCTTTCCCACCTCGGCAATGTGGCTCTGATCTATAATGGCCACCCTGTCGCAGATAGCTTCGATTACTGCCATCTCGTGAGTGATCACAATCACTGTCACTCCCAGATTTCTGTTTATCTCCTTTAACAGCCCGAGAATCGACTTGGTGGTGTTAGGGTCCAGGGCGCTGGTAGCCTCGTCGCACAGAATCACCTTTGGGTTGGTGGCCAGGGCCCTGGCAATGGCTACTCTCTGCTTCTGGCCTCCGGACAGCTGGGCCGGATAGGCAGCCGCCTTATCCTCCAGCCCCACGGTCTTTAAAAGCTCCATAGCCCTTGCCCTGCTTTCCGCCTTGGGGGTTTTTACCAGCTCCAGGGGAAAACACACGTTGCGCAGTACGCTTCTCTGGGCCAGCAGGTTAAACTGCTGAAAGATCATGCCCATGGACTGCCTTGTGCTGCGCAGCTCCTGGGGACTCATTTTCCCAAGACTCCTTCCCTCAAACAGCACCTCCCCTTCTGTAGGGACCTCCAAAAAATTAATGCACCGGACCAGGGTGCTTTTTCCTGCCCCGCTTAACCCTATGATGCCAAAGATTTCGCCCTGACAGATTTCCAGATTAATGTCACCCAGGGCCCGGACCTTTCCTTCTGTTGTCTGAAACTCTTTTCCCAGATGACTGATCTGGATAATCGGCTGTTCCATAACGTATCACGTCCTCCATTCCTTTTTTCAGCAGTGCTCTCCCTGTCAGAACCACAAAAAGCCGTAAGTCCTATAGACTTACGGCTAACACTCTACCATCCAGACAAAGCACCTGCCGGATTTCTCCTCTGCGATACTTTCCCTGTAAGCACTGTCATCCCTACAAGACCTTCAACTTCCATTTCGATTGTACGCACATGAACACACGGCACATGACCATCATGCCGTTTGCCATACACATATTCATCATCATGGACTTTGAATTGTACATTGCAGATCCTCCATCTTCCCTGTCCTCTGAATTGTCAGAAGACTTTTTCTATGTGTGGTATTCTACTCCCTTACAGCGGTCTTGTCAAGTTTTTTCGCTGAACTTTGTCAAAATTTTAAAGCACAGAAGCCTGCCCCAATGGATGCATTGGCTCCTACATGCACAGATCCACAATGACCTGAGCAAATATTTTGGCGCTTGCCGCCAGTTCCTCAAGCACCGCAAACTCGTCGGCCCCGTGCATATTGTTATCCGTCCCCGGCATTGCCGCGCCGAAAGCAACCCCGTTCTTCAGTTCATGTACATAGGTGCCCCCGCCGGTGTACAGGCATTCACCCTTTCTCCCGGTATACTCCTGGTATACCTTCAGGAGAGTCTGCACAAAAACGCCGCTGCCGTCCACATGATGGGGCGGTTTCATAGAATCATTGTGGAGCGTCAGGCCGATTTTGCCCATCTTCTCTTTTACCACCTTAAGAACATTGTCTTCTGTAGAGCAGATAGGACAGCGGCTGTCAAAATATCCCTCCAGCCCCTCCTCCGTCACGTTAAGCATGCTGAACACCAGAGTCAGTTTTCCGGATATTTCATCCTCCATGGCAACTCCCAGGCTTTCTCCGTAAAGGTCTCCGTGGGGAATCAGCTCCAAAAGCTTTTTCAGGCAGTCCGTCTGGCTGCAGTCTGCCAGAGGAAGCCTGGCTATCAAAGCGAGAAGGCCTGTAAGGGCATTATTGCCTCCCTCCGGATATGCCGCATGGGCATTGACTCCCTCTGCGGTGATCTTGACGCTGCCTCCTTCCTGGCTGAAGGCAAAGCGAATGCCTGTCTCCTTCCCCACCTTCTCAGCAGCCTGCCCCATTACATCCAAAGCCACGCCTTCTGTAACCGCAAATGCTTTGGCCGGCACCACATTGACCTTGATCCCCGCATTCAGGGAAACCAGCCTGGCAGATCCCCCGCTTTTTTCAAAGCTGCCGGTAAAATGTCCCTCCAGCCTGCCTTTTTCCACGTTGATCACAGGAAACTCCGCATCCGGTGAGAATGTCATGGGAGCCTCTTTCTCAATGCTGTAGTAATAAGCAATATCCGAACTGCCGCACTCCTCGTCAGTGCCCAGAATCAGCCGCACGTTTTTCGTCAAAGGTATTCCCAGCTCCTTCACGGCCCGCATGGCATAAAGGGCTGCCACTGCAGGCCCTTTGTCATCAGCCGTACCCCGGCCGTAGATCCTGCCGTCCTTCACCGCCGGCTCATAAGGCTGAACCGCCTGCCATCCCTCGCCGGCAGGAACCACATCCAGATGGGCAAGGATATCCAGCTGTCTCTCCTTATCATTTAAGTCTGCCGTACCCACGTAATTATCATAATTGCGGGTTTCAAACCCATACCCCTTTGCCATCTCCAGGGCTGCTTTAAGCGCCTGGGCGTTTCCCTGGCCGTAAGGCATCCCCTCCATTGCCTGGGTTTTCTCACTGTTAATCCGGCATAAAATGCAGATGTCTTCCACCATCTCGTTTATATGGCTGTCAATATAATTCTCAATCTCTTTTTTGTACATGATAGTCTCCTTTTATTCGCCGTGGCGCCGAAAAAGCGGCATGGGGGTTTACTTTGAAAGTCCCGAATCCTCACGGTAGGTCTGCGCATATGCTGCGCTGACCGTACAGCGCCAAAATGCCTGCTTTTGGCATTTTGTGTGCATCCCCCGGAGGGTTCATAGTAAACCCCGCTTTCATTTATGGTGGCGCCGAAAAAGCGGCATGGGGGTTTACTTTGACATGCAGCCTAAAATCTCGTTTACCATCTTCCCGTCAGCTTTCCCTTTAACCCTTGGCATTAATACCTTCATGATCTTCCCTTTATCCCCAGGCCCCGGCTTCTCGATTCCCAGCTCTCCAAGCACCTGTCCGATTACTTCCCGAATCTGCTCTGCCGACATGTCCTCCGGGGCAAACTCTTTATACACCTGAATCCGGAGGGCCGCCTCATCCCGTATGTCCGTCCTGTCTGCCGGCGCCGAATCAAACGTCTCCTGGCACTGTTTGATCTCCTTTTTCACCACCGCATTCTCCTCTTCTTCCGTCAGAGGCGAACGCTTGTCAATCTCCGCATTCTTAAGAACACTGAGCAGCATGGACAAAGCGTCCTTCCGCTCCTTGTTCTTCTCTTTCATGGCCTGCACCATGGCAGCCCGTACCACATCAATCTTGCTCATTGCCTTTATTCTCCTTTTCTGCCCCATCAATCCGCTTTTTGCATCTTTTTTAAAAATCCGCCGCCCGTCAGTCACGGGCAAGGGTAAACTGATCCACCAGCTTCTTCAATCCTTCCGCCTCTGCGGAAAGCTCCTGGCTGGCAGCCGCGCTTTCCTCCGCCGTGGCGCTGTTATTCTGAACCACATCCGAAATCTGATTGATTCCCTCCGTCACCTGGGCAACTGCATTGGACTGCTCGCCGGACACTGCGGCGATCCGGTCAATGGAGCTGACAACGGATTCCATGCTGTCTACGATTCCCATCAGGGCGTCCGCCGTGTGGCTGGCTATTTCCGTCCCTGTCCTGACTGCCCTGACAGAATGCTCAATAAGCTCTGAGGTGTTCTTAGACGCCTCCGCCGACTTGCCGGCAAGGTTGCGCACCTCATCCGCCACCACTGCAAACCCCTTGCCTGCGCTTCCTGCCCTGGCTGCCTCAACGGCTGCATTCAAAGCCAGGATATTGGTCTGGAAGGCAATATCCTCTATGGTCTTTATAATCTTCCCGATCTCGTCAGAGCTTCCCCGGATCTTCTCCATGGCGTCCATAAGCTCCTGCATCTGCCTGTTGCATGAGGAAACCTCCTCCCCGGCCCGGTGCGTCTGCTCTCTGGCGTCCAAAGCCCCCTGGGCCGTATCCTTTGCCTGATCGGAGATCTCATTGATCCGGGCTGCCAGTTCCTCCACGGAGCTGGTCTGCTCCACCGCCCCCTGGCTTAAGGACTGGGCGCTTATGGACACATGGCCGCTGGCTGAGGACACCTGATCCGCCGAGCGGTTGATCTGGCGCATGGTTTCGCTTAGTTTCACCTTCATGTTCCGCATGGAAAGCAGGATATTGCGGAAGCTCCCCACATAGGCTTCCCTGTGTTTCGACTGAATATCCAGGTTTTGATTGGCCATCTCATTTAACAGGTAGCCGATATCATTGATAATGGTGCTTAACCCCTCCACCAGCTCCTCGGTGGACCGGGCCAGCATCCCTGTTTCATCCATGCTCTTTACCACAGGAACCGGAGAGTCCAAGTCTCCCTCCACCAAAAGCCGCATTCTGTCAGCACATGCCTTCATAGGCTGGCTGATGGACCCTGCCAGCCAGAATGCCGCTATGCTGGAAATAATGACCGAAGCCACAATCACCACGATATTTATGACGATGCCTCCGATGGTGCCCGCCAGATAATCCGACTGAGGCGCCGCAATGGCAATGCTCCAGCCGTCAGTGCCGTCCACAGGAGCATAAGCCACAAACATGGGATGCCCGCCGCTTTTGTATGTTCCGAACCCGCTTTCTCCCTGGCGCATGGCCTGATGGATGTCCGCCAGCTCCTTCAGGGAGGAATCGCTTTGGGCTTCCCTTTCGATGTTCTGAACCATAACCGTATCCAGAGTAACATCCGCAATGGTGTCGCCTGACTTGTTGATCATATAAGCCCTGCTGTTTTCGCTGATCTCAATGGAAGACACAATGTCATTTAAAAAAGTCTCCGGCGGGACAAAATACACCACCCCTTCAATGGACTGGCCATAGCTTCCCCCGGCATACAAAGGAGCGGCGACCATAATGGAAAGTTCCCCTGTAATTTTGCTGACAAGAGGCTCAGACACATAGACATTCCCTGCCATGGCCTGTTTCACATACTCCCGGTCAGAGTAATCCTTTCCGTCAAAAACGCTTACGCCAAAGGGTCCGATAATATTCCCCCGCTGAAATCCGTGCATGCTAACCCTCTGGTCTATAATGGCCTGCTTCCTGCCTACCGATGTGGTCCCCGCTGCCAGCTGGGAGATGCAGCCCGTGTCCATGGCTACGTTTTTATAAGCCGTCAGCTCCTGTTCCACCCGTTCAGCCGCCAGGACTGCGCCCTCGCTCATCATCTGTTCCACGGTGTCAATGGTGCTGGTATAGTTCAGCATGATGCTGAAGCCTCCCACCGCAGCCACTGCCAGCAAAACCGACAGTATAAGGCATCTGGTAATTTTTCCGCGAATGCTTTTTCCACGTCTCTTCATCTTATTACTTTTCCCTCATCTGGTAATCAACGTCTTCATCAATCATCTCAAGCATCTTATCCGCAAAAAGCGGGTCAAACTGAGTCCCTTTCCCCTTCTCGATCTCCCCTCTGACCACGTCCTGGGGAAGCACGTCCCTGTAGCTGCGGTTGGAGGTCATGGCATCGTAGGCGTCTGCAACGCCGATAATCCGGGCCATCTCAGGAATAGCCTCCCCCTTAAGCCCGTCAGGGTAGCCCTTTCCGTCATACCGCTCATGATGCCACTTTGCGCCCATGACAAGTTCCGGCAATTCTGAAATGTTTTCCAGAATCTCCGCTCCGATGACCGGGTGAGTCTTTATCAATTCATATTCCTCGTCAGTCAGCCTGGTTGTCTTATTGATAATCCCGTCAGGAATGCCGATTTTACCGATATCATGAAGGAGTCCCAGATAATAGATGTTCTCCTGTTCTTTTTCGCTTTTCCCAAGTTTTTCCGCTATCTTCACCGCATATTCCGCAACTCTGGAAGAATGTCCCTTGGTGTATTTATCCTTGGCATCTATGGTTCCCGCCAGGGTCACCATGATCTGGCTGGACAGGCGCTCCACTTTCTGGCGCCTCTCCTCTGCGGTGCGCGTCTGCTTCCTTACCTCCCTCTGCAGATCCTTCTGCAGCCGGCTCAGCTCCAGAATGCGGTTTACCCTGGAAATGGCAATGTCGGCAATAAAGGGTTTGGCAATAAAGTCAAGGGCTCCCTCTCTGAAGCCTTTTATCTCCGTATCCCTGTCATTATCCGCAGTCAGGAAAATCACCGGGATCTCCCTGTACTTCTCTTCCGAGCGCAGAGCCTCTATAACCTGGAATCCGTCCATGCCCGGCATATGCAGATCCAAAAGGATCAGATTGGGAATCACATGCTCCACAAACTCCAAAGCTTCCCGGCCAGACTTGACACACTCAATATGGAACTTGGACTCCAGCATCTTTTCCGCAATCCTTAAGTTCATCACGTCGTCATCCACCACCAGGATGCACGCCTTGTCTTCTTCCTGAGCGGAGACGGTTTCCTCCTCCTCTTTCGGAGCGCCCAGGGCCTGGCTGATCTGCTGCAAAAGGCTTCCGAACCTTTCTATCATCGCCTTGTGGCCTCTGCGGATATCGTCGATGCGCCCGTCTTTGGCAGCCATCTCCATCTCCTTGGCCTGGTTGGAAAGCTCAACCGCGCCGATGGAAAGGGAGGTGCTTTTTAATGCATGGACTAAAATCCGGTAATTCTCCCAGTCTTCTTCCTCATAATATCTGCATATGTCATCATAGGAACTGTTCTCCAGATAACACCGGATCATATCACAGTAAAATTCCTCGTTATTTGCAAAGTAGGACATTCCCACAGACGTATCCAAAAAGGAGAACTGCTGTAAAAACGGCGACAGCTCCTGTTCCTGGGAATCCTCCGCCATATCGTCCGCCCGGTCCCGATCCCATCTTTCCTTAATAAGCCTTTTAGGCAGGTGCTTCTTAATGGCGGCCTCCAGCATCTGGGGAATCACAGGCTTTGTAAGGTAATCGTCAAATCCGGCCTCCAGATACTGTTCCCTGGCTCCAGGCGCCACATTGGCCGTCAAGACCACCACGGGAACATTCTGGCACAGCTTTTCCTCCTTAATCTTTTTTAATGCCTCCATCCCATCCATAACCGGCATCATATGATCCATGAAAACCAGGTGATACTTCTGTTCCCTCAGCTTCTCAATGGCCTCTTCCCCGTTGATGGCGGTATCGATCTTAATTTTCGTGCCCTTTAATATCCCGCGGATCAGATCCTGGTTCATGGTGCTGTCATCAACCACCAGAATCCGTGCGCTGGGAGCCAGAATCCGCTGATCCGCCTCCATCTGCATCAGCATCTGATGGCTTCCCCTGTTCATGGGCTTTCCCACAAGGGCCGGGTCCACGATCTGCTGAACCACGCAGAAGGAAAAGGTGCTTCCTTTTCCGTACTCGCTCTCAATCTGGAGCTTGCTGCCCATCATCTCCAGCAGGTTCTCAACAATATAAATTCCCAGTTCCAGATCCGGCTTCCCTGCCTCTGGCCCTTTGCTTTTGTCTGCTTTTGTATGTTTTCCCAACAGCCGGTTAATGGTTTCCTCTTTCATGCCGATGCCGGTATCCCTTATCTGTACCGACAAAATGCCGTATTCTCCCTTGGCTCCGCTGCCCAGAGCCTGCCATCTGACAATAACTTCCACATACCCCTGGGATGTATATTTTATGGCATTGGTCAGCAGGTTGTTAAAAATCTGCGTCAGCCTTACAGCGTCTCCCCACAGTCCCCGGGGCAGTCCCTCATCAATATCCAGCCGCAGTTCCAAATGCTTTTCGTCCGTGCTGTACTCAGCATAGGCAATTATATCCTGAAGCAGCGACAGCACGGAAAAGGAACCCTCCTCCAGCTTCAGGGTCTTATTGTGGATATTGGTCAAATCCACAATATCGTTGACCAGCAGAAGCATGGTCCTTGCTGCCGCCTGGATATTCATTGCATGAGATGCAGTATGGCTTTCTCCCGTTTCACGCATAATAACTTCCGTGTTTCCTAGAACTACACTGATCGGGGTTCGAACTTTATCGGAAAGAGCTGACAGCACCTCAACTTTCGCCTGATTAACTGCCATTTCAAAATCAACACTTCCTGCAAGTGCCATATACGATAGCCTCCATTTCTCCTCCTACCAGCCGTTTCCCCCATAGCCATAACTTATCTGATAGTCTTTCTGAACATAATTTCATAAGCCTGTCTCCTCCGCTGCAACGATCCCTGCCGCATCCTCCCTGGATTGCTCCTTTTTAAGCGGCCTTTTCTGACTGCAGACTATGATAGATACATTGTACCAAAATATGAAGAAAAAGGGAACCAAAAAATTAACACTTTTGTCCAATTTATTTATTTTATTCCTATTTTGTTTAGATTATGTACTTCTCGTGCACTTTAAGCTTCTAAAAGAGCAGCAAAAAAAATAAGGCATCAGTGTTTTTACAGGTTCTGATGCCTTATTTTGGCTGCATCTGTCAGTCTACTTTACTTCCACGCTCCAGCCCTCAGGGCCTTGTTCCCTTCCAAGCTGAATGCCGGTGATGGTATCGTAAAGCTTCTGGGTCAGTTCCCCGATCTTCCCTCCGCCGATGGGCATCCGCTCCTCCTCATACCGAAGCTCGCCTACCGGTGAGACAACCGCCGCCGTGCCGGTGCCGAAGCACTCCTCCATCTGGCCTGACCGGGCCGCCTCAACCACCTGGTCCACGGAGATCCGCCTCTCCTCCACAGGAATGCCCCATTCCCTGCACAAAAGAATAACCGAATCTCTGGTAACGCCGGGAAGAATGCTTCCGTTTAGCTCCGGAGTGATAACGGTTCCGTTAATCTTAAAGAAAATGTTCATGGCGCCCACTTCCTCGATGTACTTGCGGTGAACGCCGTCCAGCCACAGTACCTGGGAATACCCCTCCTCATGGGCTTTTACCTGGGAAGCCAGGGAAGCCACATAGTTGCCTCCTGTCTTCGCCTCGCCGATGCCGCCCTTTACGGCGCGGACATACTCGTCTTCAATCCAGATCTTCACCGGGTCCAGCCCGCTTGCATAGTAAGCCCCCACAGGTGATAAAATTATCATGAATTTATAGGTGTGGGATGGCCTTACTCCCAAAAACGGGTCCGTGGCAATGACAAAGGGACGGATATACAAAGACGTGCCCGGCCTTGTGGGAATCCACTCCTTGTCCATGCTGACAACTGCCTTAAGCCCTGCCAGGAACACATCCTCGGGAAGCTGGGGAATGCATAAGCGGCGGTTGCTGCGGTTGGCCCGCTCAATATTTTTGTCCGGGCGGAATAAAAGGATTCTTCCGTCCTCCGCCTTATAAGCTTTCAGCCCCTCAAACATCTCCTGGCCGTAATGAAACACCATGCAGGAAGGCTCCAGCTCCAGTTTGTGGTAAGGAACTACCCTGGGGTCAAACCACCCCTTCCCCTCCTCATAGTCCATCTCAAACATATGATCCGTAAAAATGGTTCCAAACACCAGCGGATTATCCTGTCCGGGCTTCTCCTTGGGACAGGCCGTCTTTTCAATTCTTATTGCCATAGCTTACTCTTCCTTTCCCCTACCGGCTTTTTGCATATCGGCTGCGGGCCTTTTTTGTCCGGGCAATATACAAGTCAGTAAATTTATCTCCAATTATCAGACAAAACACGTTATATGTCAACTGGTTTTTCCATATTAAAAAGGAATGTCTCCTATGCTCCCCCCCTATTCATGGCGGGGCCGGGAATAAGGCGCAGGTTTTACTGTCAGCTTCCCCTTTTCCTCGTCCAGGACGCATGTGCCGCCCCGCTTCAGTTTTCCGAACAAAAGAAGTTCCGCCAGCAGGGGCTTCACCTCGCGCTCAATGACCCGGTCAATCTCCCTGGCCCCGTATTCCACGGTAATGCCTGCCTTCTGCACGTATGTCTGCGCAGCCTCTGTTATGGTAAGCTCCACCTTTTTTTGCAGCAGCTTCCCTGCAAGCTGCCCAAGCTTTTTCCGGGTGATTTTTCCTGCCATTTCCTCGTCCATGCCGTGAAACAGCACAATGCGGCTTAAGCGGTTGCGGAACTCCGGCTGGAAGGTCCGTTTTACCGCATCCATAAGGGCGTCTGTATTGACCCTGCTGCTTCCGAACCCAATGGGGCTTTTTCCAGCCTGGCTGGCGCCTGCGTTGGAAGTCATAATCACGATGATATTGCGGAAATCCGCTTTTCTTCCCTGGTTGTCCGTCAGGGTGGCATAGTCCATCACCTGCAGCAGCACGTTGAAAATATCGGGATGAGCCTTTTCAATCTCGTCTAGCAGAAGGACTCCGTGGGGATGGCGGCGGATCTCCTCCGTAAGTATGCCTCCCTCCTCATATCCCACGTAGCCGGCCGGCGCGCCGATAAGCTTTGCCACCGCATGTTTTTCCGAGTACTCGCTCATGTCAAACCGTATAAAAGAAATCCCCATCTGCGCGGCAAGGGCCTTTGCCAGCTCCGTCTTTCCCACTCCCGTGGCGCCTACAAATAAAAACGAAGCAATGGGTTTGCCCTCCTCATTTAGCCCGGCTCTGGAAAACTTCACCGCATTGCTCACCTGTCCCACCGCCTCATCCTGCCCGAAAATCTGTCCCCGCAGATGCTCTTCCAGCACAGCCAGCTTCTCCACGTCATCCTTCTCCAGGGTCTTAAGCGGAATATTGCAGGTATCTGACAGCACCTGGTCTAAAAGGGCCTTGTTTACGGTCTGCCGCTTCTGATCCAGAGGGTGAAGCCGGCGCCAGGCTCCTGCTTCATCTATCAGATCAATGGCCTTATCCGGCAGAAACCTCTCGTTTATATACCGGCTGCTGATGGAAACCGCATGTTCCAGCACCCCGGAGCCGTACTTTACCCCGTGAAATTTTTCATATCCTGCCTTCAGCCCCTTCAGGATCTCCACCGCCTCCTCCTCTGTGGGCTCCTTAATGTCCACCTTCTGGAACCGCCGCACCAGGCTTTTGCTTGTGGAAAAATGCTTCTTATACTCCTCATAGGTAGTGGCTCCCATAAAGCGGATTGTTCCTGCCGCCAGGTACGGCTTCAGCATGTTAGCCGCATCCAGGCTGCCGTTTCCCACGGCTCCTGCTCCTATAATGTTGTGGATCTCGTCAAGATAGAGAATTGGCCTTTTCTCACGGGAAAGCCCGTCCATAATCTCTTTCAGGCGTTTCTCAAAATCTCCCCGGTACTGAGTCCCCGCCAAAAGCCCTCCAAGATCCAAACTGTAAACCCTGGCCTCCTTAAGGGGCCCCGGCACCTGCCCTGACACGATCCTTCTTGCCAAGCCATAAGCTAAGGCTGTCTTCCCGACTCCCGGCTCCCCCACATGAAGAACATTGTTTTTGTCTTTCCGGCAGAGAATCTGAATGGTACGTTCCATCTCCGCCTCCCTGCCGATAAGAGGGTTGGAGGCCATGCAGGTCTGGTTCATGTCCTCCACATAACTGCTCCAGCGCTTTTGGGAGTGAGGGCCCTGGGCTTTCTGACTTACGTCCAGCCTCTGATTCTCCCTGTCAGTTTTGCCTTCATGGGGCTTTCTGTCCTGTCTTTCCCCGTTTTTGTCATGGGCCGGAAAATCTGCGTCCCCTTCCTCATCCCATTGGCTCTCTTCCCCGTCCCATCCCCGCTCGTCAGCCAGGCTTTCTCTGGACATCTCTCCTGCCACCTCCAGCAGATCCACCCCCTGGACCGCCAGATAGTACGCCCCGTAGCAGTCCTCCAGCTGCAGCACCGCCGCCAGGAAGTGGCTCACGTCAATGGCATTGCGCCCGCTTGACCTTGCCTGCCCTTCTGAAAGCCGAATCACCCTGTCCATGTCCGCAGTCAGCACGGCGTTTTCCCCCCGGGCCGTCCCTGCCTGCTGCTGTAAAAATCCCAGAATATCCTGCCGCAGTTTTTCCACGTCGCCGCCATGAGCCTCATACTCCCCTGCAAAATCCTGGTCAAATGTCATTCCGTAAATCACATGTTCAGGCATAAAGTAGCGGTGCCTTTGCTCACCTGCCAATTTCACTGCCCGCTCCATTACCTTCTGCATATTTCTGCTGAATTCCATCATTTCTCTCCCTGTCACTGCAAATTGCGGCCGCCGCATTGTCTTAGCCTTTTGCGGCCGTTTGGACGCCGGAATCAGCGTCCCTGTCCGCCCCGGATCATGGCTGGCACACTGCCTCCGCCTTCAGCGGATATCCCTTTGATCTGGCCCACTGAACCGTCTCCGCCGCCTTGGTCCTGGCAATATCCCTTGGGTATACTCCCGCCACCGCATAATTCCCTTTGTGAATGCTCATCATCAGGGCGACTGCCGCCGCCTCTTCCTTATTAAAAACCTCCACCAGGACTTCCACCACAAAGTCCATGGGAGTAAAATCATCATTATAAATCAGCACCTGGTACTGTTTTGGCAGCTTTACCTTGTTGTTTGCCTGTTCTTTTGTCTGTCCGCTAACCGCCATGGCATTCTGTCCTCCTCTATGTCCTTTTCCATCCTCCGAAAATCTTTTTCCGATAATGCCGTAAGGCATCTTTGGCCGGCCCGTACTCTCCTGCGGCCTTTAAATAGCTTACCCCTCTTTCAATGTCCTCGGCCACCCCTATGCCCTCGGTATACATTTTCCCCAGGCCGAAATTTTTGTATTTCGTATCCTGGCTCTGTTCCAGAAGCATTTTCCCCTGCCTGGCATCCTGGCTGCAGCCGTACCCCAAAAGGTAGCATATTCCCAGCATATCCATGTTGGCTGCCTTCTCCTTCTGGAGAGCGTAACTCTGTTCCAGGTATCTCACTGCCTTGGCGTAATCCTGATCCGCCCCCAGCCCTTTAAAATACATTTCTCCCGCTCGGCTTAAGGCGTAAGGGTCATCCCCTGCGGAAGCGGCTTTTTCATAACATTCCAAGGCGTACGGCAGATCCTGCTGTGCCCCTTCCCCATAGCGGTAAGCGTCGCCTGCAATGGCCCATCCCTCTAAATGACCCTGCTTTGCCGCCTCAATTACCCACAAAAGCCCCTCCTCTTTCTGGTTTTTCTCATAATACAGTTCATGGCCAAGGTCAAACATCCAGTCCGGGTATCCCAGCCTGGCGCCTTTTTGGACTACTTCCATGGCCTTTTTTAGATCAGGCTCAATGAAATCTCCCCGCCCGTCATGGTAATACAGGTAAAGATTGCGTCCTGCCATTCCCATGCCGCCCTCAAACGCCTTCTCATACCAGGGGATGCTTTTGGAAATCTGTTCCTTTTTCCACTGCTCCCATTCGTCTGCAGTATCAAAGTCACCTTCATTCCTGTCCTCAATCTCTGCAATATCCAGATAATAATATGTATTTCCAATCATGTACTGGCAAAAACCGCATCCGTCTTCAGCCTTCTCCAAAACAAGCTGCCATGCATCCCTGATGCCCGAAAAAGGCATAATCTGCCGAAGCTCTTCTGTCAGCATATCCATGCGAAGCGCTCCCAGCACCGCTGCGGCGCTGCCAAGGAAAACCCCTTTTCGCAGCATGGTGTAAACCGCCCCGCTGTTTTCCTGAAAAGGATGGTACTTCCAGCTGTTGCACTTTGGTGAAAAGCACCGTGCCAAGAAGTAGCAGGCGTCTCCGTCCTCCTCTTCCGTGTCCGTGGCGGCACAGGCCAAAGCATCTGCCGCCTCCTCTGCCCGGGAGTTGTCGTAGCAGTAATACAGGTCTTCAATCGCTCTCTCCACCACGTCACTGAAGTATTTTCCCATTTTTTCCTCTCTTTCTCGATTATAGCCTCTGGGAATCTCTAAGCCCCATTCCATGGGCCTTTCAAGATTCACATTTTGCGGATTCCTTCACTTTTTCCAGAAAATGCGGACTAAGAACCTCTATTGTTCAATAAAAGATTCCGAGAGACTATGATTCACCCGGTTTACAGCTCCAGCGCCGTTATGCTTTATCATAGCACAAACTCACCCTGTTTTAAAGACGCTTCGCCGCTTAGGGGCCGCCATTACGTGTATCTTCCGAAGTTGCAGTTCCCTGGCAACGTCACTTAGTTAAGCGAATTCTGCTTTTGCCCCATGGGCACCATCTCCTGTCAGGGTGAATTAATGCCGTGGAGAAGAGACCTGTTTTTCGGGCTCTTCGGAACGTTTGGCAATTCTGAACCCTGACAGGAGATGGCGCCCATGGGGCCTGCGACAACCTTGCTAACTAACTGATATTGCCAGTGAACAGCGCACTCCCAAGCCATTGAAAAAGAGCCGCCTATTTCCCCGCTATGAAAATAAACTGCCCTTCTTGCATGCCCTATTTAACTGTTTCCCAAATAATACTGCTGATAGTACTGAATCCGAAGCAGATCAAAAACCTGCATCAGCTGATAATTGAAGTTCACCCCGTCATACCTTCCCGGCAGCCGCAGGACATAGTCGCTGATCTTGTGCTCTTGTCTGGTATACACAGGGTTCTGTGTGATCAGCAGGCTGTCAGCCCTCTCCGGATTCAGATCCCCCCGGAAATTCAGAAAGCCCTGCATGGCCCTGCCTGTGGCAGATATGAAAATCAGCATGTCGTCCTCTGTAAATTTCAGGGTCGGGTCATAGTTGTGGAACTGAATCACATTCTTCCCAAAGGTAATCAGATCCGTCTGGAATTCCACCGCAATGGACATGGGGTACAGGGCTCCGATAAGGATGATCCTCTTATGCTTTTCAATCTGCTGGCAGAGAATGGACAGTTCCTCCAGCATCTCTTCATCCGACACATCCTTCTCCATATTTTTAACCAGATCCGAAGACTTCAGTCCCAGCATCCGTCCCCTGATCTGATCCAGCCTGGTATAGTGATGCTGCATAAACGTGGTGTGAAAATCTTCCCACTTAAAGCTGCATCCCAGGCGGCTGACAAAATCATCCATATTCTCCTCGCAGATTCCCGTTTCTGAAAGAATCCGCTCCTTTGTCATGGTTTCCATCTCCAGGTAATGATCCACCAGATACGTGCAGAACTTGTAGTAGTCATCATAAAACAGCGCCCCGTTTAAGTATTTGAGAATCCTCGCCAACAGCACATCCATATTCATACAGCCTCCCTCTCCCCTGCCAAATCCTTTTTCTTTATTACGGTCACTGACATGTCGTTCAGGCAAAGACAGTTCAGCTGTCCGTTCTCAAAGGGGCCAAGTCCCCCGTCTATGCCGATCTTGTCATGATAATACGGGTCAAACCATACGTCAAAATTCTCCCCCCCGTTTAAATGGCATAAGGGCGTGTGGCCGAACACAATGGTCTTCCCCTTAATAGCCGGTGACATATAGAACCATTCCCGAATCCAGGCGCAGATCTCCTCGTCCTGCTGGTGAAGAGGCTTCTCCGGATCGATCCCCGCATGAATCAGAACCAGTGCCTGTCCTCCCACGTTCACTTCAATATAGCTGGGCAGGGAATCCACATACTCAATAAGCCAGTGCATGAATTCCTTTCTTCTGCACTGAAAATCTTTCTTGCTCCCGCAGTCCTTCTTCAGAAAATGATCCATCTGCTTCATGGTCTTGTCGCCGCCGTTGCACTGCCAGATCCTCCCCTGGGGGCATTCCCAGTCCTCCTTAATGAGAAAATCCCTCATCATCAGCTCATGGTTGCCTTTCAGCAGGAATATATTATCCTGATGCTGCTGAATGAAATGGTAGATTTCCATGGCTTTTTCTCCCCTGTCATTGCAGTCCCCCAGGATATACAGCCTGTCGCTGTCAGAAAAGCGGATCTTTTTCAGCATCGCCAGCAATGCCTCATAGTGTCCGTGAAGGTCTGACAGCGCATACACCTTTCCAGTCATAAATCTTCCCCTTCCTGCGCCGTTTTTGCCTGCCGGCACAGCTAACTCGTGGTCTTTTCAGACCATATAAGATTATCTTATTATATTATAATACGTGATTGGGGATTTGACAACCAGGTAAATGCTTAGAGGAATTTTTTCTCAGGCCGCCAGCTTCTGTTACGGCTTGGCCCCGGATCTTATTCCGTTAAGGCGGCAGCCCCAAACCTTCTGGCTATTCCAATCAGGATTTCGGTGATCTTCTCCATGGACTGCACAGGAATATACTCAAATTTTCCGTGGAAATTATGGCCCCCGGCGCAAAGGTTGGGACAGGGAAGGCCCTTGTACGAAAGCACCGCACCGTCCGTGCCGCCCCGGACAGGCTCGATTACCGCTTCAATCCCCAAGTCCGCCATTGTCTCTCTTGCAATATCGATCAGATACATGTGATCCTTTAATTTTTCTTTCATATTATAGTAGGAATCCCTCATCACCAGCTCAATGGTGTTTTCTCCGTATTTCCGGTTTAAAAAGTCAGCCGCCCGCTTCATGTAAGCCTTCTTTTCCTGAAATTTCTCCATATCGTGATCCCTGATAATATAATTCATTACGGTACGCTCCACATCCCCGGAGATGGAATCCAAATGGAAAAATCCCTCATACCCTTCCGTGTAAGCCGGGGTTTCAAACGCAGGAAGCAGGTTCTGGAACTCTGCGGCCATGAGAATGGAATTTTTCATTTTTCCCTTGGCCGAACCGGGGTGGATGCTGAACCCGTGGACAATCACCTTGGCTCCGGCCGCATTAAACGTCTCATATTCCAGTTCCCCCAGGCCGCCCCCGTCTACGGTGTACGCCGCGTCAGCGCCGAATCCCTCCACGTCAAACAGCTCCGCTCCCCGTCCCACTTCCTCGTCCGGGGTAAATCCGATCTTAATGGTGCCGTGGGGAACCTCCGGATGGTTCAGCAGATACTCTGCCATGGTCATGATTTCCGCAATTCCCGCCTTGTCATCCGCCCCTAAAAGCGTGGTTCCGTCCGAGGTAATCAGATCCTGCCCCACATAGTTTAAAAGTTCCGGATACTGCTCCTGCCCCATGGAAATCCCCAATTTCTCGTTGAGGACAATGGTTTTTCCGTCATAATCATATACGAACCGGGGCTTTACATCGGTGCCGGAAAAAGCCGGCGCCGTATCCATGTGGGCGATAAAGCCCAGAACCGGTCCATTCTTCTCCCCGCATGTAGCAGGAATGGTTCCGTAAACATAGGCGTGCTCATCTAATTTCACGTCTGCAGCTCCCATGTCCTTCAATTCCTCTGCCAGCATGACCGCAAGTTTTCTCTGCTTCTCAGTGCTGGGAATGGCCTCTGCCTCAGGTTTTGACATGGTGTCCACGGCAATATACCTGAGAAAACGCTGTAACACGGTTGTTTCCATTGCTTTCATCCTCCAAAATATGTTTGTATTCAGCCTTATCGGTTGGCCAGCTCCTCCATAATCTCTTCCCATCCGATTCCCCTGTCCGCCATCAGCACCATCATATGGTAAAGGAAATCGGCAATCTCGTACTTTATCTCCTCGGCATTGGGATTTTTGGCTGCTATGACGATCTCAGTAGCCTCCTCCCCCAGTTTCTTTAAGATCTTGTCCAGGCCTTTGTCAAACAGATAGTTGGTATAAGATCCTTCCTTTGGGTTTTCCTTCCTATCCAGAATCACCTGAAACACTTCTTCAAACACTTTCAGGGGATTGCTTTCTTTATACTCCCGCTTTGCCAGAGTCTTAAAAAAGCAGGATCTGGCCCCGGTATGGCAGGCTGCGCCCACCTGTCTGACTTTTGCCAGAATCGTGTCATTGTCGCAGTCTAGGCTTAAGGACTTTACATACTGGCAATGGCCAGAGGTTTCCCCCTTCAGCCAAAGGCTCTGCCGGCTGCGGCTGTAATAGGTCATTTTTCCTGTCCGCAGCGTATTTTCATAGGCTTCCCGGTTCATGTATGCCACCATCAGCACCTGGGATGTCTTGTAATCCTGAACCACCACCGGAATCAGCCCCTGGGGGTTCAGCTTAAACTCCTCCCACGGTATCTCGCTTTCAAAGGTATCCGCCGCAATGCCCCGCTTCTTCAGCTCATGCTTAAAATCCATGCAATTTCCCTGATGCCCCCTTAAAACCGGCATGACCACGCCGTCTGCCGAAGGAATCCTCAGAAACGCCGCCGCTTCCTCCGGAGTGTTCTTAAGGCAGGTCACAAGAACCGGCATGCAGGCGGGGGCCGATAAAATCCGGCACAATTCATCACTCCGGGAAAGGGGGCTGCGGCTTTCGTCCCGATGCAGGATCGCCATGGAGGCTCCCAGCTGGCAGAATTCTTCCATGCGGCCAAGGTATTTTACCCCCGGCAGCCATACATAAATCTTCTCGCTGCCAAAACGGCTGGAACCCTCTTTGATCAGATCCACATTCTCCTCATCAGCCCCATTAAGGAATACTGCCTTTGCCCCTGCATACAGGTATTTTTTAATATCTTCCAGCCGCTTTACCCTTCCTCCGGCAATTACCGGGACGTCCACAGTCCTGGCCACTTCCTTTATGAGCAGAATGGTGCTCTCGTGGTCCGAATCGCTTTCCGACATATCGCAGATCAAAATTTCATCAGCCCCATTGTCGCTGTAGTGGCGGCTTAATGTTACGATATCGTCACGGAAGCATTCCCCGCTGCCATCTAAGCATACTGCCTTTTTGTCTTTGCACCCAAAACTGGGAATCAGTTTTTTATATGTCATGTTCCCTTTGCTCCTCCCTGTCTGCCTTTCTCTATGGCATCTGCCGTCTAAACGCCGCTTTTCTCAAACCGCCTGACTGCCTCCTGCAGGTCAATCCGCTTTTCGTATAGCGCCTTTCCAATGATTGCCCCGCATATGCCCTGGTCATAAAGACTGGCCAGGTCTTCTATGGAGGATACCCCTCCGGAAGCAATAATATCCATCCCCGTTGCCTCAGTAAGCTTTTTCGTGGCCTCCACATTGGGGCCTGACAGCATTCCGTCCCTGGAAATGTCTGTGTACACCACATGGCGGATGCCGGCTTTTTGCATCTCCATGCACAAATCAGCGGCTTTTCTGGCGCTTACCTGCCCCCAGCCTTCCACTGCCACCAGGCCGTCCCTGGCGTCAATCCCAACCACGATCCGGTCCGGTCCGAAACTTTCCACCATCTCCTGGACAAATGTCGGCTCCTGTACCGCCTTAGTGCCTATGATTACCCGGTTTACCCCAAGGTCAAGCATCCTCTTTACCGCTTCTCTGCTTCGGATTCCGCCGCCGATCTGCACCGGAACGTCCACTGCCCTGACAATGCTGCGTATTGCCTCCCGGTTAACCGGCTCTCCCGCCAAGGCTCCGTCCAGATCAACCACATGAAGAAAGGAAGCCCCTTTTGAAACCCACAGCTTTGCCATATGGCTGGGGCTGTCAGAATACACCTTTACATTGTCAAATAATCCCTGGGTAAGACGGACGCATTTTCCATCCTTCATATCAATTGCCGGATACAGCTGCATAAATTTCTCCCCTTTTCTGTAATCATGTAGTCCCGGAATCTTTCCTGATCTCCCGGCTTTTTATCAGTCGCGCCCTGATCTACGGCGTCCCCCGATACCCTCCGCCGCAGATTACCTCGCACTGGCTGAACATCTCTGCCACAGCCGCCTCGTAATCTTCCAGCCTCTGGGCCTTTTTTATCTTTTTTGCCTGTTTTTTGCTGTCCTTAAAAGCATAGGCCAGATAGCACCAGACCTCTTTCATTTTAAACAGAACCACTTTTGGCCCTGCCTCTTTCAGATAGGTCCTTAGATTAGCCTGATACAGGCAGTGGTGAAATGCCTGCAGGCGCTCCTTATGAACCGGGTTCTCCCCTTCTGTTCCCGTAAGCCTCCCACTGTCAGGTTTCCCTGCGGGGCCGGCCCCGGGGCTTTTGCCTGCATCATCAGACAAAAGCCCCGGATATGCCAGGATTCCCCTTCCCAGCATCACTGCCGGCAGCCGGGGGAACTTCTGTCCCAGACTGTCTATATCTCTCATCCGGAATATGTCGCCGTTATAGCATACCGGATTTTTACTGTGGGCAAAGGCCCTTTCAAACGCATCCATGCGGGGCGTATTCCTATAGTAATCTTCTCTGACCCTTGGGTGGATAATCAATTCTTCCATCTTATAGCTGTTGTAAACGTCCAAAAGCCTGCAAAACTCCTCAGGATCTTTGACGCCCAGCCTGGTCTTTACAGAAATCTTCATGTCAAGCCCTGCAAAGATCTCATAAAGGCATTGATTCACCTCCTGGGGATATGCCAGAAATCCGGCCCCTCTTTTTTTGGAAAACACGGTCTGCGACGGACAGCCCAGATTCAGGTTAACCTCCTGGTATCCCAAGGATTTCAGGGTTTTCGCCGTCCGTATAAAATCCTCGGCGCTGTTGGTAAGAATCTGGGGAACCACGCACATCCCCTGATTGTTTTCAGGGTTCACGTCCCTTGACTCCCTTGGCCCCAGCCTGCCGGTCTGGTTGGGTGAAAGGAACGGGGTAAAGTATTTATCCATGCCTCCGAAGCAGGCATGGTACACATTGCGGAACACATAGCCGGTAATGCCTTCCATAGGCGCCAGATAGCGCTTCATGGCTTCACCGGCAGATCTGCCGTCTTGTTCATCCTTTTCCATCCTTTATCTGTGTATGTACTAAAGCCTCTCTGCAGCGAATTTTCTCACCATGGTCTATTTTATCGTATTTTTTTTATTTGTCAATAAACCCTGTTTTCCCTGCCGCTTTCCCCGACAGCCGCCATACTGCCAGGCTGAATAAAAACATTCCTGCGCAGGGCGCAATATTGGACGCCATGCCCGCCGCGATGCCGAATTTCTCGGCTATTATGCCGATGATCCATGGCATCAGGATGGCGCCGCTGCTGGCTGTTGGCAGCATGATTCCCATGCTGGCCACGCTGGTCATTTTCCCTGCGCTGGCAACCGCCGTAGGGTTCATTCCCGCCATGGCAAACGCAAATGCAAACAGCAGCGCAATGGCAGCGGCCTGGCTCTGGGCCGTCATCAGCCCCACATAAAAAATGATACAGAAAATCCCCATTTTTATCATTGCCGTATAGGCATTTTTCAGGGGAAGCACAAAAGCGATAAGCATCCTGGCAATCAGGGTAGCGCTCCACATGACGGTAACCGTGTAGGTGCTCAAGGTTCCGGAAATGATCCCGCTTCCCTTAAAATAAGTCACCATCCACCCGGTAACGCTGGTTTCTGCCGCATTCTGGCAGAATAAAAGGCCTGTCAGCAGCCAGAACATTTTGCTTTTAAGAAATCCCCAGTCGGTCTTTTCTTTTCCGGCGCCCTCTTTTTTCTCCAGGGGAACCGCCAGAAAAGCAAACCAGCTTAGAAGCCCGCACCCTGCCAGGGCTGCCATGGGAAGCCAGTCCCCGCCCCAAAGGGCCGCCCCTATGATAAACGGGCAGAGCAGGGCTCCGAAAGCATAACAGCTGTGCATAATATTCATGCCCCTGGTTCTGTTTTCTGAATTATCTCCTACCAAAATCGTACAGCAGTTCAGGGTGCTGCCTTTGGCAATGCCCACAAGAAAGAAGGCAGCCATCAGGACAGGAATCCACCCGGAAACCGCCATGGCCCCATACCCCAATGCGTATCCGCTGGTAAGGATCAGCATGGTTTTTTTCATTCCTATTTTTCCCGGCAGAATTCCTGCCGCCAGGCCTGCCAGCAGATTGCCGATGCTCATCAGCGAAAGCAGGGTTCCCGTCATGCCGTAGGCAAACCCATGCTTCTCCTGCAGGATGCTGACCACCACCCCGCCGCTGATGACGCAGATGCCGCTGATAAAAAATACCGCCAAACCTGTATTCCGCTGTCTTATGCCGCCATGTTCCATGTTTCATCCCCCTGTATGTGTTTCGATTGTTTTCTTTTATGATGGTATGTGATTACTTACGCCGACAAGTATATAACAGTATTTTCTTTACTGCAAGCTGAAATAAAAAACCTGATCTTTCAAAATCGTTTCTTCTATGATACAATAATTGGGAAACTATCCCTTATACGCTGTAAATAAAACTTACTAAAACTTACAAAGGAGACTTTTTATGAAACACGGACACCTGTTACCCATATTATTCCTTACCTCTGCCGTCGCCGTATCCGGCTGTACCAGAAAACATGAGGAGGTTGACTTATCCGGCATCCACACATCGGCCGCCAGAGAGACTATGTCCTCTTCCACCGTGGCAGCCACGTCTGAGCCAGCGACCACTGCGGCGGAAACTGCCTCAAACTCCCATAATCCTGTTGGTTCCGCCGCCAACGTTTCGGCTGCGGTGGAAACCTACAAAGATACCTCAAAGGGTTCTGTCTCCATCCAGTACCCTGTTGTTTCCAATTTAAGCGACGCCGATACCCAGAAGGCTGTCAATGAGCTGCTCTTTTCCAATGCTGTTTCCATTGCCGAGACTTTTCGAGACGACGAGACGGTAACCCTTGACATTACCTGCAAGGTAGTAGCCGTGGACCGCAGCCGCCTTACGGCTGTCTACAAGGGCACCTGCCAGATTCAGGACGGCCCATATCCCACCCAGGTGTTCTACACCAACACCGTGGATTTAAAGCAGATAAAAAGCCTGGGATTCAATGACTACTCGGATGCCTACACCATGGCAGGGTATGTAATGTCTGATGATGTCCAATTCTACCAGGCAGGATCGGATCTGGTCCGTCTGCTTTTGGAGCACCGTTCCGCCATGTCAATAGAACAGTACACCCAGATGTTTGAGCAGGCCGATTTCCCTCTCAGCACATCCGAAGATGCCTCATTCCCGGAATCCTTCAGCTACACCCATGAGGGCGTACTGTATTTCTCCATCCCGGTGCCCCATGCGCTGGGCGATTATGCCATCGTCACTTTTAATATGGACGGCAAATAACCTTCTGCGCCTGTGCACTGTCCTATTTAAAGGATTGGCCCTTTCGCAGTACCCGTCTTAAAATTATAATATAAAGAAAGGACAGCTTTCCATGGAAAATGTAACCATTTTTGAACATCCGCTGATTCAGCACAAGATCTCAAAGCTCCGTGATAAAAATACGGGAACCAATGAATTCCGGGCCCTGATTGAGGAGATCGCCATGCTTATGGGCTATGAGGCATTGCGTGATCTGCCATTAGAAGACGTGGAGGTGGAAACCCCCATTGAAACCTGCATGACTCCTATGCTGGCCGGCAAGAAGCTGGCTGTGGTCCCCATTCTCCGGGCTGGCCTGGGCATGGTTAACGGCATACTTGCCCTGGTCCCTTCTGCAAAAGTCGGACATATCGGCCTGTACCGAGATGAAGAAACCCATGAGCCTCACGAATATTACTGCAAGCTGCCAAGCCCCATTGAGCAGCGGACTATTGTTGTCACTGACCCCATGCTGGCCACGGGAGGCTCCGGTGCGGCAGCTGTGGACTTTATCAAGCAGCATGGCGGGAAACATATAAAATTCATGTCCATTATCGCCGCGCCGGAAGGGTTAAAGCGGCTTCACCAGGCTCACCCTGACATCCATATCTATGTAGGGCATTTGGATCGCTGTCTTAACCAGGACGCCTATATCTGCCCCGGCCTTGGGGATGCGGGGGATCGGATCTTCGGCACCAGGTAGCCCATAAGAGACGCAGCAAAAAGCCTCTCCGGCCAGATTGGAAAACTCATGCCTGTCTTCCCAATCTGGCCGAAAAGGCTTTTCTTTTTATCCGAAAAGGGGCTTTTTTGCAGTTAGCGCTCCTCCTTCTCCACAATGACACCGTCCTTCTTGTAAATGGAGTTTTTATTTACGCATTCTCTTACGCTGGACAGGGGATAGATATTACTGTGGGAGCCAACCACGGTTCCGGGATTCAGCACGGAGCCGCAGCCCACTTCCACAAAGTCGCCGATGGCAGCGCCGAACTTCTTAAGCCCTGTCTCTATGTCACCGTCCTCCCCGTGAACCTTTACCAGTGTCTTATCCGACTTTACATTGGAGGTAAGGGAACTTGCGCCCATATGGGATTTATACCCCAGAATGGAATCTCCCACATAATTGTAATGGGGCACCTGGACGCCGTCAAAAAGGATCACGTTTTTCAGCTCCGTGGAATTGCCCACCACGGCCCCCTCTCCCACCAGCACATTGCCCCGGACAAATGCCCCGGGACGGATCTCCACATTTTGGCAGAAAATGGCGGGGCCCTTCAGTGTTGCCGTAGGCGGTACCGTGACGCTTTTGTGAACCCACACATCCTCGCCCAATCGGTTATATTCCTCTTCAGGCAGTTTGCTGCCCAGCTCTTTTACAATCTCACCGATATGGGGAAATACCTCCCACGGGTAGGTATACCCGTCAAGATACTTTCCGGCAATGGTCTTGGTGGTATCATACAGTTCCTTAATGGTCATCTGCTCTTTTTTCATATCATACTCCTCCACAATTACAATTATTGCGTACTCTTGCAGCCGTACCTGCAGCCGCTACTTTTTATAATACTGCGCCGCCGCGTCAAAATATTCCCTCAGCTGATACTGATTATTCAGCCGCAGCACATTTTTTGTCCTTCCTGCCACAAACCGCTCCAGTTTCTCCATATACTCCTGGCTGGTAATGCTGCCTTCCGCCACATAGGTCAGGCCTTTCTCCCAGCTGGCCGTCAGATCCGGGTTCAAAAGCTGCCGGATGGAAGCATGGACCACCTCATAGATCAGTTCCCCCAAAAGAGCAGGCGTGATCACCTGGGTCTTTCCGTTTAGCGCCAGGTATTTAATATTCACCAGCTTCTTCAGGATCTCCGCCCTGGTAGCGCTGGTGCCGATGCCGCTGCCCTTGATCTGGGCCCTCAGCTCCTCGTCCTCAATAAGCTGGCCTGCATTTTCCATGGCAAGGATCATGGAGCCGGAGGTATAACGTTTCGGTGGCGAAGTCTCCCCTTCTTTTATGGCAAATCCGCTGATTTCCAAAACCATTCCCTTTTTCAGGCTTCCCAGCATCCTGATAAACTCTGGGTTATCCACGTTTTTCTGAAACTGCTCTAAGCCGTCACCCTCTTTTGGACTTTCTTTTTTGCCCTCTTCACCTGTCTGACTCTTTGCAGCGTCTTTATCCTGCCTGTCACTCTTTTTCCCCTGGGACACGTCCGCCACTTTCAGATACCCTTTGTCCAGAAGCACCCGGAATCCGGCAAAAAAATGCTCCTGCATCCGCACCAGGTCCAGGCTGTATTTCTGATAAACAGCCGGGGGATAGAAAATGCTCAGAAACCGTCTTGCAACAACTTCATAAACCTTCAGGTGCAGAGGCGGCAGGCGGTTGAGGGCAAAAAGCCCCTGTCCCGTAGGGATAATGGCATAGTGGTCTGTAATCTGCTTGTCATTTACATACCTGGTCTTTCCGATCCCTTTATAGCTGCCTGCATCCAGAACTTCCGACGCAAATGCGCCCAGGGGTTCGAAGTTTTTCAGGCCGCCGATATTTTTGTGGATCTCCTTGGCCACGGCCGTGGAAAGCACTCTGGCATCGGTTCTGGGGTAGGTCACCAGCTTTTTTTCATAAAGCTCCTGGACGATCTTCAAGGTTTCATCCGGGCTTATTTTAAACATTTTGGAACAATCATTCTGGAGCTCCGCCAGGTTGTAGAGAAGCGGAGGATTTTTGGTTTCTTTCTTTTTCTCAATCTTTGCCACCTGCGCTGTAAGGGGAGGTTCTTTTGAGAGAAAGTCAATCAGCTCCTGAGCGTGCTTTTTCTCCTTAAATCCGTTTTCTTTGTAAAGGAAAGGCGTCCCGAAATATTTTGATCCCTCCGCGCTGCGCCACTCGCCTTCAAAGTTCATGGACAGAGCCGGACTGTCACCGCCCTGGTTTTTGCCTCCCGCCTGCCCGGGGCTTAGGAAAGTTCCCAGAACCCGGTAAAAAGGCGTCTTTACAAAGCTGCGGATCTCCCGCTCCCTGCGCACCACCATCCCCAGCACACAGGTCATAACCCGCCCGACAGACAGAACGGTTCTGTCCGTGCGCAGATAGCTGGAAATGGCATTGCCGTATTTTAATGTCAGCAGCCTGGAAAAATTAATGCCCATCAGATAATCTTCCTTGGCCCGCAGATAGGCGGATGCCGAAAGATTGTCATAGGCGCTCCAGTCCTTGGCGTTTCGGATGCCGCGCAGAATCTCCTCTTCTGTCTGGGAGTCAATCCACACCCGCTTCCTGGTTTTGCCAGAAACGCCTGCCATCTGATCCACCAGGCGGTAGATGTACTCCCCCTCCCTCCCGGAATCGGTGCAGATATAGATCGTGTCCACGTCCTGCCGGTTCAAAAGCCTGCTGACAGTCTGAAACTGCCTGCTCACGTTGTCAATAACCTGATACTTAAATTCCCTGGGTAAAAATGGCAAAGTCTCCAGGCTCCAGCGCTTATATTTGGGATCATAGGCCTCCGGATAGCTCATGGTTACCAGATGTCCGACGCACCAGGTCACAATGGAATCATCCGCCTCCATAAACCCGTCGCCGCGCCGCCAATTTTTTTTCAGCGCATTGGCAAACTCCTGGGCCACGCTGGGTTTTTCAGCAATATATAAAGATTTCGTCATTCCTTACCCCGCTTGCTTTTTTGTTATGGTTTGTCAGCGGCCCAATAGGAGAGCCTTTCGGCGCAAATGCCCGGCCTGTCTGTTCAGATGGCTGACTTAAGGCCGGCATTTTGCTGCGTCCTGTTACTACTGGGCCAAAAACTTATAAATGGTGGTAGTCTTATATTCCTCCCCTGCCTTTAACACGGCCGAAGGGAAATTTTCCTTATTTATTGCATCTGGATAGTTCTGGGTTTCAAAGCAGTACCCGGCCCTTGCCTCGTAGCGGGCCCCGTCCTTTGCCGTGCATACCGGCCTTAAGCTGTTGCCTGTATACAGCTGTACGCCGGGAAGATCCGTGTAAACCTCCATCACCCGTCCGCTGGCCTCGTCGCAGGCCCTGATGCACAGGGACAATTCCCCTGGCGCATGGTTTAAGCACCAGTTGTGATCGTAGCCGTTGCCGAACTTAAGCGGCTCGTAATCCGCCTCGATATCCTGCCCCAGGGGCTTCATCACTGTGAAATCCATGGGGGTCCCTTTTACAGAAACCAGCTCTCCCGTAGGGATGGACTCTGCATCCGTAATGGTAAAGTAATCTGCGTCCATCCATACTTTCTGGTTCATGGCGCATCCGGAATTGTGGCCTGCCAGGTTAAAATAGGCGTGGTTTGTAAAGTTTGCGATGGTATCCGCATCGCATACCATATGGTAGTCCAGCCTGAGGCTGTTGTCGCCTGTAAGAGTATAGCTGACTGTCACCTTGGCATTGCCCGGATATCCCTGGTCCCCGTCAGGACTCGCCAGGGAAAACCGGATGCAGGTTCCAAGGTCTGTCTCCTCTGCCTGGGCATCCCATATGCGGTCCCTGTAAAAATTCAGGCCGCTGTGAAGGTTGTTTCTTCCGGAAGAGTTTTTCTCCAGCTCATAGGTCTTGCCGTTTAACGTAAATTTTGCCCCTCCGATCCGGTTGGCGTTTCTCCCTACCACCTCTCCGATATGGCCGGTGCCGCCCAGAATGGTTTCTACCGTGTCATAGCCCAGAACCACGTCAGCCATCTTTCCGTCCCGGTCCGGAACTACCATGGTAAGCCAGGTGCCTCCAAGATCCGTAAATGAGGCTGATACCCCGTTTTCATTGGTCAGCGTATAGCGGTATACCGCCCTGCCGTCTTTCATGGTTCCAAAATCTGTCTTCGTGTATCCCATAGTCTGCATCCTCCTGCATAGTTTTCTCTGGCTCTGCCATCTTTCCATTATTTTACTACAGTTGGACATGGTACACAAGCTACTTTTTTAAGGGCATGTATCCTAAGGGCTGTCATGTAAGGGCATCTGCACCGGCATGTTGGGGGTTATGCGCAAAAACGGCCGGGAGCCAATGCTGTGATTCCCGGCCTGCAGTCATATCCTTGTGCCCTTAAGCCATTCTTTCCTCTTGCCACCTAAGTTGTTTCTTCCGCTTAGCCTTGAGCTGTTCTTTCCTCATGCCTTTGAGCCATTCTTTCCTCTTACCGCCTGAACCGCTCTTTCCTCAGCCTTTTCGTCTTCTGGCAGGCCCATGCCGGACATTGCTGCCTATAAATTGTACCCCTATGGCTTATTTCGCCTGGATATACCCCTGTGCCGTCAGAAGTTCGGCGCACAGCAGCGCTCCTCCTGCCGCTCCCCGCAGCGTATTGTGGGAAAGGCCCACAAATTTATAGTCGTAAACCGTATCCTCTCTCAGCCGTCCCAGGGAAATCCCCATGCCGTTTTCAAAATCCACATCCAGGCTTACCTGAGGCCGGTTGTCCTCCTCCAGATACTGGATAAACTGCTTCGGCGCGCTGGGCAGGTTCATCTCCTGTGGAAGCCCCTTAAACCGCCGAAGTTTCTCTATCAGCAGTTCCTTCTCCGGCTTCTTCCTGAATTTCACAAAAGCAGCCGCCGTATGGCCGTTGAGAACCGGAACCCTGATGCACTGGCAGGTGATCACCGGCTCCTTGGCCTTTACGATTACCCCGTCCTCAATCTTCCCCCACAGTTTCAATGGTTCCTGCTCGCTTTTCTCTTCTTCCCCGCCTATGTAAGGAATAATATTTCCTTCCATCTCCGGCCAGTCTTTAAACGTCTTTCCTGCGCCGGAAATCGCCTGGTAAGTGGTGGCAACCACCTCGTAGGGTTCAAACTCCCTCCACGCCGTCAAGGCAGGGGCATAACTCTGAATGGAGCAGTTGGGCTTTACCGCAATAAACCCTCTCTTCGTTCCCAGCCGCTTTTTCTGAAACTCAATCACCTGGAAATGTTCCGGATTGATCTCCGGCACCACCATAGGCACGTCCATGGTCCAGCGGTGGGCGCTGTTGTTGGAAACCACAGGAGTTTCCGTCTTTGCGTAAGCTTCCTCAATAGCCTTGATCTCATCTTTGCCCATGTCCACGGCGCTGAACACAAAGTCCACCCCCAAAGCTACCTTTTCCACCTCGTTTACATTCATAACCATCAGGTTCTTTACTGCCTCCGGCATGGCAGTGGTCATCTTCCACCGATCCCCCACCGCGTCCTCATACGTCTTCCCTGCAGACCGTGGGCTTGCTGCCACTGTCACCACCTCATACCATGGATGGTTTTCCAGAAGGGAGATGAATCTCTGCCCCACCATGCCTGTAGCTCCCAAAATGCCAACTTTTAATTTCCTGTCCAATCTCCTGTCCATCTTGCATTCTCCTAATCATATTATTGCAGCCCTTGTCATAAGGGCCGATGCCTTTGCAGCAGTGGGGACTTAAATCCCTGTCACAGCTGACCGGCTCTTATATTCCTGTATATCCTACAACATAACGCTGAAAAAATCAACTGTTTTCCGCAAAGAAACTACATTTGTTTTTGTGTTGCATACATTCATCAGTACTATTCCACAAATATGGGTTGGAACCGGACAGGAAGAAGCGATCGGTTTCCATCCTTTCACATTGTATCGGGTATCCAGCGGCATTTTGTAAAGGGATCTTTTAATTTACAGAAAATTTACATTTCAGGGCAAAAAAATAAGGCCGGGAACTTGTTTTTTAGATTCTCGGCCTGCGGTTTTACTATGCTGTCCGTTCTGCTTTCAGTTTTTTCACTTCGTCAAGAGGAAGTCCTGCATATTCCGCAATTTTTTCAAGTGTCAAAATCCCATCTGCCAACATTCTCTTTGCGGAATTGATTGCTCCCTCTTTCAATGTCTGATTCCTCATATCTTCCATAGCCTGGCACATAATCTCGATTCCCTCCTTGCTCTCTTTGAAAAATCTCACCCTGTCCGCCAGTGTCCCATAATACATATCCGCTGCGTCTGTGCAGGAGAAGTCATGCATTA
>CAMUJH010000041.1 GCA_947089145.1 uncultured Hungatella sp. | reverse complement strand
GCCCGGCGGGCGCATTTGGCATACCTGAATTCATGCCGCCTATTCGGCGGCGGGACTCTTAAGTAATTCTCTGGCAAAATCCAAGGCCTTTTCACCGTCCATTTCGCTGTAGACAGCCGTTGGAATCACAGCTGCGGGAATCTGCCTGGGCTGGCACAATGCCTTAGCTTTCTTGAGGGCCAGCCGGGACTGAGGTCCCAGAAGAACCACATCAACGCCGTCCAGGCATTTCTCCATATCCGATTCCGCATAAGCCTTGATATCCTGATCCTCTCCCCGCCTTCCTGCTGCCTCTCTCATTCGGTTTACCAGAAGGCTGGTGGACATTCCAGCCACGCAGAACAGCCTGATCTTCATCTTTCCCTCTCCTCCCTTCTGCACAATTCTGCAATCTCCCTGGCCAGATCCCGAACCGCAATGGCGCCCACAGGATGATCCTGGCTGGTTTTTCTCCAATATTGCCTTTAAGAATTATTGTGCTTACATTCTACCAAAATCCTGTACTTACCTCCATTGAGGTTATTACCGTTTCAGTTCCGGTAAAATTCCGTTTCATCACCCATTTTCCCCATCTGCAAAAAGGCTGTCACTCCGTCTCAAAAAATACTCTCAAAAGCGTCTCATATGTTCTGCTGTCAATGATCTCCCTCACCTTATCCGGGGACTGCAGCACCCGGGAAGTAATCTCATAAAACTTCTGAACGTTCTCCTCCATGCTGTTGACAAGGGCCACCAAAACCACCAGCTGCACCGGATTCCTGCTCCAAAGTACCGGCTCCTCCAGGACGGCTGCCGCCACAATATTTTGAGTCACCATAACCTTGGCCGGATGGGGGATTGCCACAAGGTTTCCGTAGTCTGTGGCTCCAAGCCGCTCCCGCTCAAAGACAGAAGCAGCAAATTCATCCGGCAAGGGATAATGCATTCTGATCTTTTGGCACATCTCCCTGATCACTTCCTCCCTGGTGCCTCCTGCCACGGACGGAAAGAAAAACTCCCTTCGGTAAAATTCCAGCAGAAACTTCCGATCCCCGTTTTCCAGAGTCTTTCTGGCTGCCAGCAGATCCCCATACTCCAGAAAATCGTGGATCTCAATGACAGGAACCGGCACCTTTCGGTAGATTGGAACCGTGGCAAAAATATAGTCTGCTTTACTCATATCAAAATCTTCCAGCTCATACACATTACACACAAACACTTGATCAAGATAATCTCCAAATTCCTTTTTCAGCTGATAGAGAAGCATCCGGGAACTGGCCCGTCCGCTGGCGCACACCAGCAGCACATTCCTTTTTTCAATCCGTCTGCCCCTTTCCTCCAGCGCCAGAGCAAAGAGAAAAGCCAGAAATCCTGTCTCCTCCTCAGGTATCTCCTTTCCATAATATTGTCTCAGCACGCTGCTGCCTAAAACTGCTATGGAATAGGCCAGAAAATATTTTTTCCGGATTTCCGGCAAAAGGGGGTTTTCAATGTGGATTCCATACCTTAAACGGATATCCATGGACGCCAGATGTTGGTTCAGCATCATTCTCAGGTTCAGATTATCCCGAAACTCCATGTGAAACGCCTGGTACACCGTCTCCAGCATGTCTATGATCATCCGGTCAATCCGCTCCGATATTATAAAATTGTCTTTTCCAAATCCATGGATTCTTTTGCCGGCCAGAAGAATCCCCAGGAATCCGGCTTCCGCCTCCCCTGTCTTTATCCCCCGCTCTTCCCCGATCCGATGCATGATCCTGGCAGCCAGAATCCGCTCTTCACGTCCCCAGTCCGGTTCTGCCTCCGGCATCTCCTCAATCATGTGGCCCCGCTCCATACGTGCCGTTGATACCTGGAGATATCCCAAAATGCTTTCAAAAGAGCTTTCAGAAAAATGGATATCCGCCTCCTTCATCCGCTCCAGCACAAACCGGGCCATTTCTTCGGTGTCAAAGCGGTATCTTCTTCCTCTTTCTCTGTACTGCCCCTCCATCCGTTTCAGATTCTCCATAAGACATCGCCTTATATCAAACTCCCTGCCCTGTATCCGTATTCCATAGGCAGGTTTCCGCTTCAGGCAGATTCCAAACCGCCCCAGCCGCTCCTCTATCTGCCGCAGCTCAGCTGACAGCGTACTCCTGGATATGTACAAAAACTGGCAGATATCATCAATTTTAATATAATCATTTCTGTTGAGAAGCATAGCCAGAAGGTATTCCATCCTGTCCGCCGGATTATCCGGAATCCTGCCTTCCTCTTGGGTTTTCAGCTCCCTGAGCCATAATTCAAACCGTTCCTTTTCCTCCACCTGGATCAAAAATCCCTGACCTCTTTTTGAAATCAGCAGCCCTCCATGGCCTTCTATTTCCGGCTTCATCTCTTTTAACCGGACCCTGGCTGTTTTCTCACTGACTCCCCATATCCCGGCCAGTTCCTCTGCCGTCTTAAACTTCTGTCCCATCAGGCACTGCAAAGCCGGAATTCTCCCATCCCACATAGTGTTCACCTCATGCCTATCTGCGTCTCTGAAACTTTCTTACAAAGAATATAGCAAATACCGGGATTTTTTGTTAGAATAAAAACATTGAAATTAGAATATTTCTACTTATAAAAAGGAGAACCCTTATTATGACATTGTTGGAAGCCTGCTCCTTCTTTCAGGATCTTACCGGCCTTTCTGCTTCCCTGCTGTCCGGAAGCAGACAGCAGGCCCTTTTTTGCGCTGCCTACCAGTTTCACTCTGTCCAGAGCTATTTAACCCTTGACACCCTGAAATGTTTTCTGGAGCACCTGCCCTCTTCCCAGCTTATCCATCTCACTGATCCCTTGGGAATCCACTTCGTCTTTGTCACGGCACATCATGTCCCCTTAGCCCTGGGGCCTTTCTGCACCGAGCTGCTTACAATGTCTGACTGCCGCACATTGTTTCGCGATGTTCCCTCCCTTGGCCTCCCGGCCACAGATTATCTCGCCTACCGAAGCCCCTTTCCGGTTATGGAAGAACGGCAGGTTTTCCGTCTCACAAAATGCATGCTTAAAAACCTGGGCATTCTCTGTGACGACTGGCAAATCCAGAATCTGGACTGCCTGGACTCTGAACAGACGGATTCCTGTGATCCGGAGATTCACAGGCCCTACTCAGAGCTAATCGTAGAGCGCTATGCCACGGAACAGCGCCTTATGGAAAATATCTGTCTGGGAAACCGGTTCGCAGCTATTGCCGACTGGCAGGCTCTTCACAATTATGTGGCATATAAAAAGACTCCTAAAGATATTGGGTATACCATAGAAAATGCCAGAATTTCAGCGGCCATTACCAGAACGGTTATACGCATAGCCGCCATACAGGCCGGAATCCCGGCCCCTTTAAACGACAAAATATCAGGTGAAAGCGCCGCCATTATCAGAAACTCTTCCACCATTGAGGAGATTAATAGAGAGCATGAACGGCTTATCAGCGAATACTGCCGGATTATCTATGATCACAGGACAAAAGGATACAGCGGCCTTGTTTTAAGCGCCATCTATCATATAGAACATCATTATTTCCAGAATATTACCATAAAAGCTTTGGCAAAGGATCTGGACGTTTCACCCAATTACCTGACCAGCCGTTTCCGCTGCGAAACCGGCCTTGCCCCTACAGCCTATCTATGTAAGACCCGAATGAGCCAGGCTGCCCGCAAATTGGCCAATACCCGCCTTTCCATTCACCAGGTCAGTGAGCAGGTAGGGATTCTGGATGCCAACTATTTTGTGAAGCTGTTTAAAAAGGAATATGGGGAGACGCCCAGCGGATACCGCAAGAGAATGAGCCTGTAAGCCGCTGTCATTTAGTTAAGTTTGTCGCAGGCCCCAAGGGAACCATCTCCTGTCAGGGTTCAGAATTGCCAAACGTTCCGAAGAGCCCGAAACCCCAGTCTCTTCTCCACGGCATTAATTCACCCTGACAGGAGATGGTTCCCTTGGGGCAAAAGCAGAATTCGCTTATCTAAATGACATTGGCCTGTAAACTGCCGCCGTTTCAGGACCATCCTTATACGTCCCTGTAAAACGGCGGCAGCCGCTGCTTTACTTCTCCCGCTGGTCAATAAGCTGATGCAGCTTTACAAGAGCTTCCTTAATTCCTCCTACTTCATTGATCAGCCCCTGATCCACGGCCTCTTTGCCCACCAGAACCGTGCCCAGATCTCTGGTAAGCATCTTCGTATTCAGCATCAGTTTTTTCACCTGTTCATAATCAATGGATGCATGGCCGGACACAAAGCTTATGATCCTGTCCTGAATCATCTCAAAATATTCATAGGTCTGGGAAGCCCCGATAACCATTCCAGTCATGCGCACCGGATGCACCATCATGGTTCCTGTGGGCACGATAAAAGAGTAATCTGTGGATACCGCCAGCGGCACTCCGATGGAATGGCTGCCGCCCAGAACCAGAGACACTGTAGGCATGGACAGCGATGCTATCATCTCTGCAATGGCAAGCCCTGCATCCACGTCACCTCCTGAAGTGTTCAGAAGCACAAGCATTCCCTTTACCTGGTCATCATCCTCCAGCGCCGCCAGCTGAGGCAGCACATGGTCATATTTGGTAGTCTTGCTGTTTCCCGGGGCATTCTCATGCCCCTCCACTTCCCCAATGATGGACAGAAGATGGATCTTCCTTTTCTTCTGGTTCTCCTCCAGGGTTATCTGCCCGTACTCCTGAATCTTCTCGTCCTTCTTCTCCTCCAGCTCTTTTTCCGTCTTTTTCTGATCCTGGTTCATAATCTCTTTGCTCCTTTGCAAACATAGTCAATTCCCCACGCCGCCTGGTACGGCGGCCTGCATTCAGGGATGCCAAATACGCCCGCCTGGCTTTCATGTGCGGCGTGTGTGTTACTCCGCCGGGCGCATGCAGGTTTACTTTAGTTTGCATCAGAGCCTGTGTTTTTATTCACTGCCTAAAGCCTGCATCAAAAGGGCTTAAGGCCTTCTTCGCTGTCTCCCTGCGTCGCCGCCCTTTTTCATGGCCTCCTCTTTCAGCAGCTTCCTTATATAGGCAAAGGTTCTCCTCTCGCCTTTTTTTGCCAGCATATTCAGCAACTTTTCCAAAAGCGCCCTGGTTTCCGGATGGATCACAATAAATCTGCTCTCCCTTTCATAGTACTCCAGAGGGCTTCTGTCCGTATAGGCTTTCCCTTTATAAATCCTGCAGGCGGCAATTCGGTCCATGACCATCTCCGCCACATAGTTTAAAGGCATCTTATGCCCCACCAAGCCGTCCTCCTTGTTTGCGGAAAAATCGATCCAGTACTCAAAATGGTGCTTATTTCTCCCCTTGTGGTGCAGCCAGGCTTTTGAAAACCCAAATATTTCTCTCTCCGCCGCATTTGGGCTTCTGTTTCCCTGATAATACTTTACGCCAGTCCAAAACTCCTCCCGGCTGTACTTTGACAGGTCATGAAGCAGCCCCTGTCTGTACAGCCCTACCCGGAAGCAGTTTCCCATGACCAAAAGCTTATGTTCTGTTATTGTCTTAAAATGATTCCACACGTTTATCGGCTTCACAATATCATCTCCTTAATTAAACCCTGTTTTATGCGAAAAAGCATTTGACACACCCTATTTATTGTGATATTCTTAGTAAAGTTGCAGTAATGGTTTGCAGCGGTAACTATTTTTATATCTATCTTGGAGGTATTAACATCATGAGCAAGGGTACAGTTAAGTGGTTCAACAATCAGAAAGGATACGGCTTCATCTGTGATGAGGAAGGAAATGATGTTTTCGTACATTATTCCGGCCTGAACATGGACGGTTACAAGTCCTTAGACGAAGGCGCTGCTGTTGAATTCGATGTGATCGAAGGCGCTAAGGGACCACAGGCAACAAATGTGACAAAATTATAATCATCTAGTTTTCAGTGTACCTTTTTCATTCTATATATAATTTATTTATGTAAGAAGAGAGTAAAGCAGTATACGTCCTAAGTGATTAAGCATAAAAACGCATCCCCGATGCGTTTTTTGCTTTTTTGCCGTCTCCTCTGCGCCTTCCCCTGTCAGCCTTCCAAAACCATTTCCCGCCTGTCGCCTTTGCTATCTTGCCGCTTTCTCCAAAAGCCCCTGAAGCTCCTCTACGGAAAACACATAATTGGCATTGCAGAAATGGCAGTTGATCTCAATGGGCTTGCCGTCCTGAATCATGTCCTGAAGTTCTTTCTTCCCGATGCTTATCAGCGCCTTTTCCACCCGCTCTTTATGGCAGCCGCAGTAAAACCGGGTATTCATCTTATCCGTGATCTCCGGTTCCATTCCCTCAAGGATGGTTTCCAAAATCTCTTCCGGGGTCATGCCCTCGTCCAAAAGGGAGGTAACAGAAGAAATCTCTCCCACCCGTTTCTCCAAAGCGCTGATTACCTCTTCCCCGGCCCCCGGCATCAGCTGAATCATAAACCCGCCTGCCTGCCTTACGGTATTGTCCTTATTCATCAGCACGCCCAAAGCCACACTGGAAGGCGTCTGCTCCGACGTGGCATAATAATACGTAAGATCTTCTGCAATCTCGCCGCTAACTAAAATCGTCTGCCCCACATACGATTCCTTTAATCCCACGTCCTGGATGACGCTGAGGACGCCGATTCCCAGAGCTCCCCCCACATCCAGTTTTCCCTTGTCATTACATGGCAGGACTACCAGGGGATTATTGACATAGCCCTTCACGTTCCCTCTGGAATCCGCGGTCACCGTCAGCCCGCCTATGGGCCCATCACCCTCGATCTTCAGCGTCAGAAGATCCTTCTCGTTTTTCATCATGCTTCCCATCATGGCTCCCGCCGTAAGAAGCCGCCCCAAAGCCGCCGTGGCCACGGGGCTGGTATTGTGGCTTGCCCTGGCTTTTTCCACCAGATCCCTTGTGACAGCGGCAAATGCCCGAACCTGTCCTTTAGCTGCTGTTGCTCTGATTATATAATCTGCCATTATAATTTCGTCCTCTCTTTCCCCTGCTCCCTTGCAATCACGTAGATCCTCTCACTGTCATTTCTGGGCGCCTGTCTTGTGCATGCATCATACACGGCCAGAAATTCCATGCCGGACTCTGATATTGCCGACTTAATCTCCTCTGTGGAATACGCCCTCTGAAAATGGGTTTCCTTATAGCCTCTGTAAAGCTCCTGACCCTCTTCTTCTTTTACAAACAGGGTTAAATCATATTCATTGATCTTTGTCTCTCTGTCATACTGATTTTCCCAGATAAAGCTGCACTCCTCCCCGGATTCGGCCATTGTCCTGTTTCCCATCAGCTCCCTGTAGGTATATTCCGTCTTCAGATCAAAAATAAGCAGTCCGCCTGGGTCCAGGTAATTGTTAACAAGGCTGAATACCTGAACCAGTTCCCCATGCTCCATCATGTAATTCATGGAGTCGCAGACGCTGACCACGGCCCTTACGGTTCCGTACAGTTCAAACTCCCGCATATCCTGGCACAGATACAAAATGTCCGCCCCTGATCTGTTCCGCTTTTCTGTGGCTGCCCAAAGCATGTCCTGGGAATTATCCACGCCGATCATGTCATATCCCCTGGCAGCCAGAAGTTCAGTCATGTTCCCGGTTCCGCACCCCAGATCCAGCACCAGGCCGTCCGGGATTCCATGCTCTTTTAAAATCTCCTGCACATAGTCTGCCCATTCCTCATAAGGAATATTACCCATAAATGTGTCATATGCCGCTGCAAACCCTGCCTCATACGCATTGCCGTCCCACACTTCGCTCCTCCTGCCCGGGCCTTTCCCCGCCCTTTTCCTTGCCAAGCAAAACCTTCTGTTAAAAAAGCAGAGACTATCAAAGAGACGTCTCTGCTTTTATGCAGCTTACTGATTCTTACCGCAGCACTTCTTATACTTTAAGCCGCTGCCGCAGGGACACGGATCATTTCTCCCCACCTTCGGCCCCTTTACGATGGTCCCGGAGGCCTTCTGGGCCTTGTAAAGCTCTTTGCGCTTCTCCTGGGTCAGAATGTCATCCCACATGGGCAGATTGTACAGCCAGTCAGCCTTGGCCTCAACCATGTTGTAATACAGTTTCTCCGGCTCAATCTCAATCTTTACCACCGTGTCCTCTTCCATGGTGTCAATGGGATTCTGATACCCTTTCAGGCTTTCATTAATGCCGTCCAGGAATCCTGTCATAATGAGGATCTCCGCATCATACTTCTCTGCCAGTTCCTTTACGCTTCCCTCAACCACCTGGGTCGGATCAGATAAAAGTTTCTCATAAATTCCCTTTTCGATCGCAAAATAACCGGACCAGAGTTTTTCTCTCTCTTTATCGTTCAGGCCGTCACCATAGGCTAAATTCCGCCATGTCTCTAATAATGCCATGTCAATATCCATCCTTTTCTCTTGATTTCTTTCGCAGTGCCCTGGGGAAAAATTTTCCAGAATGTGTCTGAAAAATCATTTCCGACTGAAAGCATTTCTCAAACACGGTCTAGTATATAACAAGTCCCATGATTTTGCAACGGCATTTTCATAGGACTTTCAATGGATTTTCCTGCTTCGCTTTGCAGGCTATTGATCCATAACCGATTCCTCCATATTTCGGATTACCCTTTCCCCTTCCTCTGCCAGCTGTCTGAACTGTCCGATGGTTTCCTTCATCTGGGGCAGTGCCTGCTGCTTGTACTTGCTAATGGAATCCAGCGCCCCCAGAGTCTCCCGGAACGCCTCCTTAAGCGTCTCCACCTGAATGTTGGAATCCATGGCCTGTTTCTGGATCTCCGTTCCCTGGGTATTCAGCATCCGGGATGTGGAAGCGATCATGTCATTGGTAGCCTGGTTTAATACTTTCACCTTTTCCAGCACGATCTTCTGGTTGTACAAGGCCCCTGCAACGGTAACCGCCACGTTCAGCGCCGCAATGGTAACGGTCTGGGCCCGATTCACGGAGCGGATCAGCTCATAGTTATTCCTTCTGATAACCTCCATGGCAATTATGCCGTTTTGATTCACAGCCAGCATCTGGTTAAAATCAATCATTCTCTGTCTTAGGGGAAACAGAATCTCCTCCTCAATAAACTTCACCTTCTCCGACTCCCCATAAAGATCCCTCTGCCGCTGGATCTGTTCTGTCAGATAAGCATCCAGTTCCTGTCCCAGCGCGATCTTCTGGTTCAGCTGCTTTGTCAGCTCCCGCATGGATGCCTGCTCCAGCTCCAGCGTGGTATTGTCATCCTTCAAGGTCCTTGCTCCCTTTTCCAATGACTCTACAATATCCGCAATAACGGAGTCCGCCGCCTTAAATTTGTTAAAATAGGAACGGACCGGATTAAACAGATTGCCCAAGGGCCCCTTTTTCAGAAAATCCACCCCTGACGGGTCCAGATCCTTCATCTGTCTGGAAAGCTCTTCCAGCCCTTTTGCCACTGCCCCGCTCTCGCCGCCTGCCTTTGACAGCTCTCCGATCCTGGTCTTCATAATGGAGTTTTTATCTGCAGACTTTTTCACAACGTCCGCCCCAAACTCCTCAATGGCCCTGGTCAGTTCTTTCCGATCCTGAAAATTGTCAATATCCGTGTCCAGGATCTCATTGCCTTTTTCCTTCGATGCGTCGGAAATCATCAGAGTGGTTTCCCTGTCCACCCCAGTCTCCGCCTCTACTGCTTTCTTAATCTCTTCCTTCTTGGGAAGGTCTAATGTAAATGCCATATTCATCCTCCATAATTTTTTAAAGCCGCCGTCTTCCTGTTTTACAGGCTGGAATTAAACAGATTCTTCAATTTATAAATAACGTCATCCGAATCCGCGTTGATATTTGCCGCCTCGTTAATGGCTGAAATGCTTTCCAGCGCCGGGATGTCCGCATTGTAACCGATGGTGTATATAGGGATGTTCAGCGCATTGATAGGCTCCTCAATGTCTTTCAGAGAATATCCCCGGTTTGTCTCCCCGTCAGAAAGCACGAACATCATCACTTTTGCATCCGGGTACTGTTCCTTGGCTTTTATAAGCATATCGGCCGCCACAATGATCCCGTCAAACGTGGCCGTGCCTCCCGAGGCGCTCAGGCTTTCCACCGCGCCTTTGAAGGCAGACTGGTGGTTCAAGTTAAACTCTCCCACCGGAACATTGATCACCACGTCATCCGAGTAGGATACCAGACCCACATAGTTTGTAGTGTTAATGTACTGCATCCCGTTTATCAGAGAGGTTTTCAGAGAATTAAGAGGCTCTCCGTTCATAGATCCGGATACGTCAGCCACAAACACTGCCAGAATAGGCTTTCCGCTGTCCTTCTCCTTTTTCCACAGTTCCTGTGCGCTTAACAGGGTGCTGCCGTCAACCTGGCTCTGTTCCACCGTGTACTTCAGCTCCATATTAAATCCGTATTCCCTGGCCAGCCTCTGGTTCTCCTCAGAGCCGGCAAACCGGGCAAACATCTGAAGGATCTTCTTTTTTTGGGGGCTCACATCCCTGACCGTGTACAGGGGGTTGGTGTGCAAAAACCCAAAAGGCGTAAATTCATATTTTCTTGCCAGTTCCGGGTCGTTGATATAAGTCTGATACTCCATCACGAATCCGTCCAGGGTTCCCGTCTCCGCCGCGTCCCGCATCTGCAGAGTGGTGTAGGCCACAAAGGGAACATTGGCCTGGAAGGACTGGAATCCTTCCACAGCCTCCTGATTAAGGGGATCATGGGCGCTGTATGTCTGCAGGGTGGAAATGAGGAAATTAAGCCCTGTGGCCGAAGCGTAAGGGTTGGTGTACCCCATGGCAAATTCCCCCTCCGCCGTGGCATTGACAATGGTCTTTAAATTAATGGAGCCGTACTTTTCCACCAGTTTTTTCTGAGTCTCCTTAGACAGCAGGATTCCTGCCGTGTTTTCCACCAGCGTCTCCTGGATGACCTCCATGCCTACGCCGTCAGCAAGAAGCATTTTTCCCCAGAAGTCATTGGACGGGGTATAGCCGTCAGGTATATATTTGCCGCTTCGTATGTAGTCCATGCCAAGCCCCGAAGCCACGTTCCGGATCATGACTGAAACCGGCTGCCCGTCTATTTCAAAGCCTGACTCATTAAAAGCCTCTGCCACCTCATTGAGCCATCCGTCCTTTCCCGTCCCGCATTTCTCCGAAGTAGAAAAAATCTCTGCGTACAGGGAAGTTACTGGCTCCACGGTAATGGGATTGGTATCAATATCCGGCAGTTCATCCACCTGGGAAGCTGCCAGTTCCACAGGAGACTTTACAGTCTGGGCCTGCCTGGGGGCAATTTTCTTCATGTATTTTTCAATGGCGGACACTGCTGACTCCGTGCTGACGGTCTTCGCCGACTTTCCCACGTTTCTCGTAAGCATGATTCCCGCAAAGGCAATTATAAATACTGCGACTCCTATGGCTGCAATGGCTGCGGCCTGTTTTTTGTTGGTTTTCATATTCCTCCTCCTTTGTCTCCCGCAGTCTGCGGCGGTTTTTGTACCCGGATCTGCAGGATGGTTCCTTGGGTGCCTTATGTCCCCTGACTATAGTATTCCAGCTGTCCCAGCAGTTCCTGTATCTGCCGGGCCGCCGAATCAATTTCCTGTTCCGAGTAATCCATTTCCGACATCTCCATCATCAGCTGATCCACCTGCATAAGGACTCTCTCATTTTTTTCCAGAATCCCCCTCATGTCTTCCAGGTTCTCCTCGTAAAGTTTCCTCTTTTCCTCCTGAATATGATCCGGGATGTCATCCAGCTTATATTCTCCTGAGCAAAGCTTCTTGTATTCTTTCTCATCAAAGATCACCATTTTGTTGGCAATCCTTACAGCTCCCTTTTCCAGCGCCTCCCCGGCGCACTTGATAACGCCCATAAATTTCTGATAGCTTAAGGTTCCTGCGCCGAACCTGCGGATGACCAGCTTCTCAAAGGCTGACGTCTGCTGTCCTATCCGCTCCGTCTGTCCAAGGGCAGACCGGGCGATCCCTCCCAGCGCTTTGCTTAAGCCATATTGCTCTAAAACAGCGGCGGCCTTCTGTCCGGCCTTTTCCTCATTGATCTCCAAAAGCTCCGTCTTTTTTTCCGCCAAAAGGGATTTGTTCATCAATATAAAAGACGGAACCGATACCACGCCTACAGCAATAGACGCTGCTGCGGCTGCGGCATTGGCGCTCAACGGCGACAGGCCTATAAGCCCCGGTGAAAATAAGCACACCATGGCAGCAGCAAAGGCAGCGTTAGCCGCAAAAAGTTTTGTATATTTCTTCACCTGTCCCTATGCCCCCTTTTTAAGCCACATATCCACACGGCATATGAAACCGTGCATAAAAACAGTATACACCTTTTTAGAGGATTTGGGAAGTTGCGGTTTTTGTCCGGCGGGAAATTTGACGGGAAATTATCTGGAAAATTATTTTAAAACGATGGTTTTAAGAAAATTTAAATGGCCCCACAGCGCTTTCTTCGCTGCAGCCGGCGGCATGATCGTTATCTTCATATAAATATCCGTCTTTTACTTCCCATAACGAAAAACTGTTTCATTTGATGATAGAAAAAGACATATCCAATTCCGATCTACAGCGCATGGCGGGGTTTTCCGGCAATATACTCACACGGTTAAAACGCAACCGTTATGTTTCGTTAGAGAGTATAGAACGCATTTGCCATGTGATGGAATGCGGGGTAGACGATATTCTGGAATTCGTTCCAGGGGAGGAAGCTGACAATGGATAAAAAGAAAATCGAACAGATCCGCCAACAATATGATCTAATCATTCACAATATTGAAAACGCTGATATAGAATTCTGGTATGCCCGCGAATTAATGCCACTGCTAGGCTATGGCCGTTGGGAAAATTTTGACAAAACTGTCTGTCGTGCCATGGAATCCTGTGAAACTTCAGGCATAACCATATCTGACCATTTTCGTGAGGTCACGAAAATGGTTGAACTGGGCAGCAAGGCAAAAAGAAACGTAAAAGATTATATGCTTACCCGCTATGCCTGTTACCTAATTGCACAAAATGGCGACCCCAAAAAAGAAGAAATTGCTTTTGCACAAAGTTATTTTGCCATACAGACAAGAAAACAGGAACTTATTGAGGAACGTATTGCATTGATCGAGCGCACAGAAGCCCGTGGCAGGCTGCGCGAATCTGAAAAACGCCTTTCCCAAAATATTTATGAACGCGGCGTAGATGACGCAGGGTTTGGCCGTATCCGCTCCAAAGGTGACCAGGCATTATTCGGCGGTTATACGACACAAGAAATGAAAAACCGTCTCGGTGTAAAGGACAGCCGCCCGTTGGCTGATTTTTTGCCTGCCCTCACAATCGCCGCAAAGAACCTCGCAGCTGAAATGACAAACTACAATGTGGAAGAAAAAGATTTACAAGGGGAAAGTTCTATTACTGGAGAACACATTCAGAATAACCGTTCTGTACGTGATATGCTGGGACAGCGTGGCATCAAGCCGGAAAACCTGCCGCCCTCCGAAGACATCAAAAAACTGGAACGGCGCATAAAATCACAGGAAAAGAAAATCGCTGAACAGGCAGGAAAACTGCCAGAAGATTTCACGGAGGACGAACAGGATGGCTAACTTATCACAACAAAAACGGCTTCGGATGCTAGAATTTTTGCAGACCATCCGTGAGGAACATAAAGACGATGATGATGTACTTATTGCGTTGGGCGAAATCGAAAACGAATTGAATGCAAAAAAATACGGTCTCGTATGGGAACAGCATGAAGAAGCTGTAGATTTACAGATGCGGGATAATATTCCTGTATTTACAGAATGTAAAGATAAAGAGATTACTGCTGATGCAGGCAGCAGTTATAACTTTATACTGGAAGGAGACAATCTACACAGTCTCCGACTGTTAGAAAAAACCCATACCGGACGTATAGACCTTATCTATATAGACCCACCCTACAACACAGGCGGCAAAGATTTCCGGTATGATGACAGCTTTGTTGTAAAAGAAGATGGCTTCCGGCATTCAAAATGGATTTCTTTTATGCGTGAGCGGCTTTTGGCAGCTAAAAACCTATTGTCTGACAAGGGTTCTATTTTTATATCTATTGATGACAATGAGGAAGCGGTGTTAAAGCTGCTGTGTGATGATGTATTTGGAGAAGATTGCTTCGTGTCAAATATTGCATGGCAGCGGACTTACTCACCCCGGAATGACTCCAAAGGCTTAAGCGTGGAAGTTGAGCATATTTTACTGTATAGCAGAAATACCATGTGGTCGCCGCATAAATTAGAGCGGACTGAAAAAATGGACTCCATATATAAAAACCCGGGCAATGATACCGAGCCATGGACCAGCAGTTCATTGACAGCTCCAAGCGCATCTACACACCAAGGCATGGTGTACGCCATACAGCATCCATTCACCGGGGAATTAATGTATCCTACCAGCGGAAGATGCTGGGCTATGGAGCAGCAACAAATGTTGGAAAATATGTGTGCATGGGGCGAATATAAACTGGAACGGCTGGATGATGCCCAAAAACGTGCAGAAGTCTGTGGTGTTCCAGTATCCGAAATACGCCAGGATGTGAAAGGGATTATTCTGGCCCAGCCATTGGAAGATGCACGCAGGCAGGCAAAAGATATTTTAGATCATGGCCCATGGCCATATTTCTATTTTACCAACAAAGGAAAAGGCGGCATCCGAAGAAAGACTTACTTAAAAGACACCAAAAACAAAGGCCGGATGCCTACAAATCTCTGGGTTTATGATGACGTCGGACATACAGATGGCGCAAAAAAGGAATTGAAAACTATTTTTAATGGAAATGTCCCATTTGATACGCCTAAACCTACCGCATTGCTTGAACGAATCCTGCAGATTGCCACCAGAGACGACAGCCTGATCTTAGATTTTTTTGCCGGCTCTGGCACAACAGGACATGCCGTGTTAAAATATAATATGGAACATCCGAACAGCCAGCGCAGTTTCATCCTCTGCACGAATAATGAGAATAATATCTGTGAGGAAGTCACCTATGAACGTATCCGCAGGATTATCTGCGGATATGGCAGTGTTACAGGCATTCCATCCAACTTAAAATACTACCGCACAGAATTTGTGCCAAAAGACATTGACGATGTCAGCGATGCCCTGCTTGACCATATTGTGGAGATGATCCAACTGGAACACGGTGTAAAAATTGACGGCAGCAATTATCTTATGGTCATGAGCGATGACGAGGCAGACGCACTGGAGCGGTATTGGGAACAATATCAAAATATAAAAGCGATATACATCTCCAAAAATGTGCTTTTGACCACGAAGCAGAATGTTTTGTTTGGCAGTGTTGATATCCACATTATTCCAGATGACTACTTCAAATTTGAGATGCAGGAGGTGGGTGAATCATGGTAAACCCAGGATTAACAATCAAACTGTTTGATTTCCAGGAGCAAGCTGTGCTCAAACTGCTAGACTTGACATCGAAGCCCGGCAGAAAGCAGACCATTGTCATGAAAGCCCCGACAGGTTCTGGCAAGACAATCATTCTAATTGATTATGTAGATAAATACCTGGCCAATGTCAGCGCCAGCACTGCCTTCATCTGGCTCTGCCCAGGCAAAGGAAATTTAGAAGAACAAAGCCGTGAAAAAATGCGCAAATTCGCTTTAGGCCATGCTACGCAAAATCTGTTTGACGCACTGCTGAATGGATTCGCATCTGGCAGCACAACTTTCATTAATTGGGAACTGGTGACCAAAAAAGGCAACACGGCTATCCGTGACTGCGAACGCAAGAATCTGTTTGACCGCATTGCAGAAGCACACCGTAGAAACATTGAATTCATCATAATTATCGATGAGGAGCATTCCAATAACACAGCCAAGGCCAAAACAATCATTGATTCTTTTGCTGCAAAAAATATTGTACGTGTCAGTGCCACTGCCATACAGAACAAACGATATGAATTTTTTGAAATTGATGAAGTAGATGTCATTGATGCAGGCTTGATTACTAAGGCTTTATATGTCAATGAGGGTATAACCGACAATCTTGAAATCACTGATGATTATGATTATCTGCTTGACCTTGCCGATGCAAAGCGCAAAGCCATCGCTTCCCGCTACCAGTCTATCTATAAAAATATCCGTCCTCTTGTGCTTATTCAATTTCCTAACGGCCAGCCGGAAACAATTGCTGCCGTGGAAAAGAAGCTGGAAACTATGGGATACAGCTATGACAATGGAATGGTCAGCAAATGGATGAGTGAAGATAAGAAAGACCTCCCAGATAATCTTACAGAAAATGACGGCATCCCTGTATTCCTGCTTATGAAGCAGGCTATCAGCACGGGATGGGACTGCCCAAGGGCAAAAATCCTCGTCAAATTGCGCGAAGGGATGAGCGAGAGTTTTGAAATCCAGACGATCGGTCGCATCCGCCGTATGCCGGAAGCAGCACACTATGAAGATGATCTTTTGGATTTCTGTTATGTATATACGTTTGATGAAAAATATAAGGCTGGGCTGCTGGCAGATATGGATAAGGCATATGAAACCCGCCGCCTGTTTCTGAAAGATAAATGCAAAACATTTACATTAGAAAAAGAAATCCGTGACCAGGATTTTGACGGCCTTGGTGAACGCGAGATCCTGAATAAAATTTATGATGCATTGGTGAAAAAATATGGGTTAGGCGCCGATAAGGCAAATAATAAGATGCGCTTTTCCTCCAATGGGTATAGATTTGGAAGTGAAATTATTGGCCACGCTTTGTACGGCCAGTATATACACACCAACAGGATTGCCGAAAGCACTACCTATTATACCACCCGCAAACGTGTAAATACACATAAGCATGGCATGGAAATGCTACACTGCGTGGATTCCATTAAGCGTACTATCAACATGCCGGCTGCAAAAGTAAAAACCATTTTTGAACGCTTATTCCGCAAAGGCGGCAATGCAGCGAAAAAGCTCCTCCTACTCGACACGGCTGAGTTTTATGCTTTTATTATCAATAATGAACATCTCCTAAAAGAAGAATGTCGGGAAGTTACAGCGGATATAGCCGTGCAAACGAGCATGCTCCTACATCCCAAAAAATCCACTTTCCATATCCCCGAACAGGATTTCTTCAGATATGACCCCGGCGTTAAAAACGAAGTGGAATATTTAAGCAGCTCCTACCATGAATATACGTCCGGCTATGCCACCAGCCTTGTGCGCAGCACATCCGAAATGTTATTTGAGCAGTATTGCGAAAGGCAAGATGACATTGAATGGGTGTATAAAAATGGCGACACAGGCCAACAATATTTTTCCATTGTTTACATTGACGCACTTCAGCATCAAAGCCTATTCTATGCAGATTATATTGTGATGAAAAAAGATGGGACTGTGTGGATCATCGAAACCAAGGGCGGTGAAAGCCACGGCCAAAATAAAAATATTGATAAGCAGATAGAAAACAAATTCAACGCTTTCAAAATATATGCGGCTGAGAAAGGCCTGCATTGGGGATTTGTCCGTGACAAAGACAACCAGCTATATATTAATAATACAACTTTCGCTTTGGATATGGCCAATGAAAACTGGGTGCTACTTGGAACAATTTTTTAATTCTATAAAAACATAATTTAATGCAGATTATAAGAATTTTCATAATAGTAAAAAGGTGATTTTTATGTTTACAACTACACAAAAAATAGTCCTTATGCGCTATTAAAGGCAAAAGAAATCATTGCTATCCTTGGCGGAGATACAAAATATGGAGCATATAAATTTAAAGATAGAACGGAAATTCCACCATGATATCCTGCAGCAGTGGGACTCCGTGAAGGGTATACGAAAGTATTACCATCAGCTTCTCCCCTACATTCATGACAATAAAACCATTTTGTATTGTCTATATATCTGCGGCCATGGGGATTTTATGGAGCGCAGCCTTCCGCTTGCCTTCCAGGATCTGACTCCCTGCATGAAAGCCTATCCTGCGGTTTCTGGGAAAGACTGGATGTGTGTCAGAATATTTAACATTTACGGATGCAACGGGCTGATAAAAAACTGGCTCCTTAACGATTGTAAGGAGCCAGACAGCGAGATGGCGGAACTTCTTTTTCAGTACACGATGAGGATTCTGTCCATATCGGAAGACTGGAAACGGCATCCCTGAACGATGTTTCAAGAACAATGTCATTTGGTTTAGCGAATTCTGCTTTTGCCCCAAGGGTCCCATCTCCTGTCAGGGTAAATTAATGCCGTGGAGAAGAGACCGGCTTTCCCGGATTGAAGGACCCAATCTCCACCAGATTCCCCTCCGGGTCTCCGATATAGCAGGTCCGCTGCCCCCAGGGTTCTGTAGTTGGCTTCATGACTGCCTTTCCCCCTTTTGCCACAATCTCCTCAAAAGCCTTGTCCACGGCAGCATAGTCTTCCACGCCTAACGCGATCTCAAAATGGCCGCTGTCACCGGAAGCATAGCTGAATTTCTTTCCTGCCATATTCTCAAAATCCTCCCGCCCGAAAAGCAGGAACAGCGTGCCGTCCTTTTCCAGGTACACATTTTTCGTGTCCTCAGCCTCCTTTATCTCAAATCCGAGAACATCCCGGTAAAACCGTATCATGGCTGCCATATCTTTTACGAAAATCCCAAACCCTTCCAATTTCATCTTTGCCTTCTCCTCCTTCAGTCCCACATAAATATGTATTTCCCCATTGTCCATGCAGTCATTTTGATATTCCTCAAAATCACATTGAAAGCTTCTGGGCAGATCCATCTGCCAGATTTCCTGCCACGCAGCAGCAACCGCCTGCACCATGTGGCCCCGGACCACAAATCTGGCATACCTGCCTGCCGGAATCCTGCAGACGGCATAATCCCCCTCTTTTGGCTCCTCTGTCGTCTCGCAGGCCACCATTGCCGTGTAGTCCGACTTTTCATTTCCTGCATACTCTGTGTAAATGCCAAGAGCCTTTTTATGCGCCTTACATGGTATGGCATCATACACGCTGTCATAGAATGTTTTCCACAGCCCGCCTATAACTGCCGGCATATCCGGATGACCGTTGTTTGTACGGGCCGATATGCCAGCCGCGATCCTCTCGTTTAACGTTACAATCTCATATTCCATTTTTACAGCTGTCCTTTCTTAATGAAGATAGACATATTTTATCAGAAGGTATGTGACAGCTGTGTGTCATGTTTTTTGTATGATTTTAGATTCCGTCTGTTTAATAAAAGACCGCCCCATTATTCCTCAAATCCTCCTCCACCCCATCCTCGCAGATCACCCCGGTAAAGTCATAGGCATCCACATTAAAATTTGTAATGATCCTTGTGCTGCCGTGGTATCTGCAGTACAGTTCATGGCTGTAGACAATGGTCCCGTCCGACATTATGGACACCAGTTCCCCGTTGGTTTCATTAAAATTCATATCAAGCACATTCCCGTACAATTTTCTGTCAATTACATTTTCATACCATTTTCCGGCGTTTTTTCCGTCCCTGGTTTTGAAGCTGAAATAATTAAAAATTTCAAAACGGCTGCCTCCCCCGCTGCAGGCAATCGCATCTTTGGACGGATGGCCCACTATCATCTTGTTGCCGGCCCCAGGCTTTAAAGTCCTTGTCCGCTGTCCGGTTCCCGTGTGATAAATGCTGACTACCTGATTGCTTGTGGCCAGTGCCACAAACGGCTGTCCCTTCATGCAGAAAATTCCTGTTACTGCGCCTTCTTCCCGGTTAATGCTCAGCTGCCTGCCGTCTCTGGTGCCGGAAAACACTGCGCATCCCCTGCTGCCTCCTGCCGCAATCAGTTTTCCGTTTGGCAGAAAGGCGGCGATCCGGCTGTCCTTCTGGATATTTTCTATTTTTGAAAATTCCCTGGTTTCCAGGTTAAACAGCTCCAGCATATTGGCACTGTTCTTAAAGAGCACCTGGTTCCCATAGGAAGTCAGCTTCCCGTATTGATTTGAAATAAATGTCCCGGAAACATTGTACACGTTTTTTTCATCTGCCCAGCTGCGAATCCAGTACCTTCCTTCCGTCTCCCCTATGATCCACTCTCCCTGCTCTGACAAATGGATGCTGCCGGTTTCCTCGCTGCACATCCATTCCCCGCACCTGGTTTTTGTCTCCAGATCCCACATCTGCATCTTTCTGCGGCCGCCGCCGCTTTTTTGGCTCAGTGTGACAGCCCTTTTTCCGTCCCCTGAAATAGCGGCTGCCTTTAGCCTTGTTATCCCTCTGGCAAGAACGGCAAAGGTTTCGCCGCCCCGCTGGACAATCATTGTCCCGTCATTGTAAGAACAGGCCGTCAATTCTCCCTTATGGCTTACCGCCCGGGCCTGGCATCCGGCAGGATCTTGCCTTCCTGCCTTATGCCTGCGGCGTTTTTCCATCCATATGGAAAGGACTTCGCCCTCAGCAGGATTTTCCCATGCATGCTGCCTCGCCTGGTCATATGTTATGGAACCGTCTGCTAAATCATATCTGCGCTCTCTGTTATTGTAATAAAACCGCAGCTCGTCTCCTGTCAGCACCATGGTTCGAAGCCTGCTGTCAATTGCGCCGCAAATCATGCCTGTATGACTCCAGCTGCCGCCGTCATTTTTGTATACATAGATCACTTCCCCTGACCGGTTAGCGGATTTCGCCAATAAATAGCGGCTGCCCCGGGTAAAGTAAAAAGCTGCTATTCTCCCCCCGAAAAAATGAAACAGTTCACTTTGCCCTGTAGCCATAGACCATATCTGCACCATCCCGTCAGTTGCTCCTGCAAGCCATTCATCTTCCCCGGAAAACTCAAGACAATTGAAAACCGCCGGCGTTTTCTCGGAAAGTGCCAGAGATACCCGGCTGATTCTGGCCCCCTGCATGGAGATCCGCCCCGGTATCACGGAATAATCCGGAAGTCTCATGCTGCGCAGATCCAGGCCGGAGTAGTCGGGAATGCCGCCTTCCTCTGTATATGGGAAAGCGTGAATCAGATTAAAAAGCTGATTTTTTATCTCCTTTCCATCACGCCCCTTCGAATAATCCGCAACTCTTTTTGCCAGCCCGTCCCAATATCTGCCAGCCATAGGCCCTATAATTTTTAAAATATAGTACGGAAATTTTCTCTGATTCCATATGGCGCAGGCAGACTCCTGATCCGTACTATTTACAATCCAGTATGCGGACATATAATCCCTGTAAATCTGGTGGGGAAATGCAAACAATTCCCTGTTTTCATGTATAAGATGCATCTCTTTAACCAGAAAATCATCAATGTCAAATGCCTCGATGTCCGGAATAAACCGGATTCGGTAAGTTCTCTGTATCTTCCTGAACTGATCCTCTAAAAAGGTACATTGGTTTGCCGCCTGGGCAGCTTCTTTAAGTACATGTTCAAACTCATCTGCAGAAATGCTTATCCGGTTTTCTTTTTCCAGGCAATATCCCATAAACGGCAGCGCGTACCCAATGCACTTATACGCAATAAGGAGCTTTTCTCCATTAAGCTGAACACGTTCAAGAAGGACTGCAATCTGAGCCAGGAAATAATTGCAGATTAACTGTTCTGCATTCTCAATGGGATCGTGCCACGGAAGGTAATTCTCCTGGTGCCTTTCCATGATCGGGCATACCTGCTTATACATTAAAAGAAGCATTGGATTCCTGAGAAGCCTTTGAAGCGTATAGGTGCCCTTCACATGCTGCAGCTCCGTTTCAGACATGACACCTGCCATCTGCCTGTCTGACAATTCCTGGACAATGGCTATCCGGAAAGGTATTTTATATCTCTGTGTAAAATCTTCTCTTGACGAAACCACCATCTGCAGCCCACAGTAGAGAGACAATCCCTTTAGCTGGCTGGCATATCTCTGGGCAGCTTCTGCCCCCAGCTCATTAAAGCCATCCAGAAGCAGGATCAGGGCCGGCTGGCTCACGGTGCTGCCAGCCAGCTCATACAGTTTATCCTGTGCATTCTCCGATCCGAACAAGGTTCTGCATACGGCCTGTTCAATGCCCAATCCCTGGGCTTCCAGCTGTTCAAACGGCAGATAGAGGATAGGCTGCTGCTCTTTTTTCTTTGCCGCGTCAATCATCAGCGTCGTCTTTCCCATCCCGCCGTCAGCCAGAAGCGCTGCGTGCTTTTCCTCTTTCCACAGGTTGTCAAGCAGCTGAATCAGCGGATTGCTTCCGTCATTGGCGTACAAGTCTTTGCCGCATTGAAGATCCGGCAGCAGTTTTGGCATAATCTCCCGCTGAAAATACCTGCTGTTTCTTGTTTTGCACAGATGGGCCCTGCGTGACGCCTCTGAGTCATTTTCCGGAACTTCCAAGGAAAAAGGGAATTTATTTTCCTCTGCGTAGCCGTGCCAGATAATGGGATATTCCGCCCAGCCCTCCTGAAACCAGGTGTATGCCCTGATAAAGCCGCAGCCGGTTTCCGTATCATACTCCCCGGCCAGGACTGTGGCGCTGGCTCTGTCCTCATAGCGCAGCTCCCCTGTCTGAATAGAATAGAGATAACTGTAGGGCATCAGATTGTGATCATGTTCATGCCCTGCAAGCCACAGCCTCACATGGTTCTTCTGCAGAAGCTGAGACACGGATTTCCTCTCATCCTGTGACAGGGATGCCATGGCATAGTGGGTAAGCAGAATCGCAGGCTTGGACACATTCAAAGTTTTTATGGCGTCATACAGAGGCTTGGTTCCCAGAATCAGATCCCGTTCCTGATCTTCCCCGTAAGAAAGCGTCGTATCCACATGGAGGATGTTGAAGTGATCCGTCTCGATGACAAAATGAGGCTTAAGCGGGTCCCCATACCTGGCCAGGCGGCCCGGGACGTCAGCGTAAACCGAAGCAAGCAGTGTCCGGAACTCTTCCTGCCCCGCGTGTATCGCCTCCAAATCCGCTGCCTCAATTTTTCCTACCCTGGAATCATAATAAGAACTTCCCGGATCTTTGGCGTTGTACATCCGCTTTATGGCTTCCGCCCTTCCCGGGCTGTATATGTTGACATCATGATTGCCAGGAACCATAAACAGGTTTTCCATCGGAACATGTACGGCTCTGCATAAACTTTTAATATATTCGGCGGAATCAGCGGGAAAGCCGCCTGCCGGAGCATATCGGATATCCCCGGTGCAGAAAACATAATCGCAGCTGTTTAAGCTTCTCTGCAAAAATCCAGGCAACTCATCCCGCAGAAGCTCTGTCTCCATTCCATCGCTGTTCAGATGCAGATCCGAAATATGTATCCATCTGACAGTTGCCATGATAACTCACCTGACTTTCATTTGTACTTTTTTATCTGTTATACGGAGGCTTTTTATATGTCTTTCCCCATGCCTTCCGTATTACAGAATAGCATTTATCTTCCCTGAATCAATACTTTCTTTCCGCAAAACGCAAAACCATATGACCTGATCTTTTCTTTTGAAACTCCTTTCTCTATAAGGGCCGTTTCATATCTCTTTTTTTCAATCTGCTCCAATGCCGCGCTTGCCGTCTCAGCGAGTTCCTTTTCTTCGCTTTTGTCCTGTATTTTAAATTCCAGAATTATCCCAACGTCCCCCGGCCTTCTAGGTTCCAGCATCACGTCATAACGCCCAAACCCGCTTTCCCGGTTAGAAGTCAGCACATACCGCTCCGTAAGTTCCACCATCAGTCCCAGCACAAATCCATGATAGAATCGCTCAGGTTCTTCCTCCAATGGATTTTTCCCGGTATCAAAATAACTAAATGTGGCCATTGCTATCTTATTCATATATGCATTCATGCCCTTTACATCGCCAGTCAGTAATGCTTTTATAAAATCATTATAAACGCCGGCTGCACTGCTGAACCATTTTCGGATCACGCTGCAAAACATTGTCCTTACTTCAAAGTTTGTCAACTCCAGTTCATATATCTGCTTCCATTCTCCAAATTCCGTCATAAAAGACTTTAAACTTTTTACTTTTAAATAACCGCTGGCAAGCAGCAAACTCCAAATTGCCTGTTCATCTTCAGTTAAGTGGTCATAGACTATTTGTTCGTCTAATTCCATAATAATTGACTTTCCCTGTAAAAGACTCTCGAAGTTTTCTTTTAAATTCCGGCTTCCTTCCCGAACTAATTTTCCTGCCAGGCTGTTTGAACTGGAGTTTGCCCAATAAGCTCCTAATTTCCCTGCGCTTAGATAATTAATCACTGACCATGGATTATAAATATCCGTCCTGTTTCCAAAGGTAAATCCATCATACCATCGTTTTACTTCCTCCTTCTGTGCAGTCCATCCATATTCATCTAATGCGTCAAACACCTCATCTTCGGTAAAGCCAAAACGATCCATATATTTTTCTGATGTCGTTGTTATCACTTTTAAATTATTAAGATCTGAAAATATGGACTCCTTGCTCACCCTGGTTATCCCCGTCATCACAGCCCGTTCCAGGTAAGGATTTGTTTTGAATGCAGCATTAAACATACTTCTGGTAAAAAGGACAAGTTCTTCCCAATACCCATTAACATATGCTTCCTGCATCGGCGTATCATATTCATCCAGCAAAATAATTACCCTTTTTCCGTAGTAGCGTGACAAGTAGCAGCATAATTGATGTATTGCCATTGTTGCCGTTGTCTCATTCATATCCACATCTATTGAATCAAAAAACCGCTGTTCCTTCTCATCCAGCTTCCCATCAAGCATAAGAAACCGATTCGAAGAATACAGATGTGTCAATATCTGATTAATTCTGCAGACTGCTGCTGCATAGCTTTTTCCCTTCACATTGGCAAAAGACAAGCTGATCACAGGATAGGTTCCCTGAAGCTTTCTGTAATTTTCATCTTCCCATATGGCCAGCCCATAAAACAAATCTTTCCGGCCCGCACATTGAACGGAAAAAAAAATTCTCAAGCATGCTCATGTTCAGAGTCTTTCCAAAGCGCCGGGGACGGGTAATCAGGGTTACTTCGTCCTTTGCCTCCCACCATTCCCGAATAAAATTGGTTTTATCCACGTAGAAAATGTTCTCCCGTCTTATCTTTGCAAAATCCTGATGGCCTATCCCCACCGTTTTTTTCATGTTTAACACCCTTTCTGCCAATTCTCCACTTTGGTTTTTTATAATGGAAGATTGTAATGATCCTTGTGCTGCCTCTATTTGTTGTATGAAATGTCTTTATGTTACCACTATACAGATTCCAACAAAAATGCGTCCCTTCCGGAACGCATTTTCTCATATCCGATATCCAGCCCCTAATTTCTTCTCTTCCCAATCGCACGCAGAAGATACAGAAACAGGTTGATAAAATCCAGGTACAGCTGCAGCGCCGCAAAAATAGACGCCTTCCCAGCCATCGTCCCGTCATGGCAGTACGCCTGATGGTAAGCCTTGATCTTCTGGGTATCATAAGCCGTAAACAGCAGGAATATAAAGATCCCCACGCTGCAGGCTATCATCTCAAATTTCTGCAGATTTATGAACATGGACGCCACCCAGAAAACCAGCAGAAACACCAGGCCGCCGGTCAGGAAATTCCGCAGGCTGCTTAAGTTCACCCGCGCAAAGTATCCGATGGCTGCCATAATCCCGAAAAACAGGGATGTGGCTCCGAATATGAACACCAGGCTTGGCAGCTCATATATCAGGAAATAGGCTGAAAACACCACGCCGTTGAGCACGGAGTACACAAGAAACAGCGCTCTGGCCGTTCCCACGGAAATCTTCGTAATGCGCGCCGACATGAAAAGCACCACTGCCACTTCCGCGATCCCCAGCACCAGCACCATCTGCGGGATGGCAAATACAAACCACACCAGGCCAGTCATATAGCCGGTCATGGCAATGACGAAAGTGACCATAAGTCCCAGAAACATCCAGCCAAAGGTTTTGGCCGTATACCGCTCCAGAGGCTCATACTCCTGTGCCGTCTCATAAACTCCCCCATAATACTGATTCATGTTTTGATAATCCATAGCCGCTCCTTTCATGCTTTGATTTCATCAATAACAGCCAGATTTACGCCGCAAACCTTGAAATGCTCTCTGACAGATCAAATTCAATCAAACAATTTATACTAAATTATAGCACAGCGCAGCCATAAAGTCTATCATTTTTCGCTTCCCTGCCATCTTACCTGCCATGTCTAGAAAGCCTGACGCATCATGGGTCCTTTTTCTTTGAAAATACCGCTGCCAGGCGGATGGCGGATTATTTTTCCTCTGCAAGAGAATCCGCAGCTTCCCCGGCGCCTTCTTCCACAGTGTCTTCCTCTTGCTTCTCTTCCTTCCACTGCCATCCCAGACGTCCGTACTTTCTGGCTGTCTCATAAATCTCTTTCTGCAGTTCCTCTGTCAGCTCCTGTTCTGTGATTCTCCACTTCCAGTTCGTTCCCACTGTAGAGGGCTTATTCATCCGGCAGGAATTGTTGTATCCCAGGTAGTCCTGCATGGGAACCACGCACAGATTGGCCCGGCTGCGCATAATCATGCTGATAAACGGTTTGTACAGATATTTCTTTGGCGTGTACAGATCGCAGAGATACTCCCTTGCCATGCTCATCTCTTCCTTGCTGATGCTGTCAAACCACCCGACCAGAGTCTCATTGTCGTGGGTTCCTGTGTAGGCCACGGAATTCTCCGTATAATTGTGGGGCAGGTAATCGCTGGCACTTCCTGTGTCTCTGGAGTCAAATGCAAACTCCAGAACCTTCATTCCCGGGAAGCCGCTGTCTTTTACCAGCTGCCGGACAGTATCCGTCACATACCCCAAATCTTCCGCAATAACTTCCCTCTGTCCCAGAACTTCCCTCATGCGGTTAAACAGGCTGATTCCAGGCCCTTTCTCCCACTTTCCTGTAACAGCCGTCTCAGCCCCGTAAGGAATGGAATAATACTCGTCAAATCCGCGGAAATGGTCAATGCGCACCACGTCATATAATTGGAAGCAGTAATTCAGCCGTTCCATCCACCACTGATAACCTGTACTCTGATGATAGTCCCAGCGATACAGGGGGTTTCCCCACAGCTGCCCTGTAGCGGAAAAACCGTCCGGCGGACAGCCTGCCACGGCAATGGGCACATTGTCCTTATCCAGCTGGAACAGTTCCGGATGAGCCCAGGCGTCGGCGCTGTCCATAGCCACGTAAATGGGAATATCCCCTATGATCTTAACGCCCTTCTCATTGGCATAAGCCTTCAGCTTCATCCACTGTCTGTAAAATTGATACTGGAGATATTGATGGAATTCAATCTCAAAATACTGTTCTCTTCTGTAATAATCCAAGGCATTGCCCCACCGAAGCCGGATGTCTTCCGCCCACTGGGTCCACGGTTTGCCGTCAAACCGCTCCTTCACCGCCATAAATAAGGCATAGTCCTTCAGCCACCAGCTATTCTTCTCCACAAACTCAAGGTATTCTTTATTTTCGCTGATCTTGCTGCGCTCATAAGCCTTCCGCAGAAGCGGATACCGGCTCTTGTACATTTTCTCATAATCAATGTCCTTAGGGTCTTTGCCGAAATCCGCCTTGTCGCACTCCTTTTTAGTCAGAACGCCCTCCTCAATCAGAGCCTCCAGGCTGATAAAATACGGATTTCCCGCATACGTGGAAAATGACTGGTACGGAGAATCCCCGAAACTGGTGGGAACCAGCGGAAGAATCTGCCAGTAGCACTGTCCGGCCTCCTTCAGCCAATCTACGAAATCATAAGCGCTCTGTGAAAAGCAGCCAATGCCATACTTGGACGGCAGGCTGGTAATAGGCAACAAAATCCCTGCTGCTCTGTTCATAAAAGTTTGTCTCCCCTTCCTGTGATCATAACCCCATAATGGTCTGAAACCACCTCGTAATTAATACCATTACATATAACTTCCGATTTGTCAACCTGAACTTTTTGACTGCACCAGATATAATCAATGCGCATTCCCGGTTTCCGGCCCGCCTGTCCTTCTCCGTCCTGGTTTTCCAGACGCTCCCTCCACCCGTCAATCACCTTTCCAACCGTAATTCCGTCGTCCTTTTCTTTTGCCAGCTCATAAGTATCCTTCCAGCCGGAAGCTTTCACATAATCCCAGCCGCCTTCCGGGATTCCGGCCGGACTGTTGAAATCCCCCATGACCCATATGGGAACATCCATGGAGCCTTGGGCCTTCATCACCTCCCCGGCCCTGTCCCAATGACTGCTAAAAGGCTCCTCCTCATCTTCCCACCATCCCATATGAACCGAGTAAAACCACATTCCCCCTGCCCTAACTCCCACCATCTTGCGTGTCTTCCAGTTATGGAAATCGTGGCTCTTGCTGATAAAAAACTGATGGGTATCTTCCATGGCGCTGCGGGAAAACACGGCCAGGCCCTCCTCATAGATCTCATACCCGACTTTCGCCGGGGCCCATGTCCACCAATACCTGCATCCAGCTTCCTTTAAAAGCCTGGACAGCGCCAGGGCGTGATTGTCCTGCCGGACGGGAGTCTCATTGTCCCTGCAGGGCACATAGCCCAGCTCATCCGGAACCTGGACAGCTCCGCCGGACATGGTCTGATTTACTTCCTGAAGCGCGATAATATCCGGCTGTTCTTTGTCAACCAGCCTTGCAAACGCCGCCAATTTCCTCTCATAGTCCGGTTCTGCCAGGCTGTGGGTGTTTAAGGTTATCAGTTTCATTTCTCATGTTCCTTTCGGGTATTTTATTTTTCCATAGCCCTTTTCATTTCCGGGAGGCCGCCATGGAAGAGGCCCGGTTTGGCGCACTGCCTTCCCTGGCCTCCTCTGCCGAAGCCGCTTATAAAATATCGTTAATATCCGATTTCAGCACATCCGCCTTTGGCCCGTACACTGCCTGGATTCCGTTGTCTTTCTTCAGAAGCCCCAGCGCGCCTTCCGCCTTCCACGCCGCAATCTCAGCCACTTTCCCCGGATCTTTTACGGTCACGCGCAGCCTTGTCATGCAGGCATCTACCAGGGTGATGTTCTCTCTGCCGCCCAGAAGCCCGATGATCCGTTCCGCCTGGCTGTTTTGACCGCCTTTTTGGCCGCCCTGGCTTCCCTCCTCGTCAGAGCCTTCATCCGTATAATTGCCCAGCCGGCCCGGAGTGGCAAATTTGAATTTATCAATCATCACATATGCAACCACATATCCGATGGCAAAAAAGGCTGCAACGCAGATAATAAAGTTTATCAAGTCTCCTGCCAGCCCCGCTTTCAAAGACATCGGTATCCTGGTGACAAACTCCAGATTGCCGAAAGAGTGCAGCCGCAGATTCACAATTCCAGCCATGGCAAATGCACAGCCCTGCAGCACGGCATAAGCCACATACAGCGGGAGGGCGCAGAACATAAACATAAATTCCAAAGGCTCCGTGACGCCGGTTAAAAACACTGCCAGCACCGTGGATACAAACATGGAGCGGTAATTGGCCTGCTTCTCCTTATCCACCCTGCGGTACATGGCAAGGGCAATTCCCAGAAGAAGCCCCGTGGCGCCGATCATCTGGCCCACCTTGAATCTTGCGGGGATGACTGTCTCCATCAGGTTCGTATAGGAAGCCATATCCCCCGCATCCTTAAAGTTAATCAGATCCGTAACCCATGCCAGCCACAAAGGGTCCTGGCCGAACACCTGAGAGCCTGCATTGATGCCTGTCTGAATGGTGTAGGTTCCTCCAAAAGACGTATAGTTCATGGGAATGGTCAGCATGTGGTGAAGGCCGAAAGGAAGCAGCAGCCTTTCCAGGGTTCCGTAAATAAACGGGGCCAGCACAGGAGATGTGGAAGACGAATTGGCAATCCACACGCCGAAATTATTGATCCCCGTCTGTACCACCGGCCATACCACTGCCAGTACGGCGGAGATAATCACTGACCACACGATAACCACCATGGGCACAAACCGCTTGCCGTTGAAAAATGCCAGGGCATCCGGAAGCTTTCTATAATTATAATACTTATTGTAAATAATTCCACCTGTAAATCCGGAAATAATTCCTACAAAGACGCCCATATTCAGCGCCGGGGCGCCCAGCACCGAGGTAAAATACCCGTTTACCAGTATTTCCTGCCCAAACAGCGTGTAAGTCACCGCCTCTGGATCATTAAGCATTGCCGCGGTAACGCCGAAAATAGCGCCTGTAATACAGTTAATCAGGATAAATGCGATGATAGCCGCAAATGCGCCGCCGGCCCGCTCTTTTGCCCAGGAACCGCCGATGGCGGCAGCAAACAGGATATGCAGATTGTTGATCACGGCCCATCCGATATTCTCCATGGTGCTTCCCACCGTAAAGACCATGGAAAGATCCGCTCCTGCCATCTGCACCAGCTTGCCAAGGCTGATCATCAGTCCGGCTGCCGGCATAACGGCAATGACCACCATCAGCACTTTGCCCAGTTTCTGAAGGAAGTCAAAATTAATCTTGCCTTTTCCCGTTTTCTTTTCCTGGCCTGCTTCGGAGGATTCCTTTTTGCCTCCGCCGCCTGACGCCCCGTTTTCCGCCGTTAAGCCGGGGGTCTGTGTCTCCTCCCCTCTCGCTTCCCCAGCGGCCCCTTTCACGGTGAGCACCGGCGTCGCACCGGCCTTTGTCTGTCCTTCATGGGAGTCCAGGCTCTTTCCCTCCATCCCGCCGCAGACAAGAACCGGAGTTATGGGATTGATATGCCTCTCTTCCAAAAACTTCAGATCCACTTTTGCAACCGGATCGCCTGCCTTCACCTTGTCTCCAGGCTTTACAAACACTTCGAAGCATTCGCCTTTCAGCCCTACAGTCTCCAGTCCCACATGGATCAAAAGCTCCAGACCGTCCTCTGTCCGAAACCCATAGGCATGAAGCGTCTCCGCCACGGAGGCCACCTCTCCGTCAACCGGGCTTACAATGGTCCCTTCGGAAGGGATCACGGCAATTCCGTCACCGATAATCTTCTGAGAAAACACCGGGTCCGGAACCTGTTCAAGGGGAACTGCGGTGCCGGTAGCCGGCGACAGAATGTTCATTTCCCTTTGGATGTCACTCTTGCTGCTCATCTTTACTTACCTCCTGTTTTCATTCATTTTGTACTCTGGGGATTGTAATTACGGTTTGCACTGTTGATGCAATTTTTATAAATTATTTGCACGTTCTTAATGCAATATCCATGCGCATAATATATATCTTTTGCATAGACTTTGCAAGGTTTTTCCTGCACTTTTTCGCCTTTCTCCCTATTATACAATTTGTCTGTACTGATTTTGTGCAAAATTTACATATAAAATATATTATTATTTACCTGTTCTCCTTATTTTTGAAAAGCTGCGAATATTGCAAAATAAATTTCAGATATAGCGTTGCATTGTTATTGCATTATATTTCTATATATTTCGTTAATATTGCATTCATTTTTCTCTCTTTAATTGCACAACAGCATTGACATTTCCCTTATTATCTCCTAAAATAGTACTAACTATTTATTCAGGATCAGGAGGAGTGCTTTTTATGGCTGTTACCTTAAAAGACGTGGCTGCCCTTGCAGGCGTATCCCCGTCTACCGTTTCCAGAACCTGCAGGGATAACCCTTCCATCAGCGAAGAAACCAAGGAAAAAGTCCGCCGGGCCATGGCTTCCCTGGGATACGACCCGGGGGTTTCCTCCCAGCCGGCTGCCGCTTCTTTACAGGGAACACGGACCATCGGCGTGATCCTCCCCCCTTCTCAGAAGGAAACCTACGAAAATTCTTTCTATCTGGAAGCGATCCGCGGCATCAGCCAGTTCTGCAGCCACCGCCATTATATCAATACCGTCATCACGGGCCAGAACGAGGACGAGCTTCTTCAGGTCATCCGTTCCTTAAGCCGCACAGGACAGGTAGAAAACTTTATTATTCTGTACTCAAAGCAGCATGATCCGGTTATTGACTATCTTTACAATGAAGGGCTTCTTTACGTGCTTATCGGAAAGGCATACCAGTATGCCAACCAGACCATCTACATTGACAATGACAACCTTCTGGCCGGGCAGGAGGCGACCGAGTACCTTATAGGCCTGGGCCATCAAAATATTGCCTACCTTGGCAGCGACAGCAGCCTGATGTTTTCCGCAGACAGAAAGTCAGGCTATCAGCTGGCTCTGGCCCTGCATCACCTTCCCCAGAAACCAGAAAACTGCCTGGAGGTCCCGTCTGTGCCCAAAGACGATTCCAGCGCGCTTCACAGCCTCCTGGGAAACTCCGACCGTCCTACGGCCATTGTGGTCAGTGATGACATTCTTGCTGTGGCTCTGGAAAGGGTCTGTCTGGAGATCGGCCTGTCCATACCCAGGGACTTGTCCATTATCTCTTTTAATAACTCTCTGCTGGCCAGGCTTACCTCCCCTCAGCTGACTTCCATTGATGTGAATTCCTGCCAGCTGGGAATCGAGGCTGCCTCCCAGATTATCAACCATATGGAAAATCCCAATCTCCTTGCCACAAAGATCATTGTACCCCATCATCTCATTGAGCGCCGCAGCTGCAGGGCTTTATAAGTCCGCCTGGGGTATCGGCGCATTTTGCCTTAAAACGGTTAAAAGCCGAAGCGCTGCAGTCCGGCACTTCGGCTTTTTTGATTATATCATTGATGATTTTTTGTCCGCTTTCTATTTTGCAAGTTCCTCTCCCAGCTTCCTGCAGGCCGTAAGCGCATCGTCATCCGGCGCATTGTTGGCAATCACCCCTTCCCCGCCTGCTATCTTTGCCCCTGCACTTTCCATCCGCTCTGCCCACAGGCGCATCCACTCTCCGTCCCCCCAGTCATAGGAGCCGAAAAGCCCAACTTTTTTTCCCGACACAAAGTCTTCCAGGGCTGACACAAACGGTTCCATCTCCCCTTCTTCCAATTCCTCAGATCCCATAGCCGGGCATCCCAGGGCAAAAGACGAGGCGTCTTTCAGCATTTCCGGCGCTGCGCTTCCTACCTCTGTCAGAACCCCGTGGGCTCCTGCGCTGTCAATGCCCTCCGCCACTGCCCTTGCCATAGACTCCGTGTTGCCTGTCCCGCTCCAATAAATTACATAAATATCGTTCATATTTTATGTCTCCTTCCTTTCCTCTACTGCGATCTGATACAGAGGATAACCGGCAGCGGCTTCCTCCATAGCCTTTTCCCTGGCTTCATCATACCTGGCAAATAAGGTCAGCGCCCTCTCTCTGTTATGGTATACTTTCCAATATTTCTCTGCCAGGCAATTCTTTCCTCTGTTTTCAATAAATCCTTTTACATCCTCCACCGGATATTCCAGAATGATACCCAGTTCATGGGGAAATTCCTGCCCTGACAATACATACCCGGCATACCGTCTCCGAAGCTTTATAATCACTGCGGCCACGCTGAAATCTTCATACCCGCAGTCTGCTAAGAATGCTTTCACCTGCTGGTTTTCCAGATGGCTTTGAAGCCTTTTATAGCGGTAAAGCAAAATAACTTCCCGCCCTTGGTGCACTGACAGAAGAACACACAGGATGCTGCTTCCTTTTAAAGCCTTCTGCAGCCCTCTCCATGTACCTTCCTGCGCTGTCATAATATTGGAAATCTTGATTCCTTTCAGCACCGGGCCGCAATGGCTGGCAGCCCGGAACCTGAGCCTGGATTCCGGGCTGCTGGCATCCAAAAAAGCTAACATGGCTTCCGCTGACATTTCCCTTGCTCCTCCCTTCTCATTTGATATATCCTTGCCCCGAAAGTCCGCCGCCCTTTAAGCGGCATGCATTCAGGGATGCCAAATGCGCCCGCCGGACTTTCATACGTGGCGGTGTGTCCCATCAGGGCGCATGAGGATTTCATATGCCCTTATAAAGGATAAGCATATTCTTAGAGTCTCCGAAATCGGGAAAACTATGTAGTTAGTTTTTGCTAACCCCCATTATATTAGCATGTGCTAACCACTTGTGCAATACTTGCTTATGATAAGATTTCTCTATAAGCCTTCATGCACGCAAAATGAAAAAGCGGCATTGCGGCGGCCTGCAGTGGCAGCGGCAGGTGCGCAGATCCGGCGCAGGGATTCGCTGTTTTCACATTATCATTTTTTAATGCTTTTTTTTCCAATTTGTGATACACTAATCAGGGATGTCATCTATTGTCACTATAAAAGCCCCGGCGCCGATTTGGCGGCAGGCTTTAAGGATGCCGGGCATACCCGCCTGGCTTTCATGTGCGGCAGTGCGTCCCCGCCTGGCCCGCATTGGGCCTATTCAATCGCAGCAGTGTCTAAACAAAAATACGGAAGGAACTACATTATGAAAATCGGATTTGACAATCAACAGTATCATATTACCCAGTCAGAACATATAAAAGAACGCATCTGCCAGTTCGGACATAAGCTGTATCTGGAATTCGGCGGAAAACTTTTTGACGATTACCATGCTTCCAGAGTCCTGCCTGGCTTTGCACCTGACAGCAAGCTTCAGATGCTGATGCAGCTTTCGGATCAGGCAGAGATCGTGGTAGCCATTAAGGCTTCCGACATAGAAAAAAATAAAGTCCGCTACGACTTGGGCATTACCTACGATCTGGATGTCCTGCGCCTGATTCAGTCCTTCCGGGACAGAGGCCTCTATGTAGGCAGCGTGGTCATTACCCAGTATACGGGCCAGTCAGCAGCGGATAGGTTTAAGGAAAAGCTGGAGGGCATGCAAATCCGGGTGTACCGCCATTACCCCATTGACGGCTACCCTAACAATATCTCCACCATTATCAGTGACGAAGGCTTCGGAAAAAACGATTACATAGAGACTTCAAGGCCTCTGGTTATCGTTACCGCCCCCGGGCCGGGCAGCGGCAAAATGGCCACCTGCCTTTCCCAGCTGTACCATGAAAACCGCAGAGGCATTAAGGCAGGCTATGCCAAGTTCGAGACATTTCCCATCTGGAACCTGCCCCTGAAGCATCCGGTGAATCTGGCATATGAGGCTGCCACTGCCGATCTAAATGACGTGAACATGATTGACCCGTTCCACCTGGAAGCCTACGGCAAAACCACGGTGAATTATAACCGGGACGTAGAGATCTTTCCGGTTCTCAATGCTATTTTTGAGGGCATTTACGGCGAAAGCCCTTACAAATCCCCTACGGACATGGGGGTGAATATGGTAGGCAACTGCATCATTGATGACGAGGCCTGCCGGGAGGCATCCCTTCAGGAGATCCTCCGCCGCTACTACCACGCCCTCAACCGGCTGGCCCGGGGGAACGGCTCAAAAGACGAAGTCTATAAAATCGAGCTGCTTATGAAGCAGGCCAGGATCACCGTTAAGGACAGGAAAGTAGCCGTGGCTGCCAATGAAAAGGCCGAGCTGCAGGAATCTCCTGCCGCTGCCATGGAACTTCCTGACGGACAGATCGTTACCGGGAAAACCAGCGATCTTCTGGGGCCCTCCGCCGCCTTGCTTTTAAACGCAGTTAAGACCCTGGGCAGCATACCTGACGAGATTCACCTTATCGCTCCGTCAGCCATTGAGCCTATCCAAAAATTAAAGGTAAAGTATTTCGGCAACAAAAACCCCAGGCTCCACACGGACGAGGTGCTGATCGCCCTGTCCATGTGCGCCGCCACGGACGCCAACGCACAGAAGGCTCTGGACCAGCTTTCAAAACTGAAAGGCTGCCAGGCCCATACTTCCGTCATGCTGTCCAATGTGGATATCCGGACGTTTCAGCGCCTTGGAGTGGAGCTGACCAGCGAGCCTATTTTCGAACATAACAAAATTTACCGGTAAGCCCCCGGCCCGCTGTAACAAAGAGGGGGGGGGGGGGGGGG
>CAMUJH010000040.1 GCA_947089145.1 uncultured Hungatella sp. | reverse complement strand
AGACTGGATATCTGCCCAGTCTATGATGAAAGAGGTTAAACGGGATATTACGAAAAAAGATGAGGTGACGGTTTTTAAGGGTATACTAAAGTGCGGGGATTGCCGCCACGCCATGCGGAAAAGATGGGATTCCTACAAGCAGCAAAAAACCGGCGGCACAGTGAAGTACTTATATTATAATTGTGCAACCTTTCGTGACTATAGTCAGCATAAAAGGCAGCTTGGAGAGAATGCGCCCAAGTGTACAAGCCATTACATATCAGATAAACTGCTTCGCGGGATTGTGATTGATGATTTGAATAAAATCATCCGTCAAGTGGAAAGCCTGCGGGAACTGGCGGGGAAGCATCAGCAGACGTCAAAACAGGAGTTCCCTGAGGTTATGCGTGAGATTGAGAATAAAAACAGAAGAATTTTTCAGTACAAAGAGCGTTTAACCCGTGCCAGGACACTGCTGTATGACGGGACAATCAGTAAAGAGGAGTATGAGAGTGATAAGGCAGCAATCCAGGCAGATATCAACAGCCTGGATAATGAAATCAAGATACTGCAAAAGACTATTTCCAAGGTCAGCGATGTACTTTCTAACCCGTGGGTAGAGAGGCTTTTGGAGAATGGAGCGATCACAGAACTTGACCGTGCTACGGTGGCGGAGTTTATTGATAAGATTTATGTGTTTGAAGATAAGCATATTGAGATTGTCTATAAGTTCAGCGGTGAGCTTGACGGATTGTTTGTGAAGTCTGTTTAAGAGTATCCGTGAAATTTTAGACAACTTGCAATATATTGGGTAAAATGTTATACTTATTTGGAGAGGAGCGTAATTCAGCTATGCCAAAAACGCAAGAAAAGAATGGAATTTTTTATTTTGATAAACCTTATAAAACAACATTAGTGTCCTGGGTATTAGAACATGAGTTATGCGACAGCCTGGTTTTAGATCGAGAAGAGCTGATTGACGATGGGTATGATGAGTGGATCTATGTCCGCTGCTACGCCAAAAGCAGAGAATATAATAACCGCTTATATTCTGATGTATTTCTGTCAGAACTTAAAAACGAGGGATTGAGAGTGCTGTATGGCTCTGGATGCCAGCAGAAGATGTGGTTTATGTGGCTATTTATATAAAATTATAATTTGAAAAGGAGAGTTATTAAAATGACTCAAATAAAAAAACGTGCATTCGATATTATTCAAAAGCTTCCTGATGATAAAGTGGTATTTGTCGTTCGTATTTTAGAAGGATTAGAGGGGCTGTGCATAAGCCAGGAAGATGAGAAGTCTGTGTCTCAACGTGCATACCAGAATTTACAAAAATATAGAAAAGAAGGGCTGCAGGAGGTTGATTATAAAGCAGAACTGGAGCAGGCATTGGAGGAAAAGTATGAAGGTATTAGTTGATACAAACGTTATTTTAGATGACTTGATGGGGAGGAAAGAATATTTTCATAATGCCGATAAAATTATCAAGCTTTGTGCAGATAAAAAAATAGAAGGTGTTTTGGCAGCACATACCATTCCTAACCTTTTTTATATTTTAAGAAAGACTATGGATATTAACATGCGAAGGCAGGTAATTTTAGCTCTGTGTGCTATTTTCGATATTGATCCGATTAACAGAGAAAAGATTTTGTCCGCAATTCAGAATAGAAATTTTGATGATTTTGAAGATTGTTTACAGATGGAATGTGCGATCAGCTATGATGTTGACAGAATTATTACCAGAAATGTAAAGGATTTTTCAAGTTCTTCTGTACCTGCAGTAACCCCGGAAGATTTTTTGAAGGAATGGGAGTCCCTGGAAAAGGGAGGAAACTAAGCGAATACTATTTTGGTCTGTTCCCGCCCCCCGGACATGGAGGAAGGGACCCCGGAAAAATCGGCATTGACGGCAGTCTGGAAAAGGACATAAATCTGCAGATTGCACGAAAGCTAAAGGACTACCTGGAAAAGTCCGATGTGACAGTGATTATGACCAGGGACGGCGACGCAGGTTTGTACGACAGCGGTGACGGCAACAAGAAAATGGCTGACATGAAAGGGCGATGCAGCCTTATTAACCAGGCTTCGCCTGTTCTTACAGTCAGCATTCACCAAAACAGTTACCATCAGGAGCCTATAAGCGGCGGTCAGGTATTCTACTATAAAGATTCCCAGCAGGGAAAACTCCTTGCGGAAATCCTGCAGAAGCGATTTGACTTCGTCCTAGGAGAGAATAACCGGCGCACTGCAAAAGCCAATGACAACTATTATCTCCTTCTCCATGTCCGTTCCCCTATTGTGATTGTGGAGTGCGGATTTTTAAGCAACAAAAACGAAGCCGCCCTGTTGAATACAGAGGAATACCAAGACCGTCTGGCATGGACCATTCATATGGGCATCATGGAATATTTAAATACACAGTAGCTCTTACAGACCGAAAAGGCGAAAACGGTACTGCCTTTACTAGCCGTACCGTTTTTCCCATCTCTGTATCTTAATTTCATTCGGTGTCTATGGCCTGGATCTCTTATTATAGTCCACAACCGCATCCTCCAGTATTTCATCCATATACATCGCTAAAATGCTGGTGCGGTTGTACCTTTGCCACAGCTCATAATATGGCATCGCCATAATATAGTCTTTAATCTCATAAGCTCTTCCGCCAACTGCCCGCACATTCAGCATGGCATAAACCTCCGCCATCCCTCTTATCTCATCCGGGCTTACCTCTTTCCCCTCAAGCTCATCCCTGGCCTTACTGTAAAAAATATCCTGGAGAAATTCATCTGCATATTGGCTAAAATCCTGAAGATTTCTGTCCGGATTTCCCTTTCTTTCTGCCCACTCTGTCACATCTGTTACTTCCGTATGATAGAAATAATCTTGGGCGTTAAAAAACTGCAGAACTCCGTACTGGCACGGCGATATTGACAACGCCGAAGTGACAATCTCGTCAATGTCATATTTCCGGGAAGATTTGTAATGCTGTACGTGCAGATGACCGCTTAGAAACAGCCCTATATTCCACTCATCCAATTTCCGCTCCAGCTCCTCCGCATGTTCAATCGTACAGTCTTCCTCATAAATCCGGCTTTCATCCAGCAGGTTATGATGGCTGACAGCAATAACCCGCCGTTCCTGAACCCAAGCTTCATCCATCACCTCGTCAATCCACTGATATGTCTCTCCCCTGATCATTCCGCCTACCAGTGCGCCGTCTTCATACTGACAGCTGTCCAGCATCAGCAGCCATGTTCCGTCTGCCAGTTCGTAGGTATAGCTGAGAGAAGCCGGATCTCTGCTTATGGCCTCCCCATAGCCGAAGTTTTCATAGATCCTGGCAAACTGCTCCGGAGTGGTAATCTCTGCAGGCACCCTTTCATCACCTTTATAAGAACACGCCTTATGGTTGTTGATATCATGGTTTCCGGGAATCACCGCTACAGGAATGCCTGCGTCCTCCACTCTCTGCAGCTGCTGGGCCAGCGCCTCCTGGCTGATACGCTCCCCATTGAGGGTCAAATCCCCGGTCAAAATCAGTACCTGCGGCCTCCGCTCAATAACCTGCTCCAAAAATGCATCGGTAATCTCCCACACATAAGCCGCCATTTTTCCGTCTGCCTTTTTTGCCATCTCCTGAAAAGCGATGCCAAAATCAGTCAGCTCTTTAGCCAGATAATGAATATCCGATGCAATCACGATCTCTGGATTCACCGTGCCTGTCTCCGTACCCAGATCCGGCAGCTGAAGAGCCTCAATGGTAGTCTCTTCCGGAGAAAGATTGGGAGCCGTAGGCCCCTCCTCTACATCTTCCTCCGTATTTTTCTCTATAATAATGTCTGAACCCGCCGCCGGTTCGCCCTGATTTTGCTGAACCAAAGAACATCCCCCAAGCATCAGCGCCCCTGTACACAGACATAGTATTCCTATCCTTCTCATGTAACCCCTCTGTTATCTATTCGTTTACTTTTACCACGTCCCAGATCGATGCCGGCTCGAATCCCAGCTTCCAGCACCCTACTCCGGCCAAATCATGTTCCCTGATAAGATCCATTTTCAGGCCCAAAGAAGTGGCTTCCTCCATCCAAACCTGTTTCAGCCCCTCTTCTGAGTCAAGTTCTCCATAGTACTGTCCCAATTCTTCCTGCCAGTACAATTCCACATCGTTTTCTTCAACCCATTCCAAGGCATCTTTAATCCCCATGGCGGATGCTGTGGTTTCACCGTTCTTTTCTGTCCAGATTCTGGTATAGAACGGCACCGCATTGATTACCTTTTCCTTGGGAACCTGCTCCAGAGTATTTCTGATTCCTTCCTTCACAAAATTGTAGGATGCCACCGATCCGGCTTCTCCTCCGGCATGATGCTCATCATACCCCATAATGATCACATAGTCTGCCACCCGTCCCTGCTCCGCCCGGTTGTAAAAGGCATTGTATCCGGCCGGAACATAGTTATCTACTGAGAGGATAATTCCCTCCCTGCGGCAGGATACTGACAGTTCCCGAATGAACTCGACGTAATGGGGGCCTGCCTCCGGCCTTATTCCTTCAATATCCAAGTTGATTCCATCCAGATCATAAGTCTTTACATCTTCCATAAGAGAACTGATCAGTTTCTTGCGGACCGATGTCTTTGCAAAAAGGATCTCGGAATTTACATTTTCCCCCATGTTAAAATTATCCAGCGCCGCCCACACCTGCATACCCATGCTGTGAGCCTTATCTACATAGCTGCGGCTGGCATAGGAGTGGTATGTACCGTTATTATCTGTCAGGGCAAACCAGGTGGGAGCAATGACATTAACCCCTGAAGTGTTGGCAATCAGCTGCTCCATAGCGTCATTGGCGTTATCGCCAGTTACCTGATGCCACACAAGGCACACCTTCTCGTCCATGGAAATATTGGTGTACTCCGGAAGTTCTGCAGTGCACGGATGCTCCTGGTTTTTTATATCTTTAATAATCTTATTTTTCAGATATCCTGTATGTCCGTCATCTGTCCGAACCTTCGTCCATTCCTCCAGTTCCTCCAGAATAACTATATTCCCGCCTTTGTCCACATAAGTCAGCACCGGGCTCTTAATACTGGGTTCCACCCTGACTGCTGACCGCTTATCCGCAGTGCCCGTGCGGAAAGGTTCCCACCGGTTGTCCAGATAGATCCGTTTATATTCTCCGTCCGTGTAACTGTCCGTATCCACTGCCGTATAGTTGTTGATCAGGCCCATGGATAAGTAAACTTCATCTCCCTCTAAAAGCAGAAGCGGGGCACCTGTGCTGCCTGCAGTCCGCTTGTCTGCATAAACGATGGTATCAGGAAGTGCATACACCAGGAGTTTTTCCGTATCATCCCAGTAAAATTTCTCATTGACCGAGCTGTTGACCCACTGAAGGGGCAAATATGTCTGGCCGTCCCTGGTGATCCCCCTTATCTTCTGCGGTTCTTCATTAAAAAAAACTGCTGTCTCCTCACCGCTGACCCCCAGCACCTGCCCTAAGTCTGCAGGTTCCTTCGTAGGCATAAGCCGGCTAACCGCCCACCAGCCTGCAATGGCTACTGCCACCAGGATAATCAGCGCTATGGCCATAAAAATTGGAATCCGTTTTTCTTTCAAGGTTCCTCCTCCTTATGTGTCTGCACAATAATGTCTTTAGTATAGCATATTTTCATGGTCCTGCATCTTAATTTTTTTTTAATCCCGACACGGGCTTCCCTGTAAAAAACATGGCGCCAGGCAGCAAACCGCCTGGCACCGCATAAAGTGTGCAGCCAGGTTCCGCATCCTTTTGGCTGCAGGCTGAATCTGGTATTCTCCCGGAACCTGGTATCTTTTATCGCATTCTTGTGACAGGTCTGCGCATATGCTGCGCTGACCGTATATCGCCAAAATGCCCGCTTTTAGCTCTTTGTGTGCATCCCCTTGGGGGCGCATGGGGGTTGCTGTTTAACGGTTATAGACCCGATCAAAATGGATTTCCTTTAAAGTTCCCTCTTCACCTCCTATGTAGTCGCACATATAAAAAGCCCCGTCTTCCCTTACCTGGAAAATCTTAGCCCAGTCCTTGTCTTCTGCTATCACCCCGTCTATGTATATCGGGATGCCTTTGGATTCAAACCGCCTTAATCCATCTACGTACTGCCTCTGCTCCTCTGCACTGTACCCTTCCATCCAATCTTCTCCTCCGTTTTTAACCTCTGTCCCTTTTCATTCTCCATAGAAGGTTTTTCCGTGACACACCATCTGAAAAAGAACCCTGCATGAGTGTTGTCTCCATCCACCCAATCAGCTCCCGGGTAACCGTAAATGCATCTGCTGAAAATGGAATCCGCCAAACTTCTGGTTTCCGCCTTTTATTCCACTCCTTTCTGGATTCTTCACTGCCAAAGGCCGTCAAAAATTTCCAGCTTCCTCTTTCTGCGTCTCCTTCCGATTCGGCAATCTTCCAAAATGCATCCATCTGCCACTCGCTGAAGGACATGACGATCCAGACAGCACTGCATCTTGTCAGCTCTACGCATACTTGCTTCTTCATAGAGCCAAAGTCAATAAGTATCTCTTCATATTCTCCTGCCAGGCATTCCATCAGCCTGCCGCTGTCTGCCCTGGGATAATAATCCACATTCAGAATCCGATAGCAGCAGGCATCCTGAAGCTGGCCGGTACACATTTTTCCCAAACGACTGAAGTCTCCATGGCTGTTCCATTCCAGCACTGCTGTCCTTTTTCTCTCCACGCTCTGCAGGTAATTGGCCGCCAGCAATGTAAGATGAGTGGCTCCTACCCCTCTGCCGACTCCGGCAATCCCCGTAATCCTCGGCTTTGCTCCCCTCCTGGCAAAGCCTTTTGATGAAAATTTCGTCTTTCTTCCGCCTCTCACAGTCAAAAATTAATCACTATAAAAGTCCCGCCGCCCATTAGGCAGCACGCATTCAGGGATGCCAAATGCCTGCATTTCTACCTCGTTTAGCCTTTTTCCAGTTTCCGGCTCTTTTCTTCCTGGCTCCGATGTCACCGCCCAGCACTCCTGTTATCCTTATTACTTCTTGAAAAAAAGCCTTATCGTCTTTTCCCTCCTTCCATGGATTCCCGAAATCCGGCACCTGCAGGCACCTGGTTTGATCCACTCCTTCTGGGAAATCCGGCTTCATCCCGGGAACAGTACGGTTATAAAGCACCGCAAATCCACGGCAGTCTCTCAGCTCATGAATTGCCAAATCGCCCGCCTCCTGCTCCCACCATTTTCCGCCATGTATCAGCCATAATGCCTTTGCCTCCCGATCATCTTGGGCCGCTTTCCATTCCAATCCGTAATCGCGGATAACCACCGGGTATTCCACCGGCTTCAGATAGACAGATTCCCCGTAGAAGGGTTTCACAGCCACCTGGTTTATCTGATAAATCCCATAGGAGTCTAAAGCGCTTCTGCACCGAAGCGCCATGGCACGCACATCGCCTGATAAATTTCTTTCTTCGTAAAGCGATTTGCAGCCAGAGCGGTTTAAGTATCGGGCCAGCCCTATGGCAATGTGTGTCGTTCCCACGCCGTGGCGGCTTCCTGCCAGAGCCAGTATAAGAGATGATGATTGATTTTCTTTGAAAACACCTGTTTGAGAATACAGTGTTTCTAATTCCTGTTTTAATTCCGGGATTGATGGATAGCGCCGGGCTTTGTCTTCCCGCACGCAGATTTCGACGATTCTGCCAAGGGCTTTGTCACTCATGGTTTCTGTCCCATGCTTTACATGCCCTGTTGAAAGATAGTATAGAAGAGCTCCGATCTGATAGATATCAGTATAGGTTCCCAGTACGCCTCCTTCCTTTTGCTCAGGCGCACAGAAACCAGGGGTTCCGTATCGAAACAATGACTCATTAGCCTCACAAATACGGCCTGCGTGGTCAAAATCCAGCAATTTCACATATCCATGACAAATTAACAGATTCTTAGGTTGCAAATCTAAATATAATATAGGGGTTTTTTCTGCGGAATGCAGGTAATGGACCAGGTCACAGACTTGAATTCCTATGCGGATCACTGCTTCCCGGTTCAGATGTCCCTGGTCTTTCACCAGGTCATAGAGAGTATCTCCCTCAAGATATTCTTCAATGAGATAACTGTTATTGCAATCTTCTTCCAGATCGTACACGGTTGGTATCCCCGGATGACGTAAGGAAGTCAGAAGAAGGGCTTCCTTTTTAAACTGCCCATATCCGGCTGAAGACTTAGGAACCTGCTTAATGGCACGGTATTCTCTCAGTTCCTGATGGAATGCCAGGTATACGGTTCCTCTCTGTCCCTGCCCTAATGTACGTATTAACTGATATTTTCCAAACAAGACGGTGTTCTCTATCCGCCCACCTCCTTTGTCCAATATCATCTCTTATGGTAGTATCTTAATACATTTTACGCTTTTTGGCAATGGCTAATTGATATTTCTATAAATTTTTTAAAAAATTTTTACATAGCAATTGATATTTGACCGTATTCTATAGTATATTATTATTGAGTTATTCTATTCCTGTTTGGATATACTTGAAATTAAGTTTTTTACTCTATGTATGTGTTTCGCAAAATGGCATTGAAAAGGAAGTGATCCTAAATGAAAATAGAACGGATTAATGACAACCAGATTCGCTGCACCCTTACCAGCTTTGACTTAAGCGTACGCAACCTGAATCTGGGAGAATTGGCTTATGGAAGTGAAAAGGCCCGGGGACTGTTTCGGGAAATGATTCAGAAGGCTTCTAATGAAGTGGGGTTTGAAGCTGAGGATATTCCTCTGATGGTGGAAGCCATTCCTCTTTCCAATGAAAGCATTATGCTGGTGATTACCAAGATCGAAGATCCGGAGGAACTGGATACCCGTTTCTCCAAGTTTTCGCCGTCCTCAGAAGTTCCCTCGGATATGCTGTCCAATCTGGCAAACGAACTGCTGGAAGGCGCAGACGGATTATCCAAGCTGCTTGGCGAGCATCTTTCCTCCCTCCTCACGGACAGCACCCTATCCGGGGATGAATCAGCGTCTCCGTCAGATGCCCCCTCCCTGCGGATTTATTCTTTTAACAGCTTGGACATGATATCGGAAGCCGCCCGGGCAGTAAAGGATCTTTTTGACGGTGTTAACACGCTTTACAAAAAACCGGACACCTCCCAATATTATCTGGTCATTAAAAACGATGGCAGCGATTCCCTGGCATTCAGCCGTGTATGTAACGTTCTGGCCGAATACGGAACCAAGATTCACCACGAATATGCCAGCGAAGCTTATTATGTGGAACATTATGAGGTTATCTGCCAGGATAAGGCGCTTCAGGTATTCTCTTCTATTTAAACATGTCTGTCGGCAAATCTCTGAAGAAAAACGTGCGCCGCCGGGCGCACGGGAAAAGCCGTCTGCAGAGACTGCAGACGGCCCTTTTGCTGTTCTATGCCTAACAGGAATCAGCGGTCAGCCAGTATCTCATTCATCTTGGATACCAGATCATCACAGTCAATTCCATGAACATAACAAGCTTCTTCCAAGCTCTCACCCTGAGCAGACGGGCATCCTAAACAGTGCATTCCGGCACCCATCAGCATCTGAGGAATCAGCTCGTCCATCTGCACCAGCTGACCTATAAGCATTTCTTTATTAATCTGCATGGGTAACTCCTCCTTTCCATGTACTATCTCTACTATAATACTTTTCCTAAATCTTGGCAAGCAGAGAATCCTTATGCCATACTATAACGGCAGCCGCCCCAATATAATATTGACATTTTTGCTGCAAAACAGACACAAAAGCCTCAAAAAGATATTGCTTTCAATTTTAAACAATTGCGCCTGGAATTTCCTCTTGAATATTCGCCAATTATGGTATAAAATGATTACACATGTATAGAATATAAGGAGGTAATAATTATGGCACGTGTTATCAGTGATGCTTGTGTAGCTTGCGGTACCTGCGAGGGCGAGTGCCCGGTAGGCGCTATCTCTATGGGAGATGGACAGTATGTGATTGATGCTGATTCCTGCATCGACTGCGGCGCTTGCGAAGGCGCTTGCCCAACTGGCGCTATCAGCGAAGCTTAAGTTGTATCCATAGATACTTAAAACCTTAAAAATGCCTCTTCCGTCTGCGGAGGAGGCATTTCTTTTACCGAAACTATTATAAATAGAATTCAATTGCTGATCAAACAGCCTGTGAAAGGAGTTTATATGTACAAACCTGTTATCGGCCTGACTCCCGGGCATAATACTGATACCCAGGATGCATTTCTGCGCCCCACCTATCTGCAGGCGCTGACTGCCGCCGGAGCCATTCCTGTAATGCTGCCCCTGGAGCCTGATTCTGACGACTATGGGCAAATGGCTGAAGCTTTTGACGGCTTTCTGTTTACCGGTGGACCTGATGTTCAGCCTCTTCTCTTCGGAGAAGAAACCCATGAGCGCTGCGGCAATGCATCTTCCAAACGCGACGCCATGGAACTGGCCCTGCTCTCCCAGGTTATGGCGGCTAAAAAGCCGGTTTTCGGCATCTGCCGGGGGATACAGCTGATCAATATCGGCCTGGGCGGAACCATATATCAGGATATATCCAGCCAGTACTACGGGTGCGCTGAAAAGAAACCGGATTTTCCCTTAGCGCACACGCAGCCCTATGATTATGAGATCCCTTCCCACACGGTAATTCTTGACGCCCAAAGCCGCCTTGCCGCTGTCTGCGGCTGCTCCTCGCTTAAAGTTAACAGCATGCACCATCAGGCCGTCAAAGACCTTGCGCCCGGATTAACTGCATGCGCAAATGCTTTAGACGGCCTCATAGAAGCATTAGAAATGCCGGGGTATCCATGGCTCTTAGCAGTCCAATGGCATCCTGAATATCTCTGGAAACATGATAAGGCTGCCTCACTTCTGTTTAAGAATTTTGTAAACGCCTGCCTTGTGAGACATTAGAACATTTTCTTTCCGCTTTTTCCGAATTTTTTCTTTTTAAAAAAGGGGACTTTGGTCGCGGCGGCTTCGGCGCGGCCTTTTCCCTGCCTTTGGTAGGCGCGGATCGTTTCATCTAACTGTTTAAACCGTTCTTCCTCTTTCTCATCGCTGACCCGCATCAGGTATTCGACTTCTTTCATCACTTTATCCGTTACATCCTCGCTGACAGTATCGCTGACTTCCCGCGCAAGCCTGTCCATATTGGCATCCATGGCCCGTCCGATAATGTGGTTCATGACGCTCTGGAAACGCGCCATTTTTTCCGCATTCAGTTCCATGTTTTCCGCCTTGCGGGCTGCCACCTCTTTGGGGCCTGGATTTACCTGAGGCGGATTAGGCAGGGACTTCTGCTCCGGTTGGGGCATTCCTGTCTGCCCTTTGCCTTTTAGCGGCCTTTCCTTTTGTTCTGCCGTCTGTTCTTCCAAAGCGGCTTTTCCCTCCGTGTTCTCTCCCTTTTTAGGTTTGGGCTGTTCCGCTTTTCCCATTTCTGAAGCCTTCTTTGCGCTTGCCTCTTTCAGCCTTTCCCTTAAGGCGTCGCTGGCTTGTCCGCCTGCCGTCCTCTCTTCCCTGGCGCCCGCCTTTGATGCCCTCTCCCTTGCAGGCCCCTCATTCCAAGCTGCCTTCATGTCTTCCTCCATATAATCTTCGGTGATGGTAATCTCTTCCATAGCACCTGCCATTTTATTCAAAGCATTTTTTATTGCCTTCAACTGGTATCCTTTTTCCTTCAGTTCTTTTATCTGGCGAAATAAGCGGATGTGGTATTCCGTATAATACCGGTGTCCCATATCGTTTCTCGGAATTTCCAGTTCCAATTCATCTTCCCAGTATCTGAGAACATGGGATTCCACATCCACCTGCTTCGATGCATCCGATATGAAATAATGTACCTCAGCCATAACATCCTCTCCTTTTGTCTCCATGATTTCATACCCTGTCTTTTGGGGGCATACCTTATTAATATCATATGAATGCTTTCGGAATATTATGCCAAAAAATAAAAAAAACCGGAACATCTACTGTCCCGGCTGTCTTGTGGCATTTGCAAATTTAGTATATTGGGGCATCCAAACCAGATTCACGGTTCCGATTGGGCCATTGCGCTGTTTGGCGATAATCACTTCCGCCATATCCTTCATTTCAGAATCTTTATTATAGTAATCATCGCGATACAAAAACATTACCACGTCAGCATCCTGCTCTATGGCTCCTGATTCTCTTAAGTCTGACAGCATGGGACGGTGGTCTGTCCTGGTTTCACAGGCCCGGCTTAACTGAGACAGCGCCACTACAGGCGCCTTAAGTTCCCTGGCCAGCGCTTTTAAAGAGCGGGAAATCTCTGATATTTCCTGCTGACGGTTGTCGCTGCCTTTCCCGCTTCCAGTCATCAGCTGAAGGTAATCAATAATCACAATCCCCACTCCGTGTTCCAGTTTGGCTTTTCTGCACTTGGAGCGCAGCTCTGTAATGGAAATTCCCGGCGTATCGTCAATAATAAGCTTTGAACTTCCGATAACGCCTACGCCTTCCACCACTGCATCCCAGTCGGAATCTGTCAGCGTGCCTGTCCTTAACTTCTGGGAATCCACATTGGATTCCATGGAAAGCATACGGTTAACCAACTGTTCCTTGGACATCTCCAGGCTGAACACCATACAAGGAGTTCCTCTTCTTACTGTTACGTAATCTACCACATTAAGCACAAAGGCCGTCTTTCCCATGGACGGCCGGGCAGCTATCAATATAAAATCCGACGGCTGAAATCCTGATGTCTTATAGTCCAAATCAATAAATCCTGTGGGAACGCCTGTAACAGTCTCCTTTGTCTTTGACGCCTTTTCAATGTTTTCCAGCACATTTAAAACTACCTGGCGGATAGGCACAAAATCCCCGGAATTGCGGCTTTGAAGCAGATCAAATATCTTTTTCTCCGTGTCTGCCAGAATTACCTCCAAAGGTTCCCTGCCTAGATAGCAGTCATTGGCAATCTCTTCGTTTACTTTTATCAGCCTTCTTAAAACGGCCTTCTCCCGGACGATATTGGCATATGATTTCACATTGGCAGAAGTGGGAACCGTAGTGATAATATCCCTGACAAATTCCAGGCTGCTGACCTCAGGAGGCACGTCTTTCTCCTTTAAGCGGTCTTGAAGGGTTATCAGATCAACCGGTTTTCCCTCATTAAACAATTCCACCATAGATTCAAACATCACGCCGTACTGATGCTGATAAAAGTCCTCCGCAGTCACTATCTCAGACGCCGTAATAATGGCTTCCCTGTCCATAAGCATAGAACCGATTACCGACTGTTCAGCTTCTATGCTGTGTGGAAGTATCCTTTTTATAAGGGCTTCATCCATCCTGCTCTCCATCCTGTATTCCCCTCAGGGATAACCTTTGTTTTTCCCTATATGTGTCAGGCCTCCGTAACTTTTACAGACAATTTTGCTGTCACATCTTTGTGAAGCTTAACAGGAACTTCATGAGTTCCGAATGTTTTTAAGGGCTCGGAAAGAACCAGTTTCTTTTTGTCAATCTCCAAGTTCAGCTGCTCCTGAATGGCTTTGCTGATCTCTTTGCTGGAAACCGATCCAAAAGCTTTGCCGTTGTCCCCTGCCTTAATGGCCAAAGTGACAGAAGCTTTCTCCAGCTTTTTTCCCAGTTCCTTTGCTGCTGCAAGCTGCTGTGCAGCAAGCTTTTCCTGATTAGCCTTTTTAAGCTTTAAATCATTTAAATTTTTTGCCGTAGCTTCCACGCCCAGCTTTTTAGGGAGAATAAAGTTCCTGGCATAGCCTTCATTGACTTTAACGATCTCTCCCTTTTTTCCTAATGATTTTACATCCTCTAATAATACGATTTCCATGTTAGCTTACTTCTCCCTTCTCTATCATTTCTTTAATGACCTGTTTTACCTTTTCTTTGGCATCTTCTATGGTCGCTCCCGGCATCTGGGCGCCTGCAACGGTCCGATGGCCGCCGCCTCCAAGCCGTTCCATCATTACCTGGACATTAACCTCGTCAATGGAGCGGGCGCTGAGATAAATCGTGTTGTTGAATCTGGACATGACCACGGATGCCTTAATCCCTTTAATCTCCAGAAGCTCATTGGCAGCCTGGGCAGCCACAATGGTCGGATTCTCTATGCCTTCTGACGGGCAGACGCTGATGGCAAATGCCCCCTGATACACATCCGCCTGGCGCACCGCCTCTGCCTTGGCCTTATAATCTGACATCTCCTCCCGGAACATCTTCCGGACTCTTGTGATATCCGCCCCGCAGCGCCGCAGATATGCAGCCGCCTCAAAGGTGCGGACACCTGCCTGGTTTGTAAAATTAGTGGTATCAATGACAATGCCTGCATACATGGCATCCGCTTCCTGAGGCTTTATTTTGATGCCGTCCGCAATGTACTGGAGAACCTCCGCCACCATCTCGCAGGCAGAGGATGCATAGGGTTCCACATAGGACAATACGGCATTGGTAATAATCTCGCTGCTCTGGCGGTGGTGATCCAGCACCACAATGGTCTTTGCCAGGGTCAGCAGCTCCGGAGCATCGGTAATGCTTGGACGGTTCACGTCCACTACCACCAGCGCCGTGTTGGCATCCACCATATCGCATGCCTTGTCACCTGTCAGGAACAGATCGTCGGGGTAATCCGGATTGTTTAAAAAACGCTCCATCATAGGGCGGACCGATGAGGTGATATCGTTGATAACAATGTGGGCCTTTTTATTCAGTGATGTTGCAATGCGGTAAATTCCCAGAGATGCCCCAAAAGAATCAATGTCTCCCAGTTTGTGGCCCATAATCATCAGACGGTCTTTTGTCTCTATAAGCTCCCGAAGGGCATGGGCCTTTACACGGGCCTTTACACGGGTAGTTTTTTCCTGCTGCTGAGATTTTCCGCCGAAATACTCGATCTTGTCCTGCTCTTTGAGAACAGCCTGATCTCCGCCGCGGCCAAGAGCCATATCCATAGCCATCCGCGCCAGTTCGTAATTCTGGCTGTAGGTACTGCCGCCGCGGCCAAGGCCAATGCTTAAGGTTATGGACATCTCATTGCCGATATTGACGGCTTTTACTTCCTCTAAGATTGAAAATCTCTGTTCCCGCAGCTCTTCCACATATTTGTTCTTAATGGCAAAAAAGTATTTATCTTTTTCCAGCTTCTTGACAATGCCGTTCATTCTGCTGATGTATTTGCTGATTTTCCGATCTATAAGAGCCATGAGAAGGGATCGGCGCACCTCTTCCACACTGGCTAAAGCTTCTTCATAATTATCAAGGTAAATCAGTCCTGCAACCATCTTCTGGTCATTGACCTCCTGGCTCAGACGGAGGATTTGTGTTTCGTCAAACAGATAGACCGTTATAAGAGGTTTATCTTTGGGCAGTACTGTAGGATCTGTCCCCGGCTTAATGTCATCGGTTTCTATTACAATGGGTCTTAAATCTACCTGATAAAGACTGTCAGCAAAGGTGCTGTGAATACTGGTGCTTTCCTCCAGCTGCATAAGATATTCCTTGGTAATGTCGGGAAACATGGCGGTAATGGTTTTTATGCTCCCCTTTTCTCCTTTTATGACAGCGGAAAACTGCGTATTGGCCCAAAGGATGCGGCCGTTCTCATCTACAATGGCATAGGGGATATGAAGATCCATCAGCAGCTTTCTCTGTATCCATGCATAATCAGCCGAAAATTCTACTAGTCCGGCCATAATGCTTTTCCGTTTATAAACATATAGGAAAATAGATATTATAATGTAGATTATGGTAAAGCCAAACATGGCCAGGCCGGCTGTGGTATCTATGATAGCTATTACTGCATTCATGATGATGATAATAATGGACAGCAGTAATGGCCACTGGAGGTAAAAGCCTAGCTGGCCTGTGATTTTTTTTCTTGTTTTCATGGATGGTTCTCCTTTTTGGCTGGTGACAGGAGGGTTGAGAGACGCTTATTTTTCTCGCTCTGGCTCCTTTTATGGGCTTGGCCTTTGGGAGGATGTTGGGGCGGATTGGAACAGATCGCTTGGGTTATAGGGTTTTCGTTGTCTGGATCTGTGGTGGTGCTTGGTTCCGCTTCGCTCTCTCTCGCTATGGGATGGGGGAGGGCGCGGGGCGCGCCTTTTTGGCTCGCTTCGCTTTGCTTGGGTTGCGGGGTTTTCGCTGTTTGGAACTGTGTGGTGGTGCTGGTTCTGTTTCGATCCTTGTCGCTGATTGGACGGGGGAGGGCGCGGGGCGCGCCTTTTCGGCTCGCTTCGCTTTGCTTGGGTTATAAGGTTTTCGCTGTTTGACCCCGCAGTGCCGCTCGATTCCGCTCCGCTCCATCTCGCTCACGGGCTTCGCCCTATGAAAAAAGGCGGAGAGAAATTTTCTTACATGCAAGCATGACGAAAATTTCTCTCCGCCTTTTTTCGCACTGCTCATTGCTTACCTGGACATTATACCACACCCCATAAACATGAATCAATCCCTTAAACCTTAAAATCCCCTGGTCGAAACCAGGGGATTGGGGATTATTCCATTGTGTAGGGCATCAGGCTGATGTGGCGGGCTCTCTTGATGGCTACCGTTAAGGCTCTCTGATGCTTTGCGCAGTTGCCGGTGATCCTTCGGGGAAGAATTTTTCCTCTCTCGGATACGTATCTCTTTAATTTGTTGGTATCCTTGTAGTCGATCTCACCGTTCTTCTCGCCGCAGAATACACAGACTTTTTTTCTTCTCCGCATTCCGCCGGGTCTTCTTACTTTTGTGCCGTCTGCTTTGTCATTTTTATTGAATGCCATGAGCTTGTACCTCCTTGTTATAATATGCTGCTGTTTTGCTTAATTAAACGGAAGTCCTTCGTCTTCGACTCCGTCCGGAATATTCATGAATCCGTCACCTATAGCGCTGCTGGGCTCCGGTCTGGATGTCGGCTGCGGCTGATAGCCGCCTCCTGCATACCCGCCTGTTCCGGCGCCTGATGCATTTTTGCTGTCGGCAAACTCCTGATCTTCTATAATCACTTCTGTCGTATATACTTTCTGTCCATCTCGATTGGTGTAGCTGCCAGTCTGGATACGGCCTGATATCAGAACCCTCATGCCTTGACGGAAGTATTTCTCTGCAAATTCTCCGGCTCTGTCAAATGCTACGCAGGGAATGAAATCCGCAGTCTGCTCGCTGCCGTCCTGGCTCTGGCTTCTGCGGCCTCTTCTGTCCACTGCAAGGGTATACCTTGCAATCGCCATGGAACGCTCTCCCTGAGAATATCTTACTTCCGGGTCCCTGGTCAGTCTGCCCATTAAGATTACTTTATTCATACGATCCTCTTTCTCTATCAGTTATGCATCCTGTCTTACGCATAAATATCTGATAACCGGCTCCATAATGCGAACGTGGGCTTCCACCTCGTTTGGACAAACGGTATCAGACTCAAACTGGATAAAATAATAGAAGCCTTCTTTCATTTTCTGAATCTCGTAAGCAAGTCTCTTCTTACCCCATTCATCAACGTTAGTCACGGTGCCGCCGAAACGGGTAATATAACCCTGTACTTTCTCAATGGCTGCGGCTCTCTCATCATCTTCCAGCTTTGCGCTAAGAACAACTGCTAATTCATATTTGTTCATAGTTTCTTACCTCCTTCTGGTCTCTGGCCCCCGTTTTCAGCTTCGGGAGCAAGGATTTATGTGTCACGGATTAGTATTTTATCAGATTTTTCCTGGAAATGCAAGGGTTTTTACGGGAATCTCTTCAATAATATAAGCACAGGCAGCTCCCTTCCTCCATAGAAGTGCCGGAATCAGGGCCTGGTGATTATTTTGTGTAATTGTCAAAATACCCCTGAATGTAAATAATCGGCGTTCCCTTGTCACCGCTTCCGCTTGTCAGGTCAGCTAAAGACCCGATAAGGTCTGTCAGCCTTCTGGGCGTCGTCCCCTGGGTCACCATGGTTCCCTTCAGGCTTACGGCCTTCTCGTCTTTTTCCTTAATGTAGTCCTTAATAGCTTTTTTCAATTGATCACCTGACAGTGATGCAAAATCGTTGTCCGCCAGATATTTCAGCTTTACTTCATTGGGCGTCCCCTCCAGCCCAGCCGTATAGGCTGGTGAAACCACCGGATCAGCCAGTTCCCATATTTTTCCTACCGGATCTTTAAACGCCCCGTCGCCGTAAATCATCACTTCCACATTTCTGCCTGTCTTTTCCGTCATCAGTTTGTGGATCTTGTCAACCATCTCCTGACAGCGGATAGGGAAAAGCTTTACGGTATTTTCCGTGGCTTTGTTGGAACCCAGAAGGCCATATTTATCATTATATCCGCTGCCGTCCACGCTTTCTGTTAAAATCTCATCCAGCGAATATACCTTTTTAGCCCCGTTCTCCTTTAATATCCTTTTTGTCCTCTGCCGGGTATGGATATCGCAGGTCAGCACGGTATCCGTGTACTGCAGAATAGCTTTCGCATTATTTGCAAATATAACCTCTGCCTCTGCCCCTGCGTCTGTAATAAGCTGCTTATAATACTCCACATAATCAACCCCGGTAAAATAGTGCTTTTGATATCCGAAAAGCTGACGGTATGTAGCCTCTGTCAGCACGTCGCTCCAGGGATTAACCCCCTTTTCATCCAGCAGATCCAGATCGATCAAATGATTTCCCACTTCATCAGAAGGGTAGCTTAACATCAATACGATCTTTCTGCAGCCCATGGCAATTCCCTTAAGGCAGACCGCAAAACGGTTTCTGCTTAAAATAGGAAATAAAATCCCCACAGTGTCATCGCCGAATTTCCTCTTAACATCCGCCGCAATCTGCTGCGTGGTGGCATAATTCCCCTGGGAACGTGCCACAACCGCCTCTGTAACAGCAATTACGTCTTTATCATGAATCTCAAATCTCTCGCTTTCTGCTGCCGCCAATACGGAGTCTACCACAATCTGCGCCAAATCGTCCCCCTGCCGGATGATCGGTGCGCGGACTCCCCGTGATACAGTGCCAACCATTCTGTCCATAGATTTTTCTCCTTCACTCTCTATCGTCTATGCCCATCTTATATGCCGGGGGCTGCCGGCTGCCAATCAGCCAGGCTGCCGGCAAAAAGTATACGGCAGTGCATCTCTTATTATACCACAAAGCCTCCAATTCACAAGTATTTGTATAAAAACACATACACTGTCGAAAAATGTCATAACATACTTGACTCTCTGATCAATATAGGGTAAATTAAACTTTGATAAATAGTTTTCAAAACCACCTTTGGAGGTATCTATGGTACAGATTATTACAGACTCATCCTCTCTCTATACGCCTGAGGAAGCCAGGGCTGCGGGATTCGAAGCGGTCCCTTTGTGCGTCTGCATCGGAGACAGCCACCAGCGGGATCTGCTGCTGAATATGGAAGAATACTATAAAAAAATAGCTCAGGGCCTGGTGCCCTCTACGTCTCAGCCTCCCCTGGGTGATGTTATGGAGGTTTTTGAAGCCTGCAGAGATTCTGAGATTATAAACATCTCCATGGCCGACGGCCTGTCAGGCACTTACCAGACTGCCTGCGGCGCCAGGGAGATGACAGATCATAAAGAGCAGATTCATGTTTTCAACAGCCGGACTCTGTGCGGCCCTCACCGGCATATGGTGGAAACGGCCCAGCGGATGAAAGAATCCGGCTCCACAGCTCAGGAGATTCTCGCCTGGCTGGAAGACGCTGCCGATAACACGGAATCCTTTTTGATTCCTCAGGATTTTTCTTTCTTAAAAAGAGGAGGCCGTCTGACCCCTCTTGCCGCCGCCACAGGCTCCGTTCTGAAATTGAAGCCTGTTATGAAGCTGACAAAAGACGGCAAACGGCTGGATAAATTCGGGGTCAAACGAACCATGAACTCCGCAGCCCAAAGCATTATCGAATACCTGAAAGACAGACATTTGGGCAGCAGCCATATTCTCTACATATCCCACGGCAATGCTTTGGAGGATGCCCAAAAGATAAAGGCCATGTTTCAGCAGGCTTTCAGCGGCCTGGAAGTTCAGATTCTGGAACTAAGCGCCGCTTTTGTAGCCCAGGGCGGGCCTCGGTGCGTTGCGATTCAGTACATCCGGCGTTAGCCTGCCGCTTCGGCAGGTTCTCACGGCTTGCGGACTCCTCTGCAGTTTTTCTCCACCAGTTTCCTCTCTGTCATGATCTGGCGGCTGCAGCCAAGGCATTTCAGCCTGAAGTCTGCACCAACCCGAAGGATCTCCCATTCCTGGCTTCCGCAGGGATGGGGTTTTTTTAATTTTACAATATCGCCTACTTCAAAAACCATCTTATCAGCCTTTCTGTTTCAGAATTTCGTCAATCTTTCCCAGCTCCTCACTGCTGAATGCTGCACCTTTCAGACATCCTATGTTGTCCAGCAGCTGCCTTTCGCTGCTGGCTCCCAGCAGGACAGATGTCACCTGGGGTTTTCGCAAAACCCACGTAAGCGCCATCTGAGCCATAGTCTGCCCTCTTTCTGCTGCCATCTGACTGAGCTGCCTGATACACTGCAGTTTTTCTTTCGTCAGATATCTTCCTCCAACCGTCGTACCCTCCCTGGAAGCTCTGGAGCCCTTTGGAATCCCTTTCAGATATTTGTCTGTCAAAGCTCCCTGAGCCAGCGGGCTGTAGGCAATGCAGCCCACTCCCGCTTCCTCCAGGGCGTCCAAAAGCCCGTCTTCCACCCACCGTTCGAACATATTATATCGGGGCTGATGAATCAGGCAGGGCGTCTTGTTGGATTTTAATATCTCAATCGCTTTTCTGGCTTCAGGCTCCTGATAATTGGAGATCCCCACGTAAAGCGCCTTGCCTTGACGTACTATATCACTGAGGGCTTCCATGGTTTCCTCCAAAGGGGTTTCTGGGTCTGGCCTGTGATGGTAAAATATATCCACATAATCCAGCTTCATTCTGGACAGGCTCTGATCCAGACTTGCCATAAGGTACTTCCTGGAACCCCAGTCTCCATAAGGCCCCGGCCACATGGAATAGCCTGCCTTTGTGGAAATAATCATCTCATCCCGGTAATCAGCCATGTGTCTGTTAAGTATTTTGCCGAAGTTTTCTTCTGCCAGCCCTCTGGCCGGATTTCCGTAATTGTTAGCCAGATCAAAGTGGGTAATTCCGTGATCAAAGGCGCAGAAAATAATTTCCTGCTGTTCCTCAATGCTTTTTTCCAGGCCAAAATTCTGCCACAGCCCCAAAGAAATCTGCGGAAGCTTTACCCCGCTCTTTCCGCAGCGTTTATAAGTGATCTGCTCATATCGGTTATTTTTCGCTGTATACATATTTTTATCTCCTGCCCTAATCATTCTCCATGCCATCCTGTCTGGCATAGCTTTCAAAAACCTGTCCAATAGGCTCATGGATCACCAGATCCGCCTGGGTATCGCGGCTGGTTTCCGATTTGTTGATCAAAACCAGTTTCTTTCCCTCATAATAATCAATAAGCCCTGCTGCCGGATACACCACAAGGGAAGTTCCGCCTACAATCAGCACATCTGCCTGGCGGATGTACTGTACTGCTTTCTGAAGCGTCTTCTGATCCAGTCCCTCTTCATAAAGCACCACATCCGGCTTGATGGTTCCGCCGCATGAGCATTTCGGTACTTTATCCGCCTGGATCACTGCCTCCAGCCCATAATATTTCCCGCACCTTTCACAGTAATTCCTGTGTATGGAACCATGAAGTTCCAGAACCTCCCGGCTTCCTGCCATCTGGTGCAGCCCGTCAATATTCTGGGTGATGACGGCTTTTAGCTTCCCCTGCTGCTCCAGCCTGGCAAGAGCCAGATGGGCAGAATTGGGCTTGGCATTGGTAATAACCATTTTATTTTTATAAAACCGGTAAAATTCCTCAGGATATTTTTTGTAAAAGCTGTGGCTGATAATCGTCTCCGGCGGATACTTGTATTCCTGATGATACAGCCCGTCCTGGCTTCTGAAATCCGGTATGCCGCTTTCCGTGGAAACCCCTGCTCCTCCGAAAAAGACAATATTGCTGCTCTGATCAATCCACTGTTTTAATATTTCTTTCTCTGTCATTTCTGCTTAACCTCCTGATAATTGTTCATTAAGCCATTTCTGGGCATCCCTCAGCCCTTCATCTGTAAAAGGAAACAACCTGACTTTCTTTTGTTCTTCCAAAGTCGCATCTGAGCACGTTTCCCCAAACCAGCAGACCGCTGCCAGCCGGTCTTTTTCCCCATCAGCGCTCCGTTTTTCAAGAACAAACTTTAAATCCCCATCGCTTCCGGTAAACCGGCTTTTTTTTAACAGGGGAATCCCCATAATTCCAGACAGTTCAATCATCTTCGTCCTCTTCCCTCCTTGCGCCCTGCAGCCTGCAGCCTTTTATTCATGTAGTGACCCATTCATAGCCGAACAGACGTCACCCAATGCAGCCTTCAAAATTCTATGACATGCAATTGTCAAAGCCTTTCTTAAGTATACCACATAAACAATAATTTGACCTAATATATTAAGAGAAAAGCAATACATTATCCTGTCTTTTCCTGTAAAATAGAGAAAAAAGAAGAAAGGACTGAGCCTTATGAATTCCATACAAAAACTTCTGTCTGTATCAGCATTATCGTTAGGCATGGCTGCTCTGGCCGGCTGCACCCAGGCACAGGCTCCTCAGGCGGTATCATTTCCCAATATCCTTCAGGTAGAAAGCCTGGAGCAGAATGTTATTACGGTCCAAAGCACAGAAACCGTAAAGGTTGTACCTGACATGGCTGAGATCCGTTTTGCTGTTTTCACTCAGGAAAAAGACGCCAAAACCTGTCAGGAAAAAAACAATGAAGACCTGACCCGGGTGATCCAGTTTTTAAAAGACTTCGGTATCGCCGAGGAATCTATCCAGACTTCCAAATATGGCATGAACCCTGTTTACGACTGGTCGGCAGGGCAGACCATCACAGGCTATGAGATGGAAACCTCTCTTACAGTATCAGATGTTACCATTGAGCAGACCGGAACTTTAATTTCCGCCTGCGTGGATGCAGGCATTAACAATATTAACCATATCTCCTATTTATCCAGCCAGTATGACTCCTGTTATCAGGAAGCCCTGGCCAAAGCCATTGACTCTGCGCGCCAAAAAGCCCAGACCATGGCTGAAGCAGGCGGCTGCACTCTTGGCGCCATTGTCCATGTGGAAGAATACTCTAATATGCAGGAAGCCAGATATGATGGTTATACCAAAAGGGCAGCCATGTCCAACGGCGCCGCCATGGAGGAGGATATGGCTGTAGAACCTGGGCAGGTCAGCGTTGAAGCCCGCATCTGTGTGGATTTCTCCATTCAATAAGCTGGATTTTCCCAACTCAAAAAGCCGGCGGGGCTTAATCTGCCGCCTCCCGCCGGCTTTTGTCGGTAAAATTTATCTTTGATACAGTCCATACTGTGAAGCTCTTTCCATGGCTGACTCAATTACTTTATCCATGTCATAGTATTTGTATTCCGCCAGCCTGCCTCCGAAGATCACATGGCTTTCCTCTGCCGCTTTGGCGGCATATTTCTCATACAGTTTCTGATTCTTCTCATCATTCACCGGATAGTAAGGTTCCATTCCTTCCTGCCAGTCCGCCGGATATTCCCTGGTAATCACAGTCTTAGGCTGAGTTCCGAACTCAAAGTGCTTATGCTCGATAATCCTGGTATAAGGCGTCTCCCTGTCCGTATAGTTCACCACGGCAACTCCCTGATAATTATCCGTATCCATTACCTCTGTTTCAAATTTCAGGCTGCGGTATTCCAGTTTTCCAAAGCAGTACCCAAAATAAGAATCCAAAGTGCCTGTGTATACAATGGTTTCGCCCAGGCTGTCATAGTACTCCTTTTTGTCTAAATAATCAACGCCGCACTCAATGTCACAGCCTTCAAACAGTTTTTCCGTAACGGCATTATAGCCGCCTATAGGGATGCCTTGATACAGATCATTGAAATAATTATTGTCATACGTATAGCGCACCGGCAGGCGCTTTATAATAAATGCAGGCAGATCCCGGCAGTCCCGTCCCCACTGTTTCTCCGTATATCCTTTTACTAATTTCTCGTACAGATCAGTTCCCACCAGGCTGATGGCCTGTTCCTCCAGATTCTTCGGTTCCCCGGCAATACTGGATCTCTGCTTTGCAATAATGGCTTTGGCCTCCTCTGGAGTGGAAATCCCCCACATTTTGCTGAATGTGTTCATATTAAAAGGCATATTGTACATCTCGCCTTTATAATTGGCTACCGGGCTGTTGGTATACCGGTTAAATTCCACCAGGCTGTTGACAAAATCCCAAACTTCCCGGTTGCTGGTGTGGAAAATGTGTGCTCCATATTTGTGCACATGGATTCCCTCTGTCTCCTCACAGTAAATGTTTCCGCCAATATGTTCCCGTCTCTCCACTGCCAGGCAGCGCTTTCCCTGTTTCCTGGCAAGATATGCCCACACTCCTGCGAACAAACCGCTGCCTGCCAGTATATAGTCATATTTTTTCATATCTGCTTTTGTCCTTTCTCTTTTTCCTGCTGCAGTTCTCCCCTTCCGTCTGAAACACTTTCCCTATAAGCACCACAACGGATCTGCCATTTACCACATATTTTTTCTGCTCGTCCAGAAGAGGTTCCCTTCCCGGCTCATAGTGTCCGTTGATCTCGCTGCGGCTTGTGTCCACAGCCAGGTGCCATCTCCGGTTCTTCGGGAGATGGGGCGGGCCGAACTCGTGAGGCTCCCAATGCATATTATACATCACATAAAAATAATCATCCGGGCTTCCGTCCTGTTTTTTTCCGTATTCGCCGCAGTAAAGCACTCCCAGCTGCCTGCGGAAATTTTCATATTCAGGCCGCCATGCCTTCTCCCCGTGAAATGAAATGTCCGGATGGCCGCAGGCAAGATAATCCATGTTCAGCGCTTCCTCTTCCATGTGAAATACAGGATGGGCTTTGCGGAATGCTATCATATACTTTGTAAACTCATAAATATCTTTGTTGGTTCTCAGCTGATTCCAGTTGATCCAGGAAATTTCATTATCCTGGCAGTACGCATTATTATTGCCCGATTTCGAGTTCCCTGCCTCATCCCCCGCCAGCAAAAGAGGCGTCCCCTGGCTGAGAAACAAAAGCGCCATGGCATTGCGTATCTGCTGCAGGCGGATCTCCACCAGTTTCTTTTTCTTGGACATTCCCTCCAGGCCGCAGTTCCAGCTGTAATTATAGTCGCTGCCGTCCCGGTTGTCCTCGCCGTTTGCTTCATTGTGCTTTCTCTCATAAGACACCATATCCATCATGGTAAATCCATTGGTGTGGGCCATATAGTTAATAACCCCATAGCCTTTGGGATTATTGCCTGTGCGGAAGATCAGCGGATGTATCTGATCCTCGTCGCCTTTCAGCACGCGGCGCATGTCTGTCAGAAAGCCGTCATTATAATCTGCAAGGTGCTTATCTTTGCTTCCCCCCACCCCGTCCCAGCTGGTAGCAAACAGCTTGGTGCGCTTTAAATACGGGTCCTTCCCAATAAGCTCCACAGGCGCATATCCCACCAAATGAATTCCGTCTATATGATACTCTTTTACCCAAAACCGAATAATGTCCAAAACCAAGGCCGGGCTCTCTTTTCCGCTGAAATAAAGCTCAATAATCAGTTCCAGCCCCTGTCTGTGAAGTTCCTTCACCAGTTTTTTCAGTTCATAAACCGGATGCTTTTTCTGTCCGCTACTGTAGGAGGCTTTCGGAGCATAGTAGTATCCGCCGGTATATCCCCAGTAATTCAGACGCCCTGTAGGTTCCGGCCTCCGCGCCGCCTTAGGATTCCATTCGCTTTCCTGAACCAGGATCTCCTGAAACTCATTAACCGGCATCAGTTCCACGGCCGTTGCCCCCAGTTCTTTTATATAAGGGATTTTTTCCATCAATGCCCTGAAGGTCCCTTTATTCCTTACACCGGAGGAGCGGTGGCAAGTCATTCCGCGGACATGGCAGCGGTAGATTACGCTCTCGTGCAGCGGCGTCTCCAGAGTCCTGTCCCCTTCCCAGTCAAAAGCTTCTCCGTATAAAGGGCTCTTCATGAGATGGTTGATATTCTCCGGATCTCCCCACTGTTCCCAGCCTGTAAATTGCCGTCCACAGGGATCTGGCCTCAGGACGCCGTCCATCTCCAGGCAATACATAGTTTTTCTCGGCCATCTGCCTTCCACTGTCAGATTCCATACATCGCCTTCTTTTTGGGCCGGCTCCATGGGTATCTTAAGGCTTGGTTCGTCACTTTCCTCTTGTTGAAATAATACCAGGCTGCAGCTTGTCTTTGCTCCGATTACCGATATGTGCAGCTTTCTGTCCATAATCGTAAGTCCTATCGGATATCTCTGCGCTTCTTCTGTCAATCTTCTGTACGTCTCCACGGTTAGCCCCCTTATCTCTCAGCAGCAATCCTTTCCGCCAGTTCATTTAAGTACATCCAGCGCTCCATTCTCTCTTCCAGTTGTTTTTCCTTTTCTTCCTTTTCTTCCATCAGTCGTTTTAACTCTACAAAATCCCTGGCTGCTGCCTCCATCTTTCTGTCCAAATCAGCTATATCTTCTTCCAATGTCTGAATCTGATCCTCTATTATCTCCCAATCCTTTTGTTCCTGGTAAGTAAACTTAAGTTTTTTCTCCCTGACCCGTCCGCCCTTCTGGCCTGGCGCTTTCTCGCCGGGTCTTTTTTCTGCGCTTTCCTTCCCGCCCTCTTCCAGGTACTTTCTCTCATATGCAGCCTGGTAATCCGTATATCCGCCTTCGTACTGGACGACTTGTCCCTGACCCTCAAAAGCAAAAATCCGGTTCACGATTCTGTCCAGAAAGTATCTGTCATGGGATACCGCAATAACGATCCCCTCAAATCCGTCCAGGTAATCCTCTAATATAGTAAGCGTCCTGATATCCAAGTCATTGGTGGGCTCATCCAAAAGCAGCACATTGGGAGCATCCATAAGAATCCGCAAAAGATATAATCTCCGCTTCTCCCCTCCTGACAGGCGGCTGATCACCGTATACTGGATCTCCGGCGGAAAGAGAAACCGCTCCAGCATCTGAGATGCGCTGATGCTTCCGTCCCTGGTCTGCACATATTCCGCCGCGTTTCTGATATATTCGATTACTTTCAGGCTTTCATCCATGTCCTCATTTTCCTGGGAAAAATAGCCTGTCTTCACGGTCTGCCCAATGACAATACTGCCTTTATCCGGTTTCTCCCATCCGGCAATCATTTTCATCAGAGTCGATTTGCCGCTGCCGTTAGGCCCTATGATGCCTATCCTGTCATTTTTCAGGAAGATGTACTGGAAATCCCGCACCAGCACCTTATCTCCATAAGCTTTGCACAGTCCCTGGATCTCCACAGTAGTCCTGCCTAACCGGCTGGAAACCGACTCCATCTCTACCTCTTTGTCAGACTCCGGCCCTTTCTGGTCACGGAGAGCCTCATATCTCTGGATATGGGCTTTCTGCTTGGTAGAGCGCGCCCTAGCTCCCCGCTGAATCCATGCCAGTTCCACCTTTAATATGGACTGCCGTTTCCGCTCTGCGGCTGCCGCCATATCCAGGCGTTCCGCCTTTAATTTCAGATATCCCTCGTAGTTAGCCTGATAACTGTAAAATTTCCCCTTGTCCAATTCCACAATACGGTTTGTTACGCTGTCCAGAAAATACCTGTCATGGGTAATCATCAGAACAGAACCGCGAAACTTTTTTAAATATTCTTCCAGCCACTGTGCCATCTGGCTGTCAAGATGGTTGGTAGGCTCATCCAAAATGAGAAGATCTGTATCTGACATAAGCGTACTTACTAATGCCACCCGTTTTCTCTGGCCGCCGGAAAGCGTTTCTACTTTGGCATCATAGTCAAAAATGCCCACTTTTGTCAGCATGGTTTTGGCCTGGCTTTCCAAATCCCAAATATGCGCATGCCCTTCATTATCCCGGACAATGCTCTCCAATATGGTATCTCCCTCCACAAATCCCGGATTCTGGGGAAGATAGCGCATATCCAGATTCCGCCATCGCACCACATTTCCGCCATCCGGCTCTTCCAGCCCGGCCGCAATCTTCAGCAGCGTGGACTTGCCGGTGCCGTTGATGCCGATAATGCCTATTTTTTCTCCTTCGTTGATGCTAAAGTCTGTATCGTCAAACAGCAGCCGTTCTGTGTACGACTTTGTTAAATGTTCTATGGTTATTAGATTCATGATATCACCAATTCTACCGGGCAGTGATCCGACCCGGTAATCTCTGTGTGAATTTCCGCACGGATCAGCCTCTCTCTCAGGCACTGGGATACGCAGAAATAGTCGATACGCCACCCGGCATTTTTTTCCCTTGCCTTAAACCGATAAGACCACCAGGAATAAACCTCCGCCTTATCCGGATTAAAATAGCGGTAAGTATCAATAAATCCTGCCTCCAGAAGCCTCGTGAATTTTTCCCGCTCCTGGTCTGTAAAGCCGGCATTGTCATGGTTTGTTTTTGGATTTTTTAAATCAATCTCTTTGTGGGCCACATTTAAGTCGCCGCATAAAATCACCGGTTTTTTCTCTTCCAGCTTCTTCAGATATGCCAGAAATGAATCTTCCCACTCCATGCGGTATGGCAGCCGGGCCAGCTGGCCCTGGGAGTTGGGGGTATAGCATGTTACAACATAATAGTCCTCATATTCGGCGGCAATAACCCGCCCCTCCTGATCGTGTTCCTCGATTCCCATGCCGTTGACAACAGACAGCGGTTTCTCCCTGGTAAACAGGGCGGTTCCCGAGTATCCCTTCTTTTTGGCATAATTCCAATACTGGTAATATCCCTCCAGGGGAAGGTCTATCTGCCCTTCCTGCAGTTTGCTTTCCTGAATACAAAAAATATCCGCATCCGCCTGTTTAAAATATTCTAAAAAGCCTTTGCCGACACAGGCTCTCAATCCGTTCACATTCCAGGAAATCAGTTTTTTCATACTCTCGTTTTCTCCCTTCTCATTTCCCATTAATTCAGTATAGCACAGGAAATATGAAAACTGCAATTAATTTCAAAAAAATTTTCCAATTTTCAGAAATTACTAACAAATTGGGGAGAGATAATGAAATAACTTGAAAGAGTCATAGAATTTGATATAATAACACTATATGTTTTTGAACTGTACGCTGCCATTGGCATCAGCTCCCAAATTAGCACTGCCTCGCAGAAATTCCAATAAATACAGCACCTGCTATTTCCGCCAGGCAGCTCCAGGCAATGCTAAATGGCTGCGGACAATACTATATAATATCTGAACCTAAGAAAGGGGTATACAGACATGAGAATGGAATCCGACTCCATCGGAACCCTGGAAGTTCCTAAAAAGGCCTATTACGGAGTTCAGACACTAAGGGCCAAGCACAATTTTAACATTACCGGGCGGCCTCTGCATCCAGTATTCATCAATAATCTGGCCAAAATAAAGAAAGCCGCGGCTATGACCAACATGTCTGCCAATGTTCTGGATGAGCGTATCGGCAAGGCCATACTTCAGGCCTGCGACGAGATCATCGCCGGAAAGCTGCATAACCAGTTTATTGTGGACGCCATCCAGGGCGGAGCGGGAACTTCTGCCAATATGAACGCAAACGAAGTGATTGCCAACAGAGCTATTGAGATTTTAGGCGGAGAGAAGGGTGATTACTCCATTGTCCATCCCAATGATCATGTAAATATGGCCCAGTCCACCAATGATGTAATCCCTTCCGCCGGCAAACTGACGATTCTGGAACTTCTGCCTCCTCTTGTTAAAGAACTGGAACGGCTTCACAAGGCATTGAACCAGAAAGCCGTGGAGTTTGACGATGTGGTGAAGATTGGCCGGACTCAGCTTCAGGATGCGGTTCCCATTCGTCTGGGCCAGTCTTTTGAGGCTTATGCTGCTGTGGTGAAAAGGGATATTGAGCGGCTGGACGGGCTGGATGAAGATCTGCAGAGGCTGAATATAGGTGCTACGGCTGTGGGGACTGCTATTAATGTCAATCCTGTGTACCTGTTCCATATTATAAAGAACGTGAATCTGGTGTGCCAGACCAACTGCTACCAGGCAGAAAACCTGTTTGACGCTACCCAGAATCTGGATTGCTTTGTACATATCTCCTCCGCATTAAAAACATGTGCCGTCAGCCTGTCTAAAATATGCAATGACCTGCGCCTTTTATCCAGCGGGCCTAAAACAGGGCTTGGGGAGATCAACCTTCCGCCTAAGCAGAATGGCTCTTCCATTATGCCCGGCAAAATAAACCCGGTAATCCCGGAAGTGGTCAGTCAGGTAGCTTTCAATGTGATCGGCAATGATGTTACTGTCACACTTGCCGCTGAGGCAGGGCAGCTGGAATTAAATGCTTTTGAGCCTGTTATTTTCTATAATATATTTGAGTCCATAGACACCTTAACCGGGGCTGTCCAGACTCTGATCGATAACTGTATCCTGGGCATTACCGCCAATCGGGATCGCTGTGAGCATCTGGTAGAATCCAGCGTGGCCATCGCAACTGCGCTGTGTCCCTCCATCGGGTATAAAAAAGCTGCGGATATTGCAAAGCAGTCCCTGCAGACCGGAGTATCTGTCCGCGATCTGGTTCTGCAGCAGAAGCTTATGACGCCTGAACAGCTGGAGCAGTGCATGAATTTAAAAGCCCTGACCCTTCCGGGGCACATGGCGGAGTACCGAAAGCTGTAACAAATAAAACCTGAATCCGCCGCCTTTTCCTTAAGCCAATGCCATAATGCACTGACCCGAAAAGGCGGCAAATTCAGGTATGCCAAATGCGCCTACCATGTTTTATGTGCTGTGGTGTGTCTGCTGCCGGGCGCCTGCAGGTTTAATATGTAAATAGCTGAACCCAGTATTTCACGCCGCCAGGGCCTTCATAAAATCCCACGCCTATTTTTGTATAGTTCCCATTGAGAATGTTTGCTCTGTGGCCCTGGCTGTTCATCCATCCGTCCATTACCTCTGCTGCCGTTCTCTGACCATATGCAATATTCTCTCCGCTTCCCCGGTACTTCACTCCGTTTTCATCCAAAGCCGTGTTGTAGTAGCTTCCATTAGGACGCGTATGGGAAAAGCTGCTGGAAATTTCCTTTGCACGGACTGCTGCTGCCGATGCCAGATCCGAAGCCTCTGTCACTGGTGATAATCCCATCTTTGCCCTCTCTTCATTCACAAGGCTTATTACCTGCTGCATGTAAGAGCTTTCCGGATTCACAGTCTGTCCTGGATTCTGAGTCCCTGGGTTTTGAATGTCTGGATTCTGGGTTCCCGGATTCTGAGTCCCTGGATTCTGGGTCCCCGGATTCTGAATGTCCGGGTTCTGAACACCGGGATTCTGTACACCGGGATTCTGAATATCCGGGCAGTCTGTACCTCCGGGGCAGTCAGGGGTTGTCGGGCAGTTCCATGAGCCGGAACCGTCAGGGGCTGTCGGGCAGTTCCATGAGCCGGAATCGTCAGGGGCTGTCGGGCAGTTCCATGAACCGAAACCGTCAGGGGTTGTCGGGCAGTTCCATGGAATAAAGCCGTTAGGCGTCAGCAGCGTATTTTCATTTCCAGAGCAGTTAGGAACAAGGGGATTCTCCAGCGTTCCCGGCAGCGTTGTTCCGAAAGATCCGTTCCAATCTCCCAGGCATCCATTGCTTCCTCCTGTTGGCGTTACCATCTGCAATATATCGTTCAGAGAGTATCCATTCCCGGCAGATACCCCATTGCCGCAGTTTCCGCCCATAACATAGGCTCTCACCGCCGCCTGAGATGTCATGGCTGTCATTCCCGTCATCGCTGTGGCTGCTACTGCAGCATATAATGCCAATCTTTTCATAGTATCCTCCTATCTGTTACAAATATTTTACATTTCTGTTACAAAACAATATTATCACACAGAACCTGGGAATTCCATAGGGAAACGCTGGGCATTATGGCGGCATTTTCCTGACCTTCAAAATCATGCCACGCCTTTATGCATTGGGGGGTATTATAGAAAACTATGGATTGACACGAAAATCTCTACCTATTATACTAATTTTAGCAGCACTATACTTTCGGTATAAGGGGGATTTTTAAATGGGAGATTCATCAGGCAATGCTTTGATCGATCAGTTCAGACAATGGGTTCTGACCCGGACAAGCCCGAATTACAAGCTTTTTGTTAGTGAGAAGGATGAAAATGTGATTGTTATTGAAACCAGTTACTGCCGGGGCGAGGTTACCTTCTTTCCCATGAACATTATTCAGCTGGCTGTGCTGAACCTGGTTACTAACCGCCATGTATTCTACCTGCATTTCCAGATGCACACTCTGGAACATGCCATAAACCTGTTTGGCGAGATGCTGGAATGTGTTCAGGAACTGACTGCCAAGCCGCCTGTCCGCGTTCTTTTATCCTGCACCAGCGGCCTGACCACCGGTTTTTTTGCGCAGAAGCTAAATGAATCTGCACAGCTCCTTTCTCTGAATTATGAGTTTTCCGCTGTTTCCTATGGAAATTTATACCAGTCAGCCAGCCAGTATGATATCATCCTTCTGGCCCCTCAGATATCGTACATATATGATACAGCCCGGAAAATTCTTCATGACAAAAGAGTCTGTAAAATACCGCCTAAGACGTTTGCCACTTATGATGTCCGGGCCGTGTTCACGGATCTTGAGCCGCTGCATCAGCCTGCCATATCCCGCAGCAGGGCCTATCCGGGCAAGCTTCCTTTAAAGCAGCAAATTAAACCTCACATTAAAATTCTGACCATCGGGCTTTTAAGCGAGGATAAGCACTACCTGTTTACTTCCAGGATCTATAATGAACACAATGATATTATTTATGACGAGGTCAGTATAAAATCGCGGATTTCCCTGGAAGATATATACGATCTCTGTGATATGGCTTTTGCTATTTACCCTGACATTCAGCTCACCGGGCTGTCCATGCCGGGAATTATTGATGAGGGGCGTCTTACGCTTCTTGCGCAGGGATTTGACGAAAGCAATATCCTGGAGTGCCTGTCTAAAAAGTATTCCCGCAAGTTTATTTTATGCAATGACGCCAATTGTATTGCCGTAGGTTATTACTCTTCCCAGGATCAGTATCATTCGCCGTCCCTCCTGTTCCAGCCTTCTATCGGTTCCGCCGGCGGGGTGGGCAGTATCTGCAACGGGCGGCTTATTGAAGGTTATAAACATGTGGCCGGCGAAATCCAGTACCTGCCTGCCAACAATAAAATCAACCACACCTCCTTATGCCTGACTCCAGAGGGCGCTTTGGCCTGGGTAGCACAGTCCATTGCATCATTGATCTGTATATTAGGACCGGATGTCCTTCTTCTTTCCTCCCGGCTCATCGTACAGACCGATGAACTGATACGGGAAATCGGAAAATACATCCCTACCAAATATATTCCTGATATTATTCAGCTTCGGGAAGTAAAGAACTATATGCTTCTTGGGCAGATGATTTTATGTACAGAGGAACTGGAGTCGCATGAGTCGGAGCAGGCCCCTGCCTGACACATGGCAGATAAACAGGCAGCCGCAGATATCTTCCGTCTGCAGCTGCCTGTCTCCATTTCCTCTTGCTTTTCTCTCCTGCGGTTGGGCTTTTACGGTTCTCTTCCTTCCTGTTTTCCCGTCCCCGATTTTGAGTACAATGCTTTTACCCCCACTCCGGGAAGCCTGCCCAGTTTTCCTGATAACGCGCTGATGCTGTTTACAGGCGCATCAATTACAACGCTTATAATATTAATTCCCTTTTTTTCATATGGCAGCCCCATACGCCCAATAATGAACTGCCCATATTCATGAAGCAGCTCATTTACTTCCCCTGCCATCTGTTTATCTTCCACAATGATTCCAATTACTGCAATTCTGGTTTCCTGCTCCATTCTAACCTTCTCCTTTTGACTCTTTTTCTAATTGTAAAACCTTAAGGCCGGAAAATCAACTGGACAATGGAAAGGATCATGAAAATCTTTCTGCTGCCAGATCATAAAAAAGTACTGGCTCAGACTTCAGCGTCTAAACCAGTACGTTAACTGCGCCTTCAGGGACTCGAACCCTGGACAAATAGATTAAGAGTCTACTGCTCTACCAACTGAGCTAAAGGCGCTTTTATTAACTTGTCTTTCGGAACTTTCAATATTATACGTCCAATAGATTCAAATGTCAAGCAATTAATTTGCTCCGACGAAATAATTTCCGCCGGAAAAACATGAAAGAACCTGTTCTTCCGGCAGAAGTTTATTTACAGCCGTGTAAATTCTCCGGCGCCCTCTCTCATGGCCGGATTATATTTTAAATCTAAAAATTGGCTGAAGTTTTTGCCATACATCTTTTCCAGTTCAGAGCTGTACCCCACAACCATCTGGGGCTGCTCTTCCACGTATATCTTTAAGGCCTCCTGAGTGTCTTTCTCAGACAATCCGATATGGAACACCTTCTTTTCCTTCGTATACAGGCGCATCTCGCTTACGCTGTTTCGTCCGGTCCGTCTGAAGTAATAGCCCCACACCAGTTCTTTATTGGACAGGATCTGGGCAACATTGCCCTGCATATATACAGTCCATCTTTTTCCCACCCATACGGTTTTATCAATAAGGTGCGCCTGGTTAAAGTCCTCCTCAATAGCTGCTATAGAGGTCGAGCTGTCTTTCTGCAGATACTTCTGAATGTTTTTCATGTATGCATTGCCGAAAAATCCCATGGTGCTGATAATGGCAAACACCAGAAGGCCGGCTGCCACGGCCATCAGAACCCAAAATAAAGGAGCATTTAATCCGCCGATATTCTTCGTATCCAGTTCATAGAAATACATCTTGTCAAATTCCGACTCAGAAATCTCCAGTTTTCCCAAAGCCTGCCTGAAATACATCTCTGTCTGGGCATCCATGGGCGTCCAAACGCCTTTGATCGTAACCGGGTCCGGAGGCGCCACCTGGCCTGTCTCATCATTCCAATAGGCAAATGCCTCATCTATTTTCGCAGCCATCTCCTGCTGTCTGCTCTTGTTCAGGTAAATGCTGTAGAAATACCATATGGATGCCTCTTTCTCATAATCATCTACTGACTGGAATGTCAGATAGCTGTATCCGTTTACACTGGTGCTGCTTCCTCCATATTTCCTCGTGGTGGTTGTGGTATGTTCTATGTAGTCATACAGAAAATATTCCGCATCAATCGTTACATACTTTCCTTTGTAAGAATCCGGGTCTGCTGTAATATCCAGCCTTGTGGGTCCGGTGATCACATCAAATATTGCAAATTTTGTGACCGCCAGCAGTACAACAATGGCGATAACAGAAAATATGACCCTTAACATGTTGGATTTCTTCGCTTTTTTCCTAAGTGTTTCTACCATGATTTTCCCCCCATACTATACTGTATTTATTTTGGGACAGGGCGCATTGCCCGTCCACATCTTATTATAAATATTTTATCTCTTTTCGTCAATAAGCTCCTTTTTTAAAAAGTAATGGAGGGCTCCCAGCAGATTGGCATCATTTCCCCTTTCGCATGCTACAATCTCTGGCTGAAGATACTCCATCTGCTGCCCTTTTACCAGTTCTTTATATGTTCTTCTAATATCTTCCATAATCTGGGGGTTCCCGCTGATTCCGCCGCCGATGGCAATAATCTCCGGATCATATGCGAACTGAACATTTACGCACCCTACAGCCATGTAGTGGAGAAATTCTTTTACTGCAGCGTCCGCCTCCTTAACACCCTGTCCGGCCAGTTTCACCAGTTCTTTCCCGTCCACTTCTCTCCCGCAAGCCTTGCTGTATCTTCTTGCCTCCTGCTCCAGGGTAAAATAACTCCAGCACAGCAAAACCCCGTCTTTTATGCCTCCCATAGGGAAATTGCCAATCTCCGCTTTATTCATGGTAGTTCCCGGATACAGCTCCCCGTTCTCTATTACCGCTCCGCCTACGCCGCTTCCCACAATAACAAATGCTATGTTTTTATGCTTTTTCCCCACTCCCAGCCACGCCTCTCCTAAAGCTGCAGCGTTGGCATCATTAACCATGGAAACCTTTATAGAACCGCATCTTTCGGAAATCATCTTTTTCAGCGGACATTTATGAAGATGTTCCACTGCGCTGATGCCATAAATAACCCCCTCCTGGCTGTGAACTTCCCCCGGGAAGCTGCAGGCAATTCCCTCTACCGGCTGTACGGTTTTATAAATAGCCTCTACCTGATCTAAAAACCCCTCCAGAGTCTTCCCCACTGCCGTCTTTCCGCTCTCCAACATAGTTCCGCTTTCGTCACACACCGCATATTTAATGCTTGTTCCCCCTGTATCCAGGCATAAATATCTCTTGGCCATTGATTGCATTTCCCCCTTTAATCACCTTATTTTTTACTTCTGGTTCCATTGTACAGGCTTGACATAGTCCTGTCAAACCTTTGTTGCAAGTGAAAACTTATCATATAATTTTCAATAATCAAAAAAAGCACCGGCCCCAATGCTCCTTGTCATCAAAACCAGTACTTTGCCTGCGCCTTCAGGGACTCGAACCCTGGACAAATAGATTAAGAGTCT
>CAMUJH010000039.1 GCA_947089145.1 uncultured Hungatella sp. | reverse complement strand
GGTTTGAAAAGTCATTTTCCGGCGGCATGATTCTGGCGGGGCGGAATTACTGCCATTATTACCAATATGGACGGGGAGATTATATTGCGCCGGAGCCGGGAAAGGAGGTTCCCATTATACGCCAGGGCGCAGAACGGGGCTACCCGGAATGGATGTATGCCTACGCTAACTACCTTGCTTACACCGATGATAACTACAAAGAGGCCCTACCCTGGGCGCTGAAAGCGGCGGAGGCCGGCCACTTGTGGGGCTGGCATATCGTGGGGGATATTTATTGGGCTGGCAAGGCGGTAGAGCAAAACCTTCCTTATGCGCTGCAGTGTTACGAAAAAACTGCCAGCTATGGCAACGACAGCTACGCCTGCCGCCAGCTGGGACGTTTGTATTTCCATGGTTGGGGTACAAAAGTGGACTATGCGCGGGCAGTGGAGTGGCTGGAGAGGGATGAGGAACCGGAATATGTCAAATATGATCTGCTGGGAATCTGCTATCTGCTGGGACATGGCTGTAAACAGAACCCGGCGCAGGGAAAAGCGTTCTTAGAGAAAAGCAAAAGTTCGCCCTATAAAAACTATGGGCTGGGGATGATGTATGCTGAAGGGATCGGTGTACGAGAGAATATTGAAAAAGGCGTTGAGTATCTGAAGGCAGCGGGAAATTACGGGCCGGCAATCGAGGCGCTGAAACATTACAAGAAAAGCCTGTTTGGGGTATGGCGGAGGAAATAAGAACTTTTAGAAAAGGGTGCGCGGCAGTGCTCTTTTCGAAATTCGAATCTACAGTCACTGAGTTGTAACTTTCATTTGCTATAGTGTACTATAAAGGTATCGAATCCTTACGGTAGGTCTGCGCATGTGCTGCGCTGACCGTATGGCGCCAAAATGCCCGCTTTTGGCATTTTGTGTGCATCCCCCGCCGGGTGGTTTACTGTAACAGTTCATGCGGACAGATAAAATACCATAAGGATGTACCAGAAAGTTTTGAGAAACAGGCAGATGAAAGGAGAAAATCCTAAATGGAAATTTTAAAATGTGAGGGAGTCAGGAAAGTATATGGCTCCGGTGGAAATCAGGTAACAGCCCTAAATGGAATTGACCTGTCAGTCAGCAAGGGGGAATTTGTGGCAATTGTCGGAGCGTCCGGTTCTGGAAAATCAACCCTGCTGCATATTCTTGGAAGCGTGGATAAGCCCACAGAGGGAAAGGTTATGGTAGACGGAACGGATCTTTCCAGACTGAACCAGACAGAGGCTGCAATTTTCCGGCGCAGGAAAGTGGGACTTGTATATCAGTTTTATAATTTGATCCCTACTCTCACAGTGCGGAAAAATATCCTCATGCCTCTTGCCCTTGACAAGAAACAGCCTAATCAGGAATATTTTGAGAAAGTTGTGAATTCTCTTGGTATTGCGGAGAAACTTGAGGCTATGCCGAACCAGCTATCAGGAGGCCAGCAGCAGAGGGTAGCGATTGCGCGTTCCCTGATCTACCGCCCGGCCCTGCTTCTGGCGGATGAGCCTACCGGGAACCTGGATCAGAAAAATTCCAAAGAGATCATCGACATGCTGAAACTTTCCAATCGCAATCTGAAGCAGACCATCTTACTGATTACCCATGATGAAAATGTCGCTCTGAAAGCAGAGCGCATTATAACGGTTGAAGACGGATGCATTATCAGTGACGAACAGCGGAGGTAATAGATATGTGGAAAGATTATTCAGTGGGTTTACTGAAAAACAATCGCTCCTCCAGCCTGGTCGTCATGATAGCGGCATTTATTTCCTCCCTGCTCTTATCCCTGTTGTGCGGTCTGTTTTACAATGCATGGAAATATGAGGTTGAGCGGATTAAGCAGGAAGAAGGCGGCTGGCACAGCCGGATCTTTGGGGAATTTTCAGAAGCGGACATCGAAACCGTAAAAAACTTTGCAAATGTGATAGATGCCGTGGTAAATAAAAAAAGATCTGTCGGTGCAGAACCGGCATTGGATATTTATTTTGATGATATAGGTTCCGTTTTTTCAGACACGCCCCGTATTGTACAACAGATAGGGGCTGCACCGGAAAGAATCGCCTATAATTATGAACTTCTGGCAATGTACCTGGTCAGGGACTCCAGTGATACAGCTCCCAGGCTATTGTTTCCAATGTTTATACTGATTACGCTTGCAGCCTCATTTTCGCTGATTGTGATTATTCACAATTCCTTTGCGGTATCCCTGAACGCACGGATTCATCAGGTTGGTATTTTTTCAAGTATTGGAGCCACACCGAAGCAGATCAAGACGTGCCTTTTACAGGAAGCGGCTGTGATTAGCGCAGTACCGGTTATTGTTGGAAATCTGTCGGGTATTGCAGGCAGCATGGGACTTGTGCAGATGGTAAATGTTTTGTTGGGAAGCAGTATTGCAGGGCGGCATAAAGCGGTTTTTGGCTATCATCCGCTGGTGCTGGCATTGACACTGCTTGTGAGCGTGTTCACCATATGGATCTCCGCATGGCTGCCAATCAGAAAATTGAGTAAGCTGACACCGCTTCAGGCGATCAGAAATACAGGTGAATTACAATTAAAGCGCCGGAAAAATTCTCATTTCCTTTCGCTGCTGTTCGGAGTGGAAGGAGAGCTGGCTGGCAATGCATTAAAAGCGCAGAGAAAAGCCTTGCGGACGGCATCCTTATCTCTGATATCTGCGTTTATGGCGTTTACGGTGATGCAGTGCTTTTTTGCCATTTCCGGGATCAGCACAAGGGAGACTTATTTTGAAAGGTATCAGGAAGTATGGGATGTCATGGTTACCGTGAAAGATGCGGATGCTTTTGTAGAAACGGACAGGATTCAGGGGATCAAAGGATTGGAAAGCGCCATTATATATCAGAAGGCGATGGCGAAGCGGATCATTACAGAGGAAGAACTGAGCGAAGAGATGAAATCCTTCGGAGGATTTTCACATGCGCCTGATAATTATGTAACACAGGTGGCTGGCGGCTGGCTGGTGAATGCACCGATTATCATACTGGATGATAACAGCTTTCTGGCTTACTGCAAAGAGATCGGAGCTACGCCGCAGCTTGGTGGAGCGGTCATACTAAATCAGATCCGGGATGTGACAAACCCGGATTTTAGGCATCCGAATTTTATGCCTTATATAAAGGCGCCGGACGCAGGGGAAAACGCTGCAAGTATTTTGAGACAGGCAGGGAAAGAGGAAACCCCTTACAGGGATACCATTATGCCATACGGCAAGATAGAGGAAACCCCTTACAGGGATACCATTATGCCATACGGCGAAATAGAGGGGAGTGCAGCCGAAATTCCAGTTCTGGCTTATACGGAAAAGGTTCCTGTTTTAAGGGAGGAATACGCAAAGCTTAATTATTACGAACTGGTGCATTTTATTCCGGCATCTTTATGGAAGGAAATCAAGGGACAGATCGGAGGAGTGGAAGAAGACAGTTATATCCGTCTCCTGGGAAGAGAAAATGCGTCATTGGAAGAACTGAACATGCTTCAGGATGAGACGTGCCAGATTCTCAGCGGGAAATATACCATAGAATCTGAAAACCGTATCCAGGAATATGAAACAAATAATAAGCAGATACAGGGAATGATGGCGATATTTGGAGGCTTTTGTATTCTGCTTGCGATGATCGGCATCGGCAATGTGTTTTCCAATACATTGGGATTTGTGCGTCAGAGGAAAAGGGAATTTGCGAGATATATGTCGATTGGACTGACTCCCGGGGAGCTTAAGAAAATGTTTTGCACGGAAGCACTGGTGATAGCCGGAAAACCGATTTTAATCAGCCTTCCCCTTGTAATCATTGCAGTAGCATGTTTGTTGAAGATGAGTTATCTTGAAGTGGGGGTATTTATGGCAGAAGCACCGCTGCTCCCCATTTTCCTGTTTATGCTGGCTATCCTGGGTTCTGTAGCGTTGGCATATTATCTTGCATGGCGGAATGTACGCAAAATAAGTTTGGCAGAGGTGCTCAGAGATGATACAATGATGTAGCCTGTGGCGCCTCTTGCCTATACGATCAACAGTATTATCCTGTCTTATGAAAACAGGCTTTCTGCTTATCACCGGACAAAGGCAGATAAAAGTTGGAATTTATGTTTTAAAATTGCCGGATGAACATGATGTAATTCTGCCGCTGAACATTTTTAAGGAGTGTAAGAATGTGTCAGGATACTTCCTGTGCAAAGGCAAAACGGAGGAAGCAATGAGAAAATATCACTGCCTATGTGCATTATTCATCAGCCTGTTGCTCTGTGCCTGCAGTAATACTGCGGATACAACAAGTAAATCAAGTATGGAACTGCAAAATCCAACCGAACCGACACAACAGGAGCCGTTATCAGAGGAAATCATTTTCCATTCTCCGGAAGTCGAGCGCAGAACGCGGGAACTCCTGGAAAAGCCTGAGGGTGCAATCACAAAATCAGACGTACTTGCAATTACGGAATTTGGATTTGACGGATACGAAGACATTTCGTGTGAAAAGCCGTTTTTAGATTTGCAGTGGTTCTGCAATTTGGAGAAAGTGAATCTATATGACTGCAATGTGCAAAGTCTGGAAGGCGTGGAAGCGCTTACGGCACTAAAAACACTTTGGATAAGTGACAACCACATAACGGACATTACACCGGTAACCAGGCTGACAGGGCTTGTAGATTTTTATTGTACGGGAAACGATATCAAGGATTACACGCCTGTCAGCGGACTGATCTACTTAGAAAGCCTTGAAATCGGGAACGCTTCCGAGACGGAAGTTGACATAACGGTTGTTGCAAACCTAACAAATCTCAAAGCGCTGTACGCACGAGACTGCGGCATTTCAGACATATCTGTGTTAAGCGGCCTTACACGGCTTGAGGAGCTTAATTTGGGAAAAAACCGGATTTCGGACATCAGTCCGTTAAAAAATATGGAAAACCTAACAGAAGTGTATTTAGATAATAACAACATTGTCGATATCAGCCCGCTGGAAAATAAGCAAAAGATTACGCGCTTAAATCTTGGAAATAACCAAATCAGCAATATAACGCCCCTGTACGGGCTCCACGATTTAACATATATCCAGCTGGAAGGAAACCATATTTCGGATAGCGCCTTTAAACGGTTTTGCGAAGAAAAACAAGACGATTTGATTACGGTAACCCAAACGGGAAAGCTGAGGCAAGACATGCCGGAGTTTACGTTTCAATTAACCGCATATTATGATTTGCAGATGAAGGGTTATGCGCTGCAAAACGTCGATGTCTATCAGGATGATACACGGCTGCAGATCATTTCAATACCAGAGCTTACTGCGGGAGGTCAGACATGCATTGATGCTGCCTCAAAGGACACGCTGGGATTTGAATTAGAGGACGTAAATTTTGACGGATATCAGGACATACGCCTGTTTGATACATTAAATGGAAATTATCGGACGGAATGGGTTTACCTTGTATGGAATGCAAAAGAACAGAAATTTGAGAATGATACCCGCTTAAATCAAATCTCACTTGCTGTCTTTGATCAGGAAGAACAGCTCATTTACGGCATGGAGCGCGGCGGAGCGGCATATCATTATTATTCAACATACCAGTATATTGACGGTGAAATTGTGAAAATCCGTTATTATGAGGAAGAAGGACTTGTTTTATCCGATGAACAGATTAAACAGTACTATGACGCCGCTTCCGTAAAAACAGACGGCGTAGGCTTTGACGCATGGTACGAACATGTTATGGAAAGAAACGCAGCAAGCGGCCAGCTGGAAACGGTTTCCGAGGAGTATGTTTTTAACCCGTATGACAGCGCAGGGAAAGCGATTGAAAACGAGGAACAACAACTGCGTGTAGATGTATCGTCCCAGATGGGAGCGCAAATCAGCGCAGATATTTCGAAATAGATGGAATCTTGTCTGGCGCAATCCTTTACCGTGTTTATCAATTCTATGACTGAGGACGAGGATGATGAGTGGGAAGGGGGGATGAGGGGGATGACGAAGAATTTATCATTATATTCCAGGTGCGCGGCTTTGATTAACGGGTCAAATTATTATGAAAAAGCCAAGCAGGGGAAAATGAAAGGGAACATAATGACGGAAGGGAACATGGAGGTGATTTTATCATATGAGTAAGCTGCTACTTCTTGAAGATGACCGGAGCCTGATCAACGGATTGTCTTTTGCTTTTAAAAAACAGGGCTTTGAATTGGCGGCTGCAAGGACGCTGAGCGAGGCGGACACATTGTGGACAGACGGAAAGTATGATCTGCTGGTGTTAGATGTATCGCTGCCGGATGGTTCAGGATTTGAATTCTGTAAAAAGGTACGGCAGGTTTCCAAGGTACCGATTATCTTTTTGACTGCGTCCGACGAGGAAGTCAATATCATCATGGGGCTGGATATAGGCGGTGATGACTATATTACAAAACCATTTAAGCTGGGGGTTCTTATTTCGAGAGTCAACGCTCTGCTTCGCAGGGCAAAAGATTTCCACTCGGCGGATACCGAATTACAGTCGAATGGCATTGCTGTGCATTTGCTACAGGGGCAGGCATATAAAAATGGAAAGCTGCTGGAGCTGACCGCTGCAGAATATAAACTGCTTTGTCTGTTTATGAAAAATCCCAATATGCTGCTTACGAAGGAACAAATATTAGACAGGCTATGGGATTGTGAAGGCAACTATATTGACAGCAGTACACTGGCTGTATATATGCGCAGGCTCCGGGTGAAGATAGAGGACAATCCAAGTGAACCTCAAATGCTTATAACCGTGCGGGGCATGGGCTATAAATGGAGTGATATAGATTGAGGAGCTCTATGAGAATCTTTGTGAATAAGGATATTAAAAATTTATTTTTTTCATTATCAGCTGTGTGGGCGATATTTCTTTTGTCGGCTGAAGCCTGCGTTTATCTGCTTTGTCAAAGTTTTTCTCTGTCGATGTTTTTTTTCGCCTTACTGGCAGCAGGAGCATTGTGGACAGTCTGCTTTCGATATTTCCGCAGGCAGGACGGGGAGATCGATTATGCCGTATCGCAGATCAATGCCTATCTGGACGGAAACAGGAACGCACGAATTGCGTGTGATGACGAGGGAGAACTGTATCGGCTGTTTCATTCCATAAATTCTTTGGCGGCAGTGCTGAATGCACATGCGTCAAACGAAATACGGAAAAAAGAATTTCTAAAAAACGCTATATCAGATATTTCGCACCAGTTAAAGACCCCTTTGGCAGCCTTGAATATTTATAATGGGCTTTTGCAGGATGAAGCCGAAGATCTGCCCATGCTGAAAGAGTTTGCCGCATTATCAGAACAGGAACTTGACCGGATTGAAACACTGGTACAAAACCTGCTAAAAATCACAAAGCTGGATGCCGGCTCCATCGTGATTGAAAAGAATAATGAAAATGTAGCGGATATGATGCGGGATATTGAACTGCATTTCGCATACAGGGCCAGACAGGAGCAGAAAAAGATTGTCCTGTCCGGTTCGGATTCTGTTTTCTTTTTTTGTGATCGTGACTGGATAACGGAAGCCATAGACAATATTGTAAAAAATGCCCTTGACCATACACAAGAGGGTGATACCATCCGCATGGAATGGCAGACATTCTCGTCTTCCGTCCAGATTTCCATAAAAGATAACGGCTGCGGTATTCATCCTGAGGATATCCATTATATTTTCAAACGGTTTTATCGGAGCCGCTTTTCACAGGATAAACAGGGAATCGGATTGGGGCTTCCTCTGGCAAAGGCAATCATCGAGGCACATGACGGAACCATTGAGGTTGAAAGTCTGCCGGGCCAGGGGACGATATTCACAATGAATTTTTTGATTCCTACAAAATTGTAAACTGATTGTAGAGGTATCGTAATGTTCATGTGCTATGCTCTGAAATACAGGTAAGAGAAAAGATACCTGACCATAATCGCAATACTATTTGGAAAGAGGTGCACAGGATGAACTTATTGGAAGTCGAGTCAATTTCTAAAATTTATGGCAGCGGTGAAACGGCTGTGCAGGCATTGAAAGATGTTAGCTTTACAGTCCAAAAGGGGGAGTTTGTCGCAATCGTCGGCGAGTCGGGTTCCGGCAAAAGCACGCTGCTAAATATGCTGGGGGCATTGGACACGCCCACTTCAGGGAAAGTCTTTATTGATGGAAAAGATACTTTTTCAATGAAAGAGCGGCAGCTTACTGTTTTTCGGCGCAGAAATATCGGTTTTATCTTTCAGGCGTTTAATTTGATCCCGGAGTTGAACGTTGAACAGAACATTATTTTCCCTGTACTTCTTGATTATCAGAAGCCCAGTAAAAAATATTTGGAAGAATTGCTGTCCGTGCTGAACTTAAGAGAACGGCGGGGCCATCTGCCCAGCCAGTTGTCCGGCGGGCAGCAGCAGAGGACTGCCATCGGGCGGGCACTGATGACACGCCCCTCTCTGATTCTGGCGGACGAGCCAACGGGCAACTTGGACTCTAAAAACACCCGAGAGGTCATTGCTTTATTAAAAGCGACTGCGAAAAAGTATGAACAGACCATTGTCATGATTACGCACAGCAGGAGTATTGCTCAGACAGCAGACCGGGTATTGCAGGTGTCGGACGGCGTACTGACCGATTTTGGGAGGGCGCAAGACGCCCGGAGGACGTCTGTTATGCACGGGCCGGAATGGAAAGGAGACTGGGAATGAAAAGTTATCTTACCCTTATTCCTATCTCGGCGAAAATACACAAACGGCAGAACCGTATGACACACCTCTGTATTATCTTTGCTGTATTTCTGGTAACTGCGATTTTTAGCATTGCGGAAATGGGCATAAAACTGGAAACAGACCGATTGCTGGCCAAACACGGACAGCAATCCATTTTAGCCTTGTTAAACAATGGAATGGCGCAGTCACTGTTGGTTGCCGCGGTGTTACTGTCTTTTATGATTTTGATTGCAGGAGTATTGATGATTTCAGGCAGTCTCAACAGTAATGTGGCACAAAGGACAAAATTTTTTGGAATGATGCGTTGTATAGGCATGAGCAGACAACAGATCATCCGGTTTGTGCGGTTAGAGGCACTTAACTGGTGTAAAAAAGCTATCCCTGCCGGCATTTTTCTGGGAATCCTTATGAGCTGGGTAATGTGTGCAATATTACGTTTTTTTGTCGGTGGTGAATTTTCGGAGATTCCCCTTTTCGGGGTTAGTCTAATCGGCATCGCCAGCGGTGTAACCGTAGGCGTTGTTACGGTGCTCATTTCTGCCAGCGCCCCGGCAAAACGGGCGGCGAAAGTGTCTCCTGTAGCGGCTGTATCCGGGGCCGCAGAAAATGAATACAGGAAGAAAAGCGCTGTAAAAATCCGGTTCTGTAAAATTGAAACTGCCCTAGGCATTCATCATGCGGTATCCACAAAGAAAAACCTGTTCCTTATGATGGGTTCCTTTGCCTTGAGCATTATCCTGTTTTTAAGCTTTTCGGTATTTATTGAGCTAATCGGCCATATGATGCCTCAGTTTTCCAACACGGAGGACCTTACTATTTCAAGTGCTGACGACGCAAATCCCATAGACGCGTCTTTGATCCATGAGATAAGCGGCATGGAGGGTGTGAAAAACGTCTATGGCCGTAATCATGCTTTTAATGTTCCCGCTCAGGGGGTAATAGGAGACAGCGTTGACCTGATCTCTTATGACCCGTTTGATCTGGAATGTCTTGTGAAAGATAAATTACTCCAAAAAGGCAGCGATATTTCAAAAGTGTATGGGAACAGCAGATACGTCCTTGCAATCACCGATAGGGACAGTCCCCTGAAAATGGGCGCCAGGATTCAAACAGGCGGTGAGGAACTTGAGATTGCAGGCATATTAAAATACAACCCATTTACAAATGACGGAAACTCGGATGGCAAAGTAACCTTGATCACATCTGGCGAAACATTTTCCCGGCTTACAGGTGAGACTGGTTATTCCCTTATTATGATCCAGACAACTTCCAGTGCGACTGACGAGGATGTGCGGGCGATCAGCAGTATTTTGGACGAAAATTATAAATTTCGGGATATGCGGGATATGCGCACTGCCAACCTTTATCTGGCCTTCATGCTGTTTGTATATGGATTTTTGGCAATCATCACTTTGGTCACGGTACTAAACATTATGAACAGCATTTCCATGAGCGTATCGGCAAGGATGAAACAGTATGGCGTCATGCGCGCTGTTGGTATGGACGAACGCCAGATCACAAAAATGATTGCTGCTGAGGCGTTTACCTATGCCTCGTCCGGTTGTCTGGTTGGCTGTCTGGTTGGATTATTGCTTAGTAAATGGCTTTATGACAGCCTGATCACAAGTCATTACAGCTATGCTGTATGGAAAATTCCCGTGCCTTCTCTGGCAGTGATATTATTGCTTGTTACGGTGTCTGCTTCCCTTGCAGTTTATGCCCCGGCAAAGCGTATTCGGAATATATCCTGATTTTTGTCTCACCCGTCACTGTCCGGGCATTTTAAAAGTTTGGCTATATCTCAAGCAGATTTTAGTATGCCAGAGACATTTCGCATCATTTGACAAGCTGTTTGCGGCAAACATCTTGTTCTAATGCTTTGAGGATGTTAAAATTTACAGGAAGGCCATATAAAAAAGAATAACTTTTTCCCTATATGAAGGCTAATGAAACCAGGGATATATTTATGACAGGCTGGAGAAGAACATGAATAGGAAGAGATGGATACGTATTGCGGCAGCTTATTCGATGATATATACGGTAATAACATTGTTAAGCAGCATTTCGTATCTATGCAATGGTGTTTACGAAGATCCAAGCGGTAACTGGCATGAATTAGACAGAGCTGTGATCCTTCTGATTGGGATAGCAGCATTTGAGCTGTGCACCAATCTGCCTGTTAAGCCTTTGATCCTCAGATACGTGACTGCGTATATTCCCTCTCAAATGTTGGCGTTTGCCTATGTGTGGTTTGCCGGATTGAGGGAACCTTTGGCAAAAACAGCATACAGGGACATATGGATTAACTTTACCAGCCTTTTTATGCTGTTATGTATTGTTAATACCGCCATTCACGCTTATAAGAAAAGGAAAAACGCTTTATAGCTTCATTGTGGTATATATCTCCTGTTCGTCTTCATCAGACTGGCAAAGGAGCAGATTATGATAAAAAATAACAGAACAAGAAAACGGCTGCACCTGATACCTCTTATATTGGGAGGTTACGGGGCATTTCTTGGATTCGGCCTGACAGCTTTGGGACTTGCTGAAATGAATGAATGGATTGGCATTGTCCGGCTTCTGATAGGAATCGGCATGGCGGGATTTGGTTTGCTGGGAATATGGGATGGAGTGCGGGATTTGGTCAGACCGGATAGAAGACCGGAACAGGCGCCGGCCAGCCAAATTATTCTCACTGATACATCGGGAAACAAGAGCTCTCTGGTTACGCCGGAAGTTTTGCGGGGGCAGATAGGCATTCTTGCGGAAAGTGGAGAGCCCAAACATTTTGATATCCAGGTGCTGCCGCCTCTTTCTGCCGGAGAACATGGCTTGTTAAATCAGGTTTTATGTATTTATCACGGCAATATTATTTTTGTGGCATTTTTTGAAATGCCAAAGGATGGATACCGGATATATCAGAAAAGCACAGAGCCTGATACGGCAGTAGAGTGGATGAAACAGCTGCTGGCAGGCAGCCCCGATTTTTCCGGATGGGAAAACATTGAAATAAAAGCCCGGCAGGATGAAGGAGCCGTCAGCCAAAACGAGGACAATACCTGGCAGGATGAATCAGGTATCTGTTCAGACGAAACAGATACCTCGCAGGAAAGCGTGGAATCTTTCTGGCACCAGCTTCTGACCAGTCAGAAAGGCCAATTGAACTGCTGGCATCAGCTCCTGGTGATTTTTGGTGAGAGCTGGCATGACGAACATAAATTTTTTTCTGCCAGGGACGTGGAATTGGCCATTGAAGGCATCCATGAGGGAAAATATCTGAAGGCAGTCCTGGAGTGGGGAGCGGGGGCGGTGGATCTGTTTCCCGGCGTTCAAAATGACTTGATGGTGATCTGGCGTGCCAATGATACCAAAAGAGGAGATACCAGGTTTCTGGCGAAAACAGGAACTGTGACACAGGTAAAATTCTGGTTGGCAGGTTATCTGAAATATGGCTTTTTTAAGGAATTGAGCGGATGGACTGATATTACTGGCCAAATAGAAAAAGCAAATAGAAAGGGCAAAAAGAAGCATGGGTAATCAGTAAAACGGTTTGCTTCAGATTGCGGTGTGCAGGCCGCCTATAATGACAATTAAGAATGTCATACTGTCATGCAAAAAATATTTGAAAGGAGTCAGGCTTATGAGCAAGTATAATCCTTTATGGGAATATGTGAAGAGAAACGGAAGCCAGTCTTTTAAGATGACATTTGAGGAAATACAGAATGCTGCAGGGATACCAATCGACCACTCGTTTCTAAAATATAAAAAGGAACTTCTGGAATATGGCTATCAGGTTGGAAAAATATCCATGAAGGAGAAGACCGTTATTTTTCATAAGGCCGAATGACGCACAGGAAAACAGTTACATATGTATGCCGTCTAAACGGCGGCGGATTCTTATAGTAAGTGAAGCAAATTGGAGGGAACGTATCATGGAATTTGTAAAGTTAACACACGAAAATATTGACCAGGAGCACATTTGCTGCGCCATATCCAGCAATAAAGATATTCAGGTTATGTCAAAAAAAGACTGGCTTAAAGACAGGATGAACGAGGGGCTTGTGTTTTTAAAAGGCAATGTCAGGGGGAAATGCTTTATTGAGTATATTCCTGCTGAATATGCCTGGGCACCTGTCCGGGCGGACGGATATATGTACATTGACTGTCTGTGGGTGTCCGGGCAGTTCAAGGGGCATGGATACGGGGATCTTTTGCTAGATGCGTGTATAGAGGACAGCAGGAAAAAGGGAAAAAAGGGGCTTGTGGTTCTGTCCTCCAAAAAGAAAACAGGGTTTCTTTCTGATCCCGGATACATGAGACATAGAGGGTTCAAAGGGGCAGACACAGCGGAACCATATTTTGAGCTGATGTACCTGCCGTTTGAGGAATCCGCAGAGCTTCCCGGCTTCAGTGACTCGGTACGTGGGCATGAACCCATGGCAGGAGGATTTGTGCTGTATTATACAAGCCAATGCCCCTTTACAGCCAAGTATGTGCCTATACTGGAAAATATGGCAAAAGCCCGAAATGCTGCTCTTCAGTCAATCCATATCCAGACTAGAGAAGATGCACAAAATGCGCCCTCGCCTTTTACAACCTTTTCCCTTTTCTATGACGGCCAGTTCGTAACCCATGAAATCTTATCAGAAAAGAAGTTTGATAAAATCCTTACGAGCAAAGGGCTGTAAAATATAAAATCTGAAACAGAGGAGAAAAAGGTAGGAATTGGCTGTGGCTGATTTATATTATATTGAAGACGATCCTAATATTGCCCTTGCGGTAAAAGAATATCTGGAACAAAAGAATTTTAGGGTAACGATTTGTGTGACCCTTGCGCAGGCAAGGCAGGCATTAAAGGAGCATGTCCCGACCTTTGTTTTATTAGACTGGAACATGCCGGATGGGCGGGGCGACAGCTTATGTCAGTGGATTCGAAGGAATTGGAAAGAACTTCCCATTATCTTTGTTACCGTTCGTGGAGATTCGGCGGATATTGTTTCAGGTTTCCGATATGGCGCAGATGATTATGTGGTGAAGCCGTTTGAATTAGAGGTATTGCATTCAAGGATTTTGGCAATACTGCGCAGAACCGGCAATGCGGCAGAGCAATACCTTTCCTGTGATGGAATCCTGATCGATCAGAAGCGCCATGCAGTTTTCTGCCATTCAGAGGAGATATCTTTAGGTGCAGCGGAATATCAGCTGCTTTTGTGCCTAATGCAAAACAAGGGCAAAACAATTACCAGAGAAAAGATTCTGGAGCAGATATGGGATGCCAAAGGAAGCTATGTAAATAATAATACATTGACAGTTACTATGAAACGTCTGAGGGATAAACTTTATCAGCCGCAATGCCTGAAGACAGTCAGAAGCGTGGGTTACCGCATGGAGGATACCATATGAACGGACAGAAAGATATGCTGGTTACTTTTGGATGGGTATTATCCGTCAGCCTGATTGTCTCCGCTGTTTCTGTTTTATTTGTTTCATGCCATTACAGCCGGATTCAGTTTGATCTGCTGGATGCGATCTGCGGCAGTATAGCAGAGAGGGAACCGGAAGCAAAAAAGGTAATTTCAGCTGCATTAAAGGCATATACAGAAGGAAAAGCTGACAGCGCGGCAAAAGATAATATGCTGACTGCATTGGGGTATCAAGTATCTGATTTTTCAGGCTCCACATGCGGGCAGAATGCCTTATTTGCGGCCATAGGCTTTATGACAGGGATTTCTCTTTTTACTTTTACTTTTGCATATCGGAATAAAATAGAAGGCATACGTATCCGGAACTTATCGGAGTATTTAGAACAGGTAAATATGGGCAAGGCTGTTATCCTCTCCGCCTTAGGAGAGGATGAATTTTCCAGGCTGGAAGATGAAATCTATAAGACAGTAACATTTCTCTATCAGACGAAGGACTCGGCAGTACAGGCAAAAAATGATTTTGCAGAAAATCTGTCCAATATTGCACATCAGATTAAAACTCCGCTCACGGCCATTTCCCTGTCTGTTCAAATGCTGAAACAAAACATTGACAGCAGGCATCTGGAACAGGCGGAAAAACAGATTTTGCGGCTGAACCATCTGGAAGAAGCGCTGCTTGTTTTATCCAGGATTGATGCCGGAACCTTGGTTCTGAAAAAGGAGAAGACAGATGTCTTTACCCTTCTTGTCCTTGCGGCAGATAGCCTGCAGGAACTGCTTTTTGGCTCCGGCACTTCCATTGATATACCAGAGTTAGGTGAGATGCTGATCACTGCAGATCTGGACTGGACCATGGAGGCAGTGATGAACCTGATGAAAAACTGCATGGAGCACAATCCGGGGGGTGTGATCCATTGTTCCTATGCAAAAAATCTGCTGTACACAGAGATTATGATTTGGGATGATGGGGAAGGGTTTGAGAAACAGGATATTCCCCATCTTTTTCAGCGGTTTTACCGAGGAAAGAACGCACAAGAAGGCGGCATCGGAATAGGGCTGGCTTTGTCAAAAGAAATAATTGAACGCCAGAATGGAACGATACAGGCAAAAAATAAGCCTGCCGGAGGCGCCCTTTTTGAAATTCGTTTCTACGGTGCTGCCAAGCTGTGATTTTCGTTTGCTGCGGCAGGCATACGGGCGCAGAGAGAGGGTTCTGAATACACCGGAACCTTCAAAAGACAGCGCCGGCGGCAGTTATTTTATCTACTGATACCCCTTACAGACATCGATCCATCCGGCATGCCCGGAATATTTCTCTAATTCAGGGATTGTAAGCTCTATGGCGCTGTTGGAGCTGCCGCAGGCCGGAAATACTGTGCCAAAGCGCTTCAGAGATACATCAAGATACACTTCCACGCCCTCATTAACCGCAAACGGGCATACGCCCCCCACGGCATGGCCTACAATCGTTTCAACTTCTTCTGCTGAAAGCATTTTTGCCTTTGTACCGAATTGTGCCTTGTATTTTTTGTTATCAATTTTCGCATCCCCTGCTGCCACAATCAGCACCCCGCATCCGTTTACCATAAAAGAGAGCGTCTTTGCTATCCGCTGAGGCTCACAGTGAAGAGCCTCAGCCGCCAGTTCCACAGTTGCGCTTGATACGTCAAATTCCCTTATCTTTTCTTCCATTCCATATTTCCTGAAATACGCTTTCACTTTTTCAATAGCCATTTTTTCCACTCCTTCTATAGTTTTTGCAACAGCGGCATATTGTCCTGGAACATAGCCGCCAGCTTCCTCTTATCTTAAAGTATTGCCATTTTAGCACACGTAAATTTTGATGTCAATAATAGCAGCTTTACAGTTTAAACCCCCTATAAGGATTCTATAAGGATTTAGAGATATTGCTTCTTGACAAATGTAAAAAAAAGCAGTAATATACTTGTGACTGAAATGGTTTATATAGTCATAAAGGAGGCCGGCTATGCCGAAAGGTTTTTCAGAACAGGAAAAAGAACGTATTAAAGAAAGCCTGCTGGATGTCTGCAGGAGAAGCTGGAGCCGGTTCGGCTATAAAAAGACAAGCGTAGATGAACTCTGCGCACAGACAGGTATATCCAAAGGGGCATTTTATCTCTTTTTTGAGTCCAAGGAAGCTCTTTTTTGTGATGTTCTGTGTACTGTGCAGGATGAGATATGCAGCAAGGCTTTAGTGATTATGGAGGAACAGAAGGATAAGTATGGGGCAGCAAGGGCTTTAAAGATGATATACCGGGAATATTATGAGAATAATTTTTTATACTTTGGAAGCGGCACGGATCTAACGGTTTTATTGAATCGGTTATCAGAGGAACAGGCCAAAAGGCTGGAGGAATCTCAAAACAAAAGCCGCAGGCTTTTTGAGGATCAGCCATATTTAAAATTAAAAGTTCCCCGGGATATGGCTGCGTCCGTTATTTACTCTTTACTTATGAATATCAGAAATAAGGATGTTCTTCCGTGGAACCATATGGAAATTTTTGACTTTATGGCTGACCATTTGATTGACAGTTTGTATGAGTAGGAGGTAGGAAATGAAAACAGAAGTTATAAGAAAAAATAATACGGCAGTTGCAGTTGTCAGCAGTGAGGAATGCCTGATTACGGATGCGCAGTCTGCTTTGGATTTAATAATGACAGTAAAGTATGAGACAGGCTGTGTGAATATTGCTCTGAATAAAGAAGCTGTTACAGAGGATTTTTTTATTTTAAGCACCTGTCTGGCTGGTGATATTTTGCAGAAATTTGTTAATTACGGAGTAAGAGTTGCAATTTATGGAGATTTTTCCAAATATACCAGTAAGCCGCTGAAGGATCTTATGTATGAGAGCAATAAAGGGAATGATATTTACTTTCAGCCGGATGTTTCCTTTGCTGTTGACAAACTTGCCAAATGTGCATAGGTTTCCACATCAGGCAGATATGGTATTTTCGATTTAGCAAAACATCTGAAGAGTAAAAGCAGAACCTGTTTTTGAGAGACTTAACATAGAAACGGGGAAAACTTTTGATTTCCCCGTTTCAAAACCTCCGCAGAGTGCAGGCTGTGGAATAATCGGTTTATTTCAATTGCTTGTACAGCAGCTCAATAATAAGGCAGAGATTGCGCATTATGTGGTAGGGATCTTTTACAGGAAGAGCCACGACCTTGTCCTCCGGCTTGCCGCTGCGGGTATGGATCTGAACCCATTCCCGGATTTCCGGATCTTCATTGGGGAAGGTATGGTACGTGTAGTCAAAAAGCCTTTTATACCAGAGCCAAAACTGTTCATTTTCTGTAGTAAGATAACAGCGGAGCGTGGTGTACAGGGCTTCAGAATGCACCCACCAAAGCTTATCTCCCCAGCCGCTTAACTGCTTTGACATAGGTTCTTCTTCTAATCCCTGGTTATCGCCTTCAGGCTCTCCCCCTGATACTGAGGCGAAATGCAGCAGACCTCCATATTCATGATCCCATCCCGTATCCAAAGCCTTCAGCACTATTTGATATATCTGCTGAACTCTGGACGGATCTTCCATAATTTCCAGAGAGTCCAGGAGAAACCAGGCATCCTCCAGGGTATGTCCCGGATTAATATGATTTCCCAGCCTTTTAACAAAGAATTGGTTATCTTTTGTGATAATCTCATGAAGCAGGTTTTGCTCATCAACAAAATGATCCAAGATGTCATAAGTAAAGTCTTGAATGCTGTCTTTAATCAAATCACAGAGAGCAGGCTCAAACTGTTTTGCCGCAAAATAGACATCTTTTGAGACATTGGCCAGTATCATCGGGATGCCATGGGCGCGGTACTCTTTTGACAGGGGGTATGGAAGTGTTTCAAAAGTGTTGTTTCTAACCCGCTCCAGTATGGATAAGTAGAGATTCTTAGCGAAATCAAAAGCGGCTTTATCATGACTTACATCCGAATATTTTGCAATGCCTGCAGTTACAAAGCAGTCTGCATAAATGCTCATATCCAGACGATTGCAGCCATCTGCCAGTTTAGGCTGACCTGTTTCATCTAAAAGAAAAATGCATCGCCAGTCATCTTTGCCCATAAGGCAGTGCTTCATCAGAAAATCCGCGCCGTGTTTTGCCAAAGCGAGAAAATTTTTCCGCTGGTTTTGGGTAAAGATTGGTGCTTCCAGGGATGCCAGCTTTGAAAACACCCAGACAAACCGCCCCTGGCTCCACACATATTTATCTTTGCTGATCAGGTTTTCACCGTGATTATCAAAACAGTTTACAAATCCGCCGTTTTTTTCGTCTACACAGCGGGGAAGCCAGAATGCGAGAAACTTATTGATCAATTCATTTTCATAGAAACCGTAATTTTGTTTTAACGTAAAATATTCCATACAGTATTTCCTCCAATCAGACTGCAAGTCCCATCATTCTGGGTAAAATTAGGGAAAGTTCCGGAATGAATGTGAGAATAAGCAGCAAAGCAAACATAATAATATAAAAAGGAAGGAACGCCTTAATACATTTTTCTACAGGTATATTTCCGATTTTACACCCGATAAACAGAGAGGTGCCAACTGGCGGCGTACAAAGTCCTATGGCAAATCCAAACACGAGAACAACGCCGAAGTGATAGGGGTTCATGCCTAAGGTGCCTACCGCAAGAGGGTATAAAATAGGCGTGGTTACCAGAATCAGAACACCCATGTCCATAAAGCACCCAAGAACCAGCATCAGGGCAAGCATTAATAAAATGATGACGTTTCTGTTAGTCGAAATACTCAGCATTACCTGGCTTAGAAGAGCTGGCACTTTTAAGTAGCTCATTACATAGCTAAACGCATTGGAACATGCGATAATCGCCAGAGACATTGCCATAATGGGAAGCGCTGAATACAGGGACTCTAAAAATTGCCTGAAAGAAAGGGAGCGGTACATGAAAACAGCGATAACCAGGCAGTAGGCAGCAGCAAGGGCGGCTGATTCCGTAGCAGAACAGATGCCGGTGGTGGTGCCCACCACAACGATTACGATTCCCATTAATCCGGCAACGGATTCCAGAAAAATTTTCAGCTTCTCTTTGCTGTCAACTTTTTCACTTAATGGATATTTCCGCTTTTTTGCAATAATAAAGGCAGGGATGGCGAGTCCCAGCGTCAGAAGTATGCCGGGAACATATCCGCAGATCAGCAGCGTGCTGATGGATATTCCGCTGGCAGCAGCAACTGAATAAAAGAGCATGTTCTGGCTGGGCGGGATCATAACGCCTTCCAGGGATGAGGTTACTGTAACGGCTACGGAGTAATCCGTATCATATCCTTCCTCCACCATAGCCGGGATCAGCATGGCTCCGATAGAAGAGACATCTGCTGTGGAGCTTCCTGAAATACCTCCAAATAACATGGACACCAGGATATTTACAAGGGCGGTACCTCCGGGAACCCGCCCTACTATCAGATTACAGAATCGCATAAGCTTTTTGGTAATGCCGCCGAACGCCATAAACTGGGCCATAATGATAAAAAAGGGACATGCGACGATTACGAAATTCTGCATACTGGTAACGGTTTTCATATAAATATTCAGAAGAGGAATTTCCAGATACAGTGCTGCCGCCACTGCTGAAATCCCAAGAGAAAATGCAATAGGAACTCTTAACAATATAAGAAGAAACAGAGTCCCAAACAATATTCCGATTCCAATTCCAGCTGTTGTCATGACTCGCTGACCTCCTTCTTCTCTGCTGCAGCAGGCTGCGGTTCTTGTGCGGCAAATACTTTAATCAGATTAACAATACAAAACAGGCACATTAAAGCGGCCATAGCCATCTGGATGAAAAATACGATTCCCTGTGAAAAACCTGTGGCAGCTAATTTTTTGGGATATTTGATCTTGAATATTATGCCTGCGTAATATGTCATCAGGACAAAGAAAACGCAGATTAAAATGTGGCGCAAAGCATCCAGAACTTTTTTGGCTGCAGGCGGCAGCATATTATAGATTCCCGTAAGGGCCACATGCTCATCATTGTAAACATCTATGGAAATACAAAGGTATCCAAAAGCTACCAGCAGAATAAGAATCACTTCGTCTGACCAGGTCCAGGGAGAGTTAAATACATATCTCAGAATAACCGCCATGAAGCAGATAATAAACATAATCAAAAGCAGCGCTGCTGCGGCAATCCGCTCTGCTTTTGTTATATTTTTGCATAGGCTGTCCAGCTTTTTAATGAGTTTCACTTACGTCACCTCCAAAATCTAAAATGTCTTAAACTATCAAATGAGAGCCTGTAAAAACAGCAAATAGACAAAGCCGCATTTTACAGGCTCTCATCACGAGCGGTTTTTATTTAATCAAATCCAGATACTCTTTAAGTTCTGGATATTTGTCATAGACAGGGCTGCAGGTCTGCTGGAATTCAGTCACATCCACCTCAATGATTGTACATCCCGCTTCCTCCACGGCCTCGCGGGACTTCTTAACAAATGCATCTACAGAGTCTCTCTGGAACTGTATGGTGTCCTTTGCGGCTTTCATGACAGCATCTTTCTGGGCGCCGCTTAATTTATTCCAGGAGCCGGCACTCATCACAAGAAGGGAAGAGGGGGCAGTGTGCATGTCCAGACTGTAATATGGAGCAACCTCATAGTGGCCTGAGCTGTAGTAAGAGGTAAAATCATTTTCAGCTCCGTCGATTACGCCGGTTTCCAAAGCGGAATAGACTTCTGAATAGTTCATAGGGGTAGCAGCTCCGCCTAAAGCCTCAATCATAGCAATGGTAACCGGATCATCCTGTGCCCTCAGCTTCATGCCTGACATATCCGCCACGCCGTTAATCGGCTTTTTGCTGGTATAGAACGAGCGGGCTCCTGATACAAAGTAAGTCAGGTTTACAAGGCCGGTGTCGTCTAACAGGTTCTGTGTCAGCTTTTGGCCGAATTCCCCGTCCAATGCCGCATATTTCTGTTCATCACTTGCAAATACATAAGGCATTCCAAATACATTGAAGGCCGGACAGGTAGGGGATATAGAGTTTGTGCTGACTCTGGCGATATCCAGCGTATCCGCCTGCAGCATATCTACGACAGAAGCCTCATCGCCCAGGACCCCGTTATTAAACAGTTCAATCTCAACAGTCCCATTGGTATATTCTTTTACCAATTCAATAAAGTGAATGTCTCCTTCCACATTGGGGGTTCCGTCAGCCTGATTGTCAGCCAGCTTAAATTTTACGGTTTCCCCCATACTATCATCAGAAGAAGCTTCTGAAGCAGGAGCTTTGGATTCTTCCGATTTTTCGGTTACTGCCTGGGTTTCTTTTGAATCTTTGGCGGGCTGGGAATTTCCGCTGCATGCAGCCAGTGAAATGATTGCTGTGCAAGATAGTAAAACTGCCAATGTTTTTTTCATTTTGATTCCTCCTGGTCAAATAAACTCTTTAAAAAACTGAATATTATTCCGAAGAATAATGGAGATAGGAACACTGATGGCTCCTCCCTTAGGATCTGCACCCTTAATCAAATATTCAAACAGGGTTTTAAATGCAACATAGCCTTTTTCGTACGGGTTCTTGTAAATGATAGCCTTCAATATCCCATCATAAAGCATCTGCGCGCTTTCCGGAAAAAGATCGCTTCCTACGGCAAACAATTCGCCCTGGCGCCCTGACTGAATAATGGCCCTGCATAGAGGGAGAGTGTGTTGGGCTCTTATAGAATAGGTGGCTATGATATCGCGGTTTTCCTGAAAGCACTGAAGCAGCTGGTTTAAGTTGGCTTCCTGATTCTGCAGGTCCCTGACATAGCTTACTGTAATATCAGGATTATTCTCTTTAAAATAAGCCTCAAAGCCTACGGCGTTCATTTTGTGGGAGGGAGACAGTTCATCTCCTGCAGCTACAAGAACCGTGCCTTTCCTGCCCTTCAAAACCATATCCATCAGCTCGGCTGCCAGCTGTCCTGTATAGATATCATTGGGAGCAATACAGCAAAGCCTTCCGCAGTCTTCCAGATCGTTATCAATGAGCACAACGGCTGTGCCTCTGGCGGAAAACTGTCCCAGCAGACACTGAAACGGAGGAGTGTTAATAGCAGGCGCCGTCAGGAGGCCGTCCAAATGCTCTCCCCATTCCTCATACAGCCTTTTTAAAATCTCTAACTGCTCACTGCTGCTGGTGGCTCCGTGGGCTGGGAAGGAATAGGACATGACATTAATATTATATCCGGAAACCTCGGCTTCATAGGTCCGGCACCCTTTCCAGATATAGCGGAAATAATATCTTCCGGCGTCATCAGGTTCAGGAAGCACTACCGCCAGATTTACCTGCCGCCTCTTTAAAGCAGAAGCCACATAATTGGTCGTATATCCCAGCTGATCAGCAACATTCAGAATCTCCTGTCTGACGGACTTGCTTACTCCTTCTTTATTGTTCATTGCCCGGTGGACGGAGACAAGTGAATATCCGCTTACCTGAGCAATATCTTTCAGAGTTACTTTCTTGACTTCGATATCTGCCACCACCTATCTGTTTCAGCCATTTTACTTATTCATATTTTGCATAAGTTAAAATGTTTTCGAAAACGTTTTCTCATAGGCATATTATACAATATCAACTTTTGGGCTGTCAATACGAAAAAAATTTTCGCTAATTATACTTTGAATTTTAATATAATATTTGTGCTTTTTGCCAAAATGCTCTTGACTTTTCCTTTTTTATCTTCTATCCTAAACTAAACGAAATTGAAGGAGGTGAATGGATATGGATCGTATTATTTTTGTAAATGCCCGCACGGTTTTGCCGGACGGCGTAAAGGAAGGATGTAATGTTTCAGTCAGAGACGGCGTGATTGAAACAGTTGGCTGGGAATTTAGAGATGATCATGAGATCTGCTGTGCAGAAGTTATAGACTGCAAAGGGATGTACTTGTCTCCGGGATTTATTGATACGCACTGTCACGGCGGCGGCGGCGCTGATTTTATGGACGGATCACCAGATGATATTTTAACTGCTTCCCGCGCCCACTTAAAACATGGAACCACAGGCATATGCCCTACTACCCTTACCTGTTCCGACGAAGATTTATTTTGCTTTTTCGATGCCTATAAAGAGGCGAAGCGTACTTTAGAACAAATGCCCCATTTGCTTGGGATTCATTTGGAAGGCCCTTATTTTACAGCGGAACAAGCCGGCGCGCAGCCCTTGGAGTATCTGGCCGTTCCCAAAAGAGAGCACTATCTGGAAATCCTGAAGCAGGGGGGAAGCGATATTGTGAAATGGTCAGTGGCACCTGAACTGCCGGGATCCATGGAATTGGGGGACGAGTTAAACGCAAGAGGGATTCTGGCTTCTATGGGACACAGCAATGCCAGGCTTGAAACGGCAGGGGAAGCCATGGAACATGGATATACTCAGCTTACCCATTTTTACTCTGCCATGTCATCCATCGTACGGGAGCGCGGCCACCGCAAACTGGGGCTGGTGGAAGCCGGATATCTGCTGGAACGACTGAATATAGAGATTATTGCAGATGGGATTCATCTTCCGCCGGAGCTTTTGAAACTGATTCTTAAATGCAAAGACCATGAACGCATCTGTTTGGTAACAGACAGCATGCGGGGGGCGGATATGCCGGACGGCCCCTCCCTTTTAGGCCCTATGTCCCATGGCGTGCCAGTCATTATACAGGACGGCATTGCCAACATGCCGTCTTTTGACAGCTTTGCCGGCAGTGTAGCTACTACGGATCGCCTGGTGCGTGTTATGACTCAAAAGGCCGGGATTCCTGTTTGGGAGGCAGTAAAAATGGCTTCTCTCAACCCGGCGGCGTTTCTTGGCATGGAGGACCGGTATGGAAGCATTGAACCGGGAAAATCCGCTGACTTGCTGATTTTTGATGATGATATCCGAATCTTGTCCGTATATGTTTCAGGCATCAGGCAGTTTTGACAAACGAGAACGTTTACAGGTACAAATAAAGGAGGAAAATTATGAATATAACGATTAACATATCTCCCACTCCCCAGGAACTGGGAGAACATGCCGCCGCTGCCATTGCGCAGCTTTTGACCCAGGCAGTTTCAAGACAGGGATATGCCCGCATGATCCTTTCCACAGGCGCATCCCAGTTTGAAACTCTGGATGCTCTGGTAAAAATGGATGTTGCCTGGGAACAGGTTGAGATGTTCCATCTGGACGAGTATGTAGGGCTTCCCATAAGCCATAAGGCCAGTTTCCGCAGATATTTAAAAGAGCGATTTGTAAGCAAAGTATCCTTAAAGGCAGCCCATTTCGTAGACGGTGAAGGAGACATACAAGCTAATATAGAGTCTGTGTCAAAGGAACTGCTTAAAGCGCCTGTGGATGTGGGGGTTATCGGAATCGGGGAAAACGGCCACATTGCATTTAATGACCCTCCGGCGGATTTCGACACCAAAGAAGCATACAAGATCGTAACTTTAGACGAGCGCTGCAAAAGGCAGCAGGTGGGAGAGGGCTGGTTTGCCGGCTTGGAACAGGTTCCGAAGCAGGCTGTTACCATGTGCGTAAAACAGATTATGGCCTGCCGCCACATTGTTTCTGCTGTTCCCCACAGTGTAAAGGCCGAGGCTGTTTACAATACGGTTACCCAGCCGGTCACACCTGCAATTCCTGCAACTATTTTAAAAACCCATCCGGACTGGAGGCTGTTTCTTAATGATGCCTCTGCCCAAAAGTTATTCGGGGTTTAGTCTTTGCCAACAAATCATGCTTGCATTAAGGACATATTTCAGCCTGTCTTTTGAAATATGTCCTTATGGGCAATGGGCATTTACCAGCCTGTCAGCCAGTTCAATCATATCCGGAATCCTGATCTTTGCCGGGCACATGGACATGCACGGCATATCCGTACATGCTCTGCACATGAAAGCGCTATGCTCAATGCCCATGTTCAATTTGCGCAGGGCCCAGTAATCTTTTCCCAGATAATAATAATTATACTGTCTGAAAATCGTATGAATTTCTGTTCCGTAAGGGCAGCGGCACCTTTGACACCGGTTACAGGCAATGGGCAGGAAATCTTTTTCAAGAACAGACACCACCTGATCAAAGTCTGGAACAAAAACTTTGGGATTCCAGGTATCCCATCCCATAGCCTGGTCTGCCTGCTCTATGGAGCCGATTCCTATAAGGGCGCTGGAAACGGGATAGGATAAAACGGTTTTAATCAATGTTTCCACTGGAAAAAACCTGGGAAGCATTCCGGCTGCAAAAACCTTATTTATAAAAAGTCCTTTCCTGCGAAAAGAGGGTTCCTGTTGGATTCTGTCCAGCATGCCCCGCTCCAGAAGATTTCCGCTGCCCTGGAGAACATCTACCCGGCCATCCCCTGCCCCCCGAAGGAGAATGTCATAATAGTGGGAGGCAAGCCCGGCAAAATGAATCCGCCCTTCCTGTTTCAGCTGGCAGAGCGCATCCAGGGCTCCGCCTTTTCCAAATATCTCTTCTTCATGGGCAGGATCTGCCTGATGGACAAAATAGATATCCGGCCAGGTGCCAAGATTTTCGCATGATGCAAGGACTGCCATATACATCTCATTGCCGTCAAAAAAACGGGCTTTGTCTGAAATAATGATCTTTTCCCGGTTAATCGAAGCGGCAAATTTCCCCAGTTTTTTCTCTGCATCTCCGTACTCCGGAACAATCGCCGTGTCATACAGATTACAGCCAAGACGAAAGGCATGATCCATCACTGCCACGGCCTCATGATCTGTAAGATTAAAATAGTCCGGCAGAACCGGAACGCTGCCTTGAAGTACCGGAATGGTGCCGAAACTGATTTCCGAAACCATCAATCCGGTACTGCCTAACCTGCGGTACCGCATACATCCCTCCCAAAGTTTATGTACTCTCGGAATTTCTCCCACACCTGCCTTTGTGGCTGATTTACTGCCCCCAAATGCATTAGTCCTGTAAAATTCCCGCAAACGCTCTGTCCTCCACCAATACGCTGTCCGGTACAAATGGCATTTCCAGATTCCTGCAATATGCAAAAGCCTCTTTGCCGATGCGTTTCAGAGTCGACGGAAGGCGGACTTTTTCCAGGCTGCGGCACCGGAAAAACGCCCTGTCCGGAATCTCTTCCAATCCCTCAGGCAGAAGGATTTCTTTTAAAGAAGTACAGTTCTCAAAGGCCCTGGCTTCCATATGGCAAAACGCATCTGATAATTGGATTCTCTCCAAAACCCCGCATCCGGAAAATGCCTTATGGCCAATAGAGGTAACGCCCCAGGCCTGCTTTACCTGCTTCAGCCATTTGCATCCGGCAAAAGAGCAGTTCCCAATGGAGGTAACTGACTGAGAAAACGTGATTTCCGTCAAAAGATTTCCGTCCTGAAAGACCTTGTCGCCGACAGCGCGGATTCCGTCAGCTAACAGCAGACGGGAAATATTGCCGGTACATTCCACAAGGACATCTTGTTCGTCTGTTTTAAAACAGTTAAGCATTTCCATAACTGCCTGCATGGCCAGGGGAGGAAGGTTTCTTTTCCTGTCAGCGATTCCCTGAAAAATAACCGAGGCGCCGTCGCCGGACACAAGTTCTTTCAGGTAAATGCAGTTCCGAAATGCATATGCCTCTACAGTTATCCGGTCAGACAGAAAGCGGATTCTTTCAATACCTATTCCGCCCGCAAATGCCCAGCCGCATACCAGCCGGATATCCCTTGGAACAGTGACATCTCCCGCGCAGCAGGAGCCATCCAGAAGCATATGGTTAACAGTTACCAGAGGCGACAGGCTCTGCTGCTTTTTCATCCAGGCAGTTCCGTGAAAGGCCCTAGCTCCGATGTATTCCACAGTGTCGGGAATGTTTACCTCTTCCAGCATAAGGACATCCCGAAACACCTCGGCCCCGATTCGCCGGATTCCCCTTGGTATTGTTACAATATGTCCCATTCCTCTGTATCCGTATAAGGTTTCCTCGTGCTCTATGTCAAAGCAGCTGAAGCAGCTGTGGAAAATCAGGCGGACTATTTCAGGGATGGATTCCCTTAGAATATCTCTGTATTCATGCAGGTTCCACACCTGTCCCTGGCAGACTGCCTGACTGACAGCCGTGCAGCCGGAAAAGGCGTATTCATAAAGCCTTGCCTGCCCCTGGCTTTCTGCCAGGGATATTTTTTCCAGACGCCCGCAGTCCTCAAAAGCATGAGGATGGATCAGAACGCTGCCTGCAAGCTTTATTTGCCGCAGAGAATCACAATTCTGAAAGGCATAACTTCCTATTTCCTGGGCCTGGGGAAAATCATAATGCCTTAATTTGACGCAGCCGCTGAAACAGTATGGCCCAATAACAGCAATCTGCCTGCACATGCATGCTTCCAGGCTGGAGCAGCCTTCAAACAGGCGGGCTTCCAAGGTATGAAGTCCGTAGATTTCCGCTTTTTTCAGAGATGTGCAGTAGGCAAAGGCAGCAGGCCCTGCAAAATCTCCGTGAAAGCATATACTTGAAAGGCTTATGCATTTTTCAAAAGAACGGGGGCCTATGGCGCATGGAGATGAAGGAAACCGTATATCTGTTAGGCTGCTGCAGCCCCAGAAAGCGCCTTCCCCAATGGAGCGAAGATGGTCAGGAAGAAACAGCTTCGTGATCCGGCGGTTACCGGAAAATGCAAATGGCGCAATAGCTGCGATTCCCTCTGGCACATGTATTTCGCCTGTACAGTGAGAGCCAGACACGATTACTGCACCAAGAACATAGAAGGAGGAAGCCTTGTCAAACAATGCTGTTTTTTCAAAAGCGCCTTCCCCTGCATAGCGCAGCAAATCCGCTGTTCCCGGCGCGTAGGAACTGCATCTGTAGAAGGCCTCTTTTCCAACGGCCAGTGTATTTTCCAATGAAATACAGCAGAGCTTCCGGCAGTTGTAAAAAGCCCGCTCTTTTATAAACTTCCATGAAATGCAGGGAGAAAGCGAAGCGTTCCCAAGCCGGACGGATTCCAGGGCAGTACAGCCGGAGAAAACTTCTGACTCAGCAGTCTCTGCTGCTGCGGGCCAGATTACCTGGCGCAGAGATGAGCAGCCCTTTAACGCAGCAGGGCCAATCCATGTAATGCTGTCAGGAAAATGGATCGATGTAATGGCGGCGTTTCCATAAAACGCGCCTCCTGCTACGATCCGAATATGTGATGAGAGATGAATGTCACCTTTCAGATCCCGCCCGTCCCAGAACACAAAGGCAGTTTCTCCATCTTCGTTATTCTCTGTCTGATTTTTAATCCAGCTTTTCAGAAACGGGGTATGTTCCCATGGGTGTTTTCCCGCAGATTCCAGCGTATCAGGAACCGTTACCTGCTTTAGGGCAGTACAGCCATAGGCCAGTTTATCCGGAATATGGCGGACTCCCGTTCTCAAAACAAGCCTGCTAAGGGAGAGACAGCCGAAAAAAATGTCTGCGCCATAGGCTTTGCAGCTTCCGCTGATATAGGCTTTTTTGATGCCGCTTTGTGCAAAAGCCAGGTTTCCGACAGAGGCGATCCCAGGCAGAAGGTTGAGCCCCTTTAAGGCTTTGCACCTATAAAAGGCCATTTCGCCGATAGAAACAAGGCTGTCAGGAAAAAAGATCCCCTTTAGGGCCCTGCATCCGTAAAAAGCCTGCTCACCGATTGCCTGGACGTATCTTCCGAAAGAAACTTCCCTTAACCCATGGCAGTGTTTAAAGGTTTTAGCCTCAATCCGGGCTATCTGTTCAGGCAGCGTTATGCGAAGAAGCTTTACGCAGTTTTCAAATGCCCCTTCTCCTAACCGCTTTAATTTCCCGGGAAGTTCTATGGTCTGCAAAAGCAGGCAGTTCCTAAATGCCCCGGCGCCCACTTCCAGCAAAGAATCCGGCAGGATTACCCGGTCAATAGCTTCATTTCCTGCAAACGCATTCTCTGCAATAGAAGTGACGCCCCAGGGAACTACAACCCTTGACTCGCTGCCAAGATATTTCAGGAGAATCGAACCGCTAAGACGGAAATTTCCCAAAACCTGCCTATGGACGGTTCTGACCAGCGACGGGATGGATTCTCCAGAAAGCCCGGAAATGCCCTCAAGAATATAGGAAACGTTATGGGAAGTAAGGACTTCTTTTAAAGAGCTGCAGTTTTTAAAGGCATCGTCATGAATCCGCACATGGTTTTCATGAAAAGAGATTTTTTCCAGGCTGATGCAGTTGCGGAAAGCCCGGCTTTCAATCTCTTGAAGGGAGGCTGGGAATGTGACGGAAATGATTCCCCTTTTATCAAAAAAGCAGCTCTTTCCGATTTTTTCAATCCCCTCAGGAATCTCCACATGTTTTAAGTTGGTAAGGAATTTTACCAGGCATCTTTTGTCCAGTTCCATCATCCGCAGAATATCAACCGCAATGGATCGGACTAAGGAGGGAATTTCCAGATTGCCGGCCACTGCCTCCACTGCGTTCGGAATCACAATCCTTTGGCCGCCTGGAAAGGAAAAATCTGTAATTCTGCTACATCCGGTGAAGACGTCGCAGATGCACTCCTCTTTCAGATCAGGGCTGAGTTCCAGTTCCTTCAGCAGCACATCATTGACAAAAACCTGCCTTCCCAGATGCGTTACCCCAGGCATGGAAATGCGGGTAAGGCTGTCACAGTAGAGAAACACACAGTCCCCCAGATCTGTCACTGAGACAGGAAGGGAGATGGATTTCAGGCTGTGGCAGCGGTGGAATGCATAATCTCCCACATAGGAGACGCCGGCTGGAATTTCGACTTCTTCCAGCCTGCGGCAGCCCTTGAAGGCTTCTGACAGAATGCGGGAAAGTCCGGACGGCAGGATCACCTTTTTTAAAGACACGCAGGCTTTAAAGGCGCCTTTGCCGATGGTATGGATATGTTTGGGCACTGTGATAAACTCGTCTCTGCCAGTGTAAGATTTAAGGACGCCGTTTTCTATGTGAAAATCGCCGGGGAAGCAGTCCCCCTTTTCTATGACCATATAAATCCTCCCAAATAAATGGTAAAGTAAACAGTATCTGTTTAAACATTGAATTTGCAGAAAGCATGACCCAAGGCATTTAAGCAAACCTAAGCAAATATCAGCCTTATCAGCTCTTCCAGCTCACGTAAATTCCCGCATTGATACAGCTGCTGCTTATATTTTTTTGTGCCTTTTCGCTTTTTCATCCCATAGGAAGCCAGCTTTCGGATATATGCCATGGTAAATGTTTCATCATAGCAGAAAGAGGCCAGTTCCATTTGCTCCAGCATAATCTGCAGGGCGCTCTTTTTAACAGGCTGTCTTGTAAGCTGGCTGAAAATAAACGGATTCTCCAACCCGTAACGCGCAATCATTACCCCGTCAGCCCCTGTTCGCTCCATCATAATTTCTGCGTCAGCCATTGAGAAAATCCCCCCGTTGGCAATAACCGGAATGGAGACGGCAGCCTTTGCCTGGGCAATCTCCTCATAACAGCATTCCCCGTCATACATCATACTGCGGCTGCGCCCGTGAATTGTAATCATATCAGCTCCGGCGTCTTCACACATACGGGCAAATTCTGCGGCAAACATATTATCTTTCTGGATACCGGTCCGGCATTTTACCGTGACAGTTTTCCCGCTTTTTTTACATGCCCGTATAATAGCGGCAGCCCTTGGCTGATCCAGCATCAAAGCGCAGCCCTCGCCGCTTTTAAATACATTGGGAACAGGACAGCCCATATTAATATCAATAATATCAAAATTCTCCAGCAGCCTGGACGATGCCGTCTGCCCCATAATTGCCGGAACGCCTCCCAGAAGCTGCACGGCTTTTATCGGCTCTTCTTTGGTGGTAAAGAGAAGCTTTCTGGTGGCCTTGTCCTGATATTTCAGCGCATTGGCGCTGCACATTTCCGTAAAGCACAGCCCGGCTCCCATTTCATAGGCCATCATCCGAAAGGGGTAGCAGGTATATCCGGCCAAGGGAGCCATAAGGATATTGGACGGCAGCACAATGCCGCCCAGGCGCAGTCTTTTAATTTCCATAGTAGGAGTCCCCGTTAACTGTCTGATCATGTTGTTACCATAATATAATAAATCCGGGTTCATGGAAAGCCTTTTTCTTTGAAAAGGTTCATAAAATGCATGGCATGAGCGGTAAATATTCTGCATAAGATGGGGAAAAGATTGGCTTTTGTCTGGTGTGGATATGTTAAATTATCTTTGGGCGTTTATGGTACTTGTAGGGATTTTATGGGGGGCGCTCCATGGGACCATGAGTCAGGTGACTCAAGGCGTGCTTGACTCTGCCAAGGAGGCTGTAAGCCTGTGCATTACTATGCTTGGGGTAATGGCGCTGTGGACAGGGATCTTGGAGATCGGACAGCAGGCAGGACTGATTGGGCAGATTACGAAAAGGATGAAGCCGGTTCTTAAGTTTCTGTTTCCCAACCTGCCGAAAGGGCATCCGGCGGGAGACGCCATTGCAACTAATATAATCGCCAATGTTCTGGGACTGGGATGGGCGGCTACGCCGGCGGGGTTGAAGGCGATGGAGGAATTGGCGAAGCTGGAAAAGGAACGGAAGCGTGTATCTGGAGGTGTGGCAAGCAATGAGATGTGTACGTTTTTAATTATTAATATTTCTTCGTTACAGTTGATTCCGGTGAATATGATTGCATACAGAAGTCAGTATGGGAGTGTGAATCCTGCAGCTATTGTAGGACCTGCGATTGTAGCAACGGCGGTGAGTACATTGGTGGCGGTGTTTTTTTGTAAGTGTATGGATAGAAAACGGAAAATCCGGTTAATTTAGTAGTCGCTATTTCTGCAAGGCAGTAATAGCGAGATGCAGAAAGATTTATTGAGACAATCTATGTGTCTGATAATAACTTTCTCTTGAAAACAGAACATATGTTTGGCATACTATATGTGATAATGATATAGTCGAATTCTAAATAGTAAATATATTACCAATAATTTGAATTATCAGATAACTGTTGAAATAGTATTAGAAAAGAATGCATACGGAATGGAGAAAGATATGATATAATAAGATAAATTGTGAAGGAGGTTTTTATATGTTTTCCATTCCACATACATTTGCTAGTGAAGATGAAAGTTACATTACAATACCTGCTTTGAGAAGATTTGCAAAAGAAAAACGTAAAGAAGATTTGAAAACAACTGTTGACAGACCGCAATTAATTAAAGATATAGAAAATTATGCTAATCAATCTGAAGAAAATAAACAAATAGTCCTTGACTGGCTGGATCAGGTATTGATCGAAGGGATAAAAGACATTCAAATAAAATATCTGGAAGATAATTCTTCTATTGTTTTATTATTAAATAATACTTATATAGAACGTATATTGTCTCCTGCTTTGGTGGATAATAACAACTGTCATTTATATGGAAATTATACGGAGAGTTTACGTCTTTATAGATATAAAATTGTGTCAGATAGTGAGCAGGGCAGGCGTATTATGCTCTATTTGGGAAAATTGATTTGTATTTATGATAAGAAAACAGGATCAGCATCGGTGCCTTATCCTATTTTTGTAGAAATATTTTTAGATAAAAGACTTATTGTTGCCAGAGCAAAATCAAAAGCAGGTATGTATAAGTATATGGATAATTTTGTTTTAGATGCAGCAATATCTACTACTGCAGAGAAAGAATTGAATAAAGCAATAAAGCAGGTATGTGAGCTTTTTTCTATAGAGACGGCTTCAAAGTCCAAAGCAGGAGAGTTCTTTAAAAAACAATTATATTTGATGCTAGAAAAGTATACACAGACACCAAAAGAAATCCTGGAACTGATGAGTGAAAAAGCAGAGAAAACCGATGAAATGATTGATTCATTAATGAAGAACATATGTGATCTTCCAAATAACTATAGAGAGGATGTAAAATCAAGTGTTCTTAATATGATAGAAAAGTATTTTTCTATAAGTTATCCGGACAAAAAGATTTTTACAAAAGACAGGGATGCATATCCTCTAAAGTTAAATGCAACAGATGAGGAAGATTCCACAGTTGAACAAACGGCGGCAATGGAAAATCCACTGCAATCGAAAGCGATTTTCTTTGATAATAAAAAGATGCTGCAGAAAAGTCAATCCTGTGATGGGGCTTCATTCATGTTTAATAGGAGAAATGCATTATATTGTAGCAAACAATTTAAAGTAAGGATTGTTATTGAGAAAGATTATTGTACATTAAAGTTTACAGAGTACACTATGGAGGAGGATATTATATATGTATTGTTCTCGTTTATTGGTACTACAAGAATTGTTGACTGAAGATCAGATAGAAAGACTGGACAAATATTTTGCGGAGCTTATAGGAAGCGCTTGCGATAATATTACTGTTTCAAAAGTTGCAAGGGCAATAGGAGTTTCTCACGATGTTGCAAGCAAAAGCTTAACAAAGTGTCTGAAAGAGGGACTTTTGTCGGTATCATATGGAATCAGATGTCCAGAATGCAATATGCTTATTAAAAGAGTGTCTTCTCCAATAGAAATACCTGAAGGTATATTTGAATGTTATGGTTGTAATGAAGAAATAGAAGTAACGCCTAAAGATATTGAAATTTTGTATAGCTTAATCGATAATAGAATTTTTATAAATGGACAGCAGGTAGAAATTAGTCCACCAGCCAGGGCTGTTGTCCATGAGGACTCTATGGAGAGCGTTTTCCTGGCAGGTGGTGTTAATGAATACCTATTTCAATTATCAGATGAGCAGTATCAGCATTTATTAGATATGTATATAAAAGTGGAGAATCATAAAGGAACTACTAAAAGTATCGGAGATACGCTTGAAGAACTGACTGGAAAACTATTTAATATGTGTTCAGCGTTTAGAGCGTCAGGTATAAGAACATCAATAAATCAAATTGACTGTTGTGTTCGCAATAAATGGTATCTAAACTTTGGGATTTTTAATATATTGGGATCTCATTTTTATATTGAATGTAAAAACGAGGCAAAAACTCCAAGCGGTACCTATTTGTCGAAATTACATAGTATTATTTCAGTAGCTAATGCAGGGGGAAAAGGAGAATGTATAAAATTTGGAATTATTATTTCTAAAAAAGAGGGTCCAAGCACTTTTAAACAGTTAGCCATTAGCTATTATCTGATACATGGAATAGTCATTATTTCTATTTGCGGAAAAGAATTAAAAGAATTGTTTAAGACAAGAGGGAATTTGTTAGAATTAATAGAGAGAAAAGCGGCTGAAATTATGATGGATGCGACTACAGATTTGAAGGCGGATGGTTTGTATAAGATATAGAAATTTATTAGTTTTGATTGTTATGCAAAAATAGAGGTATGAAAGTGAGAATATATTTAGATAATTGTAGTTATAATCGTCCATATGATGATCAGTCTCAAATGAGGATTTATTTAGAAACACAAGCAAAACTTCATATCCAGGATATGATAAGGAAAGGCGATTTAGAATTGGTGACATCTTATGTGCTGGGCTATGAGAATGACAGAAACAGGTCATTGCAGAAGAAAATGGCGATTGAGAGGTTTATAAGGGAATATTCAAGCGTATATGTAAGTGACAAAAATAAAAATGAGATTGGAAAATATGCGGATGAAATTATGAAAACAGGTGTAAAAGAGAAAGATGCATATCATGTAGCCTGCGCTATTATAGCGCAATGTAAATATTTCATTACTACAGATGACCGTTTGTTAAAATATTATTCGGAAGATATTTATTTGGTTACCCCAGGAGAATTTATCAGAAGAATGGAGGTAGATTTATGAATAATGCAGTAGAGATTTTGGATCAAGGCTTTGCGTGCCTTGTGGAAAATTTGGGAGTAGTGAATGCGGAACATTTTATCGTTCTTATTAAAAGAGATAATTTCGATTATACGGTGTGGCAGAGAGACTATTTTGATAAGATGCAGCCAGGAAAGTTTGCGGCAAATGCGGCTGCATATGCAGAGAGCCATCCATATACAGGAAATGGGCAAATTTTGTGAATATCCTTATTAGGAACCGAAGTTGAAGAAAATTTATGAGATAAAGTAGAGGATTGTATCGAAAAGATGCTGATTTTCTATTTTTCTTCTAAAAACCTGATAGCTAGGAAAATTATGTTTATATTGACAAACAAGTAGAAATTGTCTTTATATTTAAAAACAAGATGGAGAATTTGTGCAATATGGAAGACAATTTGAATTTTCGATAAAAAAGTGATAGCAATTCGCATTATTAACTTGATACGAGCTGGCTTAAAGGCGATGGAGGAACTGGCGAAAATGGAGGCGGGGAGTGTGAGGACTCTTCGCTTTTATATTTGTAAAAACATTGATATTATAAAATGAATAAATTAGAATGAAATTGAAAATTCGATTACTTTTTAACAGAAGGCGAACTTAATTCCAGATCAACCATGGAGCCGCATCTTGAGTCGGTTAGAAGCTTCAGTGATTACTTACGTGAGACTGGTAAAGCAACTGATATTTTTTCAAATTACAGGAAAGAGGAAGCTATAAATGTGAGGAGGATATGAATAAGTGTATTAATAAAAGTATCGCATAAAATGATTATTACTGTTATGTATAGAATGCATTTTAAACAGCAGGGAGTGTATAAGTATGGGAATATATTTAAATCCAGGAAATGAACAGTTTGCGGTTTCTGCTAATTCTGAACTATATGTGGATAAGACAGAATTAATTAAATATACGAATAGCCGTATCGGAAAAGACAGACCGTTGATCTGTTCCAGCAGGACGAGAAGGTTTGGGAAAACAATGGCGGTAACCATGTTGGCAGCATATTACAGTAAAGGATGTCATTCTGAAAAGCTGTTTGCAGGATTTAAAATAAGTCGGAATAATTTTTTAAAGTGCATTTAAATAAGTATAATGTAATCTTTCTGGATATCCAGTGGATGTACGGAAATGCGCTTGAGGAAATGAGGAGAGATTCAACTCTTAAAGTAGTGAGTTATATTCAGAAACAGGTAATAGCCGAGTTACGAGAGGAATACCATGAATATGTCCAAGGCGATGACGTTTCACTGCCGCCGGTACTGGCAAAAATCAATGTTATGACAAAAGAGCAGTTTATCATTATTATTGATGAATGGGACTGTCTGTTCCGTGAGGACAAAAATAACGAAAATCTTCAGAAAGAATATATCAATTTTTTAAGAGGGCTGTTTAAAGGAGCGCCGTCGGGAGCCTTTTTAAAACTTGCTTAAATTACGGGAATTTTACCAATTAAAAAATACGGCACACAGTCAGCTTTAAATAATTTTCGAGAGCATACAATGATCAGTCCAAGACAGATGGCAGAGTATGTCGGATTTACAGAGACAGAGGTAAGGACTATTTGCAAAGAACATGATATGCCGTTTAAAGAGATGCAGAGATGGTATGACGGATATTATTTTGAAAAAATAGGACATATTTATAGTTCTAATTCTGTAATTGAAGCTGTAAATTGATTGTAGACATGTTGGGAGATCAGGCCCGTAGTATTGACGTGGAATCGTTTCAAAATGATATTACTTCATTTAAGTCTGCAGATGATGTTATTACCCTGCTAATTCATATGGGATATCTGGCTTATGATAGTAAGACAAAAAAAGTTTTTATTCCAAATGATGAGGTGAGAAGTGTTTTTCTGCGGGCAATTAGAAATGATGGGTGGGAAGAAGTAATAAAGGCGATTGATGCATCGGAAGCTTTACTTAAGGCAACTTTGGAGATGGACGAAAAAGCTGTGGCGCAGATGATACAGGAAGTCCATATGCAAAGTTCGTCCAGCCTGATTTATAACAATGAGATTTCTTTGAGCAGTGTGATTGCGCTGGCATATTATAGTGCATGCAGGGAGTATACCCTTGTAAGAGAATTGCCGACAGGAAATGGATTTGCCGATATGGTTTTCCTTCCTAAACGTACATCTTCAAATCCGGCATTGGTTGTGGAACTAAAATGGGATAAAACCGCAGAAGGAGCAATCAGTCAGATTAAAAGTAAAGGATATGTGTCTGTTCTTAAAGAGTATAAAGGAAATATTTTGCTTGTCGGAATCAATTATGAGAAGAAAAGCAGAAAACATCAATGTAGGATAGAAAAATTTGAAATGTAATTTTTACAATTAAAAAGTTCATGTCATTACCTTGACACAAGGGGGTTAAGGCCATGGAAGAACTGGAGAAGTTAGAAAAGGAACGGAAGCGTGTATCTGGAGGTGTGGCAAGCAATGAGATGTGTACGTTTTTGATCTTGAATAGTTCTTCCCTACAGCTGATACCGGCGAGTATGATCGCTTACTGGTAGCATCTAGTGCCTTGTAAAGTCTAAAACTGTACCAAAACATTTCCATGTGGGGCTAAGC
>CAMUJH010000038.1 GCA_947089145.1 uncultured Hungatella sp. | reverse complement strand
AACCCCGCCCCCCAAGCGAGGCGAAGCGAGCCCGAAGTCCTTCAAGCGAAGCGCCTCCCCAAGCGAGGCGAAGCGAGCCCGAAGTCCTTCAAGCGAAGCGCCTCCCCAAGCGAGGCGAAGCGAGCCCGAAGTCCTTCACCCGAAGCCCCCGCCCCCCAAAAAAACACCAAAGAGCCAGCCAGGCATCATCATTCCCTACAAAAACACCAAACAAAAATAACTACAGGGAGGCCCAATAACATGAGCGAAGAATTAAGAAACGAAGAAGTACTCACCACCGAAGCACCAGCATCCCAGGAAGCCGCCGAGTCAGGCGCAGCCCCTGCCGAATCCATGGCTGACTATGCCAGCGAACTAGAAGAATCCTACAAAGCATTCGATGAGCGCCGCAGCCAGACCTATGTACCCGAAGGCTCCCCCAACGCAGAAAAGTGGCAGGAACTCCGTCAGATGCAGGCAGACAAGACCGTGGTAAAAGTAAAGATCAAAGAGATTGTAAAAGGCGGAGCCATTGCATATTTAAACGAAATTCAGGCATTTATTCCAGCATCCCAGATCTCCTTAGAATATGTAGAAAAACTGGAAGACTGGATTGGCAAATACATCGAAGCCTATGTCATCACTGCAGATCCGGAGAAAAAGCGTCTTGTTCTCTCAGCCAGAGAACTGTTAAAAGAGCGCAGAGACGAAGAACGCCAGAAAAAGATCGCTTCCTATAAAGCAGGAGACATTGTAGAAGGGACAGTAGACAGCCTGAAAGATTACGGTGCATTTGTAAATCTGGAAGGCGGCGTATCCGGCCTGCTTCATGTTTCCCAGATCAGCAGCCAGAGAATTAAGCACCCCGGCGTTGTATTGAAAGAAGGCCAGCAGGTAAAAGTAAAGATACGTTCCGTAGAAAACGGCAAAATCAGCCTGACCATGAAAGGCCTGGAAGACAAAGAAGAGGAAGAGACTCCAGCCCGTTTCGAATACAAAAGTTCAGGGGAAGTTTCCACCGGCCTGGGCGCACTGCTGAAAGGGCTGAAACTATAATACAGCATCCCCGGCCTGCCGGCCGGGATCTGCGTGTGCATCAGCACGCTTCCTTGACACAGGCATAACAGAAGGAGGATAGGATGGCTAATATCCCCAAGACGTATGACCAGCTGGAGCAGTGGAATTCATTAATGTTTCTGTACAACTCAGCATTAAAGGAGATCAATGTAAAAATCGAGATCCTGAACAACGAGTTTGTGCACATTTACAATTACACGCCCATTGAGCACGTAAAATCCAGACTAAAGACGGCAGAAAGCATTGTCAAAAAGATGAAGCGCCACAAATACGAGGTGACGGTTTCCAATATGACAGAAAAGTTAAGCGATATTGCCGGAATCCGCATTATCTGTTCCTTTACCTCGGATATCTATCAGATTGCCGATATGATATCCAGGCAAAGGGACGTAACAGTGCTGTATGTCAAAGACTATATAAAAAATCCGAAACCAAATGGATATAAAAGCTACCACATGGTAGTCACAATCCCGGTATATCTCTCCGATGGTCCTGTGGAGACGAAAGTGGAAATCCAGATACGGACCGTAGCCATGGATTTCTGGGCCAGTTTAGAGCATAAGATTTATTATAAATTTGAGGGAGAAGGCCCTGCATATCTGCAGCAGGAATTGAAAGCCTGCGCAGATATGGTAGATATGCTGGATGCCAAAATGTATTCGCTGAATCAGGATATTTTGGAGTGGAACAGCCACAGGGAACAGCGGGGAATGACATAAATGAGGCTTCTATTACACGACACAAGCGAAATCATCCGGTTTAACAGCAAAAATCTGCTGACGTTTCATATAGGATACCGGCTGGCAGCTTCCTGCATCTATCTGCAGCTTCTGAATGCCGGCATAAGGTTTTCTCTGGGCAGGGCAGGGTACAGCTATTTAACTCTGGAAAATGCGGGGAAGGTTCTGTTAAGCCCCTGGACGCTTCCCGTGTTTTTCGTGCTTGTTCTTGCGGGGCTTTTGCTTCTTGCGGTGGAGGCGGGAGGACTGGTGGCGGCCTATTCAGGAGCCGTGTATTCTCTAAAGATGCCGGCTCTCCAGATTCTTTCTGCGGGAATCCGAAGCACAAAAGAACAGCTGGCGAGAAAGAACTTCCGTCTTTTTGCAGTTGCTGCTGCGGATTTTTTTCTTATGAACATTTTCTATTTGTACAGGACCCTGACCCATGTGAAACCAGTAAACTTTGTTATTGAGGAAATGTCCGCCAATCCATTTCTGTGGGGCGGGGCATTTCTTTTTGTGTGCATCTGCATCGCCGCTGTCATTCCTTCTTATTTTGTATTCCATGGGTGCATGACAGAACAGAAATTTTATTATGACAGCAAAAGAGACAGCGTAGAACTATTAAGAGGAAGGGAGGCGGGGATAATAGTCCGAATCGTTCTTCCCCAGCTTCTTATTGCGGCCGGCGCCGGGGCATGTTATGTGGCGATGGTGGCTATTATGGCTTTGGCGGCAGTGCTTTTTGTCAGGCAGGATCTGGAATTCGCATTTCTTCTGCGGGCGGCAGACTGGGCGGAGTGGAGCATTATGGCCCTGGCAAGCATGGCTGCAAGCCTGTTCTATTTTGCGGATCTGACGGTGCAGTATTATCGGTACGGAAAAAATAGAATAGGCAGGCAGCACTTTTTTGACACTGGGACAGCATTCCTGAGCCGGAAAAACGGCCTGCTTTTTCTGGCTGGGGCAGGCATTATAACAGGAGCCGGCCTTATTGACAGCGCCTGCAACGGCAGCTTCTTATCCAGTTCCTTTGTGGTGCAGACAGAGATCACGGCCCACAGAGGCAGCTCAAAGTCCGCGCCGGAAAATACCATGGCAGCTTTGATGGCGGCAGTGGAAGAGATGGCTGATTGGGCAGAGATCGATGTACAGGAGACAAAGGACGGCGCAGCAGTCCTCTGTCACGATGAAAATTTGCGCCGGGTGTCAGGCATCGCCATGGAAATATCAGATATGACTTTAGAGGAATTAAGGGAAGTGGAGGTGGGAAGCTGGTTTTCAGAGGAGTACGCAGGGGAACCGATTCCTACGCTGACAGAAGCCATGGAGTATGCCAAAGGCCGGCTGAATCTGAACATTGAGATAAAGTATGCGGGAACGGAAAGTTCGCTGCCTCAAAAAGTCTGCCGCCTGGTAGAAGAGCACGAGATGGAGGATCAGTGCATCATTACCTGCACGAACATGGAATGCTTAAGACAAATAAAGAGTATAAATCCCAATATCCGCACAGGCTATATTCTTCCTGCGGCTTACGGGGATTACTATAGAAATGAAGAGATTGACGTGATCAGCATCCGCTCAGGGTTTATAACCGAAAGCCTGGTAACCCTGGCCCATGAGGAAGGGAAAAGCGTTCATGCCTGGACAGTCAATGATAGGGCGGAACTGGAACGGATGCGGGTCCTGGCTGTGGATAATGTGATTACGGACATGCCGGTTTTCGCAAGGGAAATTTTATACCGGGAGGAAGGTACAGAGAACCTTCTTGGGTATGTGCGGGCGCTGCTTAAGTAAACCCCATGCGCCCGGCTGGGGACGCGCCGCCACACATGAAAGTCTGGCGGGTGCATTTGGCATACCTGAATGCATGCCGCCTAATCGGCGGCGGACTTTTAAAGTAACGAGGAGGGATAAAATGAGAGTGGTATTGCAGAGAGTAAAAGAGGCGAAGGTTTTTGCAGAAGGACAGATTGCAGGCTCCATCGGACCGGGATACCTGATACTTCTGGGGGTGGAGGAAGAAGATACCAGGCAGATTGCTGACAGGATGATTGACAAAATCTGCAAGCTGAGGATTTTCCAGGACGAAAACGGAAAAACCAATCTGTCTCTGGCAGATGTGGAAGGGGAGATACTGGTGGTAAGCCAGTTTACCTTGTATGCAGACTGCAGGAAAGGCAACCGCCCAAGTTTTATAAAAGCCGGTTCTCCCCAAATGGCCAAGGAGCTTTATCAATATGCGGTAGAAAGGTGCAGATTGTACGCAAAACGGGTAGAGCAGGGCATATTCGGCGCTTATATGGAAGTGTCACTGGTCAACGACGGACCTTTTACACTGATGCTGGACAGCCATAATGAATTTATTTGAAGAATGCTGTCTGCCAACGAAAGGGTCAATAGCACAGTCACAACACAATAGGAATACAGAGTCAGAGTGTATAGAAAACCAGTCTATACACTCTGCTTTTATGATGTACTACCGGAATCTTTCTTGCATCAGCCCAATTCCTCCCCATTAGAAGCAATCACCTTTTTATACCAGTCAAAAGACTTCTTCTTCCTTCTGGAAAAATCTCCGGTTCCGTCATCATACCGCTCTACATAGATGAAGCCATACCGTTTTTTCATCTCCCCGGTTCCGGCAGAGACAATGTCAATGCAGCCCCAGGGCGTATACCCCATAAGCTCCACCCCGTCCAGTTCCACGGCCTCCTTCATGGCCTTAATATGGCCACGCAGGTAGGTGATGCGGTAGTCGTCCAGGATCTGGCCGTCGTCTTCTACAGTATCCGCAGCTCCCAGACCGTTTTCTACTATAAAAAGAGGAACATGATACCGGTCATACAGCTGGCTTAAGGCAATCCTAAGCCCCATAGGATCTACAGTCCAGCCCCAGTCAGAGGTGGAAAGATAAGGGTTCTTAAAGGCCGTAAACTGGTTCCCCTCGGTTTTCTCCGCATCAGAGTCCGTGGTGGAGACAGTGGACATATAGTAGCTGAAACCGATGAAATCTACGGTTCCTTTTCTGATAATATCCAAATCATTGTCTTCCATGACTATATTAACGCCCATCCGTTGAAATTCTTTTAATTTGTATGCAGGGTAGTATCCCTTTACCTGAACATCCATATAGAATTCTCTGGCACGGTTAAAACGAATGGATTCCATCACATCCTCCGGCTTGCAGGTCATGGGATAGCTGGGAGTCACGGCTGCCATCATGCCGATGATAAAGTCAGGGTTAATGCTATGCCCCAGTTCCACTACCTTGGCGCTGGCCACGAAAATATGGTGATGGGCTTGATAAAGGGTCTGGGGATCATTGCGGTGAATGCCGATCTGACACCAACTGGAAAGCACATTGATCTCATTGAAGGTCATCCAGTACTTTACCTTGTCTTTATATCGGTGCATCACGGTTTTTGCATAAAATACGAAGAAGTCAATCACCTCCCTGGACGACCAGCCATCATAATGGTCCGCCAGATACAGAGGCATATCAAAGTGATTTATGGTTACCACAGGTTCAATGCCGTATTTTAACAGTTCGTCAAACACATGATCATAAAACTCCAGCCCTTCTTCATTGAGATCATACATCCCTTTGGGGCAGATGCGGGACCAGCTGATGGACATGCGGAAGCATTTAAAACCCATTTGGGAGAAAAGGGCGATATCTTCTTTGTAATGATGGTAGAAATCCGTGGCCATATGGCTGGGATAGAACGTATCAGGCTTTATGAATCCTACGGCCCCCTCAGGAATCTGCCCGGTCAGAGAGCTGTCAATGGGCGACTCCCCAATCTGTCCCTCTTTTGTGCGGTAGGTCATCATGCGGGGCTTTTTATATCCGCCGCCAGTGACGGCGTCCAAGGTGGAAAGCCCTCTGCCCCCAGACTGATAGCCGCCCTCGTACTGATTGCCCGCCACTGCGCCGCCCCATAAAAAATCTTTTGGAAATGGCATAGTCAGATCCTCCTCTTATCTGATTTTTTCTGAAAAATCTTTCATGGCCTCGGAGATTTTAATCTGCTGAGGGCATACCGCCTCGCAGCTTCTGCAGCCGATACAGGCCGCAGGCCGTTTTTCCTCTGGCAGAGCCATCATAGCCATAGGCGCAATAAAGCCGCCCTGTGTAAAGCAGTGTTCGTTGTACAAGGCCAGCAGAGACGGGATATCCAGCCCTTTAGGGCAGTGGGAGGTACAGTATCTGCATGCGGTACAGGGAAGAACCTTTTTTTCCAGCATTTTGCCGGCTATGTTCAGAAGCGTTTTCATTTCTTCCTGGTCAAGAGGCTTTTCCTCCTGGAACGTTTCAATATTTTCCTTTAACTGCTGGAAGCTGGACATGCCGGAAAGGGTTACAGCCACTTCCGGAAGGGTCTGTAAGAACCGGAATGCCCATGCCGGAACCGTTTCCTCAGGCCTGAGATTTTTAAGGGTCTGGGCATGTTCTTCCGGCAGAGAAGCCAGGCGGCCGCCCCGCAGCGGTTCCATGACCCACACAGGAATGCCATAGTCCTTTAAAAGCTCTACTTTTGCCCTGGCATCCTGGAAAGACCAATCCAGATAATTAAGCTGAATCTGGCAGAATTCCATATCTCTGCCGTAGGCATCTAAGAACCGCTTCATCACTTCTGCGCTGCCGTGAGCGGAGAAGCCCAGATGGCGGATACGCCCCTCCTTCTTCTGATCCATCAGGTAGGAGTGGATGCCGTATTTTTCATCCAGGTAAGCGTCAATATTCATCTCGCACACATTGTGGAACAGATAGAAATCAAAGTATTCCACCTGGCATTTCCTTAACTGCTCTTCAAAGATGGACGGAGCCTTGTCCATATTGGAAAGATCATAACCAGGGAACTTTGTGGCGAGACAGAAATCCTTGCGGGCATAAGGCTTCAAAAGCCTCCCCATGACAAGCTCTGACTGCCCTCCGTGGTAGCCCCAGGCCGTGTCATAATAGTTAATGCCCTTTTCCATGGCGTAGGCTACCATTTTCTCTGCCGCAGCCTCGTCGATCATCCCGTCATTGCCGTCAATAACCGGGAGACGCATGGCGCCCATTCCAAGGGCGGACAATTCTAACTCTTTAAATTTTCTGTAGATCATAGGTTCCTGCCTCCAATCATCGTTTTTAATGTGATGCCATTGTACTAAAAATAATTGGGGAAGTAAAATACTTCTTTTGTCCGGCAGCCCATACCTTTTTGGTATGATCTGGCACGCCGCTTCCGCGGATAACTATTCCAAATCACCAGCCTGTTCTGTAATGTCATTTAGATAAGCGAATTCTGCTTTTGCCCCAAGGGCACCATCTCCTGTCAGGGTGAATTAATGCCGTGGAGAAGAGACCTGTTTTTCGGGCTCTTCGGAACGTTTGGCAATTCTGAACCCTGACAGGAGATGGTGCCCTTGGGGCCTGCGGAAACCTTAACTAAATGACATTGGCCTGTTCCGTAAACTCTTTTTGCAGCTGCTTCAGGAATGCGCCTGAGGCTCTTGAGAGGATCTGATATTTTTTCCATACAATGTGCAGCTCTGCTTCCATGGCAGGAGAAAGAGGACGGAAACAGAAAGAGCTGTCTCCATCCGTACTGACAAGCTTATCCAAAGTGATCACATACCCGAATCCCTTCTTTACAAACTGGGCGGCATTGTAGATCAGATCATAGGTGGCAACAATGTTCAGTTTGGATCTGTCCGCTTTCAGCCAGGAAAACATTTCGCTGTTTACGGAAGACTGATGGGAGAGAATCAGCGGCTTGTCCTGCAGATCCTCTGGGCAAATGACCTGTTTTTTGGCCAAAATGGCGTCCCTGCGCATTAAGACGCCCCACTGATCTTTTACGGGAAGCTTTATGTAGTCATATTTGGCCATGTCCGTATCCCCCACTAAAAGGCCGAAGTCAATAAGCCCTTTGTCCAGCCGTTCCATGACGCGCTCTGCATCGCCGCTGTAAATATGGTAGTGGATGAAAGGATGCTTTTCCTGTAAATTCCGGGCTGACCGGGCCAGAAAGGAAATGGCTTCCGTCTCCCCGCAGCCGATATAGATGTCTCCGTTGATATTTTCATCGGAGGCAGCCAGTTCTGCCTTTGTCTTCTCCATCAAGTCAACCAGTTCTTCGGCTCTTTTCCTAAGCAGCATGCCGTCTTCAGTTAAAGTTACCTTTTTGCTTCCCCGGATGAGAAGCTGCTTGCCAAGTTCCTGTTCCAGATCTTTTAACTGCCTGGAGAGAGGCGGCTGAGTCATGCGGAGTGTATCGGCGGCTTTTGTTATGCTTTCCTCCCTTGCGACGGCCAGGAAATACTGCAGTACGCGAATGTCCAAATAAGATTCCTCCTTTGCGGGAATGATTATACCATTTTAGAATAGAAAATGCAGTCCGCCCCCTGTGCTGCCATTCTTTAAGGTGATTTTACAGCGACAGAGGAAAAAAAGCAAGAAAAAGGGCAACTGCCCTGAAAAAGCGCTGCATTTACAATTTCATTGTTGCAGTAAGGATTTCAATTAACCCCCGGAGATGTATGAGCCTTATGAAAGACGGACGGTACATGGACATGGTGCCTATTCTTGCCAGGCACAGACAGGCGCTGCTTGATCGTATTCATAAAGGACAAAAGGAAATTGACTGTCTGGATTACCTGCTGTACAGCCTGAAAAAAATGTGACTCGGAGGTGCGAAATGGATGGTGGCTGTTGCCATGGCGTTTTTGTGCGGCGGATTTTTGCTGCTTTTCGGCGGGACATCATTGGAAATGGCTTACGGGGCGGCGGTTTTTCCGGGAACCAGGAGGGCGGCCCCAAAAGATTGATGGGACGGAACGGTGAAAACGTACTTAAAATGGGGCTTACCGGATTCTGAATTTTTTGTGAACTTGCCGCAACCCCTTTTATTTGCCTTGGGAATGTGCTATACTCTGTCCTGAGCCTTTGCGCTCCACGAAGGAAACGAAAACTATAGCAGAGAAAGAAAAGGGAAGGAAAATGAAAAAAAGCTTAAAAATCTGCATTTGCGGCCTTATGGCTGCGGTGCTGGTATCCGGTTGCTCCGCAAAGACAGAATCCGGTTCGGCAGGGACAGAATCCAGTTCATCAGAGGAGACTGCCACATCTGCAGAATCAGGGTCTTCCGCCGATGTAAGTTCCGCTTCGCTAAATCCGGGAGAGGTAGTAACCCTGGCAGAATACAAGGGCGTGTCTTACAAGCCGGCTTCCGAAGAGATAACCGATGAGGAAGTGGATGCGGAGATCCAGGCCCTGGTAGCAGCAAATCCCACGCTGAAGGAAGTAGACCGGGAAGCCAAGGCAGGCGACATAGTAAATATTGACTATGTGGGGAAAAAAGACGGCGAGGCCTTTGAAGGGGGGACAGACAGCGGATATGATCTGACTCTGGGTTCAGGCTCCTTTATTGACGGCTTTGAAGACGGGCTTATCGGCACAAAGGCAGGCCAGAAGATCGACTTGAACCTGACATTTCCGGAGCAGTATTTCAGCGAGGAGCTGGCAGGCCAGGATGTGGTGTTTGAGGTGACGGTAAATAAGGTGCAGGAGTCTGTGGATTCTGAACTGAACGATGATTTTATCAAGGAAAACACCTCATACGCAACTGTGGACGAGTACAGAAAGGCCATCCGGGAAGACCTGGAGGAGATGGCCAGGCTTGAGGCGGAGAACCAGAAGATGGCTGATCTGCTGCAGAAGGTGGTCACAGACAGCGAGGTGAACGTTTCCGAGGAGGCGGTACAGGCATACTATGACGAGCAGTACCAAAGCTGCGAGGACATGGCCCAGATGTACGGAGTAGATACGGAAACCGTTATCAGCAGCTTTTTCGGGATGGAAACCGAAGAGTTTGAAGAGTGGCTGATGGAGATGGCAAAAGAAGAATGCAGAATAAGAGCCGTAATAAATGCCATTGCAGAAGCAGAAAACCTGACTGTAGAAGATGCGGATATGCAGGAAGTAGCCTTGTCCAACGGCTATGATAATGTGGCGGATCTGATTGAGAACTACAGCGAGGACATTGTCCATGAGTCTGCCCTGCGGATGAAGGTAGTAAACTTTATTGTGGACAATGCAGTTGCGGAAAGCTAGGAGCCATGGGCAGAAAAGCGCTATTTTTTGATATAGACGGAACTCTGGTCAGCGAAATTACAGGGCTGATGCCAAACAGCGCCAGGATGGCCCTTTTCGAAACCAGGAAAAAGGGCAACCTTGTTTTTATTAACTCCGGCAGAACCTTAGGGGGAATGAAACCTGTCTTTCCCGTAATCGGGGAAGAGGCAGACGGATATCTGTGCGGCTGCGGTACCTATCTGCAGATTCACGGCCAGGTGATCCATTCCAGAAGCATTCCCCATGAGAGAGGGGCTGCCATAAAGAGGGCCATTGTGGAATACGGCCTTGACGGAGTTTTGGAAGGCGTGGAAAGCTGCTACTTTCAAAAGGGGGATTCCCGTATGCCTCTGATCAGGAGCCTGAAGGAGCATGTGCGGCAGGCAGGAGGCAGCCCCCTTACCTGGGAGGATGACTGCTATGAATTTGACAAATTCTGCGTCTGTGCCGACGAATACAGTGACAGGGAGGGCTTTTTCGCCTTTTTAAAGCCGGATATCCAGGTCATTGACAGGGGCGGTGATTTCTATGAGTGCGTGCCCGCAGGCTGCAGCAAGGCAACAGCCATTGACATGGTGTTAAACCGGCTGGCAATACCCAAAAGCGACGCCTATGTGTTTGGGGACAGCAGCAATGATCTGGCCTGCTTTCAGTATGCCGAGAATGCGGTTCTCATGGGAAAACATGACGCCGTTCTGGAACAGTATGCCACATTTATGACAAAAACCGTCGAAGAAGACGGAATCGAATACGCTATGAAAAACCTGGGACTTTTATAGGCCCCGGGTTTTTTGTGCAGACGGAGGTTGGCAATATATGGGATTTTCTTTAGATGTAAGCGTACCTGCAGCAACCGTGTTCCTGCAGGGGATCTTAAGCTTTTTTTCACCCTGCGTCCTGCCGATTTTACCACTGTATATCGGGTATCTTTCAGGCGGAACAGCCCAAAGGGGGGAAGACGGAAGGATTTATTATCAGCGCAGCAAGGTTATGATCCACACTGTCTGTTTTGTATTGGGGATCAGCTCCGCATTTTTCATTCTGGGGCTGGGGGTAAATGCTGTCGGCGCCTTTTTCAGAAACAGTCAGGCAATGTTTGCAAGACTTGGCGGCATTTTGGTGGCATTATTTGGCCTGTATCAGCTGGGCGTGTTTGGCAGCTCAGGGATTCTGGGCAAGGAGAGGCGGCTGCCTTTTTGCCTTGACAAGGCGGCCATGTCGCCGTGGGTGGCATTTGTCATGGGCTTTACCTTCAGCTTTGCCTGGACTCCCTGCGTAGGGCCGGCGCTGGCAAGCGTGCTTCTCATGGCAGCCACAGCCAGCACCAGAAATGCGGGATTTCTCCTTATAGGAGTTTATACGCTGGGATTTGTCCTTCCTTTTCTGGCTGCCGGATTTTTTACCACATCCCTGCTGGAACTGTTTAAAAAGCACATGGGCGTGGTGAACTATACCGTAAAGCTTGGCGGCATTCTGCTGGTAGTTTTGGGGATTTTGATGTTTACCGGAAAAATGAACGGGATTACCAGCTATCTGTCCCAGTTTGACGCTCCAAAAAACCAATCGGAGATAAGCCCGGGGACAACGCAGTACGGCGGGGAGCCAGGCCCAAAAGCCGAAGGCGGCCCAAGTGAAGAAAATGAAAAAGAGACTTCACAGGACGGCGCCAGCCAGACCAGTGAAGAGCAGGAAGAACAGGAAAAAGAGGAAAACAAAATTCCTGCCCCTGCTTTTGAGCTGGAGGACCAGTACGGCAATCTGCACAAACTGGAGGACTACAAAGGCAAGACCGTGTTCCTGAATTTCTGGGCTACCTGGTGTCCTCCCTGCAGGGCGGAGCTGCCGGACATCCAGAAGCTGTATGAAGAGTATGACACAGAAGGAGAAGAAGCCCTGATTGTACTTGGCGTGGCAGGGCCTGATATGGGAAATGAAAAGTCCAGGGAAGAGATTGCTGCATTTTTGGAGGAAAACGGATATACTTATCCTGTGCTTATGGATACGGACTGGGAACTGTTTGAGGAATATCAGATTTATTCCTACCCTACCACGTTCATGATCGACAAAGAGGGTAATGTGTTCGGCTATGCGTCTGGACAGCTTTCCTATGACATGATGAAGGACATTGTCAGGCAGACAATGGAAGGGAAACGGAGACAGTAACAGCCTTTTTTGACAAAGAGGAGCGTATGGGCAAAGTAAAAAGATTTGTTTTTGCGGCAGCCGTGTCAGGAACTCTGGCTCTGGCAGGCTGCCATGCCTGGATTGGCAGTTCCGAAATGGGGCAAAGGCCGGAGGGCGGGGAGAGGGAGCCATTGAAGGTAGCGGCAACCTTATTTCCCTATTATGATTTTACAAGACAAATTGGCGGAAATATGATAGACTTGGAATTGATCGTCCCGGCAGGCATGGACAGCCACTCTTTTGAGCCGACTCCGGCAGATATGAAAAAGATTCAGGAGGCGGACGTGGTGATCTGCAACGGAGGAGCCATGGAGCACTGGGTAGGCCAGGTACTTGAGGCAGTGGACCAGTCGGGCATAACCGTGGTAACCATGATGGATTACGTGGATGCAGTGGAAGAAGAGACAGTGGAAGGCATGGAGGAACAAAGCAGCCATGATCATGAGGAACATGGCCCCAGCGGTGAAGGCGGCTCTGCGGTTTTCCATGACCATGACAGCTATGAAGACGAGATTGAATACGATGAGCATATCTGGACCTCCCCGGTTCATGCCATAAAATTTACGGAAGTAATTGCACAGGTGCTGGCAGAAAAAGACCCGGTTCACCAGAAGGAATACCAGGAAAGAAAAGAGCAATATCAGAGCCAGCTGACAAAGCTTCACCAGGAATTTATGCAGGTGGCAGACAACAGGAAAAGGAACCTGATTGTTGTGGGAAATAAATTTCCATTCCGGTATCTGGCTGATGAATACGGATTTGAATACCGGGCAGCATTTACCGGATGCAGCACTGACACAGAGCCCAGCGCCAGAACCATTGCCTACCTTATAGACAAAGTAAGGGAGGAACAGATCCCCGTGGTCTACTACTTGGAATTGAGCAGCAGCCGGGTGGCCGAGATCATAGGGGAGGAGACAGGGGCTATACCTTTGCTTCTCCACTCCTGCCACAATGTTACCAGAAGGGAATTTGAGCAGGGCATTACCTATGTGGATTTAATGAAGCAGAATGTGGAAAATTTAAGAAAAGGATTGGACGAATGAGTTCACTGATTACATGCAGCCATGTGGATTTTGGATATGAAAACCATGATGCGGTCATTGATCTGACCATGGAAGTGGAGGAGGGCGACTATTTCTGCGTGGTAGGAGCCAACGGCTCGGGCAAAAGCACGCTGGTAAAAGGGCTTTTAGGGCTGTTATCTCCTACAGGCGGGAGCCTTGTGGTGGCAGAAGAACTTAGAAAGACAGGCATTGGCTACCTTCCCCAGCAGACAGCGGCCCAGAAGGATTTTCCTGCTTCCGTGAGAGAGGTGGTTTTGTCCGGTGCCCTAAACCGCCGGGGGAACAGGCCCTTTTACTCCAGGGAAGAAAAAGACATGGCGAAGCAGGCCATGAAGCGGCTTGGCATCCTGGAACTGGAAAAGCGCTGTTACCGGGAACTTTCCGGCGGACAGCAGCAGAGGGTGCTGATAGCCAGGGCTTTGTGCGCAGCGGGGAAAATGCTGATTCTGGACGAGCCGGTAACAGGGCTTGACCCGCAGGCCATTCAGGACTTCTACAGGCTCATCAGACATCTTAACAGAGAAGAAGGGATCGCCATTCTTATGGTATCCCATGACATGGCCAACATTGTGGGCCAGGCCAACAAGATCCTGCACCTGCACCAGAGCGTCGTGTTTTACGGAAGCCCGGAAGAATACGGCAGGACCAAGGCAGGGCAGGAATTTTTAGGAGGCGGGATAGTATGAAGATGATTGGGGAAATGCTGTCCTATCCGTTTTTAGTGCGGGCGCTGGCAGGAGGGATTCTGATTTCTTTATGCGCGGCTCTTCTGGGAGTCAGCCTGGTGCTGAAACGGTATTCCATGATTGGGGACGGGCTGTCCCATGTGTCCTTTGGCGCCCTTTCCATAGCTGTGGCCATGGGGTGGGCACCTCTTGCCGTGTCTGTTCCGGTGGTGGTTCTTGCGGCTTTTTTCCTGCTTCGCATTACAGAAAACGGAAAAATAAAAAGTGATGCAGCCATTGCCATGATTTCCGCAGGCTCCCTTGCGGCGGGGATTGTGGTTACCTCCCTGACTACGGGAATGACTACAGATGTAAGCAGCTACATGTTCGGCAGCATTCTGGCCATGAGCCCATGGGATGTAAGGCTGTCTGCCGCGCTTTCGGCTGTGGTTCTGGCGCTGTTTGTGTTTTGCTATGACAGGGTTTTCGCCGTGACGTTTGACGAGAGCTTTGCCAGGGCCACTGGGGTAAACGTGTCTGCGTACAATGTGATCATAGCGGTGCTGACAGCGATAACCATTGTGCTGGGCATGCAGATGATGGGGGCCATGATGATTTCCAGCCTGATTATTTTCCCGGCGCTGACATCCATGCAGGTGTTTAAAAGCTTCCGGGCGGTGGTGTGGTCATCAGGGATTGTGGCAGTGATCTGCTTCTGCTTGGGCATGGCGGCATCCTACCGTTTTTCCACGCCGGCCGGCGCCAGCGTGGTGCTGGCAAATCTGGGGGCATTTGCGGCGTTTTGGGCTGCGCAGCGCATTGGCGCTTTTCTGGCTGGAAAACACAAGTAAGGAAAAAGGGGGAGAGACGATTATGAAACAGAAGAAAAGGCCGGGGAGATCCGAGAAAAAGCGGGGGTTAAGCCAGACTCAGTTTATCGCATTCGGATTTTTCCTGCTGATTATGGCAGGAACCCTGCTTTTAATGCTGCCTGTATCCAGCAAAAGCAGGCAGGGCATGGATTTTCTGGGGGCTTTGTTTACGGCTACCAGCGCTTCCTGCGTGACAGGGCTTGTGGTGGCGGATACCTGGACCCAGTGGAGCCTTATGGGGCAGATCGTGATCATTGCGCTGATCCAGATCGGGGGACTGGGTTTTATTACCATCGGCGTGTTTTTGTCCATTTTGCTCAGGCGGCGGATCGGCTTAAGGGAGCGGGGGCTGATGCAGGAAAGCACCAGCGCCCTGCAGATCGGCGGCGTGGTCAGGCTGACCAAGAAGATCATTAAGGGAACGGCCATCTTTGAGGGGACGGGGGCGCTGCTTCTGGCTATCCGGTTTGTCCCTCAGTATGGCTTGTGGAGAGGGATTTTCTACAGCGTGTTCCATGCAGTGTCAGCATTCTGCAATGCAGGGTTTGACCTTATGGGCCATCAGCAGCCTTACAATTCCCTGTCAGGCTATTATGACGACTGGCTGGTAAACCTGGTGATCATGTCCCTGATCATTATCGGCGGCGCAGGATTCATTGTATGGGACGACTTGAGCAGACATAAGCTTCAGGTTCGGAAATATCTTCTCCAGACAAAAATCGTTCTGATTGTCACTGCGGTCCTGGTGTTTGGCGGCGGGCTGGCATTCTATTTTTTGGAAAAGGACAACCTGATGGCTGACATGAGCTTTAGCGGGAAAGTGCTGACCTCCCTGTTCAGCTCCGTGACGGCCAGGACCGCAGGGTTTAACACCATAGATACAGGTGCGCTGACAGACGGAAGCAAATTTTTGACCATTATCCTGATGTTTATCGGGGGAAGCCCCGGCTCTACGGCAGGCGGGGTAAAGACCACCACCATTGCCGTGCTCCTTCTCTATGTGTATGCCAGCATCCAGAGGACTTACGGCGTTAATATTATGGGGCGGAGGCTGGAGGACGACGTGATCAAGCAGGCCAGTTCCGTGTTTGTCATCAATCTGTTTCTGGCGCTGACGGTTTCCCTGATTATTATGGGGATTCAGCCTCTGCCGCTGTCAGATACCCTGTTTGAAACCTTTTCCGCCATTGGGACGGCTGGAATGACTACAGGAGTCACCAGAGATCTGGTACCGGTTTCTAAGTTTCTGGTGGCGCTTCTGATGTACTGCGGCAGGATCGGAAGCATGTCCTTTGCGCTGGCATTTACCCAGCAGAAAAGGCTTATCAGGGTGCAGAACCCTGTGGAGAGAATCAATGTAGGATAGCAGGAGGAAATGAGTTATGAAATCAATTTTAATTATCGGACTGGGGCGGTTCGGCCGCCATCTGTGCAAAAACCTGGCGGATCTGGGCAACCAGATCATGATCGTGGACGAGGTGGAGGAAAATCTGGAGGAAATGCTGCCCTATGTGGTCAGCGCGAAGATCGGGGACTGTACCAATGAAAGCGTATTAAGGAGCCTTGGAATCGACAATTTTGACATCTGCTTTATCTGTATCGGAACCAATTTCCAGAGCAGCCTGGAGATTACCAGCATGGTGAAGGAGCTGGGAGGCCGGTACGTGGTCAGCAAGGCCAACCGGGATATCCATGCCAAGTTTCTGCTGCGCAACGGAGCCGACGAAGTCATCTACCCGGACAGGGACATTGCGGAGAAGATGGCGGTGCGGTACAGCGCGAACCATGTGTTTGACTATATTGAACTGACGGACGAATACTCCATCTACGAAACGCCGCCGCTTCCTCAGTGGGTGGGAAAGAGCCTGCGGGAGTCAGACATCCGCAACAGGCACCATGTAAGCGTTTTAGGAACCAAGAGAAACGGGGAGGCCAACCTGATGCCTCCGGCAGACTATATTATCCGGTCTGATGACCACATGATGGTAATCGGAAAGAAAGTGGACATTGACAAATTGCTGGAGGACATGAAATGAGAAATCTGTTGAAATACTTTAAGGATTATAAACTTGAAAGTATTTTAGGGCCTCTTTTTAAGCTTCTGGAGGCCAGCTTTGAGCTTTTTGTGCCCCTTGTCATGGCGCAGATTATTGATACGGGTATTAAGAGCCGGGATATGGGATATATTCTGGGAAGAGGCGGAATCCTGGTGCTTCTTGGGATCGTGGGACTTGCCTGTTCTCTGACAGCCCAGTATTTTTCGGCAAAGGCAGCCGTGGGCATTGGAACAAGGCTGAGAGGCGATCTGTTCCGGCACATTAACACCTTGTCTTACAATGAGATTGACACGGCGGGGACATCCACTTTGGTAACCCGCATGACCAGCGACGTAAACCAGGTGCAGGCCGGGATCAACCTTACCCTGAGGCTGTTTCTCCGATCGCCGTTTATTGTGTTCGGTGCCATGATTATGGCATTTACCATCAATGTGAAGGCGGCTTTGATTTTTGCGGTGGCCATTCCCCTGCTTTCCATCGTGGTGTTTGGAGTTATGCTGATCACCATGCCTTTATATAGGAAGGTTCAGAAGCAGCTGGATCAGGTGCTCCTTATCACCAGAGAAAACCTTTTGGGGGCAAGGGTGGTCAGGGCTTTTAATCGGCAGGAGGATGAAACTGCCAAGTTCGGTCAGGAAAATGATACCCTTGTGCGGCTCCAGGTGTTTGTGGGCAAGATATCCGCCCTGATGAACCCGGTTACCTATGTGCTCATCAATGGGGCGATTATCGTTCTCATCTGGACCGGGGCATGGCAGGTGGAAGAGGGCGTTATCACCCAGGGAGAGGTGGTGGCCCTGGTTAACTACATGTCTCAGATCCTGGTGGAGCTGGTGAAGCTGGCCAACCTGATTATCAGCATTTCCAAGGCACTGGCCTGCGCAAACCGCATCAGCGGGATTTTTGCCCTGAAAAGCACCATAGTGGAAAAAAGCGGGGATGCTTATAATGGCAGCGGACCGATGCCGTCTGCGACAGGAAGTGAAGCAGTTCCAAAAGTGGAGTTTAGGAACCTGGATTTTTACTATGCCGGGGCAAAAGAACCTTCCTTAAGCCGGATTTCATTCTCAGCCATGAAGGGACAGACCATCGGCATTATTGGCGGAACCGGTTCCGGAAAGACTTCGCTGGTAAACCTGATCCCTAGATTTTATGATGCCGCCAAGGGGGCGGTTTTGGTGGACGGGGTGGATGTAAGGGATTATTCCCTTTCTGGCCTTAGGAGCAAAATCGGGATAGTGCCTCAGAAAGCGGTCCTTTTTAAAGGCAGCCTTCGGGACAATATGAAATGGGGAAAAAAGGATGCCACGGATCAGGAGATCCATAGGGCTTTAGATACGGCCCAGGCCGCTGAAGTGGTAATGAGCAAGGAACAGGGACTGGACCTGATGATTGAGCAGGGAGGGAAAAACCTTTCCGGCGGCCAGAAACAGCGGCTTACCATTGCAAGGGCCCTGGTGCGGCAGCCGGAGATCCTGATACTGGACGACAGCGCCTCAGCCCTGGATTTTGCCACAGATGCGGCTCTGCGGAAAGCCATCCGTGAGGACACAAAAGATATGACGGTGTTTATGGTATCCCAGCGGGCCACTACCATTAAGAACGCAGATCAGATTCTGGTGCTGGACGACGGAAAGCTGGTTGGACTTGGAAAACATCAGGAGCTGTTGGAAAATTGTCAGGTTTATCGGGAAATCTGTCTGTCCCAGCTGTCAAAGGAGGAGGTGGCACAATGAAGAATAAGTCAACCATAAATCCCCATGCGTCCGGAAGGGGAGGCACCGCTGCGCATGAAAGCCAGGCGGGCACACTTGGCATCCCGGAATGCATGCCGCCTAATGGGCGTCAGACTTTCATAGTAAAGAGGATACTTGACTATATAGGCCATTACAAATGGGGAGTCCTTCTGTCTCTGTGCCTGGCAGCGGTTACGGTTGTGACTACGCTCTATGCCCCGATTCTTATTGGCGACGGGGTGGATCTGATTATAGAAGCGGGAAATGTGGACTTTGAAAGGCTGAAGGCGGTTTTGTGGAAAATGGCCGCCGTGATATCCATTACGGCAGTGTCCCAATGGCTGATGAACCATATAAACAATAAGATAACCTACCACGTGGTGGAGGATATCCGAACCAAGGCATTTGGCCATTTGGAGAACCTTCCCCTTAAGTATATTGATTCCCACCCGTCAGGAGATATTATCAGCCGTATTATTGCAGATATCGATCAGTTTTCAGACGGGCTTTTAATGGGTTTTACCCAGCTTTTTACCGGCGTGCTGACCATTTTGGGAACCTTGGGCTTTATGTTTTATGTAAATGCCTGGATTGCCCTGGTAGTGGTCTGTGTGACCCCGGTGTCACTGCTGGTGGCAAGCTATATTGCCAGGAAAACGTATGCGATGTTTAAGCGCCAGTCGGAAACCAGGGGGGAGCTGACCGGGCTTATTGACGAGATGCTGGGCAGCCAGAAGGTGGTTCAGGCATTTGGCTATGAGGAAGACGCCGGGAGGCGCTTTGAGGAGATCAATGAAAGGCTCCGGGGCTACAGCCTGCAGGCCACGTTTTTTTCCTCCATTACCAATCCGGCAACGCGGTTTGTAAACGGGCTGGTGTATGCCAGCGTAGGCGTAACAGGGGCTTATGCAGCGGTTAACGGGCTGCTTTCCGTCGGGAAGCTGTCCAGCTTTTTAAGCTATGCCAACCAGTACACCAAGCCGTTTAACGAGATCTCCGGTGTGGTGACAGAGCTGCAGAATGCACTGGCATCGGCAGCAAGAGTGTTTGCCCTTATTGATCAGGAGCCTTTAAAGCCGGAGGATGGCGACGCGGTGGAGCTTGAGGATGCCCGGGGAAACGTTGGGCTGGAACATGTGTATTTTTCTTACAACCCGCAGGTGCCTTTGATCGAAGACTTTAACCTGCAGGTAAAGCCGGGGCAGAGGATCGCCATCGTGGGACCTACAGGGTGCGGAAAAAGCACGGTGATCAATCTGCTTATGCGGTTTTACGACGTGGACTCAGGGTGCGTGAAGGTGGACGGGGTTGATATCCGCCATATGACCAGAAAGAGCCTGCGGGCCAATTATGGCATGGTTCTTCAGGAAACATGGCTGAAGTCAGGAACTATCCGGGACAATATAGCCTATGGAAAACAGGATGCGTCTGAGGAGGAGATTATTCAGGCGGCAAAGGAAGCCCATGCCCACAGCTTTATTAAGCGCATGCCAAAAGGGTATGACACGGTAATTTCCGAGGACGGGGGAAACTTATCCCAGGGGCAGAAGCAGCTTCTGTGCATTGCCAGGGTTATGCTGTGCCTTCCGCCTATGCTGATACTTGACGAGGCCACATCGTCCATTGATACCAGGACCGAGATCCGGATACAGAAGGCATTTGCCAAGATGATGGAAGGGAGAACCAGCTTTATTGTGGCCCACCGCCTGTCCACCATAAAGGAGGCGGACATGATCCTGGTTATGAGGGACGGGCATATTGTGGAGCAGGGGAATCATGAAGCACTGCTGCAAAAAGGCGGGTTTTATGCCCGGCTGTACAACAGCCAGTTTGCGGGTACATGACCGGAGATAGAAAACAGGGCTTTACGGGCGCATTCGGCATCCCAGAATGCATGCCGTTTAATGAGCGGCGGGATTTTTTATAGTAAAAAGAGAAGATATAAAAAATGGAGGAAAAAAACATGGATAAATATGAAGTGACAGAAGCGGTTCAATATGCAGGCGTGGCAGATCCGGATCTGGATTTATTTGAAAGCCAGTATCCTGTACCGGACGGGGTTACTTACAATTCCTATGTGATCCTGGATGAAAAGACTGCTGTAATGGACACGGTAGATGCACGGGGAACGGATCAGTGGCTTGCCAGGGTAGAGAAGGTTCTGGGGGGAAGAAAGGCGGACTATCTGGTAGTCTCCCATATGGAGCCTGACCACGGGGCGAATATTGCCCGGTTTGCCAAGCTTCACCCCGAGGCGGTGATCGTGGGAAATGCCAAGACATTTCCCATGATCAGGCAGTTTTTTGATATGGACATGGAGGGCAGAAGCCTGGTGGTGAAGGAAGGCGACACCCTGCCTTTGGGACGCCACACGCTGCAGTTTTTTATGGCTCCTATGGTTCACTGGCCGGAGGTTATGGTAACCTATGAGCAGACAGAAAAAATACTATTTTCCGCTGACGGCTTCGGCACCTTTGGAACCGATTCCGGGCTGGAGGAACAATGGAGTGAGGAGGCAGCCAGATATTATCTGAATATTGTGGGGAAATACGGAATTCAGGTTCAGGCGCTGCTGAAAAAGGCCGCAGGGCTGGATATCAGGATGATCTGCCCGCTTCACGGGCCGGTGCTGAAAGAGAATCTGGGATTCTACCTTGAAAAATACAACAAGTGGAGCAGCTATGAGGCAGAAGCGCACGGAGTCATGATCGCCTGCGCTTCTATCCACGGCAATACGGCCAGGGCGGCAGAGGAGCTGGCTCAGATGCTGAAAGACAGAGGCGAAACCCAGGTAGAGGTTGTGGATCTGACCAGAACGGACGTGTCCTATGCAGTGAGAAAGGCATTTTACTATGACCGCATGGCGGCGGCGTCAGCGACTTATGACGGCGGGCTGTTTCCGGCTATGGAAAGCTTCCTGCACCATCTCAGGGCTAAGAATTACCAGAAGAGGACCGTGGGGCTTGTGGAGAACGGATCATGGGCTCCCCTGGCGGCAAAGACTATGCGGACCATGTTTGAAGGTATGAAACAGATCAAAGTGGCAGAACCGGCGGTAACCATCCGCTCTGCGCTGGATGCCGGCAGCAGGGAGGCTATGGGACAGCTGGCAGACCAGCTGGCACAGGGTGAATAACAGCCCCAAAATCTTACGGAGACAGGATTTTAGGCAGGGGGCACATCCCGAGAGAGGGGAAAGAACCATGATAATGAGGAAAGAACTGCTTTTGGAGCCTACGCCTGTTCAATATTTAGGCAGGCTCCCAGGCGGCCAGGACATTTTTATGAAGCGGGATGACCTGCTGGGATTTTCCTTCGGGGGAAATAAGTGCAGGATCGGCATGGCTTTTCTGGAGGACATGGAACAAAAGGGCGGAGACTTTATGGTTTCCTACGGAAGCCCTGGGTCAAATTTAAACCGGACCATGGCTGGATTGTGTAAAAGCAGGGATATTCCCTGCCTGATACTTGTTTCTGAAGAAGAAGGCGCATCAAGCAAGACCTTTAACAGACAGATTGCAGAGCGTACAGGCGCACAGCTGGCTGTATGCAAAAAAAGCCATGTGGCGGAAACGGTGGCGCAGGTTTTAGAGGAACTGAAAAAGAAAGGGCATCGCCCATATTACCTGTATGGAAACCAATATGGGACAGGCAATGAGCTCGCAGCCAGGCAGGCATACCGGAAGGCATACCACGAAATAGGCAGATGGGAGAAAGACAGCGGCGTGAAGCTGACTCATATTTTCCATGCCAGCGGCACAGGCATGACCCAGGGCGGACTTGTGGCAGGAAAGAGGGAAGCCGGGGGAGAGGAAGAGATCATCGGAATCTCTGTAGCCAGGGATAAGGACAGAGGAATGGAAGCTGTCAGAAGGTATGCCGGGGAGGGGAATGAAGCGATCCGCTTTGAGACGGATTATCGGTGCGGAGGCTATGGGCTTTATGATTCTTCTATAGAGGACGTAATAGAAGAGATGATGGGACGCCACGGCATTGCCCTTGATCCGGTTTATACGGGAAAAGCCTATGCAGGGATGCAAAAATGGCTTAAACAATACGGGACTGGAGACGAAAGGGTGCTGTTTATCCACACAGGGGGCCTGCCGCTGTATTTCGATTATCTCAGCGGAAAACAGGCAGAAAACGGTTCATGAAAACCTTTGTGCGCCCGGCTGGGGGTGCACCGCCGCCCGTGCGCAGGGATTCGATATTTTTACAGTTGACAAGAAATGACATCCGGGTTTTCATGGGGAGGCAATAACATGGAGATGAACAGAAAAAAGCATGGAAAAGCCGGCTGGCTGGCTGCAGCCGTCATAGGAGCCCAGATTCTGGTGCTCCTTTTCTTTGCAGGGCAGAAAAAAGGGTATTTTATTGATGAAATCTATTCCTGGGGGCTGGCAAACGGATATTACAAGCCTTTTGTGGCATCTTATGATGTGTTTGAACGGTGGATTTCAGGGGAAGAATTTCATGATTACATGACTGTCCAGGAAGGCCAGCAGTTTGCCTACCATTCCGTATATTATAATCAGACCCAGGACGTGCACCCGCCTTTGTACTATATGATCCTGCACACCATATGCTCCTTTATGCCGGATATCCAAAGTAAGTGGCAGGGAATTATGCTGAATGTGTTTTTCTACGGAGGATGCCTGGTTATGATATTTCTCACCGCCAGGACGCTTATGGAAGATGACAGGGGAGCGGCGGCGGCCATGGCAGTGTGGGGGCTATCCCCAGGAGGGCTGAGTACGGCGATCTATATCCGCATGTATATGATGATGACCTTTTTTACTATGGTTACTGTGTATCTTCATGTGAAGATGGCAAAGGAGGGGCAAAGCTTAAAGCGGCTTTTTCTCATTTGCGCCGTCACGTTTTCAGGGCTTCTGACCCAGTATTATTTTGTCTTTATAGCTTTTTTCCTTTCAGCGGTTTATGTTCTCTGGAAGCTTTGGAAACGCAGATGGAAAGAAGCCGCCGTGTACAGCGCGGCCCTTCTGGGAAGCGTGGGGCTGATGGCTGCGGCGTACCCTGCATGCATTACTCAGCTGACCAGGACAGACGAGTTTGTGGCTAACGAGACGCGGAACAATTTTATGAACGGCGCAGTGATTGCCAGGAATCTGATTTCATATATCTCGGATATTAATATGGATTTCTTTTCAGGGAGAATCCGGCAGGCAGCAGCGGCGGCAGCTTTGACGGCGGCCTGGTGTCTGTGGAGAAGGTTCAAAAAAGGTAGGGAAAAACCGAAAGGGGAGGCAGGCCAAATCAGCTGCTGCGACCGCATGGCAGCAGCCCTGATGCTGGTGTGGGTTCTGTCTTTTCTGGCTGTATCTATGGCGGCAGTGGTTACCGGGGTCAGATATATCTACAATCTTTATCCTTTGCTCTGCATATTGGCCGTGTGGGCTGTCAGGAAAGTCACAGGCTGGGGCTTTGGCAAAACAAGGGCGCTGAAATTTGTACAGGCGGGAATTCTGGCGCTTGTGGGAGCCTTGTATTTGAACGGGTTTAGCCGGGGATATGTCAGGTATCTTTTTCCGGAGAATGAGGAGCGGGTGCGGCTGGCGGAGGGATACAGGGATCTGTACTGCCTGTATATTGACAACTATGAGAATGCGCCGCTGACTCAGGATCTTATGGAGCTTTCAAGATTTCAGGGGCTGTATGTTATGCCTGAGGAAAAGATTGAACAGATTCAGGAGATCCTTAAGGGAAAGGATACGAAAGACGGTCTGGTGGTGTATGTGGATACCAGTGAGTTCTGGAGCAGCGGATATGACAGCGGGGAAGTGATGGAAAAGCTTAAGGAAGAGACAGGGGCAGAGGGATACCGATTCCTGTATTCCAATGTACTGTCAGAAACCTATGTGCTGACAATGGCGCCTTAGAGCCTGTTTGGACAAGCAAAAGAGCTGGAAAGCTGCTGCTTTCCGGCTCTTTTAAAATCTGCAGATCAGATTCTTACTGCTGTCCAAACTGTGCGACAGCCACAGGATCTGTAGGGTCCCAATGCTGGTCGTTTGGAATCACCGCTTCAATGGCAGGTCTTTCATAGGGACCAGGAATCAAAGACTGGTATACCTCCACCGTGGTGCCGATAGGACAATTGTCATAAATCCACTTGGCGTCTCCCGAGGAAAAACGGATGCAGCCTGCGGAGCGGGCCACGCCCAGATAGTTGTAAGTCTCAGGCCACATTGTGTTAACATCCGCCCTGTCATAGATAATGGAGTGGAACAGGAAGCTTAACCCCGAACCAAGCCTGGTGGCGTACTGACAGGATACGCCGCTGTTCATAAGACGCCAGCGGTATTTTTCCGGCGTGCGGAAGGTGCCTATAGGAGTGTCGTCGCCGCAGGAACATAAGAAGGATTTTAACGGGATAATATATCCGTTGCCTCCGTCCTGAACATAGACCGTGGTGGTGTTCATCTCCTTATTGATCCGAAGGAGGAAGGGGCCGTTGGCGCCGATGAGAGGCTCCAGATCCTGAACCAGTTTTCCGTCTTCGGCAAAATAATATTTGTAGCCGTCTATGTACTGCCAGCCGGTTACAGGATAAGAGTCAACAAAATAGTAGCGGTCATTGCCCTGCCAGCCCCATCCGGTAAAGTTGGAGCCGTCGCCGTGAATATACCGGAGAACTCCGTCAATAACCTGGATGCCGTCGGCATGTTCGGATATTACGGGATTGGTAAAATCCACATCAGGCGTATCGCCCTTGCGGAAGAACGCCAGACGGAAAGCCTTTAAAGGCATGCCCTTGTTCATGGACCCTACCGTGGCGCCGTTTTTGCCCCATCCGGTCTGGGTTCCGTCTGCAAAAAGGCCGGTGTAATAAATGTCGTGATTGTTGCCTGCAGCACCGCTGAAACGGACCTGAATCGCCTCAATGGGGGCATAATCCGCAGGGATGTTGGTCTGCTGGCCGTTCATAACCCAGTTTGTCCAGCCATTGGTAGTCGTGTAAGCCCGGTAGAGGATATTGCCTACGGCATTTTCCATAAAAATGGAGATGGAGTAAAAGGTCTGATCTCCGGCATCGCACCACTGATCATTGACAAATGGCTGGGACCACTGGTGTTCGCTTAAAAGCACCGTGGTCTGCAGACGGGGCTGCTGCAGAACCCCTACAGCCGGCTGAGTGCTGCTGGTTTCGACCCCTGTTGTATCGGGTTCTGACGTCTGGTTATTCTCTTCGGTTGCAGCCGTGGTTTCTTCCTGCATATCAGGATTAAGCTTTGGGTCAAAGCCGGGGCCGACATTATTCGCCGCAAGGGAACATAAGGCGCTGTTAAATGCCATGACGCCGGTCAACAGCAAAGTCAGCTGCATTTTCCTTGTTTTTTTCATACAAAAAACCTCCTAAACAATAGTTTCCTGTGTTAATTTATCACATTTAGGCGAAAAAAGCCATATAGGATTTACATTTTTTGGGGAATCATGTAAAATGAAAGGTATTGGCAAGGGAAATGTAAGAATTATGTTATACTTCAGGAGACAAACTATGAAGCAGAAAGTGATTGCAGGATTGTTCTGGAAGATCCTGGAGAACGGCGGTTCTCAGGGCATTCAGTTTGTGGTGGCCATCATACTGGCAAGGCTTCTGACCCGCTCAGAGTACGGCACAGTGGGCATTATCATGATTTTTATTACCATTGCCAACGTGATCGTTCAGAACGGGTTCAGCACAGCGCTTATTCAGAGGCAGAAGGCGGATGAAACCGACTTTTCGTCAGTGTGTTATTTCAGCCTTGGAGCAGCTTTGGCCATGTACGGCATTCTCTGGGGGCTGGCCCCGCAGATTGCGGATTTTTATGAGATAGAAGATCTTTTAAAGATTGTCAGGGTACTGGCCCTTGTCTTGTTTCCCGGGGCAGTGATTTCCGTGCAGACAGCCTGGGTGTCCAGGCAGATGGAGTTTAAAGGAGTGTTTTTGTCCACATTTGCGGCTTCGGTGATTTCGGGAATTGTCAGTATCTATATGGCTTATGAAGGCTTTGGAGTGTGGGCCATGGTGGGGCAGCAGCTGACTTACTATGTGTCGCTGATGCTGGTTTTGTTTGTTACCGTGTCCTGGAAGCCGGCTTTTTTATTTGCATGGAAAAGCATCAGGGAACTTTTGGGGTTTGGATGGAAGCTTCTGGCAGCTTCTCTTATTGACACGCTGTTTAACAATTTATACGGCCTGATTATGGGAAAGATATATAATGAGGAGGTGCTGGGGATTTACAACCGGGGGGAGCAGTTTCCCAAGCTGATTGTCAGCAACCTGGGAGCTGCCATTCAGTCTGTGCTTCTGCCGGCATTTTCTTCCAGGCAGGGGGATGCACAAGCTATGAGGCATATGCTGCGCAGGGCGGTAAGGCTCAGTTCCTTTCTGGTGCTTCCCATGCTGTTTGGCCTGTGCGCCGTGGCGGATACCCTGGTGATGGCCCTTTTAGGGGAAAAGTGGATGGCCTGCGTGCCCTATCTTCGGATCATGTGCGTGGCATATTCTTTCTGGCCCATTCACATTACCAACCTTCAGGCTATTAATGCGGCAGGACGCAGCGATATGTTTCTCAAACTGGAGATTGTGAAAAAGGCTATGGGGCTTATGGGCCTTGGGGTGGGGATTTGGTTCGGGCCCCTGGTGCTCATATCCATTAAGGCAGGACTGGATTTTCTGACTACATTTGTCAATGCATGGCCTAATAAAAAGCTGTTGGGATATGGGATTTTCAGCCAATGGGCGGATATCCTGCCGTCAGCAGCAGCGTCTTTGGCCATGGGCGCAGCAGTGTACGGGCTTGGGCTAATGCTGCCTGGGAGCCCGTGGATAAAGCTTGGGATTCAGGTAATATGCGGCGCGGGAATCTATGTGCTGCTGGCAGCGGCGTTTCGGCTGGAGAGTTTTGAGGATGTGATGGGGCTTATAAAAGGGCCGGGGAAAACGGGGAAGCGCAATGGCTGAAAAGGTTCAGGACAGAGCAGAGGAAGGGAGACAAAAACGGATGGGCAGTGAGAGCGACAGAACACACATGGCAGGCAAGGCGGAGAAAGAGCCGTTGGTAAGCATTTGCTGCCTTACTTATAATCATAGGCCTTATATAAGCAAGGCGCTGGACGGATTTTTGAAGCAGAAGGTTTCATTTCCATATGAAGTCCTTGTTTATGATGACGCCTCCACAGATGGGACGGCGGACATTGTGCGAAGCTACCAGAAACGGTATCCCCATATAATAAAGCCTATTCTGCAGACAGAGAATCAGTATTCCAGGGGAATTACCAACCCCAGCGGGGCATTTAATTTTCCAAGGGCAAGGGGGAAATATATTGCCATGTGCGAGGGTGACGATTACTGGACGGACGTGGAGAAGCTTCAGACCCAGGTGGATTATATGGAAAGGCATCCGGACTGCAGCCTGTGCTTCCACAGCGCCAGAATCCTTACTGTGGATGGCTCCAGGTCGGACAAGCGGATGCGGCCTTACAGGAAAGAGCGGGTGGTGCTTCCAGAAGAGATTATAGACAAAAGCTGCGGGTATCCCACTGCGTCCATGGTATTTCGGACAAAAATGGTGAAAAGCCTGCCGTCTTACTATACAAAATGCCCGGTTGGAGATACGCCGCTGCAGCTGATGGCGGCTGCTTCGGGATACGGCTACTACCTGGATAAGGACATGAGCGTGTACCGCGTGGGCGGGGCATCTTCCTGGACTGCAGAGGGAAAGCGGGGGGATTATGAAGCCAGGCAGAAAAAATACCGGGAAGACATGAGGCAGACCTATAAAGCCTTTGACCGCGCCACTGACAGACGGTTTCATCAGGCGGCAAAAAGCGCTGCCAGGAGGATCTGGTTTTTGACCAAGGTAAATACCAGGCATTATGATGCGGTCCTTAGCAGGAAATACCGAAGATATTTCAGGGAACTGACAGGCCGCACCCGTTTTTATATCTGTCTGGAGGCCAGGCTGCCGCAGATATATAAGGGGCTCGCCGTAATAGCGGAAAGAACAAGGAGACAGAGGAAATGAATATATTGCTTACAAGCGCAGGACGGCGGACGTATCTGGTGGAATATTTTAAGGAGGCTCTTAGGATGGCAGGCGAGCCGGGCTTGGTCCATGCGGCCAACAGCAAAGTGAGCCCCGCTTTTTTTGCGGCGGACCAAACAGCGGTAACCCCTTTGATTTACAGCCAGGAATATATTCCGTTTCTGCTTGATTACTGCAGAAAATGGGAAATCAGGCTTTTGATTCCTCTTTTTGATATCGACCTTCCGGTACTTGCCGCTGCCAGGGAGAGATTTGAGAGCCAGGGAACCATCGTGGTGACGGCAGACGCCCAGGCTGTGGAAATATGCAATGACAAGTGGAAGACTTATAAAGCCCTGGCAAAAGAAAATATCAAGACGCCGAGAAGCTGGCTGGATGCCGCAGACGCAGTGGAGGAAGTGAGGAAAGGAACAGCCGCTTATCCGTTTATACTGAAGCCGCGGTGGGGGATGGGGTCCCTGTCCGTGTACCAGGCAGATGATGAGCAGGAGCTTTTGATTCTGGACAGAAAGATCCGGCGGGAGATTGGGGAGAGCTACTTAAAATATGAGGCGGCCAAAGACAGGGCCAACGTGATTATTCAGGAGGAGATCAGGGGGGAAGAGCTGGGGCTGGACGTGGTCAATGATTTGGAGGGACGCTTCTGCACTGTGGTGGTTAAGCGAAAAGGAGCCATGCGGGCAGGGGAGACGGACGAGGCGGAGACTGTGGAGATTCCCTGGCTGGAAGACCTGGGAAGAAGCCTGTCCGCCCTTGTGCGCCATCGGGGGAACCTTGATGTGGATATCCTGGAGGAGGACGGGACGTATTACGTGCTGGAGATGAATGCCAGATTTGGAGGGGGATATCCATTCAGCCATGCGGCAGGGCTGCATCTGCCCTATGCGCTAGTAATGTGGGCTTTGGGGAGAGAGCCGGAGGGGGAATGCCTGAAAGCTCAGACGGGAGTCCGCGCGCTGAAGGACATCCGGCTGGTATGCATGGAGCCGCTTGCCGGAACCGGCCGTTAATAGTGAATCCGGCTTTGTCTGCCCTGCTGGCTTGCAAGAATCGTAAGGAAACCATATTGGACGTCTGGAAAAAATTTCATTGACTTTTTCTTCACAAAGTGAGATAATGAAATGGAATTTTTGTTTTTTCATAATTAAGGAGGATTATCATGTCAACAAAAGCTTATTACCCGATTAGCGAGATCGGCTTAGGGAAGCCGGGCTTTTCCACCACCAGATCTATCATTGAAGCTGCATTTTATGGGAACAATGTCGTTAAGGTAAATACCTTGAAAGAGGCTTATGAGTTAGCAAAGAATTCTCCGGGAACGGTTGTTACGGACATGCCTGTATATAGAGGTGAGGAATTCGGCCTTGAGAAGGACGCCAAGGTTCTTTTATTCAACGACGGAGCTATCACCGGTCGCTATGCAACTGCCCGCCGCATTGCCGGCGAGCCAGGGGTTAACTGTGCAGCCCTTGACAGGGTGGCCATGGATGCTGTCTATGAGTCCCGCTGGAAAACCATGTACCATGCAGAGGTTTTTGTAGGCCTTGATCCGGAATTCATGGTAAAGGCACACCTTCTGATTCCTGAGGGCGAGGAAAACATCATGTATAACTGGATGCTGAACTTCCAGTATATGTCTGATGAGTATGTGAAGATGTACAAGAATTCCAAGCCCGTAGGCGATGGCAAAGAAGCGGATATTTTCATTTTCTCTGATCCTCAGTGGACAGGTTCCGACCGTCCCAATGTTTCTCTGGACTGCCTGTCTGACCCGCAGAAGAAGACTTTATGCTACTTTAACACGGAGACTAACTGCGCCTGCATCCTGGGCATGAGATATTTCGGCGAGCACAAGAAGGGCACTTTGACCATGGCCTGGGCCATTGCCAACCGCAACGGCTATGCTTCCTGCCACGGCGGACAGAAAGAGTACCTGCTTCCGGGCGGAAAGAAGTATGTGGCTTCCGTATACGGCCTGTCAGGTTCCGGAAAGTCTACGCTGACTCATGCAAAGCACGGCGGCAAGTATGAGATTAAGGTTCTGCACGACGACGCGTTTATCATTAACACGGATACCTGTGCATCCATCGCCCTGGAGCCTACGTATTTTGACAAGACTGCCGATTATCCTACAGGGTGCGCAGATAACAAATATCTTCTTACTGCCCAGAACTGCTCCGCGACTCTGGACGAGGAGGGCAAGATTCAGCTGGTAACCGAGGACATCCGCAACGGCAACGGCCGCGCCATTAAGTCAAAGCTGTGGTCGCCTAACCGGGTGGACAAGATCGATGCTCCGGTAAACGCTATTTTCTGGATCATGAAAGATCCCACCATTCCGCCGGTAGTGAAGTTAAAGGGCGCTTCCCTGGCATCGGTTATGGGTGCGACTCTGGCTACCAAGCGTTCTTCCGCAGAGCGTCTGGCTCCCGGCGTAGACCCCAACAAGCTGGTTGTGGTTCCTTATGCCAACCCGTTCAGGACTTATCCTCTGGCCAATGACTATGAGAAGTTTAAAAAGCTGGTGGAAGAGAAGGACGTTGACTGCTATATTGTCAACACCGGCGATTTTATGGGCAAGAAGGTAAAACCGGCTGATACCCTGGGCATTCTGGAGGCTATTGTAGAGGGGACAGCCAAGTTCCATCAGTGGGGACCGTTCTCTGATATTGAGATTCTTGACTGGGAGGGCTTTGTGCCGGATATGAATGATCCGGAGTATGTAGGTCAGCTGAAGGCACGTATGAATGACCGTGTCAATGAGATCGAGGAGTTTGCAAAGGCAAAAGAGGGATATGACAAGCTTCCTGATGATGCTTTGGAGGCTCTTAAGAAAGTGGTAGCCGAATTAAATTAGTTATTTGTTGACAAATAAGGGGGACGCAGCAACAGCTGCGTCCTTTTGGCAAATTCAGAAAAAAGGAGAGGAGGCAGGAATGGAGAGAGAGTACATATTGTTTGACCTTGACGGAACGCTGACTGACCCGATGGAAGGGATCACCAGGTCTGTGCAGTACGCCTTGAAATCTTATGGGATTGAGGAACCGGATCTAAGGGCGCTGTGCCCTTTTATCGGGCCGCCTTTAAAGGAAAGCTTCATGAAGTACTACGATTTTCCGGAAGACAGGGCTCAGGAAGCCATTGGCAGGTACCGGGAATACTTTGCAGTCACCGGGATTTTTGAAAACCAGGTGTATGACGGCATTGAAGAGATGCTTAGGAAGCTGAAGGCAAAGGGAAAGATTCTTGTGGTAGCCACCTCTAAGCCTGAGAAGTTTGCGGTGCAGATTCTGGAGCATTTTCATCTGGACGGATATTTTGATTTTGTATGCGGCGCCAGCATGGATGAAAAAAGGGTGAAAAAGGGGGAAGTGATTGCCTATGCTCTTGAAACTGCGGGGATTGAGGATGTGTCAGGGGCAGTGATGGTGGGAGACAGGGAGCATGATGCCATCGGGGCAGGGGAAAACGGTATGGACTGTGTGGGAGTTTTATATGGGTATGGAAGCAGGGAGGAACTGGAAGGGGCCGGGGTGTGCAGGACGGCGGCCACCGTGGAGGAGCTGGGGGAGATTCTTCTTGGAAGGCAGGGATAGGGCAGTTTTTTGGAAATAGGCTTGGATTGTAAAAGATGCACAAGAAACTGCGCATGTGATCTTAGGAAAATCCACAAAATTGAGCAACACTTCAAAAAAATACTGACATTTTTCTGAATAAAGTGCTAAAATAAAGGCATAATGAGAAATGGAGGAACTTTTATGAGAAGAATTGCCAGTGCATGTCTGCTGCAGACCATAAGATTTGATACCTGCCATGATGCGAATCCGCAGGAGGATTTAAGGCTCTACTGCAGGAAACTGGATAAGAGCGGGACAACGTATGAGATCGAGGAGAAGATCCAGGAAGAGGACGGAGCAATTGTCATAAAAATACGAAAGCAATATAATTCATATCCTGTTAACGGCTACATTGACTGACTAGAAGAAAGGATGAGAACATTGTTTGGCAAAGGAGAGTATATTGTTTATGGCACCACCGGCGTGTGCCGGGTAAGGGATATTACGGTTATGTCTGCGGAGGAAGGAGGAAGGGAAAAGCTGTACTATGTTCTGGAACCAGTGGGGGTTGCAGGAAGCAGGATCATGACGCCTGTTGAGGGCAATAAAAGCGTTTTAAGGCCGATTATGTCAAGAGAAGAGGCTTACAGGCTTATTGACGGAATCCGGGATATGGATCAGCTGCGGATCGCAGATGACAAGCAGAGGGAATCCAGATATAAAGAGGCATTAAAAACCTGTGACTGCCGGGAGTGGATCGGCATTATTAAGACACTGCATTTTCGGAAAAAGGATCGGATGGCCCGGGGAAAACGGCTGACAGAGGTAGATGAAAGATATTTAAAGAAAGCCAAGGAGAACTTATACAGGGAATTGTCCATCCCTCTGGAGATTCCGGCGGAAGATGTGGAGCGGTTTATTACAAAACGGATTGAAGAGCGGGAAGAGATTCCGGAAGGGTAGCATGAAGCGGGAGAAGGCCAGGACAAGCGTGGCTTTCTCTTTTTAATTTCATAGGAAATTGCGTCCTATGAAATAAAAACGCTCTGCGAGGATGCGCACTCCGCGCAAAGGAAAATGACTGCTGCCGCAGCTGCGCTCCGGCGCAAGTGTGCGTCAAGACGCACACTTTTTTATTTTCCTTGACACTTGGATGGATTTTCGATATGCTGACATTGGTGATGAAAATGGAAAAGATTGTTTGGCAGGGACTTTTATACGACTTTTACGGAGAACTTTTAACAGAGCACCAGCGTCAAATTTATGAGGACGTGGTGTTCCACGATTTATCTTTAAGCGAGATCGCCCAGGAGAAGGGCATTACCCGTCAGGGAGTCCACGATCTGGTACGGCGGTGTGACAGGATATTGGAAGAATATGAGAAAAAGCTTCGCCTGGCGGAGAAATTTCAGGTGACAAAACAGCTGGCAGAACGGATTGAACACCTGTTGGATGAGTACCAGGAGAAGCGGGAGGAGGCTTTGCTGGAGAAGGCAAGGGAAACAGCCGGGAAGATTACAGAAATTTAGGAGCGGGCCGATTTCCCGAGCAGCGCCATCCCCAGAATCAGCAGCAGCGGAAAGGCAATGGCAGCAAGGATTCCGGCCTTCAGATTGCCGGAGGCAGCGGCGGAGACATATCCTACCAGGGTAGGCCCGACGGAACATCCCACGTCGCCTGCCAGGGCCAGAAGGGCGAACATGGCGGTACCGCCATGTTTCATGAGAGCAGAGGCCTTGCTGAAGCTTCCGGGCCACATGATGCCCACTGACAGCCCGCAGAGGGCACACCCTGCCAGGGACAGCATAGGGGAAGGCGCCAGGGAGACACATAAGTAGGAGAGAACGCACAAGGCGCTGCTGCCAAGCATAAAGCGGTCCAGATTTATCTTATGGCCGTATTTCCCGTAAAATGCCCGGGAGCTTCCCATAAGAACGGCAAATGCCATAGGCCCGGCCAGATCGCCCAGAGTCTTGGTTACGCCCAGGCCCTTTTCGGCAAAGGTTGAGGCCCACTGGCTTACGGACTGCTCGCTGGCTCCTGCGCACATCATCATCAGCATCAAAACCCAGAACACATTCTCTTTAAATAAAGCGGCTATGGACATTCCAGGCTTTCCGCCCTCTGTCAAAGGAGCCATGGGGACTTTTAAAAACATAAGGCCATTGGCTGCGGGGATCAAGATCCACAGCAGAGTCAGTGCCTTCCAGTTTTCAATGCCGCATATCTGAAAAAATGCAGTGGAAATCAGCACTACTCCTACATGGCCCCAGCAATAAAAGGAGTGCAGCAGGCTCATGGCTTTTTCCTTGTTCTCTGTGGGACAGCTTTCCATAATGGGGCTGATAAGCACCTCAATCAGCCCGCCGCCTACAGCGTAAAGGATGACAGCCGTCAGAAGGCCTGCAAACGGATCAGAACATAATCCCGGAAGAATCGTCAAAGCCCCTAATCCGGCTGCAGCAAATAAATGGGCTATGACAATGGAAGCCCGGTAGCCGATTTTATCGACAAAACCTGCAGACAGCAGATCCACCAGAAGCTGGACCGCAAAATTGATGGTGATCAGCATGGTAATTTGCTGCAGAGGAATGTGGTAGACGGTTTCAAAGGTGATAAACAGCAGCGGTACAAAATTGTTTACTACAGCCTGAACGATGTAGCCTGCAAAACAGGCATAGATGGTCTTTTGATAGTCATTTTTCATGACAATGCCTCCCCTTTGTTTTTGTCTGCCATTATATCACTTGAAAATGGATTTGCAACTGTATTTTGCCGCAGCCTTATGCCATTACAGCCCAATGCTGCCGGGATACAGAGGTTCCATAGCTTTTGGGCCGTTATGACATACAAAAAGAACGCCTTTCTGCCTGTCAACATGCAGGCAGGAAAGAGAAAGGAATTTTCTATGTGCAGCACAGCAAAAAAAGCATCTTCATTTTACAGGGACATGTTCCGTCTGGCATTTCCCATTGTGATCCAAAATCTGATTACTGCCGCAGTCAGTTCTGCTGACGTGATTATGCTGGGATGGGTAAACCAGACGGCGCTTTCCGCCGGCTCCCTGGCCAGCCAGATTATGTTTATCCTGAATCTGGTGTATGCCGGCATATCCTCAGGCATCGGCATGCTGGCCGCTCAGTACTGGGGGAAAAAGGATACCAGGACCATTGAGGAGATTATGGGAATCGGCATGAGGCTGTCTATTCCTGTTTCCGCGTTCTTTTTCGTCATGGCATGTTTTTTCCCGCAGGTGCTGATGATGATTTTTACATCAGAGCAGGAGCTGATTGAGGCCGGTATGCCCTATCTGAGGATCGTAGGGGTTTCCTATCTTTTTATGAGCATTTCCCAGGTATACTTATGCACCATGCGCTCCATTGAGCGTGTTGTCTTTGCTACCTTTACCAATGCGTCTGCCCTGATTTTAAATATTGTCCTGAATGGAGTATTTATTTTTGGCCTTTTCGGGCTTCCTCAGATGGGAATCATAGGCGTTGCTTTGGCCACTGCCATTGCCCGGGGCGTGGAGCTTGCCATCTGCATGGCGGATGCCTGCCGCTTTCCGGTTATTCGTTTCCGGCCAGGCCTTCTGGTGCGCCACAACAAAGTCCTTTTCCAGGATTTTATGAAGTATTCTCTTCCAGCTTTTGGCAATGAGGTGTCCTGGGGACTGGCTTTTTCTATGTATTCCGTTATTATGGGACATCTGGGAAGCGATATGGTGGCTGCCAACGCCGTGGTGATTGTGGCAAGGAATCTGGGCACCGTGGTGTGCTTCGGACTTGCCAATGCGGGCGCCATACTTTTGGGCAAGGCCATCGGCGAGGGCCGTATGGAAAGCGTAAAGGCGGATGCGTCCCGGTTCTGCAGGATTACTTTTGCAAGCGGCATTGTGGGAGGGCTTTTGATTTTTCTTCTGCGCCCAGTGTTTATGAACCTGGCTGATCTGTCAGATGCGGCCAGGGGATATTTAAGCGGAATGCTCTACATAAATATGTACTATGTTCTGGGACAGGCAATGAATACCACGATCATATGCGGCATTTTCCGATCCGGCGGCGATTCCCGGTGGGGATTTGTCTGTGACGTGATAGACATGTGGCTCTTTTCGGTTCCGCTGGGATTTTTTAGCGCTTTTGTGCTGAGGCTGCCTCCGCTGACCGTTTATTTTCTTATCTGCCTGGATGAATTTGTGAAGATGCCTTTTATTTACAGGCATTACAAAAGCTATAGATGGCTGAAAAATATTACGAGAGATTTTTAAAATGCCTGACCATGCAGGAGACTTATGTAAATGGATATTGGGAACAGATCTTAATAATCTGGAAGCGGTAACAACCGCATTTCCAAAACATGACGATCATCTGAATATTGATACATTTTTTAAGACAGGTGCTTATGCCAGTTTATATAAAGCATATGGGGATACCGTAGACGAGAGGAAGGCAGATGATATTACCGTATCCATTGTCAGGGAGGGGAAACCAGAGGGATTATTTCGCTACTTTGCGGATCACGGCATTGGGATTGGAAGGCCGTATCCAGGAGTTTATTATGTATTGGATAAGGTCTTATTTCCGACTCAGATTATCGTTACAGGAGAACTAAGCGATGAGAGCCATATATGGCTGAAAGCTCTATCAGACAAGCTGGGGAAGGAACAGATGAGAAAGCTTTTTAAGCATGAAAAAGTGGGAGAGGCGACTGAGAAGGTAAGAAAGGAAACTGAGGAGAAGGTAAGAAAGGAAACGGAAAAAAGACAAGCCATGAATACAGCTAAAATAATGATAAGTTCTGGAAATTTTTCTGCCAAGCAAATTGCCGAGTATGTTCCAGGAATATCTATTGAGGAAGTAATAAGCCTTGAAAAAGAATTATTTCATGCCTAAAAGAGTATGGCGCATTAGATAAAACACAGCGAAAAACGTTCCCTGGATCTTCGTATCAAGAGGGATAATTCCATTATATCGTATTTTAAGGCGTCTGCAATCTTTGCAGGCGCTTTTTAGTCTTGTGACAAACTTAAATTGTTTAGAAGCGGTATATGTTCCAGAAGATGATTGACAGCGGGCGCATCACAATTACCGCTCCTGATCTGGTGGAATTGCGGAAACAGGAAAATGATTTGCTGTGCAGGATTGACCGGGGAAATAAGCTGAATACCAGAAATTAAAAGTGCTATAGACAGAGAGTAAGAAACGGACGGCCATAGAACAGCAGCCTATTTGGTAGCAGTATTGATATAAACAGGGATAACACAAGACAAAACAGCAGGAACGAAAGTTCGTAAAGAAACAATATTTAACAAATAACAGTAATCTATCTTGCTCTCCTGATGGCGAGCGAGAGACCCCCAAAGAGGAAAATCAGACCCCAGAGCCTGACACAAAGACAGCTTTGCAGCAGGACAAAGAGGACTTTGAGAAAATATATGCCGTCTATCCCAAGAAGCGTGGCAAAGCTAAAGCCTTCGAGTACTACCGGGGCTATGTGGGAAAAGGGCGGGTAATCAACGGCACCCGCCATCGCCTTGACCGGAGAGAAATCTATTTGGCGGTGAAGGTTTATGTTGGACAAATGGAAGAGGCGGGAACTGACCTACAATACTACAAGAATTTTGATACATTCA
>CAMUJH010000037.1 GCA_947089145.1 uncultured Hungatella sp. | reverse complement strand
GTCTGCAAAGCTAGACGTAGGCACCACTACGCCGTCGCTTTGCAGACGCACAGATGACGCAGACATCTGGTACTTTTTTCACCGTTATTTCCGCAATGCAGTACTAGAAAGCTTTAACAGGGCTGCGGAGAACCGCAGTCTATCAGATCCCTAAGCATCTGCGCCCGCTTGTAGGCTTCCGCCAGATATTCCTCTGCAGTCATAATCTGATATCCGGCGCTGCCCAGGCACGACACTTCCAGCGTAATGGGACCATCATACTTCCAGGCCCTTAACCGGCCTGCAAACCACTGCCAGTCCAAAATCCCGTCAAAAGGCAGCAGATGGAGATCGTCCCGGTAATCAATGTCCCCGGGGCGGGTGACTCCCCGGTTGTCGTGAATGTGAAGGCATTTCAGCCGCGGGCCGTATTTGTCCAGCATGTTAATATGGGGGGAATAGCAGGCGTTGTGGCCGATGTCCCAGCAGAATCCGTGATAGGGGTCTGTGATGAAATCCATGACGGCTTCCAGGTGGGGAAGAGGCTCCAGGTTTTCGAAACAGACGGAAACTCCCTGGGATTTGGCATGATCGCAAAGCTGCCGGAAACGCTCAAGGCCCTGCGGGGACACTGGCGGAGCCGTATTGCCCACAGTTACATGAAGAATATATTTGTCCACTTCAATCCGGCTGCACACATCTATGGTTCCTTCTAAAAATGCCAGATATTGGTCGCCCTGTTCCCCGTCCTCCCACATTCGGTTGGCATCTGCAAAGGGCCCGTGAACCGTCTCAAAGGTCAGATGGTTCTTCCTGGCGGCTTTTGCCCATGAATCAATGGGTTCCGTCCCATCAAAAGAAGTGAAAAAACCATCAAAGCCTGTTTTTTTGATCAGGGCAATCTGTGTCTCCTGATCCACGGTGCTCCCGATAATGGTAGAAATATGTAAATGTCTCATACCCGTTCTCCTCATTCTCATTTCTTTCTGCCTGGCGGCTTTCGGATCATTTTTTTCCATGTCATATTTCCAAATTGTCAAAAATTCTGCCCGTCTGCCTGTTGCAGACATATTTTCCAAATAAGGCAAGTGTACATCAATTTAAAAAAAAATCAAGAGGTTTCCTGAGAAAATAGGCAAAAAATAAAAATTTTCTCTTTTTTTACATTATTTTATTTTTCAATGTCCTAAAACCGTCTTTTTATTACATAATTATTATAATAAAAACAAACAGAAATAAAGAATACGCCATACATAATTGTCATAATTGACAATCATAGCAAAAAAATATATAATTTTATTGACAATATGCCGGATATATGCTAGCATAAAACTACAAGGTTTCGGTAACTTTTGTTAAGGCCTATTAAAACCGCCATTTCACGGCATTTTTATTACATTTTATTCGTACTAAATTACCGGAAAGGCACAAAGAAAAGGAGAAAAAGATGAAAAAAGCAGCAGCAGCATTACTGGCAGGCGTTATGGCATTTTCACTGACCGCATGCGGAGGAGGTTCCCAAAGTTCAGGCACTGCCACAGGCGGCGAAAGCGCAGCCCAGTCAGGGGGCGCGTCTTCGGCGGATGCGGCGGGAAAAACAAAGATCACTTTTATTAACGGATTTACAGGCGGCGACGGTCCTTATATGAGCAAGATCGTGGACGGGTTTAATGAGTCCCAGGACCAGTATTTTATCGAGCAGCTTCAGGACTCGGATCACTACACCAAATTCAAATCCGACAATTTCGACATGCTTATTATCCATGCGGACTGGATCTCCACCTACCATGCCATGGGGCTTTTAAGGGAGGTTTCCGATCTGTATGACAAAGCCGGCCTTTCGTTTGAGAATGACTGGCATCCCATTACCCAGACCTATGCCAAATATGATGACGGCGTATTTGCATTCCCTCTGGATCTGTACGCAGAAACGTTTTTCTACAATAAAGAATTGACAGAGACGCCTCCTGAGACGTATGAAGACATGATTGCATTGAGAGACAAGCTTGATTCCGAGAATACCCAGGTATATCCCATGGGCCTTCCTCTGACAGGCGATCATCAGTGGGCGTGGATGACTGCTCTGGGGCAGTCCGGCTGCAGCTGGGTGGAAGGCGAGCACATTAAAATGGACACGGAAGAAGTGTGTGACGCATTTATGAAAGTGCATGATCTTATTTACAAGGATCATTTAAGCGCTGCGGGCCTGGGAGATCAGGATCATTACAACACCTTTGTAAATGAATCCACGGACAATGCCAATGTAAAAAGCGCCATGTGCCTTACAGGGCCCTGGAAATACGTGACTGCCAAAGAGATCTTAGGCGACAATCTGGGAATCGGGACCCTTCCCCAGATCTACGGAGATACGCCGTGCGTGCCGGCAGGCGGCCACACGTTTGCAGTCTCCGCAGAGGTAACCGACCAGGCAAAGCTGGACGGAATCGCCGAATTCATGAAATATGCATACCAGCCGGACGTAATGCTTAACTGGGCCGATTCCGGCCAGGCCCCCATCCATCTTGCAACTATGGAGAAGGTGAAAGAACAGCCTGAAAAGTATCCGGTAGCCGCAGTTAACTACGAGATTTTTGACAATGCCATGATCCTTCCCGCCATCTACAACATCCGCGAGCAGGTGAAATACGTCAATGCCAACGTGTGGTCCTTGGTGCTGCAGACTCCGGATCTAACCAGGGAGCAGCTGATGGAAGAACTGAAGAATGCCACCGAAATAGCCATTGAGCTGTCTGAGCAGTAGAGTCTGACAAAACGGTTCCAAGCCCCATAATCTGCAAGTGAGTAAGGCCGTCCTGTTAATTGTGAAAGGGGCCCTTTTGGGCCCCGTATGGCTGCAGAGCAGCCGGAAAGGGTCGATAGATGATTAAGAAAAAAACGACAGCCGTTTTGTTTGTACTGCCTTTTATCCTGTTTTTTCTGATGTTCTGGCTGATACCCTTTTTGTACGGACTTGTCATGAGTCTGAGCAAATACAGCCTTGTAAAGGGAAATCAGGGCTTTGTAGGGCTGGAAAACTATATGAAAGTCCTGTTTTCCTCCTCCATGTATAACAAGTCTTTCTGGCTGGGCATGAAGAACACGGTGATCTTTGTGCTTTTGACCACCCCGTTTCTGGTACTTGGAAGCCTTGCCCTGGCTCTTCTTCTGGACAGGCTCCCGGACAAATGTAAAAGGGGTTTTCAGAACCATTTATTTTGCGTCCTATGCGGTTTCCGTAACAGCCGTCGCGGCAGTTTTCGTCTGGCTGATGAAAGGAAACGGCGGATATCTGAACAACATGATGATCAATATGGGGATCATCAAAAAAGCCATTCCCTGGATGGAGCAGCAGCCTTTTGTGTGGGTTTCCCTTACAGTGGCAACCATCTGGTGGACCATCGGCTACAATATGATGCTGTTTGTCAATGCCCTTAATGAGATTGATACCCAGCTTTACGAGGCGTCTTCCATTGACGGCGCAGGATTCGGCACCCAGCTGCGCTATATCATCTTCCCGGGAATCAAGAACGTGTTTTTCTTCGTGCTGATGACCACGATTATCGCCTCCTTTAACGTGTACGGACAGCCAAGGCTGATGACCCAGGGCGGGCCGGGCGAAACCACGAAGCCTATGATCATGATGATAACGTCCACCATTATGGATCGGAACGATCTGGGCGTAGGAAGCGCCATGACCATTCTCATGGGGATCGTCATTGTGCTTTGCTCCATAGGGCAGTATTACCTGACAAAGGAAAAAGAAGAGCTGAGGTAAAAGGAGGGAATTATGAAAGCAAAGCAAATTAACAAAATATTTCTGATCATCATTGCCTGTATTGTCGCCTACATATTCCTTTTGCCGCTGATGTTCATGGTTTTTACCAGCTTTAAAGGAATCGCGGAGTCTGTCACTTCTACCACGCTGCTGCCTAAGGCATGGACCATGGAGAACTATAACGAGCTGTTTCACAATACGGCCACTTCGCCGGTGATGCGGTGGCTGGGCAACACGGCGGTTGTCACGTTTGCCGGCACGGCGCTGCGGATCGTCACCAGCGTTCTGGCTGCCTATGCCCTGGCCAGGCTTCCGGTGCCGGGCAAAAAGTTTATTCTGGTAGCCTTGATCTGGGCCATGGCCATCCCGGAGATCGTAACCTTTTTCCCGCTGTTTTACATTTTTAAACAGCTGGGAGGGCTTAACACCTTCTGGCCCCTGATCCTGCCGTCAGGCTCCGGCGTTATGTGCATTTACCTGATCTACCAGTTCCTTCTGGCGTTTCCCAAGGAACTGGAGGAGGCAGGCTTTGTGGAGGGCGCCAACGTGTTCCAGGTACTGTGGCATATCGTAGTTCCGTCTGTAAAGCCGGTAATTGTGACCCAGGCGTTCATCACGTTCCTGGGACTTTACAACAGCTATCTATGGCCGTCCCTGGTTATCAGCAAAAATGAAAGCAGGACCATTACCTTAGGCATAGCATCCCTGGTGCTTGGGGAAAACTACACCAATCCGGGCCTGATGATGGCATCCACCGTGGTATCGGTTCTTCCGGTTATGATTATCTTTATGTTTGCAAACAAATATATTGTAAGAGGGTTTACGCAGTCAGGTATAAAATAGAGGAGGATCAAAAAATGAGACAGGAATATCCGCGCCCGGATTTTGTCCGGGAGCAGTGGATGAATCTGAATGGGAGATGGTCCTTTGAACTGGGCAGCAGGAAGACAGAAATTCAGGTTCCATTTGTGTGTCAGAGCAAATTAAGCGGGATCGGCGAGAGAATTGCGCAGGATCATGTCACATATGAAAGGGCGTTTACAGTTCCAAAAGACTGGGCGGAGCAGCAGGTGCTGCTGCATTTCGGGGCAGTGGATTATCAATGCGACGTGTATGTCAACGGAAGCTGCGTGGGAAGCCACACAGGAGGGCAGACGCCGTTTTCCTTCAATATCACTCCGTATCTGACCTGGGAGGAGGAGCAGGTGCGGGTGGAGGTAAATGATCCCTTAAAGGATGAAAAGATCGCCAGAGGGAAACAGTTCTGGGAGGAGGAGTCCAAGTTTATCTGGTATACTCCCAGCACCGGCATCTGGCAGAGCGTTTGGCTGGAGCCGGTAGCTGCCACCAGCCTTTCGTGGATGCACTTTACGCCGGATATTGACGAGGGAACCGTGAAAATTGATTACCGCCTTTCGGAATGCTCCGCTCTGCCGTGCCGGGTGCATATCAAGGTGCGGCTGGGAGATGAGGAGATTTTCCATGGGAACATGGTCTGCAACACCCTGTACAACAGCCTGACTGTAGATGTTTTCCGGAAAAAGGCAATGGAAGGCTCCTTCCATTTTACAGGAAATTACTGGACACCGGAAACCCCTATTCTCTATGATGTGGAGGTTCAGGTGGATGAAGGCGTAAGCGGCGCCATGGCGGACTGCGTCAAAACGTATTTCGGGATGCGGAAAATACATGTGGAGAACGGGAAGCTTTACCTGAACAACCAGCCCTATTACCACAAGCTTTTGCTGGATCAGGGGTACTGGGAGGAGGGGCTGGTAACGGCTCCGTCAGACCAGGATTATCAGGAGGACATTCGCAAATCAAAAGAGATGGGATTTAACGGATGCCGCAAGCATGAGAAGGTGGAAGACCCCAGATTTCTGTACTGGGCTGACAAAATGGGCTTTTTGGTCTGGGAGGCCATGGCCAGTTTCTGGTCTTATACCCCCCAGGCGGCAGCCGCATTTGCCAGGGAGTGGATGGATGTTATCCAGAGGGACTACAACCATCCCAGCATCGTGGTGTGGGGAATGCTTAACGAAAGCTGGGGGGTTCCCAGAATCTACAGCAGCAGGCAGCAGCAGGACTTTTCCCGGGGGCTTTACTACCTGGCCAAAGGGCTGGACACTACCCGCCTGGTAATTTCCAACGACGGGTGGGAGATGACCGAGACGGATATCTGTGCGATTCACAGTTATAAGCACGGGGAAAAAGAAGACGCCGAGCAGCATAAAGTGTTTCGGGACTGCTTAAAACAGGTGGATACCCTGCATCTGGTTATGGAAAAATTGACCTTTGCCAAGGGAAGCACCTACCAAGGGCAGCCTGTAGTGCTGACAGAGTGCGGCGGCATTGCCGTGGCGAAAGAGGCGGAACCCGGGGAAGAAAACCAGGCCCTGTCGGAACAGGGAAAAGGGGACTGGGGGTATACCTCCGCCTCCAGAGACGATTTCCTGGAAGAGTACGGGAGGATCGTGGATTCCATCTATGATTCCGATCTGTTAAGCGGTTTCTGCTATACCCAGCTGACAGACGTGGAGCAAGAGACTAACGGGCTTCTCACCAGGGATCACCAGTATAAGTTTGACCCTGAGGAGATCAGGAAGATAAATGAACGGAAAAAGTAGGGACTATACATAAGCCATCCCCCAAAGCCGGCTGAAAACAGGCTTTGGGGGATGGCTGTTTTATGCTTCGTCCTGTCTTACAAGATGGAACTGGAATGCGGAATACTCAGGCACCTCCCGGTTAATGGGGATTCCGGCGTTCATCAGGGAAGAGCCGGAACGGATCTGGGGGCCGCCGTTTATGGAGTAGAAGGCATCCGCATCCAGGCCCTTGGCGCGGATATATTCCTGGGGGCCGTTGCAGGTCAGGTTTGTTACCACCACGCTTAAGAGGGACTCCTTTTTGTCCTTTGTCACATGCTGCCACGCAGTCATATTGCCCATCTGAAACGGGTTGGTGAGACGGTAAAAGTCTCCTTTAAACGTAATGTGGTAATATTTGCGGAAACGCTGGCTCTGCTCCTTGCAGATGGCAAGCTCCTCCTTAGAGAGATGGGTGGCATCCAGCTCATAGCCAAAGGTTCCGCACATGGCCACAACCGCTTTTGTCTCCAGGGGGACAAATCTGCCGCTGTCGGAAATATGGGCTCCCATGGTACAGGTAGGGTACACGAAGGAAGTGCCATAGTGGAGTTTTAACCGGTCAATAGGATTGTTGTTGTCGCTGACCCAGTACTGGGGATAATAGGAAAGCATGGCCGGGTCATAACGGCCTCCGCCTCCGCTGCAGCCTTCAAACAGAATGTCCGGATGGGTCAGGATAATCTTGTCCATAACCCGGTACAGTCCCAGGACGTAGCGGTGGTAAACTTCCCCCTGTTTTTCCGGCGGCAGCGCATTGGACCATATGTCAGCCAGGGAGCGGTTAATATCCCATTTTACATAGTAAATATTGGCGTCATCCAGGATGGCGTTGACTTTTTCAATGAGATAATCCTGGACATCCCGGCGGCTCATGTCGAGGGCGATCTGGTTTCGGCTGCGGACGGCGTGGCGGCCGGGAATCTCCATGGCCCAGTCAGGATGGGCGCGGTACAGATCGCTGTCCTCGGAAACCATCTCCGGTTCAAACCAGATCCCGAATTTCATGCCCAGATCATTGATCTGTTCTACCAGTTTGTGAAGCCCGCATTTGATCTTGGTTTCATTGACAAACCAGTCGCCCAGGCCGCTGTTGTCGTCGTCGCGCTTGCCGAACCAGCCGTCATCCATAACCAGCAGATCCACGCCCATGTTCTTGGCGGCTTTGGCAATTTCCACCAGCTTTACATCGTCAAAATCCATAAAAGCCGCTTCCCAGCTGTTGATCAGCACAGGGCGCTGCACCTGGCTTACGAATTTGCTGCGGCATAAGTTGGTTCGGTAAAAATCGTGGTACAGATGGCTTAAGGCAGTAAAGCCGTGGGAAGTGAAAGCCATGACAACCTCAGGGCATTCGAAAACCTGCCCTGGCTTTAACTCATACAGAAACTGCTTGGGATTGATCCCCATGACAAAGCGCAGCTGATCATACTGATCCAGTTCCGCCTCAGCCAGGAAATTGCCGCTGTAAACAAGGGAGAAACCGTAGCATCTGCCATAATCTTCCCCAGCCTCCCTGTCACAGAGGATCACAAAGGGGTTCTGCTGATGGCTTGAAGAGCCGCGGACGCTGCCGATATTGTGGATATGGTGAGTCATGGCCTGCCGCTCCACCTGCCGTTCCTGGCCGTAGCGTCCCGGAAGGCTTATAAGATCCAAATCCGACCCATTTAAAAAGTCCAGGCACATGGACATGATTTTCTTTAAATAGACAGGATTTTTTCCGTGGTTTGTCACTTTTACGGCGCGGGTAATAATATCAGCCTCTTCAAAAACGCCGTAAAGGAGGGTCACCTGAATATTGCTCACGACATCACAGAGAGTGACTTCCAGGGAGTCCGCCGTATCATCCCGGCCTGCGAAAACGGATGGGAGAGTGCTTAATTGGTATTTGCCTTTGGATATTTTGTAATTCACTGCTTTGCCATGGAAAGAATAGCTTCCGTCGCTGTTAACCACCTCAATGCTGGAGGTGCGGAAATCTCCCTGCTGCTGGGTGGAAAATTCCTGAGGCTGGGCATCCAGGGAAAAAGTACGGGCACTGCGTGATTCATAGGGGTTTCCGGAAAAACCCCTGTCATACTGCATAATCAGGCAGCTCATATCTTCATCCGGAATGGAGGGACCGTAATAAAGGTGCAGCAGATAATCCAGATTGCCGATCTTCATCTGGTAGGACGTATTTTTGGTGTGAAGAGTAATGGTTTTTGTCTTCTCGTTGAAAATGATGGACATATGACGCTCCTTTTGTGTCTGGAAGGGATAAGTTTTTTCCTGACACTGTAATAATTTGTTTTATGCTACAACAGTTTACCATATTTTTCAAAATATTACTTTAGCCTAATGAATGATAAAACAGGAAAAATGGAAAGACTTGCATCGTCCCTCCGCCGGGTTCATGGAGATTTACTTTCCAGAAGATTGCTTGCAGTTATTGGCTGAGGTATGTTATGATATAGGTACGTTTCCCCTTTAGGCAGGCTGGTCCGCCCATAGGGGAGATAGAACATAAGCAATCCTGCATGTATAAGTTCCGGCGTTTTTCAAACGCCTGACAGCAAGAAGGAAGGAAAGGAGAATATATGAAGATTGCATTGATCAATGAAAACAGTCAGGCAGCCAAGAACGGGCTGATTCTGTCTGCTCTGGAAAAGGTAGTTGTCCCCATGGGCCACACGGTAGACAACTACGGCATGTACGGGGCGGATGACAAGGCCCAGCTGACCTATGTCCAGTGCGGCATTTTAGGCGCCATCCTGCTTAACAGCGGCGCGGCGGACTATGTGATCACCGGCTGCGGCACGGGGGAGGGAGCCATGCTGGCTATGAACAGCTTCCCGGGAGTGATCTGCGGCCATGTGGAAGACCCTGTGGACGCTTACACCTTTGCCCATGTAAATGACGGCAATGCCGTGGCCATTCCTTTTGCCAAGGGATTCGGATGGGGCGGCGAGCTGAATCTTCAGTATGTTTTTGAAAAGCTGTTCGGCTTCGGCCATGGACAGGGATATCCGCCGGAGCGGGTGGAGCCGGAAATGCGCAACAAGCGGATTCTGGATGAAGTGCGGCTGAAAACCCTGCGCCCTCTTACCCAGTGCCTTGACGGCATTGACCCGGAACTTGTCAAAGGCGCTGTTGCAGGAGAGCATTTTAAGGAACTGTTTTTTGCAGGGTGCAAAGATTCGGATATCGGGGAATACGTAAAGAAACTGATTTAGCCTGTCCTGGCTCTGTAAGCGAAGAACTATGCCGTCTCCTGTCAGGGTGAATTAATGCCATGGAGAAGAAACCTGTTTTTCGGGTTCTTCGGAACGTTTGGAAATTCTGAACCCTGACAGGAGATGGAGCCCTTGGGGCCTGCGGCAACTTTAACTAAATGACATTGGAAGGGATTCAGCGATTTTTTGAAAAGGTAATTATCAGGCGAGGATGGGGATTTCAATCTGCACGATATAGTCCTTTGTCTCTTCAGCCACGGTTTCGTTGATGCCTTTTTCATAAGAATAGCCGGACAGGGCCAGGCCGTGACCGTGGGCATAATCTAAAATTTCCCTGTACCGCTGAGGCATCTGGTTCCACCCTCCTTTGTGAAACGCCCTAAGATATTTCCCTCCAGGCTGCATATGCAGCCCTTTTTTCTTTTCGAGAAAAGGGATTTCTATAAACAGTTTTGTATAATCGTCAAAATCGCCGTTGTGAAGGCTGGCCACAGGTATCATGGAACCATAGGATGCATCATGAAGGCGGCCTAAGTGATATCTGGCTGTTTCCGCCGTGATCAGTTCCACCTCTTTTTCAAATGTTACGTCCCTGTCTATGTCCACGGTGACCAGATACTGCTCCTGTTTATCAATGACCGCAATTTGGGACAGATCCATGGTCAGCAGGGTAACCATATCCTGGCAGCGGCTGTATAAGGTGTTTCTGACTGCCTTCAGATGCATGATCTGCAGATCCAAAGCCTGAAGCTTTTCCTCAAGAAGATTTTTTAAGCTTTCAGCGGAACGCTTTTTCATAAAGCCCTGGATTTCCCCGATGGATACATCCAGTTCCCGCAGAAGCAGGATGGTTTCTAAAACTGCGCTTTGATGGTAATTATAGCAGCGGTATCCGTTAATCGGATTAACGGCTGCAGGCTTAAACAGCCCGATTTCGTCATACCACATCAGGGTCTTTTTATTGATGCCGTGTAAGGAGGCAAACTGGCCGATGGTCAGCAGCTTATCTTTTTCATTCATGTTATCCGGTTCCTTTCCCATTATAAAAATTTGTATTTCTCTATTGACCATACTGTTACTGTATAGTTTATGATACAACATGAGAAACACAAATTCAATGCGAAAGGAGAAAATCATGGAAAAAAACAATGTATACGCTAAACCAGTAACGCTTAAGAATATTTTGAAATTTGCCGTTCCTACCATTGCCATGACTGTATTTATGTCTTTCTACACAATGGTTGACGGCCTGTTTGTGTCAAATCTTATTGGCACTCATGCGCTGTCGGCAATTAATTTGACTGCCCCGGTTATCCAGGCCGTAACCGCCGTATCCACGATGCTGGCCACCGGAGGAAGCGCGGTTATTATGAAAAAGATGGGGGAGAACAGGTGCGGGGAGGCAAGGGAAGATTTTACCTTCCTGATTCTGGTCAACGTATTGGTGGGAATGATCATGTGCGGCGCAGGATACCTGGCTATGGATCGGATTTTTGCAGGCATGAACCTGTCTCCTGACGTGGCCGCATACTGCGTAGAATATTTAAGCCCCTACCTGCTGTTTACGGTTCCTATTTTGCTGATGAACAATTTTACCCTTTACATGATCGCAAGCGAGAAAGCATCTTTGTCTTTAACGTGTTCCGTTGCAGGCGGCATCCTGAACATGGCCCTTGACTATGTGCTGATTGCCGGATTTCACATGGGGATCAGCGGGGCGGCAGTGGCAACGGGACTGGGATATTCCGTGACTGCGGCTGCGGGAATGTTTGTTTTCAGCCAAAAAAAGAATCTGCTGCATTTTAAGAAACCGGTGCTGCGTCTGAGGGTGCTTGCAGAGGCAGCTGCAAACGGATGCTCTGAAATGGCCGCTGCCCTTGTGACCGGAATCGTTACAATGATGTTCAACTGGACCATGCTCCGCTATGTGGGGGAGGAAGGAGTGGCGGCAGTTACCATTATCATGTATGTGCTGATGTTTGCAAGTTCCCTTTACACCGGCTATTCCTACGGGGTTGCTCCTATGATAAGCTTTTACTACGGGGAGAAGAATCAGGGGAAGCTGAAAACCCTTGCCAGGGTCAGTTTAAAGGTCATTGCAGTGATTTCTGTTTTGACGGCGGCAGCGTCATTCTTTCTGACAGAGCCCTTGGTATCCGTATTTACCCGTCCTGACAACCCGGTTTTTGACCTGGCAGTAACGGGAAACAGGGTATGCACCATGGCATTGCTTTTCATCGGCTTTAACATATTTGCCAGCGGAATGTTTACGGCGCTTTCCAATGGCATAGTATCGGCAGTGCTGGCATTTTCCAGATCCTTTGTGTTTATGATGGCTGCCATGATGATTCTGCCCCGGATATTAGGGGTCAGCGGCATCTGGCTGGCAACCCCGGCAGCCGAGATCATGGCTTTGGCCTTGTCGGCTTTTATGTTCTTCAGGTATCAAAAAAAGTACGGATATTAAATCTTAATTTTAAAAGGGCACACATTTCCGGCTTTCAAAGAAAGGGAATGCGTCAACGGCATCCAGAATGTCCTGAAAATCCTCCCTGGGCGCCAGCTCAATATACTGTCTCAGCAGTTCCTGTTCCTGCTGCTTAAAGGGGCCGTAGAAAATATCGTAAAGATTATGGCCCCGGATGCAGATCTTGAAAAGCTCAAAATTGTCCTTCAGATCCTGTATGGTATCCGGTTCCCTGCCCAATCGCTCCGTAAACTGCCGTCCGCTGGACAGGCGGTGCAGGTACTCGGTCCATTTGGCAAAAAGAGTCTCCCAGAAAGCGGCTTCGCTTTCAACGATGCCGATTTGAGCCATCACTGCAGGATTGAGAAAATAATTTTCAAAAGAGTAATATTTCAGGATCAGCACGTTGCGGCGGCGGACCTTTGGCAGCTTGTCAGCGTCCTCGGCATTGCGCTGGTCGTAATACCGGCACAGCTGGGACGCCAGAAGCTCCGGATCTTTGCCGTCGCCGTCCCGGATCATTAAAAACTGATCCTGAAGATACACCTGATTCATATATTTCAGGTTGGCATAGGTCTTAATATTGGTACAGCTGTTGGTAGTAAGGATGGCGATGCGGGAAAGATGGCCGTCTGCATCGTGAAGTTCCGGGTAATACTTCCTTAAAAGCAGCGGCAGACGGCTTTTATCCTGTTTTCCTTCTACAATAAACACAAAGCTTACATTTAAAAGATCGCTGGCTCCATAGCCCAGATCGTCCAGAATCTGATCAAGATCCCCATGCTCCCGGACAAAGGGGCAGCCGTCTTTATCCGTGGACACCTGGCAGAGCTGGCCGCTGGTAAAGTTGGCAATCAGGTTAGGGGAGTGGGTGGAAAAGATTACCTGGTTTTTCTTGGACAGCCGGTACAATATGGCTCCGGCCGTCTTTTGCAGGGACGGGTGCAGAAACAGCTCCGGATATTCCACCATAATAATGCTGGGAATCCGTTTCTCGCTTTGAATATAGGTTTCCAGCAAAGACAGCATGTAAATGCTTTTCATGCCATTGCTTAAATCTTCAATGGGCTTTGGAGATTGATGGCCGTCCCGCAGGGTTTGGGCGGTTACGCAGAACAGATTGTCCGGATTGCAGGCCAGAGTGTAGCAGATTTCCTCAATGCCGCCGTTTTTGCGGTAGTTTTCATTGACTTTCTCAGAAAACTTTTTCAGGTTCATCTGGTACATCTTATACTCCAGAAGACGCGCGGTTTCGCTTAACAGCAGATCCTCCGGCTTTTTTTGGTTAATGAGGCCGATGCAGTTGAAACAGTGGTTACACAGCCTGGAGGGGCTGAACATGCAGGCATTGGAGCGCAGATGGCGCAGCTGCTCTTCATCCTGAAACAGCAGCAGATCCTCCTGAAAAGCAGTAAGCTGGCGGCTTACGTCAATGAAGTACAGGCGGGGAATCAGCTGGGGGATAAATCGGTTGTTTTTGCCAATGCCGTCATGGTAACGGATATCATGATTGTGATTGATAATGCAGGTGAAAGAAAGCCGGCTGCCGTCAAAAGAAGGAAGCTTGGCGCAGAAATCCCGCTTCCAGGCATCAAACCGCTTATACTGGCTGACAGTCCCGCAGTGATGAAGCTGGGCCAGATCTTCTTGGGTAATGTCCAGAGTCATGGATATTTCAATATTTTGGTTTTTTTCATTAAAATCGTCCCTGGATATGGGATAATTTCCCAGGACTGCGCGGATGGCTTTCAGAATGCCGGTTTTACCGGTGTTGTTTTTGCCTACTAAGATGAAAGCATTCTCAATGCTGTGAATCTCCAGACTGCGGATGGAGCGGAAGTTGCGGACGGCAAGGCGGGTAATCTGCATGGAAAGGGGCCTCCTTTGGGGTGGTGTGAGATCATCATAAGAATAGTATAAATAAGGTTGAGGGAAAATGCAAGGTGCTGTTCTGATAAAGAGGGGATCTATGAACCCTCTAAGGATGCAGGGATTCAATACTTTCACGGCAAAAACAGCGCATTTTATGTATAAGAAGTTATTTACGGCTGAAATCCTGTCGAAGTTATGTAAAATATCTTTTTAAAAATGTTTATAAAGGAGGGGGTCATAATGACGAGAATTATGGATTACACCTTTCTGCTGGAGAAAACTTTTGGAATCCCGAATATGGGAAGGGCGGGCAGTTTCCAGTTATCCCAGTTAAACAGCGGCTCTGTACAGGCCCAGCTGAAGGCGGCGGGAATTAATACCAACAGCAAACAGTACAAGGCCGCAGTAAGCCATATGATGTCAAACGGCAATGGCGCCATGTATACCAATATCCAATGCATTAAGAATATGATGAAAGGATATGACAGCGACGGGGATTACATTGATCCCACAACAGGCCTGGCAGGCCTTCTGGTTACAGAGGAAAATGAGGCCAGCCGGAAACGCATCATCTCGATACCGGAAAGCAGCAAGGAGGAGATGTTTGAGCAGACTAAGCGGGAATTCCTGCGTGAAAACGGCGTTCTCAACGGCGATACCACAAAGCGGTCAGATGTGTACACGAACCTGTACCGGAAGATGAAGAAGAATGACCGGCTGGCGGCAGGCTACACCATGCAGCAGTATGAGCGATCCTACCGGCACGCGTTTTTGGCTGCGGCGAGGAAGGCCGATCCAAACTGGGATATCGGAAGCCCTGTTCCGGAAGGGGCATTAGACGGCGTTACAAGAGAGTCTGTAGAGAATCCGTCAAACTCCGTGGATCGGAGGATATAGCATTGCGGAAATAACAATGAGGAAAGCGCCGGGGCGCGGCAATTAGCCAGCGAGGAGGTTGAGAATGAAAGAATTGTTTACGGATCGTCTTTTTCTCCGCAGATTAAGGAAAGAGGATGCAGAGAGAATATTTTCCTGCTGGGCCCATGATCCTGCAGTCACGGAGTTTCTGACATGGAAGCCCCACGGTTCCGTGGAAGATACAAAGGCTGTTCTTGATGACTGGCTTGCTCAGTATGAAAAGCCGGATTGTTTTCGGTACGGCATTGAAAAAAAGTCTGACGGACAGCTTATAGGCATGATTGATGTCGTTGGCTTCCACCATGGAAATCCGGTTATCGGTTACTGTCTGGGAAAACGGTATTGGGGAAACGGCTATATGACCGAGGCGCTGAAAGCCGTGACGGATGAGCTGTTTGAGCATGGATATGAGACGATTGTTATTGAGGCCGCCGATGAAAATAAGGGCAGCAACAGGGTTATACAAAAAAACGGGTTTCAATTAGCGGCAAGCCGTCAGGAAAAGATTTCTGACTATAATCAAAGAATTGTTAGAATTAATTCATACCGCCTGCACAAAAACCATTAGAAGCCGAAAAGTGCGCTGCTGCAGCTTCTTCCTGATTACCGGAAGTCATGAAGAGACATGATGCTGGAGACAGAAAGCCGCTCCAGCATCATATATTCCCAAACAGATACGGTTATTTCCAGCCCTCCGGCAGATAGGCCAGGGTGTTGGCTATCATGTCGTCGGCCAGTTTCTTTATATCTTCCTCCTTCGCACGGCCCTTTACAAGGGGGTCATTGAAGAAGGCCTTGTAAACCAGATCCCTGCGGCAGTCCATCGCAGCCTTTAAGACATCCTCATGGTTGGCGGTATGAGGCAGGATCAGGCGGCGCACAGGTTCAGGAAGCGGCCCTGCCATTAACGGCTTGATGGAATCCCGGCTGAATACCGCATTGGTTTCCACCACGGCCAAAGCAGGGAGGTTAGGGATCTGTAAGCCGGCATTGGGAATATTCACGTTGCTGATTACCCGATCAAGACCGCATAAGGCTTTTATCAGCAGGATTCCCTCCTCGCCGGAAGGCTTCCGTTCCATCTCTTCCAGGCCCTCTGCCAGACGGGCGCTTTTGGCAAGCCGCTGTTTTAAATCTTCCTTTCTCCAGCGGACCGTGGTCAGGCCGAACTTCCAGCCGGCTACTGTTTCCGGGTCTTTTAAATATTCATTCCCTGGCATAAACTCTGCCAAATGGCGGTCGCCGGCAGCGGCGATGAGGCCAAAGCGCCGGAACAGATCAAATTTTACCCGGTGCGCACAGGCAAAGGTGCTGTTTGCCCAGTTTCTGTCCGGTTCCCTGTATCCTTCCTCAAAATGTTTGTCGATGTAGTCTCTGTAAACAGGGAACAGATCAATGTCCTGATAAGAGGCCTGATCAAACCAGGTAAAATGGTTGATGCCCAGCACGTTAACATGGATATCGCGGCGGTCGATCCGGTCAACCCCTAAAGCTTCTTCCGCAATGCCCTTTAAAACCTTTTCCGTGCCGAATACCTCATGGCAGCACCCGAACGCCTTAATCTGCGGAAATACATGGTATAAAGTTTTTACGCAAAGCGTCATGGGATTGGTGTAGTTTATGACCCAGGCATGGGGCGCCCAGGCCTTAATGGCCTTTGCAAATTCAGCAAACATGGGAATCGTCCTTAGGGCGCGGATAATCCCTCCCGGCCCTGCAGTATCGCCTACGGACTGGTAGATGCCAAGGCGCTCCGGAAGATGGACATCGGATTCCATCTCATCAAAAGTACCAGGCAAAATGGAGATGATGACAAAGTCCGCCCCGGTTAACGCTTCTTCCATATCAGAGCAGGCAATGTAGTTCCATTTGCCCGCAGTATCCGGCTGCGCCGTTAAATGGTTTCCGATGATCTCATTATTTTTCGCGGCTTTTTGGTCAATATCGTACAGGCGTATGGTTCCGCTTAAGGAATCATCCATGGACAAATCTGTCATAAATGTCCAGGCCCATCCCCTGGAGCCGCCGCCTATGTAGGCAATCTGCAGATCGGTTATGGTGCGGTGTGCATGGTTCATGGAAAGTCCTCCTGAGGCATTGGGTTATTTTCCGTTTAAAAAGGCGCCGACTTTTTTATCCTCTGTGCGGATATGGGTTACCAGCACGGCAATATGCTGGTTAAGGGTGCTTAAATCCGAAACCGTAGGGCCTGCCGCAGGAATCGCATTGACGATATCCCTCAGTTTCCGGGTATATGTCACATGAAACTGCTTATGCGCAATTATATTGGGATACTTGTTTTTCTGCTGAAGCTCCTCCTCATGGGAGAAATGTTTGTTCACATAATCCAGGAGAAACTTTATGGTAGGCTCAATGGCGGCCCGCCCCTGCCCTTTGGAGCATGCATCCATCAAAGCGTTTACTGCCCTGAACAGTTCCTTGTGCTCCCTGTCAATGATTGCGTTTCCTGTTTCCAGCTCCTTTGTCAATTCATACCTCATAAGTTATCCTTCCTTTCTTTCTTATAACTATATAGTAAGGCGGTGTGCACAGTGAAGTCAGCATGAAGATAAGTTTTGCATATGCCGTCTTATATATGCTCTTTTAAAATTGCCTGATATTCGGCGCTGATCCGCTCATAGGCCTGCCTTGTAGGTTCGCACGCCTCATCGGCCTGTGTCATGATCTCGTCAAAAAAAGTTTCCGCCGCTGATACAATGGCTTCGTCCAGTTCTCCCCGGCGGCACATATCCCAAAGTATGGCCAGGCACCGCTCTTTTGAGTAGGCCTCCTTATAGCTGCGGCTCATGCACAGCGCACTGATAATGTCTGCCACTGTCAGCAGCCGCTCCGGAAGGGTCAGGTCTTTATGGGAAAGCCCTAAGGGGTAACCGGAGCCATTGAGCTTCTCATGGTGCCGCAGGGCGATTCTGGCTACGGCCTGATCCACGCAGCCATCTATAATCTGGCCGCTTAAAACCACATGCTGACGCATAATGGCCATTTCTTCCGGTGTCAGGCGCCCCGGCCTTTCCAGGATGGAAACAGGGGTCCCGATCTTTCCCAGATCATGGAGCATGGCCCCATAATAGATCTGCTGGCAGGTTTCTTTTGAAAGCCCCATATGCCGGGCCAGCCGCACCCCGATCTCCATAACCCCCATGGTATGGGTAACCGTGACGCGGCTGCGGAATTCAATGGTGTGAATAACCATGGTCAGATATGCCTTGGCTTCGCTGTCATCCAGAAGGCCGCAGGACAGGGCGGCATCAAGGCAGCCGGGATCGTCCAGACGGGAAAAGGTTCCTGATTTTCGGCATTTCTGCCACAGATCAATGGATTCCGGTGAAAAAATGCGGCCTCTTCCGTTGGAAAAATGCCTTTCCAGCTCATCCTCTGACCGTTTCACCTCGTCGTGCCATACCACTGCCCGGTCTGCAGTATGGAGCATCTGGGAATAATGCCGAAGCAGCCTGGGCTCATGTTCCATGGCGCTGTAATCCGCATGGTGGTAGAGAATCGTCTTGGCCCATTCTCCCAAGGGGGTAAACTCTCTTAAAAACAGATATCCATAGATGGAGTGCTCCCACACGTTTCCCAGCTCAAATTTTACCAGGTTGTCAATTTCCTCTGTGCGGTAAGCGCCTATGTCATGCAGCAGAGCCAGCAGGCTCATGTCTTTTCTGACAGATGCGTCATGACAGCCGTCAGCCTCCAGCATATCCTGTACCACAAGCATCACTTTGACTCCGTGATCAGTCAGCCGTTTGTCGATAAGATTCAGTCCGCGGCGCATTACGGTAATTACTTTATCACTATGTATTATTTCCATATTATTATCCTCGTTGTCAGCCTGACTTTCCTCCGCATTATCATACCATAGGAGCCTTTGATTTGCAACTGATAGAGAGGACATAAATTAGTGTGGAAGCGGCAACGTTTATGACATATTTTCATCCGTTTACAGCAGAAACTGAACCTGTCCGGCCTTTTGCCGATATAAAAATCAGGCATGTGGGATACTGAAAAAGAAAGAAGGTGAGACTTATGCTGTCAATAGCAGTCTGTGATGATGAGCTTTTAGAATGCCTGGATATATGTGCAAAAATAAAGACATGCATGGAGGATCTGAACATCCCGTACGCCATAAAGCAGTTCTCCAGGGGAAAAGAACTGCTTTTATGCCTGAACCAGTTTGATCTTATTTTCCTGGACATCCTTATGGATGACATGGACGGCATGGAGACTGCCAGAAGATGCCGGGAACTTGCATATAAAAAAATGATTGTCTTTTTGTCTTCCAGCCGCAGATATGTGTTTGACGCCTATGATGTGGAAGCCTTTCACTATCTGGTGAAGCCTGTAAGCCAGGAGAAGCTGAAAGGCGTCTTAAAACGGGCGGCGGACAGGGAGAGGGGCGCCTCCCAGGAATACATTGTAGCCAGCTTAAAGGGGCAGAGGAGAAAGCTGTTTTTAGACCGCATTCTGTATTTTGAGATGAAGGGCAGGCAGGTGGACGTCCACGAAGAGAAAGAGATCATTACCTATTATGAACAGATTGGAACTTTAGAAAAACAGCTTTTGGGAAAGGGGTTTTTCCGATGCCACAAAAGCTACATGGTAAATTTAAAACATGTAGATGGCTATAACAGGCAGGAAGCAATCCTTGACAATGGAGAGAGGATTCTTATGGCCAAGCGCAGATACGAGGAATTCTGTCAGGCAATCCTTTCCTATATGAGAAAGAACGGAGGGATCTTATGAGAGTTTCAGCACACGATCCGGATAGGTTCCTGGCCATCGTCTGCTATGGGGCATATGCCTGGTGCGCCGCCTGCTTTTTCAGAAGGCAGTTAGGGGGAAAGCCGTGGGCGGCAAGGCTGCTGGGCGTCCTGATTTTTTTCGGCAGCATGATTACTGCAGCGGTTCTGGCGGATGGCAGAGTTCCCTATATTTTCGGCGCCCTCGTCAGCCATATGCTGCTGATCGTGCTGGTTTTGGCAGTCTTTGAAGAAGAGAAGGAGAAAAAGATGCTGGCAGGAGTTATTTGGGAGACAATGACCGGACTGATATGGAATTTTACCGAATCGCTTCTTTCCTGCGGAGGGCTGATTTTCATTCATGCCCTATCAGGCAGCGGCTCCATGACCTTTATGGGATCATGGGCAGGGCGGGTTGTTCTGCTTATGACTTATGCCGTGGGGACTGCGGCTGTAAGCTTCTTGGCAAAGCCTCTTGAGCCTGTCTTTGCCCATAACCAAAGAAGCTGGTGCCTGAGCCTGGCCATTCCCCTGGCATGTATAACTCTCATAACGGATTTAGCCAATTGGGCGGCCAGCAACGGAATTATGGTTCAGAGCCGGGAAAAATACGGGCTGTATGAGAACCAGCTTTTCAGTCACGGAGCCATGTGCATGTTTACTGCCGTGGCCATGGCTGCGGCAGGCTTTTTTGTGTTTGGGACGGAGCGGATTCACCGGGAGGAAAAAGCCAGAGAACAGTATCAGTCCCAGGTTATGTATTACCGGATGCTGGAGGAGCAGTATTGCCAGATGGAGCGGCTTAGGCATGACATGAAGAATCACATGATCGCCCTGGAAAATCTGGTAAAAAACAGACAGTGGGATCATGCAGGCCGTTACCTGAAAGATATGGCAGAGGCAGGCAGCCTGGAGACGGGAGAGCAGGTTACAGGCTGCCTTGTCATGGACGCCCTTCTTTACCATAAAAGGCTTCAGGCAGAAAAGAAGGGGATAACATGGCAATGTGACGCAAAACTGCCAGCCGACTTGCCTATAAAAGAAACGGATCTGTGCATTATTGCAGGAAACATCCTGGACAATGCCATAGAGGCCTGTCAAAGGCTTCAAAAGGCAGATACCTTTATTCAGGTGTATATGGGGCAAATAAAGAAGTGCCTTCTTTTGGAGGTGCGAAACAGCACAGAGCTGCCGTCTGACAGCGAAATTTTCAAAAGCAGGAAAAAGGGCCCAAAAAAGCACGGCCTGGGACTTGCCAGCGTGAAGGCGGCAGCGGCAAATTACAATGGGACGGTGCACGTAGAAGCAGAAAACAAAATCTTTTCCGCATCGGTTCTGCTGCCCATGCACTGTGAAAGCAGCGAATCCCCGCAGTAGGACTGCGGCGGAATGCTTTTTTGCGTCCTGCATACATCCCCCGAAGTGCAGCTGCAGCTTTCGGTATTCTGTGTCTATCCGCCGTATATGACGTCAAAGAATCCGTATAAGTCATTGCGCTAAAGCTCCCTTTTTCTGCGGCGATAATACTGATATTCAGATGCGCATAAAATCAAAATATGTATGAATTTCGCTTCAGCGCATCTGATGGGAAGCCGCCTGCAAAACTGATGCAGGGGCAATATTTAAAAGACATGTACTGTCAGAGTCTCTCTGTGCCTGATTTTGTCAGATGAGCATATAACGAAAAATCAGCCGCAAGGGCAGGTGCAGGAGAGATTCCGAGAGTGCATAGACAAAAAAGGAGGTCAGCCAATGAATGTAAAGACAATGGAAGGGCTGGCTGGAGCCAGCACCAGCATCAGCATGATATCCACCCCCATGAATGTGGCAAAGGAGGCGGAACGCAAAGGGGACACTGACAAGATGAAGCGTGCGCTGGGCTACGCAGCCGGAGTCAGGCAGCAGGCTGAGGAGTACGGCGACAAAGCAGAGCAGGGCATGAAGCTGGATGGAAAGGAGGCAAAGGAGCAGGAGAAGCTGCGGCAGGAAAAGCTGATTGAGGCCAGAAGAGACGAGCGCAGAGAGCAGGAAGAACAGATCGAGCAGCAGTCAGGTGCAGGAGATGGCCCGAATGTTGATACTGCAGAAATCAGCCAGGAGGGAAAATCTCAAATTCAGGCGGAAGGCCAGCCTTCTATGGAGCAGGCATCCGATGTGCAGGATATGACATATGACAAGTCAGGAGAAGCCGCTGAGGCGGTGCAGCAGACAGGGGAACTTGTGGATGTCACTGCATAGCCGCAGCAAAAGGCATTGACTTTTGGAACGAAATCCTGTATAGTCTAACTTAGACGGCACGAAGCCGTCCCAGCTAATGCAAAAGTGTTAGGTATTTAAGAAGAATCGGCAGATTATCTGCAAACGGTATGCTTGAAAGCACGCATGTCCTCAGAAGGGGACTTGTGTGCTTTATTTTGTTAAAGCATTTTTGATTAAAAGCTGAAAGGAACCTGTTATATGAGAATCAAAAAAATCATTGTCTTCCTGGCTGCAGCTGCCATGCTCTGTGCAGCGTCAGCCTGCAAAAACAGCGGGGACAATAGGCAGGACAGCGAAAAAGAGGAAGATTTGTCTGCAGAAAGCAAGACGGCTTCCAGGGACAGCGTCGTCATTGCCATTGGATCTGAGCCGGAAACCCTTGATCCTACGAAAGGGTGGGGGCATGGCAGCTGCCCCATTGTCCAGAGCACCCTGGTAAAATATACGGCGGATTTGGACTTTGAAAACGATCTGGCAGTCAGCTATGATCTGTCTTCTGACGGCCTTATCTGGACTTTTACAATCCGTGATGACGCTTATTTTACGGACGGCGAAAAGCTGACTGCCTTTGACGCCGCCTTTACTCTGGAAACGGCAAAGGCGGCGCAAGGCTCCGTTGATCTTACTTATATGGAAAGCGCCACGGCGCTGGATGAGGCAACTCTCAGGGTAGTTCTGTCTAAGCCTGCGTCCATTTTCCTCAACACAGTGGCGTCCATCGGCATTGTCCCCATGCATGCTTATGATGAAAATTACGGCGCAAGCCCCATAGGCTCCGGCCCCTATAAATTCGTTGAGTGGCGGCCTCAGGAACAGATCCTGTTTACTGCCAATGAAGAGTATTACGGCGGCGCTCCTGCCATTAAAAATGTGACTGTTGTGTTCATGTCTGAAGACGCGGCCCTTGCGGCTGTTCAGGCAGGACAGGTTGATGTTGCCTACTCCACGGCCTCCCTGGGCACTGCAAAGGTTAACGGTTATCACGTAGAATCCATTGCCTCTGCCGATAACCGGGGCTTTACCCTTCCCCTGCAGCCGGATGAGGGGAAGAGCACCCAGAGCGGAGCCCCCATCGGAAATAATGTAACCTGCTGCCTTGAGATCCGGCAGGCCATCGCATATGCCATTGACCGGCAGCAGATTGCGGATCTTGTGCTGAACGGCTTCGGCAGGCCGGCCTATTCGGAAAATGACGGCATGCCGTGGAACAATCCGGAAGTAGTCATTGAAACAGATGTGGAATATGCCAAGAAGCTTCTGGCTGACGCCGGGTGGCAGGATCATGACAATGACGGCATTGTTGAAAAAGACGGCCTGAAGGCGGAATTTTCCTGTCTGTACCCTTCCGGCGATTCGGTGCGCCAGGCCATCGCCATGGCTGCCGCCCAGCAGGTAAAAGCCATTGGCATCCAAATCCATGTGGAAGGCACCAGCTGGGACGAGATCATGCAGCGCATGTTCTCCCAGGCAGTGATGATGGGCTGGGGTTCTGCCATCCCCAATGAAACCTACTATCTGTACCGCTCCCAGGGGGCCTTCCAGGATGACTTCTACAACCCGGAAGGTTACCAAAACCCTGTGACGGACGGCTACCTTGAGGATGCCATGGGAGCCCTTACGGCTGACGAGGCCAACGCCAGCTGGAAGAACGTCCAGTGGGACGGCGCAGCCGGCACTGCCATGAAAGGCCAATGCCCCTGGGTGTGGATCGTCAACCTGGATCATGTAACCTATGTCCGTGACGGGCTTTCCATCGGAGAGCAGCCGATTCACGGCCATGGCCACGGCCTGCCACTGATCCAGAACCTGCACCGGTGGGCCTGGGAAGAATAATGTTGGAATGAGGTGTGCTTATGAAAGGGATAATCAGACGGCTTGCCCGCATTCTTGCTTTGTCCGGCGCAAAGACGGCGGCGCTTATGCTGGCAGTAAGCATAGTTGCATTTGTGCTGGTCACCGTATCGCCAATAGATCCGGTACAGCAGTACATTCTAGGACTGGGCACTGCCGTTTCGCCGGAACAGCGCGCTGAGATCGAGGAGTACTGGGGAGTGAACCTGCCTCCTGCCAAGCGTTATATGAACTGGCTTTCCAACCTTCTTCGGGGCAATCTGGGGGAATCCGCCCTGTACCGCAGGCCGGTTGCAGACATTATCAGAGAACGTTTCTCCAATTCCCTGGCCCTGATGCTCTGCGCATGGGCATTGTCAGGCGTCACAGGATTTGTTCTGGGGTGCGTCATGGGAATGCACCGGGATACGTGGCCGGATAAGCTTTTGAAAAGCATATGCTATCTGTTAAGCTCCGTCCCCACCTTCTGGCTGGGACTGGTCATGCTTCTTGTTTTTTCCGTATGGCTGAAATGGTTCCCCATTGGCTTTTCCGGCCCCATAGGCGTGGCCAGCAGGGACGTGACCATCTGGCAGAAGCTTTACCACCTGATCCTGCCTGCCGTTACACTGAGCTTTATGTCTTTTGCAAATATTGCGCTGCATACCCGGCAGAAGCTGACCGATGTTTTGAACAGCGACTATGTGCTGTTTGCACGGGCCAGAGGGGAGGAAAACCGGACGATCCTCTGGCGTCACGGGCTGCGAAACACCGTGATTCCGGCTCTGACTCTGCAGTTTGCATCCTTTTCCGAGCTGTTTGGCGGCTTCGTCATGGCTGAAAACGTATTCAGTTATCCTGGACTTGGCAGCGCGGCGGCTGCCGCAGGGCTCAACTCCGATGTGCCGCTGCTTCTCGGGGTGACTCTGTTTTCCGCCCTGTTTGTCTGCGTCGGCAATACCATGGCCAATCTGCTGTACGGGCTTATTGACCCCCAGATTCAGGAGGCGGTGCCATGAGAGGCCCAAACCGCCGCACAAAGGCCGTAGCGGCTGCAGTGGTTATGGGAATAGCGCTGATTGGCATATATGCCTGCGGAATCGTGATTCCCGATGACAAGATTCTGGGCAGCTTTCTGGATGCAGGACAGCCGCCTTCTCGGAAGCATTTTTTCGGAACCGATGCCCTGGGACGGGATCTGTTTTTCAGGACTCTTAAAGGGCTGTCAGTCAGCATGACTGTAGGGCTGGCCGCGTCGTTCAGCAGCGCAGTCATCGCCGTGCTGGCAGGCATGGCAGCGGCATCCGGCTCCAGGCGGGGGGATGCCCTTGTCAGCTGGCTCATTGATCTTGTCATGAGCGTGCCCCATACGATTCTGGTGATTTTGATTTCCTTTGCCATGGGGCGCGGGCTAAAGGGCCTGCTTATAGGAATATCCGCCACGCACTGGTGCAGCCTGGCCCGGCTTATCCGGGGCGAAGTCCTGCAGCTTCGATGCCGGCAATATGTGGCAGTATCCCGCAGGCTGGGAAAATCCGGCGGATGGATACTGATGCATCACATGCTGCCTCACCTTCTGCCTCAGTTTTTCACAGGCCTGGTTCTTATGTTTCCCCATGCCATCCTGCACGAAGCCTCTGTGTCGTTTCTCGGATTCGGTCTGTCTCCGGAGCAGCCGGCCATCGGCATAATACTGGCTGAAAGCATGAGATACCTTTCTGCCGGAATGTGGTGGCCCGCAGTGCTGCCCGGCCTTTCCCTGGTGCTTTTGGTGCTGCTGACAGACAGGCTGGGGGAACATCTGCGGATCATTTCAGACCCTTACAGCGCCCAGGAATAGGAGGAAAAAATGGAACAGAAAGAAGGAACTCTGCTGGAGATCCACGATTTGTCGGTTTCTTTTAAAATGTATGATCACGGCCTGAACCAGACAAGGCTTCAGGTTATTTCCGACCTGCATCTTACTGTGCGCCCCGGGGAGATCGTGGCCGTTGCAGGATCATCCGGTTCCGGAAAAAGCCTTCTGGCCTCCGCCATTTTGGGGATTCTGCCGGGCAATGCAGAGGTGAAAGGGCATATGCACTACAAAGGGCAGGAATTAACGCCCAAGAGGCAGCAGCAGCTTCGGGGGAAAGAGATGGCCCTTGTGCCTCAGTCAGTTGCTTTTCTGGACCCTCTGATGAAAGTAGGCTCCCAGGCCGACGGACATAAAAGGCCCCGGCCAAAGGACAGGCGGAAACAGCTGTTTCGGCGTTTCGGCCTGCCGGATAACACAGAACGCCTTTATCCGTTTCAGCTTTCCGGCGGCATGGCAAGGCGGGTGCTGGTGTCCGCCGCTCTGATTACGGACGCTCAGCTGATTATCGCCGACGAGCCCACGCCTGGCATGAGCCTTGATCAGGCTTTGGAGGCGCTGAAAATGTTTCGTCAGCTGGCAGATGAAGGAAAAGCGGTGATTCTCATAACCCACGACATTGATCTTGCCTTTGAATTTGCTGACAGGGTGGCCGTATTTTATGCAGGAACCACAGTGGAAACCGCCCCTGCCTCTGATTTCAGAGACGGCCCCCAGGCCCTGCGCCATCCCTACTCCAAAGCCCTGTGGAAGGCATTGCCTCAAAACGGTTTTCAGCCCATACCGGGTTTTCAGCCCTACGCCGGATCGCTGCCAAAGGGCTGTCTCTTTGCGCCCCGATGTCCTTACAGGACAGAAGAGTGCATCGAAAAAACCCCTCCGGTACGTGAAATCCGGGGAGGGGAAGTGAGGTGCTGTCATGGCTCTTGAAGCAAGGAATCTGTACTTTCGCTATGGCAGGAAACAGCCATGGATTTTCAGAGACTGCAGCCTGACCCTGGAGAAAGGGGAATGCGTGGCCGTGTCCGCCCCAAGCGGCTACGGAAAGACAACCCTCGCCCTGCTTTTAGCCGGTTATCTGAAACCGGATAAAGGTAAGATCCTGGCTGACGGCAGGCCCCTGCCTATGAAAGGCGTCTGCCCCGTGCAGCTGATCTGCCAGCACCCTGAGAAAGCCATTAATCCCCGCTGGAAGCTGAAACACGTATTGGAAGAAAGCGGCAACATAACCCAGGAGGCGCTGGGCATTTTCGGCATTGAGCAGGCATGGCTGGATCGGTTTCCCAGGGAACTGTCCGGCGGGGAACTGCAGCGCTTCTGCGTGGCAAGGGCTCTGTTAAGCGGTGCGGATTACGTTATCTGCGATGAAATCAGCACCATGCTGGATGTGATTACCCAGGCCCAGATCTGGCAGGCGGTTCTGGAGGAAGCCCGAAAGCGCAGCATGGGAATCCTCGCCGTGACCCACAACCAGCACCTTGCCAGGAGAATCGCCGCCAGGATCATAGATCTGACAGATATTTCAGCAGATGTTTCGACATAAAAGAAAGGGAAAACCATGGAAGTCATTAAGCTGGATGGCGTTTCCATCCGATTAAAAGAATATCAGGATTTTAGCTGGCTGAAGAAGTACGGAAAAGCCTTTTGGTGTGTTGATGAAACCGGTTCCGGGTGCATTGGGATCGGCATGGAGGACAAAGAGAAGAAATATTTCTGCAAAATCGCAGGCGTCAATACCATGGAGGCGGAGGTAAGCCCCCGGGAATCTGTTGAAATACTGAAACAGGCGGTTTCCCTGTATCGCGACTTAGAACATCCCAATTTGGTCAGAGTCATCGAAGCATATGACCATGGGCCTTTTTACGTGGTGGTTTTTTCATGGCTCAGCGGCCAGTGCCTATTTGATCATTGGAATTTTGAAACATACAAGGCAAACAGCTCTCTCATAAGCCCCAAAGAGAAGTTCCGCAAATTGCCGGCCTGCAGGAGGGCAGCCGTGGCAAATGTTCTCTTTTCTTTTTTGGAGCTGGTACATCGAAGGGGATATGTTGCCGTTGATTTCTACGACGGAAGCATTCTGTATGATTTTGAAACACATCAGACCATGCTTTGCGATATTGATCTGTTTCGAAAGGCGCCTGTTATCAATGACATGGGCATGGAATGGTACGGGACGAAACGCCTGAAAGCGCCTGAGGAGTATGAAAAGGGCAGTCCCATAGATGAGCAGACCAATATATTTACGCTGGGAGCACTGATCTTTGAGTTTTTCGGCAGCTTTTCGGCAAAAGAGGTAAAGGACAGATACCGGCTAAACCGGTTTGTCCCATGTTCCTATGCTGGCTGGGAGCTGAATGAGGCCGCCTACAGGGCTGCGGCAAAAGCCGCCAGCACAGACAGAAGCAAACGTTACAAAACCATCGTGGAATTCCGGGAGCAGTGGCTTGCGGCGGTTTCAGCCTGTCTCTGATTTCGGCATATATGCCGCCGTAAGAGACTTACCGATCAAACAGGCTTAACTGGCGGTTTTCCTCATATCCCCGCTTATATGCGCAGATAATGTCCCTCATGTCATATAGAATCCCATATTTCTGGCACTGCTGCGTAAAAAGCTTCCACAGCTGCCGCGCCCTGGGGCTATGGCATTCATACCGGTTTCCAAAGGCCCTGCCATACCGCCATGGCAGGTTCTGGCCTGGAAATAATTCCTCCAGCTTCTGAAAATACCATTCCCGCTGCCTGTCCCTTAACGTCATTCCAAAAGCGGCATATATAAATCTGGCGCCAGCTTCATGGGCGCCTTTTACAATGCCCACAATATTTTCCTCGCTGTCCTCCAGAAAAGGGAGCACCGGCATAAGAAGGATTCCTGTAAAGATTCCCCTGGCATTCAGATCCGAGATCAGCCCTAAGCGCCTGGAAGATACGGGAACCCCTGGTTCGATTTTCTCTGACAGCCTGTCATCTATGGTAGTGACAGTTACCTTGCACAGAACCGGCGAATGTTCCCGGATGCTTTCCAGGATATCCGCGTCCCGGAAAAGAAGCGGGCTTTTGGTGGCAATGGCCGCCCCGAAGCCAAAAGCATCTATCAGTTCCAGGCTGTGCCTGGTCAGGTTCAGCTCTCTCTCAAACGGGTTGTAGGGATCGCTCATGGCTCCGGTTCCCACGATCCCTTTCTTTGCCTTGCGGCGCAAATCATCCCGGATAATCATAAGGGCGTTTTCTTTCGCCCGCACGCGGTCAAAATCCCCGATCCCGTAACAGTCAGACCGGCTGTCACAGTAGATGCAGCCATGGCAGCAGCCTTTATAAATATTCATGTTGTAGTCAATGCCGAACCAGCCGCTCCCCTTTGTCTTTGTGACAATAGTTTTGGCAGAAATATAATCCATTCCATACACGTCCTTGCCATTTTTTTAATCATAGTGTGTACTTTATGATACTGTCAAGCAGTTGGGCGCTGATTTCCAAAGATTTTTGTAAAAAACGGGGAAAAACAGGGGACAGCCGGTTTTCTTTTGTTTCATATTGCCCAGGGACGTCAGAGAAAGCAGGGACTGTCAATGGGAATTCTACAAAAAATCAAAGATAATGAGTACAATATAATTTGAAAATGATAAATTTGTGTCAATTCAAGGAAACATTTGTTTTTTTGAATATGGTATATTAAAAATGATTAAAAATACCGGTATATATCAAGAAACAAAGTAAAAATTTGTGCATTTTTTATAAAATTCCGGATTTTTTATGAGAGATGGACAAAAGAAAAGGAGAATGAAAGGTATGAAGCAATGGAAAAAAACGCTGGGAATTGCTGCCAGCGTAGCCGCTGTTGTGACAGTAGGAGCCACTTTTTTCTCAGTAGCAGGGACTTCGTCTGGAGATGTGCTGGAACTTCGTCTGGCACATAACCAGGCAGCCGGATCGGAAATTGCCGGATCGATCGCCAAGATCTCGGAGTTTGTGGAAGAGGACCCCAGCCAGAAGCTGAAGGTTTCCATCTATGCCAGCGGCGTGCTGGGGACGGAAAAGGAAGAGATTGAGATGGTGCAGGCAGGGGTCTTAGACATGGCAAAGGTCAGCTCCAATACGCTGGGCCAGTTTAAGGATGAGTACTCGATTTTTGCGGTGCCCTACCTGTTCCAGAGCCAGGAACATTACTATGCGGCCTGCGAGAACAGTGAAAAGGTGAAGGAACTGTTTCAGTCCACAGAGGAGGACGGATATATTGCCATCGGCTATTATGCCAATGGTTCCCGAAACTTTTATCTGAAAGAAAACGTGGCGTGTACGGAGCCGTCGGTTCTCAAAGGCAAGAAGATCCGATCCATGCCCAGTTCTACCTCCATGGATATGATCGAACTGATGGGCGGCTCCCCGGTGCCCATGGCAGGAGGGGAGACATACAGCGCCCTGCAGCAGGGGATCGTAGACGGGGCAGAGAACACGGAGCTGGTGCTGACAGTAGACGGGCACCAGGATCTGGTTAAAGCTTATACATACACGGAGCATCAGTATTCGCCGGACATTTACATCGTCAGCACCAGGACCTGGAACCGGATGACGGACGGGCAGAAAAAGCTGCTGGTGGATTCCATTCAGAAGGCCAACGAGAATTTCAAGAGCCTGTATAACGGTATGATGGCGGAGGCCATTGAGGAGGCAGAAGGCCACGGCGTTACCATTTACCGGGATATTGACAAGACGGCGTTCATCCAGGCAGTGCAGCCGGTTCATGAGAACTACTGCGCCAAAGGGGAAAGCTACAAGGCTCTGTATGACGATATTCAGAAATATGCGCGGTAAGGAGGGGAATGATGAAAATCTTAAATAGAATTCTGGAAGTTTTTCTGGGGTGTGTGGTGGCAGTAATGGTAGTGGGATGCTTCTGGCAGGTATTTACCCGCTTTGTCTTAAACAGCCCCAGCAAGTTTACAGAGGAGCTGCTGCGGTATCTTTTGATCTGGATGACAATGCTGGGCGTGCCTTATGCCTATGGAAAAGACAGCCATCTGTCAATTAATCTGATTACCCGGTCTTTTGACAAAAAAGGACTGCTGATGACAAAAATGGGAATAGAGATTCTGATTTTGTTCCTGAGCGTTTTTGTCATGATCATAGGAGGCTGGACAGTGACCATGAATTCTTCCGGACAGATATCCCCGGCCCTGCACATGCCTATGGAGCTGTACTATGCCTGCGTGCCGGTTGGCGGCGTGATGATGGTATTTTACTGTATCAACCGTCTGAGCGGTTTTCTTAAAGAGTGGAGAGGACTGGCCTCATCAGGAGACAACGCACACAAGGAGGGAAAATAAATGCAGATTCAGGCCGCAATTGTTTTAATTCTGGTGTTTTTCATGCTGCTGGCTTACGGGGTTCCGGTGTCATTCAGCATTATCAGCGCAGCATTGGTAACCATTATCATGTTCTTAAGCCCAGGCTTTGGGATGTTTATATCAGCTCAGAAGCTGGTGGGAGGAATTGACAGCTTCTCACTGCTTGCGGTTCCGTTTTTTATTCTGGCAGGCCTGCTGATGAGCAGCGGCGGGATTGCCAGGCGCCTGGTAAATCTGGCGCTGCTGATTATGGGGCGGGTGCCTGGCTCCCTGGCTCTGACCAATATTGCGGGAAACGCCATGTTCGGATCGATCTCAGGCTCAGGCATCGCAGCCGCAACAGCTATTGGAGGGGTCATGAACCCGCTGGAGAAAGAGCACGGATATGACGAAACCTTTTCAGCGGCAGTTAATATCGCTTCGGCTCCCGTAGGGCAGCTGATTCCGCCTACTACGGCGCCCATCATCTATTCTACAGCAGCCGGAGGAATTTCAGTAGCAGCCCTTTTGATGGCAGGATGGATTCCAGGGCTTTTATGGGCCGGGCTTTGCATGCTGGTGGCTTTCCTGTACGGAAAAAAGAAAGGATATGTAATAAAGGGCGAAAAAATCACGGCGGCTGCGGCTATGAAAACCGTGTGGGATGCAGTGCCCAGCCTGTTTTTAATCGTGATTATCATCGGCGGAATCTTATCCGGAAAGTTTACGGCAACAGAGGCTTCCGGCGTGGCAGTGGTGTATGCCTTCATACTGGCAGTGTTTGTTTACCGCAGCATTAAGATCTCGGAAATTATGGGGATTCTGACCAACACGGCAGTGATGACCACCATTGTTATGCTGATTATCGGCGCATCCACGGTTCTCAGCTTCGTGCTTTCCTTTACCGGGCTGCCCCAGGCTATCAGCAATCTGCTGCTGGGCATTTCGGATAACAAGATTGTGATTTTGCTGATTATCAACCTGATTCTGCTGATTGTAGGAACCTTTATGGATATGGCCCCGGCTCTTCTGATTTTCACTCCGATTTTTCTTCCGGTGGTCAAAAGCCTGGGAATGGATTCCATTCAGTTTGGAATTATGATGATTATGAACCTGGCTATCGGAACCATCACTCCGCCGGTGGGGAGCGTTCTCTTTGTAGGGTGCAGCGTGGCCCATCTGCCGGTGGAAGATGTGATTAAACAGCTGATCCCGTATTTTCTGGCGATTGTGGCAGGGCTTCTGCTGGTAACTTTTGTGCCGGCGTTCTCCATGTGGCTGCCTGGAGTGCTGGGACTTCTCTGATAAGCAGGCTGTCTTTGCGCTATTGGGGAGGCCTGGCAGAGAAATGGGGATTGGGTACATTGGTATAGGTAACCGTGTTTAAGGTTTTCCGGTATTTCAGCGGAGGCATGGTCATGTAGGTTTTAAAGGTCCGCTCAAAATAAGTCAGGCTTTCATACCCAAGTGCGCTGGCGATCTGGGAGATGCTCATGTCGGTTTCTTCCAGATACCGTTTGGCCCTGCGGATGCGGTGGATGTTGGTATACTCGCTGATGGTATAGCCGGTCACTTCCTTAAATATCCGGCAGATATAGGATTTGCTTAAATAAAACCGTTCTGCCAGCTCGTCCAGGGAAATGGGGCGCTGGCAGTTTTCGGACAGATAGTCGGCAATGCCGTAGGCAGCTTTGTATTTCGGGTTGTCAGAGTCATTTGGAACTTCCTGGCGCTGATGGCGGACAAAGGACATCAGCTTGAAAAACCAGGCCAGAATTTCCAAATCAATGCCAACTTTATAGTTGTGTTCCCTGCTGTTGAGAAAATGGCGCAGGGAGCGGAACAGGCTGAGGATCAGGGCCTGCTGTTCCCGGTCTAAGTGATAGACTCCGTAATAATTTTCCAGGAAACGTACCAGGTGGAGAGAGGGATACATTTGATCATAGGATTCCATTTTTTCCCGGGTAATGTAGAGAATGATGCGGCTGTGGCCGTCATTGGAGCCGACGATGGAGCGGGTCATGTGAATCAGGTTGGAGTCCACCAGGATCAGATCGCCTGCCCGGGCAATGTATTCCCGGTTGTTGAAGAAGAATACCCGTTCCCCTTCTATGATATAGAAGATTTCATATTGGGTATGGAAATGCTTGACCCGCATATCAAATTTTTCGTAACGGACCATTTGCTCTAAGGCAATTCCGTCTGTTTCGCCGTAGTAGGTAACTTTTTCCATAGAGACAGCCTTTCTGTAAACCCCATGCGCCCGGCTGGGGGCGCACCGCCGCACATGAACGTACGGCGGGCGCACTTGGGTATTGATATGTGACTATTATAATAAATGTATGGAAAAAAATCCAGGAGAGATTTTTAGAGCTCATCTGGCCAGAATGGAGGAAAAATGAAAAATATAGACAAAAAAGAACTGGAGCAAAAGCTTGGGCTGGTAATTGAGAAGCTGATGAATCTGGGAGGACCGGAGGATGAGCAGGAACTGGCTGAGGGAGGGGAGAAGATCGGCTTTTTCCGCCGGGATTTCGGGATTCATGAATGGGACTGGCCCCAGGGAGTGGGGCTGTATGGCCTGCTGAAAATAATGAAGGTCACAAAAAAGGATGAGTACCGCGATTTTCTGTATCGCTGGTTTAAGGATAATATCAGCGCAGGGCTTCCGTCAAAAAATATTAATACCACTACGCCTCTTCTGACACTGGCGGAGTTAAATGAGGATTATCAGGATGAACAGTTTGAGGAGCTCTGCCTGAAATGGGCGGACTGGCTGATGTGCTGTCTGCCCCGTACCTGGGAGGGAGGCTTTCAGCATGTGACCAGCGCCAACGGGGATCGCCAGGGGGTCCGTCTCAACGAAAATGAGATGTGGATCGACACGCTGTTTATGACAGTGCTGTTTTTGAATAAGATGGGGCAGAAATATCACCGGCAGGACTGGATTGATGAGTCCATCCACCAGGTGCTGATGCACATCAAGTATCTGTATGACAAGGGAACCGGCCTGTTTTACCATGGCTGGACCTTTAATGAGCGCAATAATTTCGGCGGCATCTTCTGGTGCAGGGGGAACAGCTGGTTTACCCTTGGCATCCTGGATTATATTGACCTGTTTGAAGGGACCATGAATGCAGGGCTGAAGGCTTTTATTGTGGATACCTATAAGGCCCAGGTGGCAAAGCTGAAAGAGGTGCAGGATGCAGGCGGACTCTGGCACACGGTTCTTCTGGACAATACCAGCTATCTGGAAACATCAGGCACGGCAGCCATTGCCGCGGGAATCTTAAAGGGCATCCGTTACGGGATTCTGGATGATTCCTATCTGCCCTGTGCACAGAAAGCCATCAAGGGAATCCTGAACCATATTGATGAGGACGGGACGGTTCTCAATGTATCAGGGGGAACCGGCATGGGATACAATGCGGAACATTACAAAAATATTCTCATTGCCCCTATGGCTTATGGCCAGTCCCTGACGATCCTGGCTCTGGCGGAAGCTTTGGCCATGTAAAGGCAAAAAAGGAGATTGGCAGCCATGGAGAATAGTTTTCGCTTATACAGCCGGAACGCTGGAAGCATCCTGGAGGGGCCCATGTTTCCGGAAGTGACGGATGGCTTTGATGAAACCCTTCCTCCCCTCCCCCTGGGCATGGCGCCTGTAAGCTTCCGGTCAGATCCGGTCCCTGCCGGAATATACCAGATCCATATTTGCATAAAGGCGCTTAAAGATGCGGACCGGATTTACCTGTTTACCGGGAGGAAGCAGCTTCGGGATATTCTTTCCCTAAAGGGCGGACAGCGCCTGGAGCGGATTTATAACGTGTCAGTAATGGAGATCATTCCCCGTTTTCAGGAGAACATCGTTCTGACTGAGCATTTGTTTTTTACCATCTGTACAGAGAATCCGGAGGATGTACAGGTTCAGGCCAGGTGGGAACCCAAAAAGGAAGGTGTGACAAGAATCTTTTTATGCGGAGATTCTACGGTTACGGATCATGCCAGCGAGCTGCCCTATGAGCCAGGTGCCTGCTATGCGGCCTGGGGACAGGATCTTCCGGCGTTTTTGGAAGGGAGTTTTGCAGTGGAGAACCAGGCCCATTGCGGTCTGACCACAGAAACCTTTCGGCAGGAGGGACATTTTGATATTGTGAAACGCCGCATCTGCAAAGGGGATATCTGCCTTTTCCAGTTCGGGCACAATGATCAGAAGCTTCCCCATTTGCTGGCAGACAGAGAATATCCGGAAAATCTGCGGCGGTTTGTAAGAGAGATCCGGGAAAGCGGGGCATATCCTGTGCTGGTTACCCCGCTGGGAAGAAATATATGGAGCAGAGACAACACGTATCTGGATCTTCTCAAAGAGCATGCCCAGGCAGTATGCCGCGTGGCAGAGCAGGAGCGTGTTCCAAGGATTGATCTTCACAGGTTTTCCGTTGATTTTATCTGCAAAAACGGAATGGAATATTGCCGAAGCTTTTTCCATCCTGAGGATTATACCCATACCAATGAGTACGGGGCCTGTTTTTTCGGAGAATACGTGGCAAAAAGGCTGGCAGGGCTTTTTCCGGAAATCCTGCAGGCCAGGGAACAGCACATGGATTTTACTCCCCCGGGCGGTCTGTGGGAAAAGCTGGGGCTGAACGGGCGGAAAAATACCTCCCAAACCCAGAGGGAGCAGTTTGACAATATGGAGAAGTCCACAGGGGAGCTTCTGAAAGCGATCAGGGAGGCAGGATGCTGAATTTAGCCAGGAGGCAGGCAAGGACAAATAAGGGGAGGCCGCAAAGGCCGGAAAACTGAGGTGTCAGATGAAAATAGGGGTTCGGGCCCATGACTATGGGAAAAGGGAAATAGAAGAAATGGCTGCCCTCCTTCACGATGAGGGGTATGGGGCTGCCCAATTGGTTTTGCCGAAAGCATTCAGAGAGATCGGCAGGTATGAGGACGTTACGCCGAAGATCCTGAACCGGGTGCGCCATGCATTTGAAAAAAACGACGTGGCAATACCAGTGCTTGGATGCTACATGGATCTGGGAAACCCAGATCCGCAGGTGCGGGAGTATGCCGTAAAGACGTTAAAACGCTGCCTGGTCTGGGCAAAGGATCTGGGAGCCGGCGTGGTGGGCACTGAGACAGCCTATGCCCGTCTGACCAAGGAGGAGAAAAAGGCCTGGAAGCCTTTTATGCTGGACAGCGTCAAGCGGGTCATGGAGACGGCTGCCCGGGAGGACGTATGTCTGGCGCTGGAGCCGGTTTACTGGCACCCCCTGGCGGATCTGGAGACTGCCGCGGAGGTAATCAGGGCAGTGGGGGATGAAAAGCATCTGCGGCTGATTTTTGACGCTTCCAATCTGCTGGAATTTCCGGAAGACACGGATCAGGATCAGCTGTGGACAGAGTGGCTTGAACAAATCGGGGAGTATGTAGACGTCCTCCACATTAAGGATTTCAGCCTGGATCAAAGGCGGCAGTATCAGGCGGAACCACTGGGAAAAGGGGTAATGCGGTATGAGTCTGTCAGCCGCTGGCTGGATAACCAGAAGCGGGAGATCAGCCTGGTGCGGGAGGAAATGAACCTTCTGTATGTAAAGGAAGATTTGGCGTTTATGCAAAACCTGTAAACCTCCTTGCACTGGTTGGGGACGCCCCCCTGCTGTTGAAAAACCGCCAACAGAAAAGCCGCCAACAGCATGAGCGGTATTGCAATTTACAATAGAATTATGATAAAATGTAGCCTAAATATTGTAAATCTGCTTTCGGAATGTACATAAGGGGAGGATATCGCATGGACAGGAAAAAATCAGCGGCATTTCTATTGGCGGCAGCCGTAACAGCGTCGGCTATAAGCGCCTGCTCAGGCCGGGGGGCGGCCCATGGGGAAGAGAGTACCCAAGCTGCTGGGCAGACCCTACTAGAGACAGCTGTGGAAACAGAGGCGGCCCTGCAGGAAACGGACACATCATCTGAAAATATGAAGCAGGAGGATTACCTTGGACAGGGTGCGGCAGGAGCCAAATGGTATGCTTCTGCCATTGCCGAGGCAGTGACACCCAATACAGAAGTCTCTTTGAAGGATGACTATTATACGGCGGTGAATCTGGAGTATTTTTCAGGACTTGCCATTGAAGACGGCTATTCGTCAGCAGGAGTATTCCGGGATGCCGACAAGATTATGACCGAGCGCACGCTGGCTCTGTTAAGAGAAGAAAATCCCAAAAGCCATGAGGGAAAGCTTGCAGGCAGCCTTTACCAGCTGGCGCTGGACTGGGAGAAAAGAAATGAGACAGGCATTGAGCCAATGGCAGCAGGAGTGGAGCGAATCAAGTCTATCCGTACCATTGACGATCTAGCTGCATATGAGGCAAATGGCGAGGATATGTTTTCTGTTATGCTGGCAAGCTTTCAAGTTGAAAACTCCTTGGTGGAACCAGGAAATTATACGGTAGGGATTAATTCCACCTCGCTTTTTTTAGAAGATCCGAAAGAGTATTTCGAACAAAGCGCAGACGGAAAGCTTGCAGAGGAGTTTTTCCAGAACGTAGTCTGCTATATGATGGAGCGGCTGGGATTTTCCCAGGAAGAGCGTGAGAAAACGTGGTCAGGCTGCAGGGCTTTTGAAACGGCACTGGCGGAGCATATGATAACAAGGGATGAAATGTATTCTGATGACATCTATGACAAGATCATCAATACATATACGCTGGAAGATCTGGAGAAGGCCCAGGGATACTATCCTCTTGTAGAAATACTAAAAGCTTATGGGATGGATGGCTCCAATACTTATAATCTGTATGAGCCTGAGTGGCTGTCAGCATTGGGAAGGCTTTATACGGAAGATAACATTGAAAATATCAAAGATTATATTCTTTCCCATTATGTGTATTCTATGGCTGGAAAGCTGGATCGGGATACTTATGATACCGTGCAGGCATATAGAAGCCAACGATACGGCATAACGGGGATCATACCGGATGAGGAGATTGGCTTGGCCGCCGTAAACAGCTACCTTTCCGAAGCTATGGACTATGTGTACATTGACGCCTACTGTTCTGAAGAGGAACGCCAGCAGGTTATTGACATGATTTGCGGATTTACGGAATACTACCGCAAAATGCTGGAGCAGGAGGACTGGCTTACGGAAAAAACAAGACAGTGCGCCATCGAAAAGCTGGACAATCTTACAATCCGCGCCTGTTATTCTGATACGAGGGAGGATTTTTCCGAATTAAACTTTGCCTCAAAAGCGGAGGGAGGAACTTATCTGGAAGCGCTGCAGGCCATTATCCGGCATCGCTGGCTTCTGGAACAGAAAAAAGTCAATCAGAAAGTCAATCCAGATCTTTGGGAAATGTCAACCAGGGAGGTGAATGCCTATTATTCTCCCATAGATAACTCGATCAATATCCTCTGCGGTACCCTGGTGGGGGCTTTCAGCATGGAGCAGTCCTATGAAGCTGTGCTGGCCACTGTAGGCGCACAGACAATTGGCCATGAAATCTCCCACGCATTTGATACAAACGGCGCACAGTTTGATAAGGACGGCAATTACAATAACTGGTGGGAGGAATCAGACTATGCCGCTTTTCAGGAACGATCCGGACGGCTGGCGGCATATTTGAACCAGATTATTCCCTGCAAAGATTTCCAGCCCGTTAACGGGGAGATGCAAAAGACAGAGATGATTGCTGATCTGGGAGGCATGAGGGCAGCTCTGATGATAGCACGAGACAAAGAGGGATTTGATTATGATGCGTTTTTCCGGGCGGCGGCAAAAGGATGGGCAGTGATTTCCACAAAAAACAGCCTTATTAGCCAGCAGCAGGGCGATCCTCATCCGCTTTGCAACCTTAGGGTAAATATTCCATTGCAGAATTGTGACGAATTTATGGAAACATACCAGATTCAGCCAGGGGACGGGATGTATCTTGCGCCTGAAGACAGGGTGAATGTTTGGTAGAGATGGGATTCGGTTATGATGAGGGTATTCTTTATGGGAGAACAGAGCCGGGACTGCATAGGCCAATTACAGGAGGAGAGCATATGAACATTCTGGTAATCAACGGAAGCCCCAAAGGCGGCAGGAGCAATACCTATCAATTAACCAGCGCGTTTCTGGACGGCATGAAAGAACATGCGCAGGCTGTGGGACAGGTTCTTGAAATTCAGGAGATTTCAGTAAAACAGCTGGATATCAGCCCGTGCCTGGGATGTTTTTCCTGCTGGAGCAAAACTCCCGGAACCTGCTGTATTCAGGATGATATGCAGGGTGTGATTGAAAAGCGGCTGTGGGCGGATATTGCCATATGGAGCTTTCCTCTTTACTATTACACGGTTCCCGGAATGCTGAAGAACCTGATTGACCGGCAGCTTCCCATGTCGCTGCCTTTCATGGAAGAAGGGGAAAACCCAACCGGAAGCGGAGGCCATCCCTCCAGATATGACATGAGCGGAAAGAAAACCGTGGTTATCTCTACCTGCGGCTTTTATACTGCGGAGGGGAATTACGACGGAGTGCGCAGCCTGTTTGACCACACCTGCGGCAAAGACGGATATACGGCAGTCTTCTGCGGCCAGGGGGAACTGTTTCGCGTGCCGGAATTGTCCAGGAGGACAGGCGAATATCTGGGATATGTGCGGGAGGCAGGGAAAGAGTACATGGC
>CAMUJH010000036.1 GCA_947089145.1 uncultured Hungatella sp. | reverse complement strand
GGCCTGCTGCTCCTGTCGCTCCCGTAGCCCCCGTCGCTCCCACTGGACCCGTCGGGCCTACTGCTCCTGTCGCTCCCGTAGCCCCCATTGGGCCTTGCGGACCCGTCGGGCCTACTGCTCCTGTCGCTCCTACCGGGCCCTGCGGACCTGTCGGGCCTGCTGCTCCTGTCGCTCCCGTCGCTCCCACTGGGCCCTGCGGCCCTGTCGGGCCTACTGCTCCTGTCGCTCCTGTCGCTCCTGCCGGACCCTGCGGCCCTGTCGGGCCTACCGCTCCCGTTGCTCCTGTTGCTCCCGTCGCCCCAACCGGGCCCTGGGGTCCTGTCGGGCCTACTGCTCCTGTCGCTCCTGTCGCCCCCACTGGCCCCTGGGGACCCACCGGACCCTGGGGTCCCTGAGCGCCTACAGGTCCCGGCACTCCCATGGGCCCTTGAAATCCTCTGGGACCTCTGGGCCCCGGACACCCGGCAGGACCCTGAGCGCCTCTTGGGCCTCTGGGACCTCTCGGACCTCTGCAGCAGCATCCGTTCCACTGATTTCCACACATTTGCCGTCCTTCTTCAACCAAAATGTCAAAGCTTTCCTCTGCCAGATACTCTCCCTCGGGATAGCTCCAGTCATCTACGTTTTCAAGTCCGTTTAATTCATCTGGAAACATAACGTTCTCCTTTCTATGATATATCGCCTGCACCATTGCATTTCGTGCCCCAAGAGCCTTTTTCACAAAGTAACCGAATCCGAAGCATTATTCTTCAGCCTGCTTCCGATCAGCACAGATGCCCGTGCATTTCCTGCGTAGTCAAGCCATGCCTTTCCATCCGGCTGTCTATTTCCCCATAGTCTGTCCCTGCCGCTTATGGTTCCCTCAAAGCCTTCTGTAAATGCTTGGCTTACTATATCTTATGTCCTCCGATGAATTTGGTTCCTGAGCTGCATCCCTCCCTATTTCCGCCCCAGAAGCCTTAAAAGAAGCTGTTCCCTGTTATTGATAAACATTTCCGTCACCTGATAACTGTCTGTCTCTTCATATGTGCACGGGTGCACCGGGCCGCTGTCAAAGGTCAGAATCTGCGCCCCTGGAATCCCCAGCAGAATCGGCGAATGCGTGACAATAACAAACTGGGATTCCTGCCTTGCGCATTCATCAATCTCCGCAAGAAGCGTAAGCTGCCTTTGGGGAGACAAGGCCGCCTCCGGTTCGTCAAGAAAATATATGCCGTTTGGCTTTAGCTGGGTCTGGGCTAAGGCGAGAAAGCTCTCCCCATGAGATTTCTCATGAAACTTTTGAGAAGGATGCCGGGCATCCGCATACTCCTCCTCCATGGTAGCCACGTTATAAAAGCTTTCCGCACGAAGAAAATATCCCCACCCGGCCCGCCGGTACCCCTTCACAATCCTCATGGCCCTGCAAAGCTCCGAGTGGGAATCATAGGTAGAAAAGCGGTAATTTCTGCTGCCGCCTTCCGGGTTAAATCCGCAGGCTATTGCCAGGCCTTCCAGCATTGTAGACTTTCCGCTTCCGTTTTCCCCCACAAAAAAAGTTATGGGACTGGTAAATTCAAGTTCTTCCAGTCCCCTGATCGCCTCTATATTCCTGAGATAGCTGTATCTGTCTACCTTTCCCCAATCTATCAAAACCTTCTGAATAAGCTGATGATTCATAGGACTACCGTCTCCTTTCCTTTTCCATTCGTCGCCCTCCATCTCCCTTGTGCATTTTTGCTCTCCGGACTTGTGATGCCTTCACTCTTATGATACCATTAACGCAGAACTAATAACCACTTTAAGGAGCCTTATATGCCGAACATTACCACAATCACCGATTTTTCAGCACCAGAGCTGGATATTTATGCACGATATACAGAGTCCCAGCTGCTTCATTTTTACGAGCCTTACGGCGGAATCTTCATCGCAGAAAGCCCTAAGGTTATCCTCCGTGCCCTGGATGCCGGGTGCCGCCCCATCTCCCTCTTAGCAGAGCCAAAGCAGCTTTCAGGAAGCGGCCAGGAAGTTTTGGCCCGATGCGGCAGCATCCCTGTTTTTACCGCCGGGTCCCCCATCCTTGCAAAGCTTACAGGGTTTTCCCTGACCCGCGGCATGCTTTGCGCCATGCACCGCCCGCCCCTGCGCCCGGTGAAAGATTTGTGCGGCTGCGCCCGCCGCATTGCCGTGCTGGAAAATGTTATGAATCCCACCAACGTAGGCGCCATCATCCGCTCCGCCGCTGCCCTTGGCATGGACGCTGTACTGCTGACCCCTGGCTGCAGCGATCCTTTATACCGCCGCGCCATAAGGGTCAGCATGGGAACCGTTTTCCAGATTCCATGGACCTTTCTCAATGATGAGTCTCTCCCTGCCCTTGGTTTTAAAACCGCCGCCATGGCGCTGGATGACAAGTCCATAAGCATTGATGATCCCATCCTGGCCGCCCAGGAAAAGCTGGCTGTTTTTCTGGGCTCTGAAGGAGACGGGCTGGCCACCTCCACCATCGCTGCATGCGACTACACTGTGCGAATTCCCATGTTCCATGGCGTGGATTCCCTCAATGTTGCCGCTGCAAGCGCAGTCGCTTTCTGGCTGCTTCGCCTACGGCCTTAGCTGCCCTTCTGGAGAATCATATTCTTCCATAAAAATCTGCCGAAATGCCCCAACGCACTTCTGGCTCTTAGAGGAATCCAGCACCGCATAATAGATCGATTCAAAATATTGGCTAAATCCCTCCTCCAAAATCTCCTTCCACCACGCTGCCACCTGCAGCGGGTCATTTCGGAACACGCCGCACCCATAGGCACCAAGCACCAGGTTCTTAGCTCCCTGCTCTGCAAAAACAGCCAGAACCAGCCTCATCCTATGCCGCATAACCTTTTTCGCCTCCTGAAGATCCTCTCCCTTTTGTATAACCTGCCCCATATTCACTGCAGGCATGGTCAGCACGGAAGCCTTCACAGGTTTCTCCACAAGGCGAAACCTGCCGTCCCTGAAAAATGTAACCTCCGGAGAATAGATCCCGTAATCCGTATACATCATAGAGCGGTTCGCCCTGTTAACCTGATAATACTCCTCATTGGCTGTCAGCGTCCTGTAAAGAGTGCTGGAGGCCGCCAGACTTTCCTCCTGGGCCATGGCTCCGTTTAGAAACCCGCCGCCCGGATTTTTGGCGCTTGCAAAATTCAGCACCCCAATGTTCTTTTTTCCCTCCGCTGCCAGCCTGCCAATGGCGTCTACGGTGGGAATATTTTCCACCCGCCCGGCATCTGCCCGCCTTTCTGCAACCTGCTTTATCCCTGCCGCACCTTCTCCCCGGCCCCTGCCGTCATATCTATCCAAAATCTCACGTCCCTGTTCCGGCGTAATCAAAATGCTGCGGGTTACAGACCGCTCCATATCTTCCTGAATCCAGATCCTTTTTCCCCTAATTCCATCCCTCTTTTCACTGCTGTCAGCCATATCATAGTATCCCTGTTTCATAATATCCAGGGTTTCCCTGGCAACTGCTTTTCTGTCCATGCTTTTGTACACCTTCTTATCCAAATTCAGACAGCCCTGCCCGGGTCTGCCCATGGGATTCTCTCATGCCGATTCCTCATATCCACATTATAACCTAATTTTTATATTCAGCAACCCCCATCTGCAATTGCCCTGAAGAATTCCACATGCTTCAGTTCATAACCCTTTTCCATAAAATCAGGGTCTGCGCTGGTCTTTACGATAATCACCCGGTTTGACGGATTTACATAAATCCACTGCCCATAAACGCCAATGGCCATAAATTCCCCTTGATCCCCTTCTGGTATCCACCACTGATAACCATATCCGATGGCATTGTATGCATCCTGGTTGGCTCCCGGCCTGGAATACTCCTGACTGATATCCAGGCTGTCCCGCACCCATTCCTTTGCCACAATCTGCTCCCCATTATAGTTTCCCTCATTGAGATAAAGCCTTGCAAAGCGGGCATAGTCCCTGAGGGATACGCTTAGGCCGCCCATGGCAAGCTCCTTCCCGTTATTCAGCGTCCAGTATGCATCATGGGCAGCACCCAGCTTTTTCCACAGTTTTTCCTCCATGTACTCTCCAAGGCTGTATCCTGTGGCATTGGTAATCACCTCGCCCAATATTTCCGTGTTAATGCTTAAATATCTTCTGTAAGTATAAGGTTCTTCCTGCATGCCGTATTTTGAAATCACCTTCATGGCAGGAATTCCCAATAATGTCCGCAGAGAAAAACCGCTCATATCCGTATCCTCATTAAAGTCAATGCCTGACGCCATCTGCAGGCATGCCCTGATAGGAATATTTTCCAGCTTTGTACCCGCAAACTCCGGAATGTATTTTCCAACAGGGTCTTCCACACTGTCCACATAACCCTCAGAAACAGCGATGCCCATTAAGGCGGATACAAAAGATTTCCCCATTGAATTAGAAGAAAACAGCGTATTTTCATCTCCGCCATAAAAATAATCCTCGTATTTGATCACATCGTCATGGATAACCAGAAGCCCTAATGTTCTGGTATCTTTCATAAATTCTTTCGAAGAATAAAAAACGTTGTCATAATTGAAACCGTCAGCCAGTACCATGTTGTCTTCCCTGCCAAACTGAAACACATGATCTCCCTTGCTGACTTTTTTCGTTGGCTGTATCTCTATGGTGTGCTGGAACGTGTGCGCTAAATTTTCATCCTTAAAACTGTTTAAGGATGTATAAAGCGTCCTGATCCTTTGTCCAAAAAGTCCCCACAATATCCCGGCGGCGGCTGCAACGCTGACAGAGATCACGCATAGCTGTTTCGTTTTCTTCATAAATGCCTCCTTATAAAAAACACTGATTGTTTGTTCTCTCTCAGTATAAACCGTACAGTAACAGGATGGTCAAGGACAAATTAAAAAATGCATTACAGCCGGATTAACAGGCCATAATGCATTTCACTGTATTTTCTGGTCATGCTCTTACTTGAATGGCAAAAATCAAATGCTCCTGAAGCTTCACCTGCTTTGCGCTTTTACCTCAGTATCTCCATAATCATGGCCCTCGTTGAAATTCCGGGCATTTTCCATAGTCACTACCGCAATCGACTGCAGGGCTTCCCGGGTAAAAAATGCCTGGTGGCTGGTCATTACCACCTGGGGAAACATCATCAGTCTGGCCGTCGTGTCATCGTCAATAGCCTGATCGCTGCGGTCCGTATAGACATTGCCGCCTTCTTCTTCGTAAACATCCAACGCTACGGCATGGAACTTGCCTCTCTTCAATGCGCGAATTAAAGCCTCCGTGTCCAGCAGGCCGCCTCTTCCCGTATTCACCAGCATCACCTGATCCTTCATCAGGGCAATGCTCAGATCATTGACGATATGATGGGTATTGGGGAACAGAGGAGCGTGAAGGGAAATTAAGTCTGACTTTTTAAACAGTTCTTCCCTTTCCACATAGGTCAAAAGCCCCTCATCCTCAATGCTTTTGTCAGGATAGGCATCCCACCCCAGCACAGTCATTCCATAGCCTTTGCAAATACGGGCCATGCAGACGCCGATCTTCCCCGTGCCTATAATGCCTGCAACTTTGTTGTGCAGATCCAGCCCCAGCAGGCCGCTGAGAGCAAAATTGTTGTCCTTTACTTTATTGTATGCCTTATGAAGGCGGCGATTTGCCATCTGGACAATGGCCATGGCATGCTCCGCCACTGCATAAGGCGAGTAGGCCGGCACCCTGAGCACGGTAATGCCGCAGTCTCTGGCAGCCGCCAGATCTACATTATTAAAGCCGGCGCACCGCAGCAGGATCAGCCGGACCCCTTCCCTGCGCAGTTCCTCCACAACAGGCTGTGATACATTGTCATTTACAAACACGCATACCGCATCAAATCCCTGGGCAAGGTTGGCAGTCTCCGGCCCCAGATTGGACTTGAAATACCGGATCTCGGAATTATAAGTTCCCTCCCCTTTGTCCCGGATCAGTTCGCTGAAAAAAGTCCTGTCATAATCCTTTGTGCCAAAGAAGGCGATTTTTAACAGCTTTACTTCCTTCTTTCCTCCAAATTCTCCGTTTATCACGGCATTCAGCGCTTCGTAAGCCTCCTCCTCATCTTCGCCTGAGATTTGAAGCGTCAGGGTATCTCCCTTTTTTGCAGCAAGTTTTAAAAGTTCCAGCACGTTCCTGCCATCTGCCAAGCGGCCGTTGCACTGGACTGTTACAATGCTGCTGTAGTTTATGCAGTTCTGGGCCAGCAGCGCACAGGGGCGCGCATGAATGCCCTGGGGATTTGTGACAACATGGATAATCTCTTTCATGTTCCTCCTTTTTGGCTCCCTTCCCTTTTGCCGGTTACCATGAAAGTATCGAATTCTTATGGTAGGTCTGCGCATATGCTGCGCTGTCCGCACGGCGCCAAAATGCCCGCTTTTGGCATTTTGTGTGCATCCCCCCGGAGGGTTCATAGTAAACCACTTTCATTTATGATAGTGCCGAGAAAACGGCATGCATTCCGATATGCCCGATGTGCCTGCCTGGCTTTCATGCGCGTCGGCGCGTTCCCTGCCGGGCGCATGCAGGTTTACAGTAAAAGGAGCGGATCTATGCGATTAGTTTTCCTTATTTTTTGTCACTTTCCCGTTAACTATTCCTTATTTGGCATTATTTTTATTTTCGACTGATGGGTCTGTATCAGCTCTTTCATCTTCTCCCACAATCCCCTTCAGCTGCGTGGTGCTGACGCCTTCCGTATAGGGAAAAAACACCAGGTCCGCCCCATGCCTCTGCAAAAACTCCCGCTTCGCCATCCATTTGGGGTCATCGGCATAATCGCTTCCTGAAAACTGCACGTCAAACCCGTACCTGCGGTACGCCTCGTCTGTGTCCCCCCGGTCAACCGGGATCTCCACCGCCTCGTCCACGTACCTGCAGGCACCCACTATGGCCAGGCGTTCCTCAAACGGTATCCTGGGCCTTGATTTCTTATGCTTTATCACCCCTTCATCCGTCACCACGCCTGCTATTAAATATTCGCACTGTTCCTTGGCCCTCCTCAGCAGGTTCAGGTGCCCTATGTGGAACAGATCGAACACGCCTGCCACGTAGCCCACATGGTATTTCTTCCCTTTTCCGCCCTCTGCGCCTTCACCCCGAAGCCCCCTTAAGTACCAGTCATCCCTGTACGTCATGTTCGGGTCATATACGCTGAAGTTGGGTATTCCCGCCCTGCGAAGCTGTCTCACCACCGGCGCATAATCCCTTATGCACACCATGACTTTGTACTCCGCCGGGTTCATCCCCTTCAGCATGTGGGGTCCCTGCACCGAGAGCCCGTCTACCATGGTCCCCCAGCGGCTCCTGTCATTATCCAGATACCCCGCCGCGGGATAGGCGCTTCCATACCTTTCCCGGAACCTCCGGGCGTATTTCCCCGATCCGAACAGGTACAGCCTGCGGCCCCGGGTATGGTGGAAGATGTCTTTAAATATCAGCCTGTACTCTTCTTCCGAATAGTTCATCCTCCTGCGGTTTTCCATGACCGTGCCGTACTCCCTTCTGCCTTCCCGGAAATAGTCCGACAGCCCGTCGTCATGGCGCAGCTCATTCAGGAAGCGCCAGGTGAACTTCCCGAACAGGTCTTTATGCTCCCGCAGCCCGTACCGCTCCATCACCTCTTTCCGGGGCAGGATACGGTCAAGGTCGCCGTGAAATTTGTAAATGAATTCAATGGTCCTCAGCAGGATCGCCTTGGCCGGCACGTTTTCCAGATACAGCTCCTGGTCGTAGAACACGAATTCCCCGTTTACATGGAAGCAGTTTAGGGATACCAGATCCAGATACCCCCTTTTCAGGATCACGCCAAGGGCCCTTCTCTCTTCCTCCGTGCCCGATGCGATCCGCTTCCATTTGTCCCGGTTAGGGTCGTCCTCCCTCCGCTCTTCCCATCCCGGCTCGAACCGCTCCCAGTCTATCTCGTCATAGGCGGCCCATTCCGAAGAATGGAGGATCGCCTCCCAGAACCGGTCAAGCTGGCCTAAGAAGGACGGTACGTCTTCTTCCAGCAGGCGGCGGAAATAATCGTTGGCCGGGACGCCGTCCACATACGGCATCACCAGGGCGTTGCCCCTCATCTCGGCGTCCACCATTCTGACTCCGCGGGCTGACAGGTACCCGTGGTTTTCCAGCATCCGGCCCAGCTTCCTCCTGCCCGCCGCGTACAGCGCGCGCTTCTCCACCAGCCCGTCCCTGCGCACGATGGTTGCCATGGCGTCCTCTGCCCCGCGTTCCCCGGAAAGGGTCACCTGCCTCACCGGCGCATATGCGCCGTCAAGAGGGCACTCGATGAAGAAGCCGTTGGCCATGGCGTGGAGCATCCCGTTTTCCATCAGCGCCGGATACAGCTCCTCCTCCATCAGGAATACCGTTCCCGGGTTGTTGTACTCCGGGAACACCCGGATGTCCAGGGCCTCGTTGGGCTCGTAGTCTTCCGCCAGCACAAGCTGCGGGTTGGACGTCCTTGGGAACACGGAATAAAAGCGGTGCCCCAAAAAGCCCGCCTTCTCCAACAGTTCCGTTAATTCCCGCTTGGAATACGCCTTCCCCTCCATGGCCTCCTGCTCCCATGAATGCAGGTGCCGGTAATTCTCTATCCCGTCATAGTTCTTTCCGCTGAAGGCGTCCTGATCCCCGCAGAAATACCGGATTCCCAGACGGTTGTCCGCCGTCACCAGCAGCTTCCCTTCCGGCTTCAGCAGCCCCCGGAGACGGCGCAGCCCCTCCTCCCCATGGCGCATGTATTCAATCACGTCAGCCGCCAGGACCACGTCATAACTCCCCTTCCCGCCGGATGCGGCATCAGCGCCGGCTCCTCCCGCCCCTTGTTCTCTGTCTATCTCCTCAAGGGGTATGAGATCCGTCCGTACCCCCATTTCCTTCAGGGCTTCCGCTGTCAGCCTGCTGTTTCCACGATCGCACACCACGCAGGCCGCCCTGCTTTCCTTTTGGATTTCATACCATTTTACCATTGCCTTGGGCAATTCCTTCAGCCGCTGTTCTGATGTCATCTCTTCCTCCACTTTGTCAGACGGGAGCTAAAGGCCCCGCATAAACAGATCCGTGCTTCCGAATGGGCTCAGGGGAAGCTTGTATACCGATATGTTTTCTCTCCCGATCCCGCTGTCCTCCAGCTGCCCTGCGATCACTTCCGGGCATGTCCTGTTGGCGATCAGGTAATGTGCCTGAGGGTACCGCCTGACGGCCTCCCGGGGCGGCAGGACTTCGTATCCCTTGTAGGTGCCGCCCCATTTCTCCCGGTCGTTGTCGCAGAACGCCGCGATGTTGTCCAGGCGGTTCATCCTCATCAGGCACAATGCGAACTTTGCCGCCTTTCCCGTGCCGAACACCACGATCTGGCCTTTGCCCGCCATCCTGGCCACAAACTTCCGGTATACGTCGCAGCGGGCCTTCGCCTTGACGGCTACATACTCCTCGTAAACCTCCGGCTTCTCCGTAAACAGACGCATTTCTATCCACTGCTCTGTCTCCATCTCCTCCTGCCTTAACAGCCCCCGCTCCCTGTCACCGGCGATGATTCTGCGGAATTCGTCCAGGGCCGACAGCACGGCCTCGTCAGGCAGGCTGTGCTTCCGAAAGGTGGTATAAGGCGAAAGCGCCATCATCACCGTCTCCCTGGCCATGAACGCCCTCCTGGCCCTGTCCGTGATCCCCTCTTCCTCCATCTTCCTGCGGATATACCGGCACTCCCCCAGGTTGAACTGGGCAAACCGGGGGTTGTACGTTGACGAGGCCCCGTTGTCCCTCCGGTACCGGTACACCAGGTCATCAAGGAACATCCCTCTTCTTAAATTCATGTCCGTCAGGTAGCGGAAGCCGCAGTCCTGAAAGGCCGCCCCCGGGCTTTCATTCAGCCGGATGCGGAACTCTTTCAGGAACCGCCTGCTGTAGATCCCGTTCCATATATAAATGTCAGGGGACCGTTCCCTGTCCATGAAGTATCGGGACGATATGACCCTTCCCGTGTCCCCCAGCGGCTTCTCCAGCAGGTGCTCCTCCCCTTCATAGGGCGTCACCATCGTGTAGAAGCCTGCCTTGGCATAGTCCAGGCTGTTTTCCTCTGCCGCCCTGTATAGGGTCTGGTACATGTCCGGCTGGATGCAGTCGTCGGTTTCCACGATCCCGATGTATTCCCCCCTGGCCATGTCCATGCCAAGGTTGATCTGGTAGCCGTAGCTCTTCTTTTCAGATTCATACAGCCGGATGCGGCTGTCCCTGCGGGCGTATTCCTTTAAGATTTCATATGTTCCGTCCGTGGAGCCGGCATCAATGCACAGGATCTCCAGGTCTTCCAGAGTCTGGCTTATGACGCTCTCCACGCATTCCCGGATGTAGGCCGCCACGTTCAGCGATGGCATGATAACGGAAACTCTCGGCATGTTCTACCTCCCCTTCGTATTCGCTCTGTATTTATCTTCCGGCGGCTCTAAGCCTCCCTCATGATCTTCACTGTCCGCTCTATCCCCCCGGGGATATCGTATTTCATCCTCCACCCCAGGCTCTTTAACTTGCTCCCGTCCAGCCTGGCCTTGGTTGCCGTGCTGTACCCCGCCCGCTCCACGGCGTCAGGGGCCTGGCGCACCACTTTCGTCCCGCACGCCCCGGCTATGGCCTGGGACAGGTCTTTCAGCGTGATGTCCGACTTCCCGTCAGCGATGTTGTATGCGTTCCCGCTCTCCCCTGACAGCATGACTGTCAGAAGCCCCGACACGGCGTCCGCCCCGTAGGTGTAGGAATAGTGCTGGCTTCCCTCGCTTTTCAGCACGATGTCTTCCCCCCTGATCCCCTTTTGTAGGAACTGGGAAACCGCCTTCGTGTCCGACAGCCGCATGGTGGGGCCGTAAGAACGGGTGAAGCGGGGGATGACCACGTCCACCCCCTTTTCCGCACGGTACGCCTGGCACAGCGCCTCCCCGCACCGCTTGCTTTCCGGGTATCCGGCGCGCAGCGTGTTGCAGTCCAGGTATCCGCAGTAGGATTCGTCGAAAAGCTCCGCATCGCCCCGGTTCTCGCCGTATATCTCGTTGGAGGAGGCGAAGACGAACCTTCCGCCCGGATGGCTGGCCGCATACCGCAGCAGATGGTCCGTCCCTATGATGTTGGTGGTTATGGTTGCCACCGGCTCTCTGGCATAGGACACCGGGTGGGTGTTGCTTGCAAGGTGGATCATGAATGCGAATGCCTGGTCCGTCACCCCTTCCAATGGCTGGTTGATGTCATGGGCCGCAAACCGGAACCAGGGGCCTTCCCAGTATGGGAAAAAGCGCTCCCTGGCCGCCGCCTCGTTCCTTCCCACGGCATGTACCGTGCACTGCAGATTCTTTTCCCGGTTTTGCTCCATGACTGCGTCCACGAAGATGCTTCCCAGAAGCCCGCTGGCGCCGGTCACCAGCACGCTTTTTCCCTCCATCTTCTCCCACGGCAGATCCAGTCCCGCCACATAGCGGATATCTTCCCGGTACAGTGGATGTTCCAATCGTCTTATCATGTTCCCTCCCCTTTGGCCAGACGCCTTCGTTCCGGCTCTTTGGATTCCCTTACTTCAGCCAGCCGGCTTTATCCATCTTTAGATACGCCTTGAACAGTTCCAGATCATCCTTTGTGGTGATCTTGATGTTTTTATCTGACCCGTTGGCAAAATACAGCCGCTTTCCCAGTTCCACCATCATGGTGTTGGTGTAGGAGGACCCGTAGATCCCGATCCCCTTCTCATAGGCCTGGCGGTACGCTTCGTCCAGCATCCTGTATTGGTACGCCTGGGGCGTGGACACCCTCCTTAGGGCCTCCCTCGGGATGTACTTCACTGTGGACTTTTCGTCATCCGCCACGAAGATCTGTTCATTGTATGGCAGAGCCGTCACCCCGTTGCCGTACTGCTGGCATTTGATGATCACGTCTGACAGCACGCTTTCGTCCACCAGGGGCCTGATCCCGTCATGTATGATCACGATGTCGTCGTCACTGCACGTCCCTTCCAGGTGGAACACCCCGTTGCGGATGGACTCCTGGGCCGTCTCTCCTCCAGAGATCACCCAGGAAAGCTTGGTGATCCCGAACTGCTTGGCATAGGCCTTTATGACGTCGTGCCAGCCGTCGATGCACACCAGCCCGATGGCATCTACCTGGGGATGGCGCTCAAACCCTTCCAGGGTGTAGATCAGGATCGGCTTGTCATACACATGTATGAACTGCTTCGGTATGTCCTGACCCAGCCGCTGGCCGGAGCCTCCCGCTATTATGATTGCTGTGTTCATGTTTTCCCCGCTCTCCTGTGTTATTTTAAATAGTAGAAATATTCGCTTAACAAGTCCGTGTCCAGCACGTTGCCAAAGCCCGCTTCCTTCAGCCGGGCCTCTATCTGGCCATAGGCCGCCGTGCGCCTGCTTGCGCCGATGATCACAGCCGCCTGGTCCCGCCATTGGGACAGCCGGCTGATGCAGCGCACCGGTATCCTTCCTATGGAGCCCCCAGCCTTCTCGTCCGAAACGGCGAAGCACAGCACCTTCTGGCACAGGTTCTGGTAGCTCAGGATGCGCAGCGCCCTCTGCCCGTAGTCCCCGGCCCCGTATATGATGATGTTCCCCGCCTCCTTAAGGCGCCTGAGCGTTTCAGCCTTCCTGCTGATAAACTCCCTGCAGAACCGTTCCGGGTCGTCGTGCAGCCGAGTCAGCCATAGGTGAACCCCCTGGTTTTCAGCCGTCAGATGCCCGTATTTCTCAAAGTCACTTGCGATGTGCCTGCTGTACTCCCGCTTCAGCTGGTCGGAGATCCTGAAAAAGACGCCTTTGTGACGGATCATCCTGTAATAATGGCACAAGTCCATCTCGTACGGCCCGCTTTTTTGCTCCAGCATCCTTTCCGCAAAGTCGTATTCCCCCATCATAGCCTCAGCCTTTGCCTTGCTTTTTATGGAGGAGGATGGGTTGTCCTGCCTGTACAGGTAGAAGGCCTCCTTCAGCCACATGGCTCTTTGGGCCAGGCACATGGTCTGCATCCAGAAGCCGTTGTCCTGGTAGGAGGCTCCGGCGGTTTCGTTGCAGCGTATCTGGTGCCGCTCCAGAAACTCTCTTCTGTAAATCCCGGACCAGATGTTCATGAGGAACAGGAAGAACGTTCTCCGATGGGACGCATCCAGCACCCGGCCATAGTACGGCTCCAGGTACTCTCTATGGTGTTCATAAGCGTAATCCATGGTTTCCCACCAGAAGATGCAGTCAGACTTTGCCAGATCCAGCCCGTTCTCCCTGGCCGCCCTGTAAAGCCTTTCATACATGGGCGGCAGGATCTTGTCGTCGCTTTCCACGACCCCTATGTATTCCCCCCTGGCTGCGTCAATCCCCGCATTCACGGCTTTTCCATAGCCTCCGTTTTCCTTATGCAGCACCCGCACTCTCCCGTCCTTCATGGCGTAGCCGTCCAGGATCGCCCCGCTTTTGTCCGTGGAGCCGTCGTCCACGCAGATGATCTCCATCTCCTTAAGCGTCTGCGCCAGGATGCTGTCCATGCATGCCGGCAGGTATGGCTCCACGTTGTACACCGGCACGATCACGGAAACCTTTGGCATGTCCTCTCCGCTTCCTTTCACCGCCTCTTATCCCCTTTCTATCACTTCCATGATTCTCTTTGCCGCCCGCAGCGACGCTTTCCCGTCATCGCAGGCCCCGTACCGTTCCAGAAATGCATCCAGCTCCCTTATGTATGCCTCCTGGTCAAAATCCCGTATCCGGGCGGCCATCTCCTCCCCGCTGCGGGCCCTGGGATAGGGCCACTGGGAAACCGGGCAGTAAAACCCCCTGTCATCCGCAAAGGTCCTCTCGTCGTTCTGGTACAGGAACACCGGCCTCCTCTGAAGGGAAAAGTCCCACATCAGGGAAGAGTAATCCGTAATCACCACGTCCGCCGCCGCCAGCAGCTCCTGGACGTCGGAATAATGGGTAGCGTCGATCCCGTCTCTGTAAAACTCCCGGCATTCCCCCAGCTCGTACAGATGGTGGTGGAACCGGTACATCAGCACATACTCCCCGCCGAACCTGTCATGCAGCGCCTCCAGCACTTTTTCCATGTCAAGATCGTACTGTGCGAAGGAATGTTCCACGTCCGTCCGGAAGGTGGGCGCATAAAGGACGATCTTCTTATGGGGCGGAATGCCGAACCTTTCGTATACCATGTCCTTTATGGAACCGCCGGCAAAAAGCGCATCGTTGCGGGGGGCCCCCCACTGGCGGATCTCTCCTTCGTAAAAAAAGGAGTCCCGGTACACCTGGGCGTAAAAGGCGCTTCCCGACAGGAACAGGTCGTACGTTTTGTTGATTCTCCTGATCTCCTCCCGCCTCTCCCTGTTAGCAGGCACGGAGCCCTGCACTTTTTTAAAGGGCCCGAAGCCATGCCACGTGTTTATGTGGTACTGCCCCTCCTTTTTCCGGCCGAACAGCTTGTTCGTGTTATTGGTGATGCAGATTTTCGAGGTGTAAAGTTCCCTGTAATACGCTTCCGAGTACAGCTCTACTTTCTTAATCGGTTCCGGGACGTCCCGGCCGTTTCCGTCCGTCACCACCCACACCATGGTTACCGGGGCCTGATCCTGTATCAGCCGCTGGGCAATGTATTTGCAGCTGCACCGGTAGCCCATGCCTTCATAACAGGAAAAGAAGATCTTGTTTTTCTCCAGGGCAAGCGGCTCCATCTCCTTAAAGATTTCCTCCGAAATCAGATCAATGTCCTCTGCGGTTACCCGGTGCCACTGCCCTGCCCCACAGGCCCGCAGAAGTTCTTCCGCTTCCCCTGCGTGGGTCTTCCCGATGGCCAGGAATATCTGGCATCCTGCCAGCTCCTCCCTCAGTTCCCGCGCCTCCCTTACAGGAACCCCGTCTATGGCCTCCGGGTTCCCTCTCTTGTCCGTCACTGCGAAGGAGATGTTCTCCCTGGGCAGACCTTTCATTTTTAAGAAGGAATACAGCTCCCTCCCGTATTTTCCGGCCCCGTAGATGACAGTCCTCGCATCCCTGTCTATGCATCCTGTATCTGTGATCCAATGTCGCTTCTCATCCGTCATGTCCTTTCCCGCCTTTTCAAATATTCCGTGGTCGTTTCCGGCAAAAAAGCGGAGACGGCCTCCCAGTCGCCCTGGCCCAGAAGCCTGCGCACCGTCGTGGCGCTGACGTATTCGTCTTCGCAGGTCTTAAGCCTGGGAATCTGGCAGAATTCCATACCGTACTGGGGAAGTATCCGCCTCATGGCCTCATTGTACCGCCTTGTCACCACGTCCACCGGCTCCTCTCCTGCAAACCGGCAGCGTATGTTCATGCACCGGGCTATGACTTCGCAGAAGATCCTCAGGTCGTACTCCATGGAATCGGCGCTACGGATCTCCTTATCCTTTTCGAAATACTGGGCGAAGGTGCTTTTCGATATGTTGTACTTGCCCGAAGGCACTACCCTCACGTTGCCCAGGTCCCGGGTCCCCAGCCTGACCATCTCCAGGCGGTCCTGGAACCGGAACGCAGAAGCGTCCTCCTCCACCACGAACACGATCATCGTGTCGACCTGTCCCGCCGCATATTCAATCAGGTGCCTGTGGCCCTTTGTGAAGGGGTTGCAGTTCATCACGGCAGCCCCCACCCTCCCGCCAAGGCCGGACAGATGGTGGTCAAGGGCAAATTCCTTGTAATAGGATACGATGTCCCAGGAGATAAAGTAATCCTGGATGGGGCATGCAGCCGCTCGATCCGTCTTTTTGCCCGCCGGCAGCAGCCACGGCCTTATAGACCCATAGAGCCGTCTGGCCATCTCCTTGGAAACCCGGTAGTTTACATGCCGGAACGTGTCCAGTACGCAGGAAACCGGATGGCTGACGCCGTCGAAGATGTCGGAATAGTCGCCCAGGCAGCAGGCGTTGCCATACCGGCCCATGAGCCTGATCAGCGTCTTGTTCTGGGACGCCATCACCACCATGTCATCCTCGCCCATGGCTTCCGTCAGCAGGTACTGGAACTCATAGTACAGCCCCAGTGACCCGAAGTTGACCACCCGGACCGGGCATCCGTCCCGGTTGAGCATCTCCTGGAGGTAATCCCCGATGGTCTGCCCGTCCGCCACGTAGGCGCCGAACACGGTGCAGGGGCCCACCAGGTACAGGCTGCGGTCAGGCTTCTCCGCCTTGCCGGCCACGTTTCTTTTTCCGCCGTCAAAGGTGATGTAGCGGGAACCAGGGCCGTTTTCATAAAGCTTACAGCCGTTTTTCTGCCATGCCTTTATACTGGAAAACTCTTCGGCAAACTTTGCGGAGATGCCGGGCTCGTAGAGGGGTCCCCAGTAGTCCCGCTCCTCCTGCTCCGTCATGCGGCGGAGCTGTTCCAGGGGGGCCACTGCATGCTTTTTCCGGAACGCCTCCCGCTCCCTGTCCGTGCCCAGCCTCTGAAGCACCCGCTCGTCATCGGGCAGGTCGATCAGGAACACCTGGCCCTTGAAATGGCTCATGAACCGCTCTGACATCTCTTCATAGTAGCGGGGCAGGCCATAGTACAGGCCCTTTATGCGGAGGCGGATTTCCGCCCACTTCCGTTCCGTGTTGTTCCCACCGGACTTCATGATTCCCACGAAGCGCCCCCCGCAGTCCGTCACGGGCAGCTCGTGGATCGTGGGATGGGCTTCAAAAAAGGCCCGGGCCATCCCCAAATCCTCCGGGTCCGCCTGGGATATCCGGGTGAACTCCCCGTTGAGCACCCCCCCGCTTCTTCCCTCCAGATAGTTGAATACGTCCCTTGCGGAGACTACCGCCTTCAGGCGTTCCCCCTGGACGAAGTACAGGACCTCGTCATAATGATATAAGAAATGTTTAATGATCCAATGGGTTCCTGCTTCCTTCCATTCGAAAACAGTCTCCATCTCACCGCGGCTCACAAGCTTCATCCGTTTCTCTGCTCCTTAATTCTGTCCATGATTCGTTCCACCACGGCCTCCGCCGCATGCCCGTCATCGCAGGAACCGTACCGTTCCAAAAAACGGTCCAGTTGGGCCGCATACGTTTCCGGGTCAAAGCGCCGGATAACCTCCAGCAGTTCCTGCTCCGTACGGGCCCGGGGATAGGGCCACTGCGAAACCGGCGCATAAAAGCCCCGTCTGCCCGCATACTCCTCCAAGTCCTTCTGATACAGGAACACCGGCCTCCTCTGAAGCGAGAAGTCCCACATCAGGGAGGAGTAATCCGTTATGACCACGTCCGCCGCCGCCAGAAGCTCCTGGATGTCCGGGTACAGGGTGGCGTCAATCCCTTCCTTGTAATAGCCGGACCTCCTGTCCGATGCGTATAACTGATGGTGGAACCGGTACACCATCACGTATTCCTTCCGGAATTTCTTCCCGACGCAGTCAAGGACCCGCCCCGGGTCCACGTCATACTGATCAAAGGCCCCGGCCTTGTCACGGCGGTAGGTGGGAGCCAGGAGGACGATCCCCTTGTCCGGGGGAATGCCATACATGGCCCGTATCTTTTCCCCCGCATGGTTTTCCCGGAAGAACAGGTCATTCCTCGGGGCGCCCCGCTCCAGTATCTCCCCGTCAAAGCAGAAGGATTTCCGATATACCTTTGAGTAGAACCTGCTTGCCGTCAGGAACAGGTCATAATAAGAATAGTACTCCCGCGTCTTCTCCCGATCGCTTCCCGGCAGGGCCCCGCCCACCTTCTTAAAGGGCCCGTATCCGTGCCAGGTGTTGATGCAGTACTGCCCCGGCCTTTTGTACGCAAAAGGGTCCTTCCCGTCATTTTCAATGACAACGGCGGACGTGTACAATTCCCTGTAGTATTCTTCCGTCCCGGCCAGCACCGTCCGGATTCCGCCCGGCATCCCGGCGCCGTCTTCCTCGGAAGAGATGGCCCATACCAGCTCAACGGGACACCGCCTGTCCAGAAGCATCTGGGCAATGTATTTGCAGTTGCAGCGGTACCCCATCCCTTCATAGCAGTAGAAAAACAGCTTGTTTCCCTTCATCGGGAGCCGCTGGCAGGCCTGGAAGATCTCCCGGGCGGCCCATGTTGCCCCTTCCTGAGAAAACAGCCAGCACTCCCCCCCATTCCCCTGCCTGATTTTGGCAAGGACTTCCTCTGCGTATTTCCCGCTTACAGCCGCAAGGATCACAGCCCCGGAGCCGTCCTCCGCAAGCTGGTCAAACGCCCTCACGGGCTTCCCAAAAAGGCTGTCCTTGTTATCCTTCATTTCTGAAACCGCAAAGCATAAGACCTGCCGTCCCATTTTCTTTATGCATAAGTACGTATACAGGAGGGAGGCGTATGTGCCGGCTCCGAATATGATGATTTCTCTATGCCTCAGCCCGTCTAAGTCCTCTGGTTTTAAATAAACCGCTTTATAATCTATGTTCATTTTTCCTGCCTGTTAAAAATACTGCATCTCTCTTCCTGAAATCCTTGCTGGCAGCCACACTCCACATCATCTGCCGCCTTAAACGCTCCAAACAATTTTTTCTTCCTCAACGCCCATGCCGATCAAATCACGTTTTACTTTTTCAGCTGTATCAAATGCCTTTATGGCAATCACAACATAGTCATACTCCTCTATTTTTTGTATGGATTCCACTGCCTTTACCCCCAGCTTTTCATAGGAGGCATACGCTCTGTCGATCCATGCAGTAATCTCTCCATAACGAATACGTTTGATTTGCTCATAGTATGTCTGCCCTACCTTAGATGCCCCATAAAGCACAATCCTCTTTCCCTTTGGAATCTTATGAAATGGAAACAAATATGATAGCTGCTCCGCCTTATCACCGTACTTTTTTAAATAAAGCTTTACAGAAGATTCGTAAAAGTAATCCAGTTGTTTAGTAAATTGGTATTCCTCTCCCATAGCCTGTATTAAATAGTCATAAAGCTCAGATAGCTTCCTGTAATAATTCCTGTCAGCAAAATATGGGACTGTTTCATTTTCATTTCTCTTCCGGTGATAATACAAACTTTCGTCGATAATCATAAGCGTCCGCGCATAAAGCATCAGCGGATAAGTAACTGCCACATCATCGCCATAACTGATATTCAGATGTTTTGCATTATGCAACGACTTCAATAATAAGTCCCTTTTTACAACTTTATTTGCCAAAGAAGGATCTAAGCCACAACGCTTTTTTACATTATCCCATATCATAGTTGGAAATATATGTTCCCTTATGTCTCCCTGCATATACTTTCCTGATGAATAATAATTATTTGAGACAAACGAATAATCCTCATTAAAATACCTGATTATTTGATATGATATGACATCAATATCCTCCTCGCAGTATAGCTTTATTTTCTCATAAGCATTAATATCCAGCCAATCATCTGCATCAACAAACGTTGCATATTCTGATTTTAATGCCTTTATCCCATGATAGCGCGCTAATAGCTTCCCCTGATTGCTTTGGCGGATAACATGTACTCTGCTGTCCTTTTTTTCAAATTGATGGCATATTTCTCCGCTTCTGTCATTTGATCCGTCATCAACCAGCACCACTTCAAGATTTGTATATGTCTGATCTAAAATACTCTTTACACATGTTTCCAAATACGGTTCAGCATTAAATATGGGAACTACAACACCAATCTTTTTCATATTAGTTTTATTTCCTTTTTACTCCGTATTTTGCGTCATCGGGCAATGGCATACAAAACGGTATCGTTCCATCCAAATGTATAGTGTTCTAAATAGAATTGATAGCCAGGATCAATCTCCAATATTTTAAGAGGAATTCGCCATATATCGGATTTCTTATGGTAAAGGCTTACCGCCAATACCGGCTTACATCTCTTAATTGTTGCTATCCCTCCCAAAATAGCTAATTCCTCATATCCCTCTATGTCCATTTTTATAATTCCCACGTCTTGATCCCCCATAAGGTTATCTATGGTATCAATATCCACTGCACAGGTTCCCTGTTCAGAGAATCTTGCGCCAGCGCCACCTCCTGCAAAACATTTCTTCTCTTTCTTGCAGCCTATCCCCTTATTCTGTATATTTATTTTATTTCCATATTTCTGTAAATTAGAAACACAGATTTTATAATTATCCTCATCCGGCTCAAATGCATATACAGAAACATTGTCTTCCGAAAAGCAGTCAGCCGCCTTTTTTGCATCTTTGCCGTCAAAACATCCTAAATCTAAAAATACTTTATTCTTCATAGATATAGTTGTTAGATATCGGGGCTCTACATAGATGTTGTCATCCATATGTGCGATAAAATCATTTAACAGAAAAATTTTTTCTTCTGGCACATGTTTATCTGCAGTCAGTTCTTGAATGATTTCATTACATCCATGGACATTTGAAATGAAAACAACCGAATTATCCTCATACTGGAAGTCCTTCATATAAAATATAGGATAATTCATATAGCTTCCGCTTTTGTTTAAATCTATAAAACCTTTTAAATTTTCTATGGTAAACGTTTCAGCAAGAAGTTTTCCCCTTACTCCCGCACCGTATATGTATATTGATTCAAAGCTGTTCAATAGTCTTTGGATGCTTTTTCCTGTCTCTGTCCCTGCCACAATATTTCCGATATATCCATAATCTCCAGTAAAAGAATACATGCAGCGGTTTGCAAATATCTTACGGGAATAGTCGTCTCCTATCTTTATATATACCTGTTTAATATCTTCACAGTTAACGAATAGATCCTCTTTATTACGCTCCCCATACGGAAATTTTTCCCTTAACATCATGTTTTTCACCTTTACGCTTTATCACAATACAGCTTTTTGTGTACCATCACTTAAATAGGATATTTTTAACCTCTTAATGTTTCGTCCTTTTTATAATATGTTCATAGCATGCAATATAGTCTGCCGCAACCCGTTCCATTGTAAACTGTCTGGAATATTGTATTATATATTCTCTATCCCATTTCTTGCTGTACCATTTCGCAATTGCCCCAGCAAATCCGGCATCTGTCCGTTCTTCTGCGAAACATCCCACCTTTTCATCATTTAAATCATCTGCGCATTCTAAATCCGCGGACATGACAACCGGCAAACCGTAGGAAATGGCTTCTAATGCGGCAATGCTAAGTCCTTCTGCTAAACTTGACATAACGAGTCCATTTGCAATGGAATAATATTTTTTTATTTCATTGCTGTCCAATGCCCCAGTATAAATCAGCTTATCATGTAGTCCGGCGTCATCTATTGCCTTTTGCAGTTCTCCGTTCATAAGGTCATTACCGCAGAAAAAAATCCTGATTTTTTCCTGAAGATTTTTATCTAATAAAGAAAATGCTCTGACCAATTGCTTCTGGTTTTTTCTTTCGCTTAAAGTCCCCACACATAATAAAACCTTTTTATTCTCCAGACTGTATTTTTTCACAATACAGCTTTCTATCAACTCCGCCTTAAAATCAGTTCCATTCTTTATTACGCATATATTCTCTTCCTTTATTTCCGGGAAATCTTTTAAAATAAGCTTTCTCATTCCTGTACTGACTGCAATGATATTTAAACCAGGGACTTTAAATAAATCGCTCTCCCATTGTACCGTTCTGTCATAGCGTTTTATTTTTCGCTGCTGTCCAATGTAAAGATGAGAGGTATAAACAAAAGGGATTCTTTTTTCCAGGCAAACATCCATGCATCGCCGTGTAAGATCACCTATTGAATGAAAGTTAACTATATCCGGTTGTAAATTATCTAAGGTCTGTTCAAAAATTCTTGTCATTATTTGGAGATTTTTCTCATTTTCATCAATATACCCATCTATAGGTATTTCTGCCGTTGTATCTACTATATGTATATTGCCAATCTGCATTTGGGGCAGCCGGTATTTTCCGACAAACAAGTAGGATGAATGAGAGCTTCCAATATAATCACATATATTTCTGGTAACCATCCCTACTCCGGTGTAGTTTGTACAAAACTGCTGAGTTTTTTCGTCATGAATGCTTCTCACCATTGACAATATTTTCACTTTTTCTCCTCCGATATTCTTCTCATTTTGTCAGACAAGTATAGCGGCTTCCGCAATCCATAATCTCATCAGTTCCCTGTTTACGGCTCCACGCAACATCTTTCCTAATTGTCTTTGCCGGAATCCCAGCCGCTATACAATTATTTGAAATTATTCCTTTTATTAAGCTTCCTGCTCCCAAAATACTTCCGTCACCGATCCTCGCATTATATAAAATAGTAGCCCGCATGCCTATCCACACATGATTGCCCACTATAACTTCCCTCTCTTTGCTGATTTCAAAGGTAGAATTAATATTTCTCTTCGTGTTTATGTCGAAAATACTGTGTCCGTCATTACTGCGCAGGTAAACCCCGAAGGAAACCATGCAGTCATCGCCAAAAAAGGCCTTCGTGTTTTCATACAGAACAAAGTTGTAGTCATCTCCAATGCTGAAATCACTCCCGATTTTCATCATAGCATTTTCACATAGCCGAAAGATTCCCCTATGAAAGATTCCTCTATCTCCAATCTCCAGCATTGCTCCGTCTTTAATCTCCCAGTCAGATCCGCTGCCAATGCTTATCCCCTCACCCAATAAAATACGTGACATGTTTCCAACTGTCAGATCCAGATTTAAAATATTGCACTTTTCCTTTATCTCAATAGCTGATTCGTTCTCTATGTTTATATTGCTCTCTCTTAAATTAGTATTATCCCTCAATAAAACTTTTGAGTTACTGTGTATATAAACGGTACTGCTGCGAATGCAAACATTTACTCCAATTTCAATTATTGAATTAAAGCCTGAAAAAGCAAATTTCAAGCCTTTATAATTTCCTATAATTTTATTTCCGTGCGCATCTTCATAATAGTCATCTTTCTTTTGAATTATACAATCGCTAAAATAGTAATAATCTTTTCCCTCGATATACCCCCCCGCAGCCAGCTCATCCTTCACGGATTGATAAAAAGCCAGCGGAATTACTACATAATACTGGTTAGACTTTCCATATAAAAACTCTGTTGAAAAAACCTGCTTATTATCTATTTTAGCAGCATCTTTATCAACATAATATACATCCTCTATTCCATACTCTTCTTTCAGAGTATGGGCAATTATATCTGAAACTCTATATTTCCCCCACAAGATAACCTCTCGGCCATGATACTGTGCGGAAACTTTTTTAACGATATTATCAATCCAGTCTTCCCTATTGCCTCTATATCCCATTGCAGTGTTAGTCCTTTTATAGATTCAGTATAGAATACTCTTCCTTCATAAAGAATGTTATTACCTTTTTCGTTCCAAACCTTAAGTAAATCTCTTTCTTAATCTCATCTGAAAATTGCTTACTCGATATGATTATAACTGCATTTGTATCCTTTATTATTTCTGGCGAGCACACCTTTAATCCATTCAGGTCGTTTCCCCATAATCTTTCATTATTGTCTACATAACACATCAGATCGAATCTTGCGCAATAACAGTAATACGCCAGCTTTGCATTAGCTCCTGCTCCCCAAATAATTGCTTTTCTTTTCTTTTTCAGGCATTCAAACAGTTCCTCATTAAACCCTGGAAGCTTAAAATAGGAAGAATCTATCTTTTTTAAATCCCTTCTGTCTTTTTCGTAATCGCGTTCGAGTTTTTGGGCTATTTCTACCTCTATTCTTGCAATACGGTATCCGCCAGTAAAGGTTGAATATCTATCATCAAACAACTCCTCATCCAATATCCCGATTTTTGCATAACGGTTTTTCAAGGCCTGAACATTTCCACTGAAGTTCACTGTACCTGAAGGCAACACGTTAATGAAATCTTTGTGGAGTTCCAGCACTGTATCTCTCGTCTCAGGATATAATGCCAAATCTAAATCATGATTCTCACGGATATCAGAAGCCGCTAAAACAGCGCTGCCAATCAGGCAGATTTCATCTTTATTAATTTTAAGCTTGTTTCGTATGTATTCTAATTCATCGAGAAATCTAATTTTCATCAGCAACTCCTAACACATTGGGCTCATTTTGTTTCTCTTCCATAAATATCTTATCAATATATCTGCTTTGATAAAAATTATCCGCTGTATGAAAAATAATGTCAGAAAAATATCCCTGAACCCGTCCCTTATACCTATTGCGTATTTCTTCCTTTAACCTGGCCCCTTTATCCGAAAGAATCCCATCTCCCGCCTTCTTTATTCTAAATTCCGGATTTCCCATATCAATATCGAAGGTTCTGATATAGTAAGGAGAAAATTGCCTCATATATTTTAATTTCGTGTTTATTTTCCACTGGGCAATACTGTCTACCTCATAGACCTGATAAACCTTTTTTTCAAACTTTTCTAAGTTTAAAACAATGTCTTTTATATTTGTCACAGAATATTGTGTTCTGATTAATTCTACAATTTCATTAAAATATTCTGATACGCTCGGCCATAGGATTCCCTTTATGGAATCTCCCCATCGTTTTTCCACCATGAATAGCCTTTCCCTCATCATCTTATACTCGTCCATGGAAAATCTCCGGGTAAACCATTCCTCCCCATACCAGATTTTGTCCTCTCTCTTCACTGCTCTGACCCGCAATCTCATAGTTCCAAAATAAATTGCCAGCGCCAGCCTGTGCGAACCGTCAATTAAATGCAAATCCTCGTCAACTACTAACTCTGAATTTTCGTCATATCCGTATTTTTCATAGGACTGTATCAGCCTTATAAATCTTTGCATTGAAATTTTTCCATATTCCTTATCATTGGTCCGCATATTCTGCATTTTTTGATATAAGGCAAAACCGCACTGATTTTTTCCATAATAGTTTTCTATGGCAAGCAGCCTGACAATTATATCATAGCGATTAAATAAGCCGGCTCGGTATTGGCATAGTAATAATTCATGTGTATCTACTTTTATTATTTTGGGCTGGCTGTCCCATTCATCTTCGCCTCCGATAAAGGAATATTTATAGGCAGTAACAACATTGGAAAATCCCAGCATTTTTAAACTGTCAATAATATTATCCTGATAGACATCAGTTACAGCCACCAGTATCAGACTGTCCCTATCAGATAAATTCTGAGGCACTGTAACATAGTATTTATCAATCCTTTCAGGATTTCCTGTCATATCCGACACTAAAAAGCCCTGTACTTTTAAAGCGGCATTTTCTGTCTTCTCTATTAAGCGTAATATTTTTTTCCCGATATTGCCCGCTCCGTATATGTATATAGATTGGTTTTCATCTATAATTTTTTTCCACTCCTCCTCTACCGGCATATCAATACCTCCGCAAAAGTAAAATTGTCTGCTTAATTTTGTCTTCTTTTTAACAGCTCCTCTATAATGAGCCAATCTGACGGCTCATCTATCTCGAAATAAGAGCTTTCATCCATTTCATATAATTTTATCTTCCCTGACATCCGGTTTCTGCTTTCTAAAAGATTCCTTCTTCCTGTTATAAAAAAAGCTCCGTTTTCTACATAATATCCCTCATGATCCTGCCGTCTTGGCCTATGGAACGGATCATAATTTGCAGGATATGCATAACCGTCTCCATCAACCAGCCAATGAAACCGTTTCTGTTTTACAGCCGAAAAAACGCTGTCCGTCTCCTTTTGGCAGAATAATTTATATCCTTCTGTCAGATCCTTTGCTTCTAATAACGGTGAAGTGGCCTGAATCAGAAAAATGTTATCAAATTCATATTGACCTGCAAACTCCAGCATGGCAGATTCCGTAGATGCTGTATCCGAAGACGTCTCCTCACTTCTCCCCACAACGATTACCTTCTCCAGAGCAAAACTTTCAACTGTCTCTTTAATTTGGAAACTATCTGTTGACACATACACCTTATCTATGCTTTCACAATCGTTTGCTGCTTTTGCCGTCCAGTAAACCAATGGCCTGCCGGCTATTTTTTTTATATTTTTTAGTGGAATTGACTTACTTCCTCCCCGCACTGGAATAAATGCCACGTTCATGACGGATTCTCCTAACATCCTCTTAATTTCTTTCTTGTCTCAAGTTCTCTTGCGCTTAAAATCTTTTCACCGTTTCCCAATACCTTTTCAATTAGCCGCACATCCTCTATTAATCTAACCAGATCTCTTACATTTAAAGAAGCAGCCTGATCCGAACCATACATGGTATTGTCTAATGTAATATGCCTTTCCAGGGATGTAGCGCCTAACGCAGCCGCTGTTGTTGACACAATTCTTCCTGATTCATGTCCGCTATAACCGACTTTGCACTGGTATCTTTCTTTTAATGCAGGAATCAGCCGCAGATTGGCATCCTCTTTGGGCATAGGGTATGTACTATTGCAGTGCATCAGTTCAAACGGGCAGTTATACTCTCTAAAAATGCCGACAGCGCAATCAATTTCCTCATATGTGCTCATCCCGGTTGCGATAAACGTATATTTTCCCTCGCTGGCAACTGCTTTAAGCAGCTCTGTATTGGTTAACATTGCGGAGGCAATCTTATTGTATTTTAAATCAAACTGCCTTAAAAAATATTGTGAATCCATATCCCATGCAGAAGCAAACCATGCAATCCCTTTGCTTTTGCAGTACTCATCAATCACCTTATATTCTTCCAGTCCAAATTCAAGCCCTTCTTTCTGCTCCCTTTGAGTCGTCCCCCATGGACTTTCCCGATATCCGTCTAAATATTCCTTTGTATATACCTTGTCCACAGTTCTCTTTTGAAATTTAACTGCGTCGCAGCCGGCTAAAGCAGCCCAGTCAATTAATTCCTTTGCAATCTTTAAATCCCCGTTATGATTAATTCCAATTTCTCCTACAATAAATACATGTTCCATTTTCTTTTTATCTCCTTTAATTATAGATTTCACTTGGTAAACCGATATTTTACTCCCTCGCAAATCAGATGACCTGTTAACATATGTATCTCCTCAGTCCTTAATTGGTTCCTGGACGGTATGTTTATCATACAATCTATATAATTGAAAATATCCAAGTATCTTGAAATCCTGTCAGCCATTAATATAGTTTCTGCCCCTATCTTTTTCGCCCTTCTAAAACCCTCACAAATGCCTTTTTCTATCTCACCCGTTGTAATCCCTAGCAATACATCTCCGGCTCTTACTCTGGCCTCTATCTCCTGCGCAAAGGCACAATCGCATCCATGGGAATCGGCAAACGCCTTCATCATCGGCACGCTGTTCATTAAAATCTCCGGGCTCCATGCCTTACGCCCTAACCAGAAGCATTTCATCAACTCAGCAGCCAAATATTGTGCAAGGCTATTTCCGTATATAAAAAGCTTCCCGTCTTTTCTATAACTGTCAGCAACTATCCTTATTGACTGTTCTACATGAAAAAGGTACTCCTTGTCATCCAGTATGGCCTGAATAATATTTTGATGCTCTTTTATGATTTCCTTCATTCCTGATAAATCATGTTTTGATAAGTCTATTGCCTTCTTCTGGGTTTCCTTATTATTCAAGAGGATGGAACAGCATTCGGCGATACATCCCTCCCCTCCCCTTTTTCTTAAGACAATATCACATATCTCTTTTACTTCTTCTATTGCGTCATTGGGGCACACAGCCAGACCTGCCGATTGTAAAGCCGGTATATCGTATTTGCCGTCACCAATATAGCAAATCTCCGCCAATTGAAGCCTGCAGTCTTTTGCAAGCTTCTGTAATTCGGCCTTCTTATCTTTGCATCCCAGTTTAACGAAGCTGATTGTTTTCATCCTGGCAAACTGTCTGCTAAACTCTGTATCTTCACCAGATATACAGCCAAGTTTATAGCCGCTGTCCGCAAGCATTCCAATGGCATCCAAATCTTTCAGCTGTATGGTCTTAAGTTCCAGTTCTCCTCCATCTGTATATCTTCTTCCGTCTGATATAACGCCATCTATATCAAACACCAGCATTTTAATCACACATGGTCCCTCTTTTTCTTAAAACAGACTGTCAAAACCTACTCTCTCAAATGCCTCCAGCTTTCCTCCGCGGGTCGCATTATATATGTTTATTCCATGCTCGTCTGCATACTTTTTTGCTTTTTCATAAGCTAAACTGACCTGATCCGTATAGCTGACTGACGTAAGCTCCTTTTCCGCATAAAAATGGCTGTATTTGCTGCCATGCTCTTTTGCACCTGTAAAATCAACTCCCAGCAAATAGATTTTTTGAAATCCCATATATACAGCAAGCTGAATACATGTGTATACAACCGTTCCTCCCACATACGATTTTCTTGAAAAGTCCTCCGAAAATTTCGGATATCTCCCGAAGGCCCACTCATCGCACAAATGAAATTTCAATATATTGGGAGGCTGTTCATTTTCCCAAAAAGTCTTGCCGGTATCTGCCAAAAAAGCATACTTACTCTCTTTTGCCGGTTTGATCTTGCTAAAATATTCGCTTTCCATTAAAGCCCTGTCCTCACCGACAAAATAGGTTGGCCTCCATTTTGTGGAAGCATATGCATACCCAATCATATTTACGCCAAACGTTGTAATCTGTCTTTCCGCCAATGTATTTAAGTCTTCCATTTTCAAACTGGGGCCTGTGGCAACAATAACGCATGCCTGGCCTTTATGGCTGTTTTTTAGTTTTTCAATTTCCGAATTATAATACTCCTCAATTACATCTGAGCAGTCATATAAATTGCTTTGTTGGATTCCCTCAAACAAATTTTCCGCCTGCTCTTCGTAGGTACAATTTAAAATCCTGCCCAGTTTTCCTTCACAAACGTGGTCTTCTGTTAAAATGCTATAGCCGCTTTCTTTTATTAGCTTAACAGTCTCAGGCGGCACGCTGTTATCTATAATCATATAAGAATGGGTATTTCCGATTTCAGACAGCCATGAATATACTTCCAGCCCATAAACAGTGCATCCCCTTATTCCATATGTGTCCCAGCTGTTTAACAGGCTTTTCACATAGTTTTTTAATAATGGCCTTGTATTTTCCTCCTGAAATTCTCCCGGACAATCTGACAGCCGCATATAGTTTTTTATGCCTAAGCTTTCCAGCTCTTTTGCCGCATTCTCTTCAAACGTATGAGCAATGACTAAAATCGCTTCATTACAGTGTTTCGCATACTCGTCCAGGCTAATAACTTTCTTTCCACAAAAAGAACTTCCGATTTTATCACTGCTTTTATCCACGAAAGCCGCCACGTCCTCCTCTTTCAGGTGCCCGAATAATCGCCTTCCCCGCAGGCCGGCTCCCCATATAACGTATCTCATCATAAGTCCTCGTTATCTTTTACATTTTTATTAATCTGCTTTGCCGCCAAAATCTCATCTTTATTATCATAACCAAATCCGCCGCATAGCTGACAAAAGTCCAGATATCCCCCTTCAATATTGCCTGCGCACAGCTCTAAAATTTCTTTTCGCGATTCTAAGCTGTCCTTATCAATCGTATTCAAATCTACATAAGACTTTTTACTATATGGTATCAAGCCGCCTAACTGAGCCGCACGATCCGCAATACAATAATATATTTTTCCGTCAATCAGATCGTGACACGCCGTATTGCAAGATGTCATATGTGTTTTTGCTTCTTCCCTTCCATATCTCATCTTTTTTCGCGGAAATCCCAAATCAAACCATATCATATTTACAGTTCTGACGGTGCTGATTTCATTCTCATTCAGTATCTTACACAGCCTATCCAATTTTCCTTTATAATCTATCGAGGCGGAATAGTCGCTGATGGAAACTCCAATATGATATTTTTTAAGCATGTGAAGTACCTGGGAATCGGGAATAATCGTGCCGTTTGTAATAATACCTAAATATCCTATCTTATGTCTGTATTTTCCCAGCAATTCAATAATCCCGCATAGCTGAGGATGGAGGAAAGGTTCTCCGCCGTACAGGTTCATGTCCTGAACTCTGTCCACCCGTTCAAAGAATAAACGTATGCTGTTCTCCAGGTCTTTTAGTTTCTCATGTTTCTTTTCTTTAATATAAGGGATAAATGCCGAGCAGCTTTCACAGTTAAGGCTGCAAAAAGAAGTTATTACAATATCTGTTTTCTCAACACATATCTTTTTTTGATATTTATAATACCATTCCGGAAAAAACTGGCTCCATATTATAAAATCATCATATTCCCTCAATCCCATTTCTTCTAATTGTTTACAAATCTCAGCATAGAAAAATGCCTGGACAGCAACAATAACTTTATAATTATGTAAAAGTTCCTGAGCCTCTTTTAAATTAACAATGGATATCCCGTCTACGATCTTCCCCTGCTTTTGAACATCATTGTCTACGATTGCCACAATGTTAAAATCTTTCTGCAAATATGGCAGAACCCGGCTCCCATATCTTCCGTATCCGAAAAGGATTATATCCTTTAAATCCTTCCAATCCGTTTTTGTCAGCCTGTTCAGTCTTGTTTCCACCTTTCGATCCTCCGCTTGATGAGAAAACTGCTTCTTACAGATTATTTACATAAATATTTACCGCTCTCTGGCGCGTATCAATTTCAAATTGATTGGTTAATATAAAACCGTTTTTCTCAAATATGTCATATGGAAATGGATTCCTAACGATAATTGTTACCTTCCTTGCATTTCTTCTGACGCTGTCAGCAATATGTTCCGCCAGCATGCTCCAGAAATCCCCATCGCTTAAGAAGCAGTAAAACCAATTATACTTATCCAGCTCTGTTGTCATCTCCATTGCGTCCTGGCAGTACACCTGCACATCTTCATGTAACTTGTCCTCAAGCAGTTCTAAGTTGCGTTTTAAAACATTGTACATTTTCTCCTCTAGCTCCACGCCGCCCACCGTCTCAAAGCCATAGTCTAAAAAAGCCAGAAGGCTGCCGCCTTTTCCGCATCCAATATCAAGAATTGAATCTTTGTTCGAAACACAGTGGCATTTATCTAAAATCGAAAAAATTTCCCTCATCGCAGTCACTTTATACCCTGCAACTATGTCTAATCTGTTTTCATAAGCAGAAATATCAACTTCTGTCACAAAGTTACATCCGTATTTATATTCCAGCCATTCTAAAAACTGAATATCCCGATTTCCTGTTTTTCTCTGTATAAAACGGTTATCTTCATCATTTTTGCCCCTCCATATTCTGTCACTGCCGTAAATTATTTCGCAGAAATCAAAATAACTTTCCCTGTTCTTATATCCTAACTGCTCTAATTTCTGTTTTGCTTCCTCATTATTATTAAAAGCGATCCATACAACAGCATCCCTTATATCTTTATAGTTAAAATCAAAGACTGTCGGCGGAAAAGAGAGAAGCTGTATGGTATTCTGGCTTTCATATCCTCTTTTACAATAAAATCTATCTTTATGCTGTGATAATAGTCTGCATACCATTGTAAAAACTGTCCGGTTCTTCCGTATCCATACAGCACAACCCGCCTGTGAATAGCCTTTACCATAACTTCATCTAACTTTCTTCTGAACTCACTAAAAATTTTCAGCATTTCACTATTCCTTTAATTTTTCATTATATCAGCAATGACTTCCACTGTCTTTTCCATTATCTCCTTTGATGAAATCGCGATTCTTGCCAGGCAGTCTTCATCATCACCGAACAGACGAATTAGAATGCCGCTTTCTCTCAGCTGTTTCTGCAGCATCTGCATATCAACGCCTTCTATTTGTACTGCGACAAAGTTTGAATGTGATGCAAAGGCATGTATCTGAGGAATTTTATTTAAAGAATCTGTAAACCAAACTTTTATTTCATTTAGTTTCCTGTTCACACTTTCATAATATTTTCCGTCAGATAAAGCCGCAGCAGCTATTTTTCTTGATATGGAGCTTTCCCTGAAAAGCGGTAAATCTAATCCAAAAATGTGCTTTACTTTAGAATTGCAAAATCCAAATCCGATTCTTATGTTTGCCAGCCCATAAAACTTTGAGAATGTTCTTGAAATAATCACATTAGTATAAGATTCCACCAGCCTTCTTGTGTCAACATCTTCTTCTGAAAATCCCCAGTAAGCCTCATCCAGCAGAATTAAGGAATCCGGATTTTCTTTTATGATAATTTCTATTGCATTGCCGTCAAGCTTGCAGCCGGTAGGATTGTGAGGGCTGGTCAATACAATTATCCTTGGTTTATGCCTTTTAGCCTTTTCTAATATATCCTTTACATCAATATAGTAGCTGTAATCGTCTCTGCGCACCTTATAATAGTAGACATCGCAAAACTTTTCCTTAGCTATGCTGGCATAATAATTCCATCCCGGATCAGATGTTAAAATGCAGTCGTTTCTCTCCAATGCTATGGAGAAAACGGATTTTATAATCTCTGCAGATCCATTGTGAATGTAAATATCATCTGCCGGCATAGAAAAAGCTTTTGATATCGCATTTATTAAAAAATCCTCTGTTGCCATATCATACTCATATAAGTCCTGTACAGTTATTTCTTTTAATACTTCAAGGCATTTTAAGCTTGGCCCAAATGTATTTTCATTTAAATGGAGCCTTCCTTCGTGTTGATCTGTTGTAGCCGAGTTATACCGCCCCATATCCTCATATTTAGCCAGCGGATGAGGCATGTCATTATATTCTGCATTCTTCTTTTTTAAAATCTCTTCTCTGTAATTAACAAAATCCGGATCAAACTTAATAATATCCTCCATAGAATCAAATTCCTGGACAATATCGTCATTATACTTATAAAGGCGGAGTTTCAGATCGCTTATATGGCGTATATGAAAGTCATCCCATATCAGTTTCCTTGTCTCAGCATCTTCATATTCCTCTTCCAAATACCCGAGAAAAATTTTGCTGAACTCGTTAGAAAAATATGCCTCTCCTATTGTATACCATGCTTTGCTGCCGCCCTTTTTTATCTCTTTTATGTACTCTCCGTCCGTTTTTATAACACAGTGTTCATCCGCATACTCTTCTGTATATTTACATGAATAGTATGAATCATATACGTACTCTTCAAACACATTGACATTGAAATAATTATCTGAACAGCATATATAGCTGTTTTTTAAATAGTCTTTTGCTGCATAGATGGATGAGATATTGTTATATCTGTAATAATCATCATTTTCAACGATTATAACGCCATATTTTTCTTTTAAATACATAAACTGCTCTTTTAAATATCCTACAACAACAATTATCTCTTTGATCCCTGCATCAAGAATCTGTTCTATCTGCCGTTCCACAAGCACTTCATCTCTGACTTTATATAGTCCCTTCGGCACATATCTGGACAGCGGCAGGCTTCTTAATCCAAATCCAGCCGCCATTATAATGGCATTATCTACTTTATAGTCCTTCAGTGCTTCATATCCTGAATCTGTAATTCTTTTATCAAGCCATCCTTTTTCTCTTAAGTTGGAAAGAATTTTTTCAGTCCGGGCCGGCTCATACCCCAGGGCTTTCCCAATATCTTCTAACATAATGGCCGCGCCCTGTTTATGAATCCCATACAAAAAGTTAAACTCTTCAATCCTCATTTTGGTTCTCCTTGTTTAACATATTCTCCAAATTCTATATGCGTCGCTGTATGCTTCGGCTTTCTGTCAGCTTCCGGCGGTAATGTCATATAATCATTTCCAAACATAAACCGCAAAAATCCATCCGCATCCGCCGGAGCCTTTACTGTCAAGCCTTCAAACACAATTTCGCAGGAATTGTCCATCCATTCTCTTAAAAATCCTCTGTTCTCCTCAGGCGCCCCCCAGCCCGGCGTCCTGATGAGTCTGGTATTTTTCTTGGCATATTGGTATGCAAGCCTTTCAAATTCTTTACAAAATACTTTTTTGGGCACTTTTCTAAGAATACGGTAACAGAACCTTTTGACTATGTTGGAATCATGAACAGCTCCAACCGGTGAATACGCCATTTTTCTGGCAAAAAAACATCTGAAATTATAGATCGCCTTTGGTATCCCTGCCTCCGGCATATTGTCACAAGGAAAAATATCAATAAAGATTCCTCTTTTCATAGTAAGCATCTCTTGATTCTTCCGGCTGAAATAGGTACCCTTTCTAAGAATTCTTGCATATCCCCAACGGTATCCGGGATCTGTCCTATAGGTCTGCAGAAAATACTTTTTCTTATTTAATTTGTGTTTGCAAACTCTGCAGAATTTATCATAATCTGTGCGCAGCATCCTTACGTCAATATCATCATCCCAGGGAATAAATCCCTTATGCCTGACAGCTCCCAGTAAAGTTCCGCCGTCTAATTCATAATGAATATTGTTTTCCCGGCATATGATATCCAGCTCCTTCAGCATTTCCAGTTCAATCAATTGGATTCTGCGAATTAATTCAGGCGTATAGTTAAATTCTTTTCCTGCTGCATTTTTCTTCATATTCTTTACCTGTCTCCAGTTCCGACCAAAATTATGTCCCTTTTTATTTCTCCGCCGGATAAACAGACCCTCGTCTTTCAACTCTCATAAACGCTTCCATTATGCCAGCCAGAGCCTCTGACTCTCCTCTTGTCAGCTTAAATTCACTGCTTCTGTTTCCGTTAATCATCGAAAGGAAATCACTGATCTCATATCTCAGCCCATCTCCTAAGAAGCGCTCCGAATATTTTTCAACTTCCTCTGCGTTTTCATAATGAACCTCAAAATAACTGGTCTTCCACCATGGAGCTTCCGCCACAATATACCCTCTTGTTCCGGCGATCAGAAGCCTTCCCTCCGACTTTACTCCAAGGCCGCAGGTGGCTGTGGCAATCCCCATGGGATATTTCAGAGAAACCTTCGTAAAAATATCCAGCCCGTTCTTTCCCCTGATAGTATCAAACCGAATATCCTCAAACCCTCTTCCAAAAAGTTTCAGAATGGGAAGCATCACATAACTTCCAAGTTCAATAAAACTGCCGCCGTACACCCTGTCTGTCAGTTCCCTGCTGTCCGTCCTTTCAAGTTTAGTAAAGCATGTCTCTATATTTCGTATGCTTCCTACCGTTCCGCTGCCGGCAAATCCCAGCAATTTGTGAAATCCCGGACAGTAAGCCGTCTTAATCCCTTCAAATAAAACCAGTTTTTTTTCCTTTGCATAAGAAAATAATTCTTCAGCCTGTTCCTGCCTCAAAACCATAGGCTTTTCACAAAGCACATGCTTCCCATGCTCCAGTGCCGACTTAATATATCCGTAATGAGTTTCGTGGGGAGATGCAATATATACGATATCTATGGCATTGTAAAATTCCTCCAGCTCATCGTACCCGTCAATCTGCCACTTTTTTGCAAAACTGAATGCGCTCTCCCTGCGGGGATTATACACTCCCTGAGTATTAACGCCGCTGACATGGCGGGCCTCTGCCACAAACCGGTTGGCTATCCTGCCGCTTCCTACGATTCCAATCCGCTGGATACGGCTGTTTTGCTCCCGCAGCATGGTGCTGGAAATATTTTTAGTCCGTTCCAAATACACCACTTGGCAATAATCTTTCAAATAGTCAAATGTCCCTGTCCAATCAGAGCCTACGGTAAAAATATCAATATGATATTTTTTTATATCATTAATTTTCTGTCCAAACGTTTCTTCTATAATGACCTCATCCGCAAATCCTGACCTTTTTACATTCTCAATCCGTACCATCAGAGAATCAACTACATTCAGTTTGCCTCTTGTCTTGTCATATGCCTCTGTAGTCACTCCCACAATCAAATAGTCTCCCAGCGCTTTCGCTCTCTCAAGCAGCCGGTAATGTCCTTCATGAAAGAGGTCAAAGGTTCCATATGTAATTACTCTTTTCATAAATGCTCCATAAAGCGATGTATTGTCTCTCCGCAGGTACCGTCAACATTTATATTGATTTTCCCGTAAGCCTTGATTTGCCTTTCCCGGTCAAAGGGTCTTCCCATGACAGCGCCATCCAACAGATCTTTCAGGGAGTTAAACGCATTTTCCATTAAGCAGTACTGCATCCATTCGGAGTTTTCCATGAATCCAGGTTCATGAGCTTTCAGTTCCTCAACATCAAAAATGATTTTGATTTCGCTGCATTCCTTTGTGTTAATATTCACATCGTAAAGCCTTCTCTCAGGCCGATACCAAATCCGGCGTATTTCCCCATTAATCTTCATACGGTCCATGCGGGAACTGGTACAAAAGCCGCCTGTATTTCCTACTGCGAAATATCCGTTTTGACCTGAAGGTTCAAAGGGTATAGGCGTCTCCCATTTTTCCATTTTTCCTGTTACCCTGTTAAGGGTCAGATACATATTCCCAAAATTGGGCGAAATAATAATATTATCCTTACCGTCCTCTTTTGAAAAGGCCATATTCCCAAAAGGCTGCTCCTGGCATTTCTCCCCATTTGGCCATCTCACTGACTGAAAGTCCTCCGGTAAATCATCATATTCCCTTACGTCCCCTGTAGTTGGATTCCAGCAGGCTAATGTTATTTTGTTCATTGGCAGCAGCCACAAATTTTCCCCTTCCGTGATGATCGTCTGAACTCCAAAGTTACTTTTTGTACCGCTGCTCAGTTCTCTTACCTTCAGGGTATCAATATCCATAAAAATAAAGCTGCCATCCTCAGGCGAAGCAAAAACCAGTTCATTTCCGTAAATACCTATGCCCCCTGTCTGCCATCCCTTTCCTATGTATTTCACATTAAATGATGTAATGCCTTCCACATAGTGAATTTCTTCTGTCTGGATGTTAAAGCGGACTAACAGCGGATACTTATATGGAAACAGAAAAATATATCTGTCATTGTACCAGCTGCTCCAGAATGCCCCTGCCTGATCCATCTGCTCCCGAAACGCAACCTTCCTTATCTTTTTATCCTTTATAATCAAAAGATTCCGGGCATTGCGGGGAAGCACATAGATTGCGCCCCTTATCTCAACCGCACACATGTAATACCTGCCCCCTGCATACCCAGTCCCCAAATCCATGTAAAATCTATAATGGTAATCATTCTTTTCCGAATACCACAGCTGGTTATTTAAAATCTGATACTGATCATTCCCCCATTTGTCAAACACAGGATTAATCTTCTCCCCCCGCCAATCCTCCCTCTCCGGCAGCGAATGAATCATATTGTTCAATATAAATATGGGCTTTCCTGCCATCCCAAACAGAGAAGTAACCGATGTCCCCCCGTCACCCACATACACATCGCAAAGCGCAATGGTTTTCGTAATATCCGGAGTGTCGTCATAAATTCCCAGGCCGCTTTCAATAAACTGTTCTTTCAGTCTCATAAACCACGGATAATACTGATTTCTCATGGAATCAAAAGTCGGCTCCAGCAGCGGATGAGGCCTCCACAGCAGGCAGGCGTCATCCCGCCCTTCAAAGCATTGAAATACGTATTCCATCTTCTTGAGAAATGCCTCTGTATTGGCCAGCATTCCCCCAAGGCTTGTATTATAAAAGTACACTGTCCGGCCCTGCATCTTTTCTTTCCATGCTTTTGGAGCTTCCTGAGGATTCTGGCACATTCGTATTACCCGGTCAAATTTCGGCGATCCAAGCGGAAGAAATTTCTCTCTGGGTACCCTGGAGTCAAAATAGCCGATCATCTTTTCACATTGCACAATAATGTAATCTGCATAAAAATATGACAGGCAAAGGGACTGTACCTCGCTCATTCCTCCTGCCGTTGAATAATAAGGTATATATACTAAACAATCTGTATAATTTTTTAACTCCCATGAGTAGAATCTGGGATCTACGCTGGTAACGTAATTTCCATTATCATATGGATTATGTATATAAATCACATCCGGCCGTCTATCTGCCAGATTATACTTCTCAAAATCGGTTATGGGAACGTAATCAGGGAAATCATCCCCCTCGTAATGCCTTGCTCCAAAGCTTTTATCCGGATTTCTGTCATAATATGGGATCGGCATCACATATGCGTCACAGTCCGGATCAGCATCGGCTGCCATCCAGACGCTTTCCAGGCTGTCCCACATAGATGCCTTATACGGAAGAAAAACCACTTCCAACCGTGTCTTGATGTCATGCTTTACGCTGTTTTCAGCCTTGATCAAGGATCTCCGAAGATTTTTATAGATCCGGCTGCCACTGACATCCTGCCCTTTCCTCAATCCTTCGTAAGCCTTGTAAACCGTCTCACAATAGGATTCTAGAAGGGGAATGGTTACAAAATCCTCTCCCTCCTCCTGTTCTATGAGCTTGCCTAATTCAATGGCTCCTTCCTGACATTGTTCCAGCAGTCCCAGAGAAATTTCCCTTTTGCCTGCCTCAATATTTTTTTTTATTTCTATATGAGCCTGCTCCAGCAGCTTTATAAAATCCTCCATCTGCTTCTTTTGCGCTTTTCTCATATTTTTTCATTCCTTTTCTAAAGATGCCGTATAATAAATATGGTATATATACTTTTTTAAACCCGACTGCTGAATAAACGGCATGAATTCAGGTATGGCAAATGCCCTCTCCTAATTTTCATGCGGTGTGATGCGTCCATTGCCGGGCGCATGAAAGCCTATTTTAAAATCTGCTTATAGATTAATAAGATATATTGGTCATCCGGAAAATTTTTCTGAATGATGTGAATACTTTCACTTCGCTCCCCGGTACGTCACAAAGCTGTGTTCCCGAAGTCGTGGCATACCCAATGCGCACAGTTCAAGTTTTCCTTAAAACCGTGCCTTCCAATGCCGTAAATGATTTTTATATCATGAACTTCCACCCAGTCCTGTCTGCAAAGGCCAAATTCCCCTGCCAGGTAAAATCAAAGCGTATAGCTTTCATTCATCTAAATGGAGGCTCTGGTGATCTGTTTTTATTCCTCTTATTTTTGCATTTTGGGCAGCATTCTGTTTTAAATCCGTTTCATAGCCGCAGGCCGGACATAAGAAGGCTCCGCCTTTTTTCGTTCCCAGTCCGCCGCATCTGCTGCACTGTCTGCCAATATCCTTTCCAAACACTTCCACAAGTTCCACAGACTGTTCCAGGCATTTCTGCTGCAGCCGTTTCCGGATATATCCCCTCTGCCACATATTTACTGAGTTATTAATCTCCTTTTTGCCGCCATGCTTTGCGGGTCTGGGAAGTTTGGGAACATAAATTACTTTAGGCTTCTCCGTTCTCAAAAAACGGTTCAGTTCCATATTAATATAGCTGTGAAGCTGTTCCGTCATGCGGCGTTTTTGTCTCGTGTATTTTTTTCTGCCTGACTCCGCCTCATTCTTGGGATGATACTTTTGGGCACTGGCTCTTACCCAGCCAGCCATCTCTGTCTGATAATCCCACAGTTTCTCACCGTATCGGGTTCCTTTATCCGTTACAATCACAGACTGCATCCCAACGGCGATACCCACCTGCCCTGCATAGTCAGGATGGCTTTGAATCCTTACATTGACCGGCACCTTTATTTCTACATTGCCTTGTTTTGGAAAAAGCTTTATATATAGCTGTCTCACATACTGATTATTATCTGTAAGCCGTATGAAAATCCGCTTTCTTTTTTCCTTCGTAGAAATATAGATGCCATGTTCCCCGTACCGATAAGCCCGCTCTGACATCGAAAATCCGTCCGCCGCCCCCAGGTTCATCCTCTTATGAATCCGCCGCACCTGCCTGCGAAGGTAACTGTCCAGCTTCCCGGCATCAACCGGTTCCCTCAGCAATTCATACTGCTGAAACAGATCCTTTCTTAATTCCACATCTCTGCAGTTTAGAATCGCCTCAAATGCATTGCTTACTTTCAGCACATACCGCAGATAATGCTTCTCCTCCTCTGCCAGTCCAAGATTTTGATTTACCCTTTCCAAAATCACGGCTTTTGTTCTTGTCCACTGACTCCTGATGTCCCGCAGCGCATCAAATACTGCCAGGTTAAAATATACAGACGGCAGTCCCAGCTGATCCCGGAATCCGCTGCGGTTCATCTCGTTCTGCACCGTATAGCCTGGATAAATTTTAGGCAGTCCCTTAATGCCGCCGTAACGCTGGAAGACATACTCCTTCACCTTGCCATAATCCCTGGCTATATCCTGCAGTTTATCCATATCCTCTTTTAGAAGCGGTTCTTGATTATACTGGCAGACGATTTTACAAATAGAGTCTGATGGCATCCGTTTATTCCTTTTTGATTAAAGATAGGCAAATATGGGGGCTCCTGGCATGTGACCAAAAAGTATAGGTTTTGGTCACTTTTTTTTAACTACAGATTCTTCCATATCTTAATGTATTATCGTCAATAAATCAATATTCTTAACCCTTTTTCTTATGGAAATTTACCCAACATTTTCTATGACCAAAACCTATAGGTTATGGCCACCTTTTTTATAGTTCCATTTAGACTGTAA
>CAMUJH010000035.1 GCA_947089145.1 uncultured Hungatella sp. | reverse complement strand
AGAGCATATTTACTTTGCCGGTACAGGCATTGACCGTATCTAAAAAATTTTTCATATTCAGAATCTTCAGTTTTAACACTTTGCACTCACCTCCTGTAAATAGCTGATTTATTTTACAGGTATCATTATAATGCAAAGTGCGTTGGAAAAATATTTCATTTCTGCCCTTATCTATCACTATTCTGCCATTTTCTCCGATATTCTGTTGGTGAACAATGTGCATATTCCCGAAAAACTTTTCCAAAATAACTGCTGCTCCCTAAACCGCAGTCATGGCTGATAACTGTAACAGATTCCTGCCCATTTGCTAACATCTGACAGGCGGCTTGCAGACGGTAAGCCTTTATATACTCTACGGGTGTCATGTGCAGACAGTCATGAAATACTCTATAGCACTCTCTTTCGCTTAGGTATGCTGCCGCCGCAAGTTCCGGGATAGATATTTTCTCCCCGTAATGCTCATGAATATATATCATCATCAGCTTTATTTTATCGTTGCTTTTGTTATGTTCTCCTTTCTTTTCACGCATAGGGCGGGATAGTTCAAAAAGCATTAGCCATATTTCCGTTAGGGTTTCCCGTAGTTTTATTTCATACCCAAATTCATCGCTGGACAAACGAAATGATGTAGCAATAAGGTTCAAAATCCTTTCTTCTGCTGCATTGCACGGAAAAAGCGGGATTACCTCAATCTGCGGGGCTGTTATGACAGGTGCAATATATTTTTGTTCAATCCTGCTTCCCTGTTCCCCGGCAAGCAGGGAAACATCAAAAATATGAAGCAGCTGTATATTCTGTTCTCTCTGTGATATTGCTTTTGTCATATGGAGTACATTGGAATTTACCATGCCGCCGCTTCCGGCAGGAAACAATAGTTTTCCTCCCGGCGTATCATATTCAATGCTGCCGCTTTCCATGTAAAAAAGTTCCACCGTCTTGTGCCAGTGCCACGGCACATAACGCCCTATATACTTGTCAAGTTCTGCCCTCGAAGCGATATAGGGAAAATCTTTTTCATAATCGGGAAGCAATTCTTCCTTGCTTCCAGCATAAAATTCAATGCTATGGATATTTTTCATGCCTATTCACCTACACATCTGTGATTTTGCCTGTTTTATGAATTAAATATACTGGAATAGCTCTGTGATTGTCAATCAATATAGCACGTTCTTTTACTGCAAAAGAAAAAGACAGGAATGAGTGGGATTCCGTAGTAGTCGGCACTGTGCGTAATGTGCATAACTTGCTGTCTTTTGGTATTTAGCTTCTTTGATTCGGAATAGTGTGGTGCTGGCGGTCCATCTCGTGTTTTCGGCTGCTTGCTTCTTTACTGCACATGAGCATTACTGCCGGTAACGTATACATCCAGATTCTTATATGCATTGAGTTCATTCAGCATATCATAGACGGAGACTTCAATTCCGCCATTTTCTTTATCGATCACTTTTGTGGTAAGCTGGACCACATCAATGAAAAGGCAGAACTTCTCATCTTTCTTTCCTGAAACAAGGTCCTCGACATATTTACAAAGGGTGATTGGATTTCTGAACTTATAGTAACGTCTCTGATCCAATTGGATTTTTATAATGTGGTCTTCCTGAACATCCTGTGAGAGAAGGTGCGCATAGAACAAGTCAAAAAGCAATACCGACTTTCCGCAGCGGCGGATGCCAGTGATTACTTTGACCTTGCCGTTCCACAGATGATGAATCATGCGGTCCAAATAAGAATATTTTGAAAAAAGTTATATTTTTGTTGACAAATGTCTAAAGGCATGATAATATATCTAAGGCTTAAACATAGAGTTGAGCTTTGGAGACGCTGATGTGGCACAGGTGGTAGCGCACCTCATTGGTAGTGAGGAGGTCACGGGTCCGAGTCCCGTCATCAGCTGTTGAGAGAAATCCCTGAGATAGCGGTTTTGTTTTATAACGCCGCATTTCAGGGCTTTTTTATGTTGCGAACACCATGCTCTAAATAATGTGCATAATGCCCGAAAGCTGTAAAGTATCACACAGATATCACACGATATTTCCTTCCAGATTTTGGAAATTTCCATTATTTTTTCTGTCTGGCAGTCTCCATAACAATAGCGCTGCCGTATACGGATCTTACAATGCCCCTGGATAACAATCCATAAGAATCCATAAGAAAACAGTTAAGATTATTGAATTATTGACGATAATATGGTAAAATGAACAAAAATTTGTATCTTTCAAAAGCTGCCAAAACGTATACTTTTTGGTCGTTTTTTATAGGGCCGTTTAAGTATCTTAACCTATAAAATTGGCATGGATATAATTGGCAGATAATTTATATATTAAATCAAAGTGTATATATCTTATTATATAAGCTGACGGGGCATCCGTTAAGGCGAAAAATAAAGAAAGAGCATCAAAGCAGGCCTTATATACGGAACGAACTGCGGAAGAACTGACTTCCAATGCGGAGACAGAAGCCAAGGCCAATCCTTATAATAACTGAAAAAACAGGTACGTCGCTGCAGGCGGCAGAAAAAGAGGAAAAATGGACTACATCATTGTACAGGCAGGCGGAAAAGGCACGCGTCTGAAATATTTAACAAAAAACAAACCAAAAGCCCTGGTACCGGCGGATAATCTTCCGATGCTGTTTCATCTGTTTCGGAAATATCCGGACAAATATTTTGTTATCATAGCAGACTATAAAAAAGAAGTGATGCGGGAATATCTGGAGGTATTTGCAGAGGTAAAATACCAGGTAGTTGATGCACACGGCGCAGGAACATGTTCAGGTATAGGACAGGCTCTGCAATTTATTCCCCCTGATGAGGCGTTTATGCTTATTTGGTCAGATCTGCTCTTGCCTGAACGATTTGAACTTCCGGAGGAATATGAAAGCGGTACAGAACATCTGGCTGAAAATTATATAGGGCTCTCGCAAACATTTCCCTGCAGATGGAAATATGAGGACGGAAAATTTGAGGAAAAACCGTCTGAAAAATATGGAGTGGCAGGATTCTTTCTTTTTAAGGATAAAGAAAGCCTTGCAGGTATTCCAGGGAGCGGAGAACTGGTGCGCTGGATGCAGGAGCAGAATATGCAATACCGGACCATGGGCCTTGCAGGTACAAGAGAGTTCGGCACTTTGGAAGAATATGAGAAGCTTAAAAAAGAAAAGTGCAGGCCGTTTAACAGAATTACAGTGAAAGACGGGATACTGACAAAAGAGCCTGTGGATGCGCAGGGAAGGAAGCTGTCAGTTCGGGAACGTGCCTGGTATGAGAAGGCAAATGAAAAGGGGATAGAAATCCTTCCTAAAATATACGATACGAATCCTTTAAAAATGGAGTATATAGTCGGCAGGAATATTTATGACTGCAGGCTTCCTTACGCACAGAAAAAGGATGTTTTGGAAAAACTTGTTTCTTCCTTAAAAAAATTGCACGATTCCGAAACAAGGTCAGCGGACGTATTCAGTGTAAAGGAAGCATATTTTAATAAAACGTTTAAGCGAATTGCAAAAATACAGGATTTGGTGCCGTTTGCAAGGGACAGGGAGATAGTGGTAAACAAAAGAAAGTGCAGAAATGTCTTTTACCATAAACGGGAACTGGAGCAGGCGGTGGACAAACTGGCTCTGTCCTGCGGATCATTTGCATTTATTCATGGCGACTGTACCTTTTCAAATATGATGCTGCGTGAAAACGGGGAGCCTGTCCTCATAGATCCAAGAGGTTATTTCGGCTATACGGAGCTTTTTGGGGATGTGCGCTATGACTGGGCAAAAATGTATTATTCCATCGTTGGAAATTATGACAGGTTTAACCTAAAAGATTTTACCCTTGAAATCAGGGAATCGGCAGTCGAAGGGGTGAGCCTGGATATCGAATCGAATCATTGGGAGGATATGGAACAGGAATTTTTCAGACTGACTGATGCGGATAAATGGGAGACAAAGCTGCTTCATGCCATCATATGGCTGTCACTGACAACTTATGCGTGGCAGGATTTTGACTCTATATGCGGAGCGTTTTATAACGGCTTATACTATTTGGAAGAAACATTATAAAGGAGAAAAATATGATTTCCTATTTTGAAAAACAACTGGCGGAGTTTGATCATTCTGTTCACTCTTTGGATGAAAAGGTATTTGAAAGATGGGTAAATGAGGCCGTTGAGACACTGCGCAGCGATCATAAGATAATTGTTTCAGGGCTTGGGAAAAATGTTCCCATCTGTGACAAGTTCGTTGGTTCCATGGTGTCTATGGGATTGGAGGCCTGTTTTTTACATACCAACTCGGCAGTGCACGGAGATATGGGGATTGTCAAAGATGGAGACATGGTAATCATACTTACGAAAAGCGGAGAAACGGAGGAGTCCATCTATCTGGCAAGGCTTTTAAGAGAAAGGAATGTTAATCTGTGGCTGCTGACATTTGAAAAGGACAGTACGCTGACCAGGGAGATACCAAACAGCGTGGTCCTTATGCTTGGACATGAGGGGGATTTGTGGAATATTATGCCCAACAATTCTACTACCGTGAACCTGATCGTGCTCCAGGGGCTGGCCATGATGATTGCAGAGAGGATGGGTTTGTCGGTTGAGGATTTTAAGAGGAATCATCCAGGCGGGGCCATCGGGAAAATGAACCGGTTTATCGGCGGAAAGGAGTAAGGCCATGTACCAAAAGGCGTATGTGATAGCAGAAGCGGGATGCAATCATATGGGACAGATGGAGATTGCCCATGATTTAATTAATATAGCGGCGGTTTTCTGTAAAGCAGATGCAATTAAATTTCAAAAGCGCTGTCCTAAAGAACTGCTGACAGAGGAACAATATAATGCGCCCCATGCCAATCCTCAAAATTCATATGGAAGTACATACGGGGAGCACAGGGAATATTTGGAATTTAATCTGGAACAGCACGCGCAGCTGAAGAAATGGTGCGAGGAGATGAACATTACCTATTCCACATCGGTCTGGGATATGACAAGCGCCAGGGAAATTGCAACATTGAATCCTCGGTTTATAAAGATCCCGTCTGCGTGCAACAATAATTTTAAAATGCTGGAGTGGCTGTGTGACAACTATGGCGGTGAGATTCAGCTTTCCTTTGGGATGACCACACATGAGGAAGAGGAAAGCATTGTTCAATTATTTGAAAAGAAGAAACGGAATCAGGATCTGATATTATATAACTGCACATCAGGCTACCCGGTGCCTTTTGAAGACGTATGCTTATTGGAAATTCTCAGGATGAAAGAACAATACGGCGGGAGGGTTAAAGCGATCGGATTTTCCGGACATCACTTGGGAATTGCCGCAGACATAGCCGCGTACACGCTGGGCGCGGAATATATTGAGAGGCATTACACCCTTGACAGGACATGGAAAGGAACCGATCATGCGGCGTCGCTGGAACCGGATGGAATCAGAAAATTAAAAAGGAATCTGGATGCTGTATATCGTTCTTTACAGTACAAAAGAGAAGAGATATTACCCATAGAGCAGGTTCAAAGACAAAAATTGAAATATAAGAAAATATAAGAAATGAGATTAGATTATGATAACGGCATTTATTCCGGTAAGGGGAGGCAGCAAATCCATACCGCTAAAGAATATAAAAGAAATAGCAGGGAAGCCATTGGTTTATTGGACTGTAAAGGCCGCATGTGACTGTCCTGCCATAGACAAAGTATATGTGGCGACAGACAGTGAATTGATAAGGGATACGGTGTGCGGATTTAAAATCCCAAAAGTAACAGTTATTGACAGAAGCAGCGAGACAGCGACAGATACCGCATCTACAGAATCTGCAATGATAGAATTTGCAAAACAACATGATTTTGATGATATTGTGCTGATTCAGGCGACGTCGCCGCTTTTGACCAGCGGCGATTTAATGGAGGGAGTGCGGCTATATCAGGAAGAAGATGTTGACAGCGTGCTGTCCGTGGTAGAACAGAAGAGATTTCATTGGAGCATTGATGAGGCAGGTTTTGCGCACGCCCTTAACTATGATTACACAAGACGGCCCCGAAGGCAGGAATTTAACGGTAATTTTGTGGAAAACGGGGCTTTTTATATTACAAGCAAAGACCGATTATTACAGGCAAAAAACAGGATGTCCGGAAATATAAAGGCTTATGTGATGCCGCAGGATACTTATTTTGAAATCGACGAGCCATCCGATTGGATCATCGTGGAGAATCTCTTGCAAAAGCGTATTCTTGAAGAAAGAAAATGGAAAGACATAAAGATTTTTCTGACGGACTGTGACGGCTGCCTGACAGATGGCGGCATGTATTATACGGAAAATGGTGACGAGATAAAGAAATTCAATGCCAGGGATGGGATGGGATTCCAGCTGCTGAGGAATAAAGGCATTCGGACAGGCATTATTACAGGCGAAGACAGGGCGCTGAACAAAGCCCGTGCAGAAAAGCTTAAAGTGGACGAGATTTACCAAGGCGCAAGGGATAAAATGTCCGTATTAAAAGAAATCTGTGAAAAGTACAGGATAAAAATGTCAGAGGCAGCCTATGTAGGTGATGATCGAAATGACATTGAGTGCCTGAAAGCGGTTGGGTTCAGCGCATGTCCGGCGGATGCAGAAGAAGAGGTAAGAAAAAATGTAAACTACATAGCAAAGCGAAAAGGCGGAGAAGGGGCAGTAAGAGAGATTATAGAAAGAATCATTAATTGAAAGTGGTGATTGCAACTTGGAATCAAAGCGGCAGAAGGTACTCGTTTTTGGTACTGGCAACATGGCGGAAAAAATAGTGGGCCAGGTGTTAAAGAAATACGATATCGCAGGCTTTTTAGATAATTCTGTTGAAAAGCAGAACCAGTATTGGAAGTCCGGGCCGTGGAAAATATATGCGCCTGGGGAGCATGGCAAACTGCAATTTGACAAGGTCGTCTTGGCAAGCACGGATTATGCCGCCCAGATGTATACGCAGCTTTTAAAGCTAGGAATCAGGGAACACAATATTATTGTGGATTATATCTGCAAAACGGCGGAAGTGTATATTGATGATTTTTTATCTATGCAGATGGAACAATGGGGAGATTTCAACAGAGCGGACATTGCGGTTAAATACTTTGCCATAGAATCCTATATGAGGGAGGAAAGCGAAGGAATTGAACTTTACAAAAAAATGCAGCAGGAACGTCTTAAGTTAACCGACCTTCAGGCAGAAGAAGAATGGAACAGATTTAAGAGATTAATAGATTCTGTCAGGGAAAACGGATATGAAAAGGATTCCTATATAGTTTGTGATGAGACAATGAAAATTATGGACGGGGCGCATCGTGCTGCCCTTTGTTTATATTTTAATATTTTGATGCTTCCTGTAAAGATAACGCCGCAGAAGTATGAGAATGATTATAGAATCCAGTGGTTTTGGAATCATAAATTTTTAACAAGCGAAATTCAAAACATAGAACAGAAAATTGAAAGAATAATGAAACCGGGGCAGAAAGAATTTGTGGCGTTCCTTTGGCCTCCGGCTATGAAGTTTTGCCAGGAGATTAAGGCGGAAATTTCAGAATTTGCAAAGATAAAAAAAGCGGAAACAAAACGCTTGACAGATGATAAGCTGCCGGATTTTATAAGAGCCGTTTATTCCGTAGACGACATAGAGGATTGGAAAGTAGAAAAGAAGATCGAGCATATGCGCGGCTGCGGCAATACGGTGGAGGTTTTGTATTTATCCATAGAGAAACCGAGGTACAGGCTGAAAGGCGCCACATCGCTGCCGCTGTCTGTAAAAGCGGAGGAACTGAAAAAGATTATCAGAGGCCGCTTCCAGGACAGGGTAGAAGACTATTTTTATGACAATATCATACATATTTCTGATAATTATTATCAGAGTAAGGTGATTGATAAAATCTTAAAGCTGCGTCTTGATATTACGGAATGCTTTGTACAAATAAAAGATATGGAATATGCGCTGTGCAAGCTGGATGTGCCATATATGGCATGCGATTTTCCGAAAAGCTTTCCGATACATAAGGATGCGGATATTTTATGCAAAAAGGGAAGCTATAGGGAACTAGTTGGAAGAGTAAAGGCTTTTGCTTTAAGATACGCTGAGGATAACGGTTTAGCAGTAAGAGTTTTAGAGAAAACGGTTAGAACCAAAATCAGGGTAGAGTATTTAGGGTTTTTGATCTACCAGTTTGACATTTCTTTTGACATAGAAAATCTGGGTGAAGGATTTGTGAATGATGCGGTAAGCAGAAGAATCTGGAGAAACGGTATTTATATGCTGGATGAGCAGAGCGAGATTGCGGTGCGGAGAAACGAGTGTATTCTTTATCCAAATAAGGGACATCATAAGAAATATTTGTTGGTGCATGGAATTGCTGTTGCTGATTTATCATGAAAGTATCGAATTCTTATGGTAGGTCTGCGCATATGCTGCGCTGACCGTATGGCACCAAAATGCCCGCTTTTGGCATTTTGTGTAAATGAAGGGAGGCTGTGAAGCATTTATGCATTTACATAATATAGAACCTGCATATTTGGAAAACAATGTCACAATTGTATGCAGCTCTGATAATAGATATGCGCCATTTTTGGCAGTTATGCTTGCATCCGTTATTTGTCACGCCTCACAGAAAAATAATTATGATATTTTGGTTTTGGCAGATGATATTTCTGAGAGCAATCAGGATATCATTGAAAAAATGAACAAAAAGGAAAATATTTCAATACGGTTTTTGGATATGAAGAGATATATGGGAGATCATCAGGCCAATTGGAATATTCATAATCGTGAGAAATGGTCTGAAGCCACATATTATAGAATGCTGGTGCCATATATTTTGGATAAATATGAGAAAGCTGTATATTTGGATTGTGATGTTATTAACCTGTGTGACATTGCAGAGATGCATTCCATAGATATAGAGGGGTACTTGCTTGGGGCAGTGCGGCTGTGCGGCTGTGTGGTGATAGGGCAAAACAATATGCTTAACACAACATATATTTATAATAAAAGTTGTTTGCCGGAGGCATGTCTGGAAGAGTATTTTAACGCAGGCGCTCTGGTGATGAACTTAAAGGAGTTTAGAAATACTTATCCGGAAACACATATGCTGCAGCTGATTGCAAATCAGAGATATAAACTGCAGGATCAAGATGCTTTAAATGTAATGTGTGCAGGAAAAGTAAAATTCATTGCTGCAGGATGGAATTGGTATCCATATACAGAGAGAGAATTTCAGAATGTGAGCCGATTGCTGTTCTCCGAGCAGCTCTCTTATTATAAAGAGGGATACGAATTCCCAAAGAATATTCATTATACTATACCAGTAAAACCATGGCTGGAGCCTTTTGGAGCATATACTCATGCTGCAGCCTTGTTTTGGGAATATGCAATAGATTTACCGTTTTGTGGATATTACCTTCAAAGACTGGAACAATTTCAAAAAGAAAAGAAGGATGACGAATATCTCTTAAAAAGAACATGGGGTGAAATCAGAGATTGTGCTTCTGAGGGGAAATTATATCTATATGGGTATGGAAAAAGAGGAGAGGAATTTTTACAGACATATCGCGATATTTTGATTGCAGGTATTATAGACCAGAAAGCAAATGAGAAAAACGCCTGTCCCGGAATTCCTTTTACAGAGTTTGATGTGTTAGACAAAAACGCGGGGATACTCATATCGCCTGATAAATATAGGGACATAGCGAAAGAACTGATAGGAAGAGGATGGAAAAATTTATTTTCACTCAGATGTTTAGAAAAGAGGGAACGCATGTCATGGCATGTTGACGCAGAAGATTTTGAAAATGTTGAATACGCAGGAAGTTTATTCTGTGATAAACAATCCAAATGGCTGTACTTTGAACTCATAAAAAAGCGGCAGGGCATGTTACATGACCGCAATATAAAATATTTAGATTTATATGAAGGAGAAACATATTTTAGAAACGATTTTTATCAGATAACTGCCGGGGAGACATATGTGGACATAGGAGATGAAAAGGAATTCATTGTTGAAAAGTTTAAAGAGTACACACAAGGGAAATATGAAAAAATCATACATTATGATGGGAACATGCTTGAGAAAGAAAGCTTGGATAGCAGACTGAAAAATACAAAGGTTACCTTTATGAGGGCCAAGGTGAGAAATATAATGTCTGTTTTACAAGGCGGGAGGGAATTGATTATAAGAAATAAGCCTAAACTGGCAATATGTGTTTCAGTTAATTATTCAGATCTATGGTCAGTTCCGATTTACCTAAAACGGATTATGCCGGACTATAGTATTTATTTGGCGCACCATTCACCAACAGCAGAATTAACAGTTGTATATGCGGATATTGTAAAATAATTTATAGAATAAACGAGGTAAGAGAATGAAAAGAATAGCTATCTGGGGTGGGGCAGATTTAGGGCGGTTAGTTGTTAAACAAATCAGGGCGTATTTTAAAGAATGGGAAATTGTTTCTCTGATGGATAAAAATCCGGACTTGCAGGGAGTAAAAATTTTAGAATATTTTGTTGCGTCTCCAGAAGAAGCGTTGTCCAATGAGAAAGAGGCGGACATTTTAATCATATGCAGTAGTAACTATTATAAGGAAATTGGCGCAGAGGCTATTGAAAAATATAAGTTTCCGGAAGACAAAATTTTATTCGTAAAGACGTCATGGCCGACAGGTTTGCAAATGCATCCGGCAATCAGGCAGGAAAATATACATTTTATGCCGCTGTCAAAGAACCTGGAATATATAAAGAGCGTTATAGCAGAATTAAAAACCAGTGAAGGCGTTTTAAATAGTATAGGCATAAAATATGGAACAGATAAGGCGTCGATTATGATTATGGAAAGCGGAATCAGATTGACACACGACTATTTGAGGCATTACGACAGATTGCTTCAAAATATAAGGCATGAGAGGAAAACAATATGTGAACTGGGGTGCGGAAACGGCGCTTCATTAAAAATGTGGAAAGAATATTTTACGCAGGCCCAAATTATTGGCGTAGATATAAATACGAAGGCGAAAGCGTTTGAAGAGGAAAGGGTAGAAGTGATTTGTGGAAACAGTACAGATGATACTACTATCTCAGAATTAAGGAAAAGAGGGAAATTTTACCTTATTATAGATGATGCTTCCCATGCATGGGGCGATATGAGGGTATCTTTCGAAAAGCTTTGGGATTTATTAGAGAGCGGAGGAATATATATTCTGGAAGATTGTTTCTGCGGGGCACAGGGATCTTTTGCACAGTATCCACCTATTGTATATGATTCTCAGTCCATATTTGACTACGTATTATCAAGAGCAAAAATTATGAACTTTTGCAAAGACTGGAATCCAGAGTATAACCATTATCATTTTAATCTTTTGCCTGAAAAGGTTAAACAGATAGAAAGAGAGCTTGACAGCATAACAATCATATATGGCGCATGCATTATACATAAAAGATAAAAAGGGCAGAGAAAATGTGTGTGAAATTTAGCGATATCATTATAGAAAATAGGAAAATGTGGTTTGTTCCAAGTAATGTAACAGGATTAGTTGAAGCGGATTTGGACTCAAACCAAAGCCTGTTCATTGGTCAAAATAAAGGACAGGTTATTTTAGCAAGTAATAAGTATGGACCTATTCAGAAACTAAATTCTGATATTGTCATAGCACCGGTCTTTGGGGAGGATTTTTATCAATACAATTTGGACAGCGGAATCTATAAAAAGCTGCGAATGACCGATTATCAGGAAGATTTTTTGAGAGAAAGGGATAAATATGGTAAATTTCAAGCAGCTTTTTCTAATGATGAAAACATGTATTTTATTGGAGTCGGATATTCTGGCATAGCCAAAATTGATACGAAGACATGGAATGGCAGATACATTAATATACAGATTGACAAAGATTCTTTGTTTGGCAGATGTGTGGGGATTTGTGAAGAAACCGTCTATATACCGATTCGGAATAAGAATAAAATGCTTATTTATCATCTGAAAAGCGATGAATATGAAATACAAAGCGTCGGAATAGAGAATTGTATTGCCATATGTGCCAAAGAGAATAAACTATGCTGTATTCCAAGTATAGGGAGCAGGATTGAAATATATGATATAAAAACTCAAAAATTACAAGAAATTCATTTGCCGGATAAAATCGAGGGAAAAAAGAGCGGCAGATGGTACTGTACTGCGGTAAACCACTGCAACTTTGTTTGGGTTTTCCCCTTTTACAGCAATATGATTATGAGAATAGATACGGATACGGGAAATGCCATTTGTGTTCATATGTTTCATGATGATTCAGAGGCAAGTTTTTTAAATGCTGGGATCTGTGATGAAGATACGATATGGGGATTTGATGGTAAGAAGAATGAACTTGTTTTGATTGACTGTAAATCTCTCCGAATGGAGAGGAAAAGAATCATGCCGCCTCAGAATACCGCAGAGTACATGGATATTGAAAAAGGCTTTGAACTTTATAAAACGAAAGCAGTCGCAGAAGGATATTTGGATTTAAAGGGTCTGATTCATCATATTTTATTGTCGGATTAAGTGAAATGTATAAGAAATATTGTTCGTGCGGATATAAACGTTGTTAAATTAAGCGAAGCATATAATGAGAACAAAGACAAATATGAGAGGAATTAGCGATGCTCAGCAAACGTTTTTTAAATGACGGGAAACCGGGAATATATTTGAATTCCATACAGCGCAACGCGCTGTACCATTTTATGGATTGGATGGAAAGCGGAGAAATTCAATTTGAAACATATCCGTGTGAGTGCGGCTGTAAGCAGGAACAATTGATTCCTGTAGCAGAAAAGGATCGTTATGGGATATCGGTAAGTACGAAGATATGCCCGAAATGCGGATTGATTATGACGAATCCGCGGATGAAGCAGGAAAACTATAATAAATTTTATGATACGCTGTATCGTCAATTATATGTCGGAAGAAGCATTGCCGGTGAAGAATATTATAACAGGCAGCGCAAAAGAGGAAATAATATCCTGGAATATTTGCAAAAGAATATGGATGTTGACGGTATACAAAGTGTTTTGGAGATCGGCTGTTCTTCAGGCGGCATTGTAAGCGTATTTAAAGACTATGGGATTGAAAAATGCAAAGGCATAGATTTGGGATCAGAATATATCCAATATGGACGAAGCAAAGGGCTTGATCTGGAAATAGGAAGCTCTGACAAATTGGCTGAAAGCGGAGAAAAATATGATTTGATCATTATAAATCATGTGCTGGAACACTTTTTGGATATAAGAAAAGAACTTCTAACGATAAAAGAGCTGCTTACAGGAAGTGGGATAGTATATATTAGCGTTCCTGGTGTATTTAATTTACAGTCTGTATATGGCAATGATTTTCTGAAATACTTACAAAATGCACATATAAGGCATTTTTGCAGAGGGACATTGCAGCAGATTATGGCTTGGAATGGATTTGAGGAAATATGCGGGGATGAGGAGGTGAGGGGTGTATACAGGAAAAGCTGCACAAGCGAAAATATAGTAAAAAATTATTACCAGTCAGAGATGGATTATTTGACTGATTTAGAAAACGGCAATATGAAAGAAATATATATAGCTCCGGTGAACACAGAGGCGCAAAGGGCAGGATGTAATATTGAAATTCTGACGCAGTGGCTGATGCTTGCCAGAAAAGGGATGAGGATGAGCCGTGTATTGGAAGAAAAGCAGATTAAGAACATTGCCATTTATGGCTGTGGGATTTTAGGACGGCAATTATATGAAGAGCTTGCAGATTCGTCCATAGAGGTAAGGTATTTTATAGATAAAAATAAAAATATGAAGGTACAATACCTGAAGACATATGCCCCTGATGAGGCGTTTCCCCAGGTGGATGCGATAGTGATTGCCACATCAAATGAGTATACTGCTATATGCCATGTGCTCAGGAAGAATGGGGGGGTAAGTATTTTGACAATTCAGGACTTGATCAACGAGATGATAACTATAAAAGATAAATGAGGATAGAATGCCATGTGTATAGGAACGCCTGATTGGATAGTAAGCAGATATGCGATTGATCGCAATGCCAGCACGAACGATGATACAGAGTGCAAAAAGATTTTTTGCTGTGCGTATCGCGAATATGACGAAAGAAAAGGCATAACAGGAGGACCGGGAGGGGTGCTTCATATGCAGCAGAAGCTTATGGGGAGCCGGGTGAAAGCAATCAGGGTACAATACATTTACCGCACGGCGGATTACGCTGTTCCGGAAAAAATAGAGAAAGAAATATCTTTGCTGAATTTTAAGATAAGACAGGTAATTGCCGGCGCCGGATTTATCGCATCCAATGAGCAGATTATCTCCAGTATAAACCGCCATGATAACCCTGTACTGGTATGCCATGATTTGGGATGCGCCTATGGAGCTTATTTGCTGGGATTGAAATATATTCTGGTATATCATCAGCAAGGCGGCGTTTTGGCGGAAATTGAATCGGTAGGAAAGAGTTATTCTGATGACGAAGCGGAGCTTATTACATTAATAGAAAAATTAGTAATCGATCACGCTGTGAAAGTGTACTTCCCTTCTAACGGGGCAAAAGAGGAATTTATAAAAACCTCTCTATTAAAACTAAGCGATGAGGAGCGCGAAATTCTTTCGGACGAACCTTTATATAATACCATTATAGAGCAGAACGTCTTTCTGAGCGAAACGGCAATATTAAGTAAACTGGAAATTTTTATTGATGAGGAAGAAGTATTTATCAGTGTGGGAGATTTTAACAAAGACAAGGGAATGGATCTTGTTCCGGAATTCCTAAATGAATACCAGGAAAAGAGCAGAAAGAGGATAGCATGGATTGCCGTTGGTGACGGTGGAAATGTGCAGATTAGAGCTGCGATTGAGGAAAAATGCAATAACTACGGCATAAAGCACTATCTGATACCCCATAGAATCCCCCATGATGAACTATTGACATTGCTTGATAAAAGCAAATATTTTATCATGCTGCACAGGAAATCCATATTTGATTTAGCTATATTAGAGGCCATGTATCATAGAAAAATTATTATTTTATCGGACTGCATGGCAAACAATGAGTTCAATGTGCTTAACAATGTAATAATAGTACATGGAGACTGCAAAAAGGCGGTGGATGAAGTTTTGACATTGAAGCCTGAAGAAATATCATACAAAAACAGACTGGCATTTTCAAAATCTTTTGGGAACGCGGCATTTGCGGCAAGGTACGCAAAAGCAGTTAAACATCTTTTACATGAGCAGGGAATGTATCAGAATTATCACTCAAAAGTCAATTTGAAATTTTTGAGCGAATGGAAGGACAAGTATGACGGCGGAAAATGTGTGATCTGCGGCGCCGGGCAGTCCTTGGATTACTTAAAAATACAGGATGAGGATACCGTTTATATTGCATTGAACAAAGCGGTATTTTATCCCGATATACATTTTGACATGCTGTTTATGCAGGACGAGCCCAAAAATCAGCAGTGGGTGCTAGAGGACTACAATGCGTACGACTGCGTTAAATTTTATGGGATTATTACAAATAAGCATATACCTCTTTGCGGGCTGGGAGATGAAACTACAAAATACGACAATGTGAAAAATAAAATTGTCCGCTATGAATTAGCGCCTAATACATATGATTACAGAACAGACGAAATGTTTGGAGACTGCGGGGGCGATTATATTTGCGACGCGCAGTCAGTACTGTTCAGCGCATTGCAGATGGCCGTGTATATGGGATTCTCACGGATAGAACTTTGCGGGATAGAGTTCAGCAATACGAATTACGGGGGAACGGTTAATCATTCGGTATATGCCATGCATGTATATGAGAATCTTATGGCTGCCATGGAAGAATTAAAGAGAAAATATCCAAAGACAGAACTTAATTTTATGTACACGACAAATGAAAAATTGCTGGAAATGAAATATGAGCAAAGCTATGACGAGATCATTGTATCATCTATATATACAGGCAATTACAGAAAGCTTGTGGAGCTGCAAAAAAAGTCTTGCTGTGATGACTATAGATTTGATTTTACGTATATTACAGATGAAGCCTGGAACAGCGCCAAAGGTAATTCTGAGTTTGCCTTTTTTGGCGGAAATACTATAAAAGTAGAAGCTGTGATTGAGAAAATAAAGCAATATTGGGGGAAATTGCTGCTGTTTACAGATGCGGACTTGATATTCTTTAGAGAGACAAAGGCAAGAATTCTCTATGAACTGGAAGATTATGATATTCTTTTTCTCAGAGAAAGACGAGACGGAGAAAATTGCTATGGAAGAGCTGTCAGCAATATAAATATTGGTTTTGTTGCTATGAGATGTAATGAAAGCGTTTTGAAATTTTGGGAAAAGGCATACGAAAAGACAAGAACTGAAGGAGGGTGGGATCAGGAAATAATTAATAATATGCTGGAGCAAGATAAGAGTATTGTTAAATGGAAGCTTTTTTCAGAACAGTTTTTGAATGGCGGTTCTATTAATATAGATAATATCTCTTCTCAAAGGATTTGTACTGCATGCGGAAGCATAAGCCAGCGCAATAAATTGACGAAAAATGAATTTTTGAAAAAGGCTTTGGAGAATTATCAGAATCAAAGCTGGTTTGAATAGAGGAGGAGGTATGAAATATATTATATGGGGAGCTGGCCAGCGGGGAAAACGGGCTTTGCATATTTTAGGCGATGAGCGGGTAGCTTTTTTTGTAGACGCTGACAGCAATAAGGCAGGGACATTTTATAATGGGAAGGAAATAAAAGGGATTGACGCATGCAATGGGGACAATATTATTCTTATAACTCCATTGGAAGCAGAGGAAGAAATAGTACGGATCTTGAAAGATAAGGGAATAAAAAATTATTTTTTATTTAGTGAATGCCCCTGGGTAATCGACTGGAGAGAGACAGAAGAGGATCTCGGTGAGGAATATAACTTACAATATGATTTTAAATCCTGCGCCTTATTGGGATTTGGCTGGTTTGCTTTGTATTTGTATGATTTTTTGAAGCAAAAAGAGGTTGAAGTATGTTTAGTGGATCAGAATGAAATACCCTGGGAAATGAAAGGCAGTCTTGAAGGAGAGTATAAATTTAAGTCATTAGATGAAGTTACTGGCCATGTGGAAGTGATCTTGAATTTGACGGATGACAATTTAACACGCTTAGATGGGGAAGATGCAAAAGTATTAAGCATATATGACTATTTGGAAGAAAGCATGGTTTTTCATAATGAGGAAATCTTGAAATTTAAGGGCTTGCATCAAGGCGAACGATGCTTTATTGTGGGAACGGGGCCAAGCTTAACAGTGAATGATCTGAATATGCTGGCTTATAATAATGAAAAGTGCTTTAGTGTAAACAGAATTTATAAGATTTTTCCTAAAACTATGTGGCGTCCTGATTATTATGTGGCCGTTGACACCTGCATGATAGAAGATTTGGCAAGAGAAATTGCAGAACTCCCGTTAGAGTATAAGTTCATACCCTCAAAACCTAAATTATATTGGATGCAGGACGGATTGAATACGTCTGTAAAAATTAACCGCATACGAGGTGAATATAGTGATAAAAATATCCGGTTTTCCCAAAATGCAGAACGCTGTATTTATAATGGGGAGACGGTAGTATATATATGCATGCAGCTGGCAGTGTACATGGGATTTAAAGAAATATATTTATTAGGCATTGACTTTCATTATTCCGCTGATGTTTATGACACATCTAACCATTTTGAAGGTTATCATAATTATTATAAAGAAATCCGAGCCGCGCAGTTTAATGCGGAAAGGCAATTAATTGCTTATAAGAAGGCGAAGGAGGCTGCAGAAGCCTGTGGGGCAAGAATTGTGAATGCCACCAGAGGCGGGATGTTAGAAGTATTTGAAAGAAAAAGCTTTGACGCAATAATTTCTTGAAATCGGAGGCGGCAATGGGATATGTAATATGGGGGGCCGGGAGAAGGGGAGGCAATCTATATGGATATTTTCGAGACGATGTAGAAGCGTTTATTGAATCGAATCCAGAAAAGATCGGGGAGAAATATTTTGGCAAACCTGTTATTTCTTTCGAAGATTACTGTGAAAAATATGCAAAAGATATGATAATCATTTCTCCGGCGGATGATGAAGCGATTCTTGAGATTTTGCTTCAAAACGAAATCTTTCACTTTTTTCGCTCAAATGAATGTCCATGGGAAGTTGTTGAAATGTATGAACCGGAAATTCTGGAAAATATCGGAAACCATATCCAGAGATATATAAACAGGAAAATTTATTTGATCGGGTTATCCATATATGGAATACTTGTGGCGCGCATATTAAAACTTCTGGGATGCGATTACCTGTTGATTAGCGAAAGAAAATGTGAACCTCAATTTTGCACCCGTATATATGAACAGGAAGGCGTGAGGATTAGCGTCATGGACTGCCTGAACCGAGGGAGTGATGCTGAATTTCTGGTCGTATCCGGTGAGAAGAACCATGAGATAACCGATAAGATAATGTCAGGCACATGGGAAGATCTTTTTTTTCTTGGGAAATTTCTGCCAAAAAGGTTTATCAACTCAGAGATATGCCAGTTTAAAAACAAGCATAAGAATAAGCGCTGTTTTATTGTTGCAACAGGTCCCAGTGTAAGGATGGAGGATTTGGCTGTTCTTTGGCGGCATCATGAATTATGTATCAGCATGAATAAGATATTTTATTCCTATGATCAAACGGATTGGCGGCCGGATTATTATGTTGGCGAAGACGTAAATTTATTCAGGTATTACGCTGCGGAAATAGGGAGAAATGTAAATGCCGTAAAATTCCTGGCGGATACTTATGAATGGGACGCAGATATACGGGAGAAGGTCTATAAGTACCATGTTTCATTTTCTGACAGAAACAGGCGAATATGCGGAGGCGAAGACTTTTCAGAAGGATATATGTGCGGGTATTCCGTATTAGCCGCCTGCCTGTATTTGGCCATGTATATGGGATTTTCCGCGATATATCTTATAGGGGCTGATATTAATTATTCGAATACATTCAGTGATTCGAATAATCATTTTTACGGGGATAAAGATGTAATCGGAAGAAAAAACGGAAAGGCGTACAGCCCATTTTATACTGACAGTGTGATAGAAAGCTGTGAATATATTTTAAAGATGGCAAAAAAGAAAAACGTAGAAATTTATAATGCAACAAGAGGCGGAATGCTGGAGGTGTTTCCGCGTGTTGAGTTTGATAGCCTGTTTTAAAATTGGAACTGAGGCATGAGGGGGATTTATGGAATATAATGCCCAATATTCTACAACCTGAGAAAAGGACTGGGAAAGGCAGAGAAGCGGTATGGTTCATACTTTTGACGAGAATATGCTTAAGTTTAAGGAGGCGGCAAAATTTTGGGGAAATTTAATCGTAAATCAAGATATCAGCCATGCAGATATGGTAATCGTGCTGGCTTCTGAAGATGAGGAGATCAATTATTATACCGTATATTTTCTTAAAGCTTTGAAATATGAAAAAAATTTGGATCGCATTTTTATCTTAGCATCCCATAAAAAATATGAAAAGTTTTCTCTGGAATATGCAACGGCACCGTTTGAATTTATGCTGGCTGCTGAAGATGAAATAAATAAGCTGTGCATGCTCTATTCTATCTATAGGTTTTCTGACCAGATTATAATAAATACATTTAAAAATACTGCAGATGCAGATGGAATGCGGTTATTGGGGTGCTGCGGATTATCGAAAAAAGATATTACAGCAATTGCAATCTTGAAATTGGAGCGGGTGCCTGCTGATCAAGAGCCATACAAAAGAACCCAAACAAGAAAAATACAATATAAAAGAATTGACTGGGCAAAAGAAACTGAAATAAAGGAATTTGATGAAAGACAATATGACACCCTGCAGGAATATTGGGAAGCAGGAGTTGCTTTTTTGTTGGAAAAAGAAGTAATAAAAAAGGAAGATCCTGTAGTCCTGTTCGGAGTCTCAAATGTCTCTATGTATATAGCGCAAAGGTTAGAAGGATATCGCGTTGCGGCAATTATTGATAATAATACTATGAAAGCCGGAGAAACAGCCGGAGGAATACCCATATATAGTCCGGAAGAGTATTTGGGGACTTTCAAAAAGAATGTAAAAATTATTATTTCGTCTATTTATTACAGAGCCATGTGCGAACAGCTTTACTATCTGGGATACAGGCTTGGGGAGCAGGTATTTGTGGTATGCAGCCGTCCCTATTTACTCAGCGTATCGGAGAAAAGCATACAGTATGTAGCCAAAGAATTAACAGAGGGAAGAAGGGTTTACAAAAAACTTAGAGAGAAGTTTCCCAAGGAGCACATATTCATATGCCCCTATCCTGGAACCGGGGATGTTTATTTAACAGGCCTGTATTTAAAAAAAGTAATGCAGAACAGAGGAATCCATAAGTATGTCCTGGTAGTAGTGTCTGGGAATTGTGAAAAAGTGGCAAATATGTTTGAACTTAATACGGTTTATTTAAAGACATCTCTGACAATGTGCCTGTTATCCTATGCCCGGCTGATGGGACCTGAAAACAGTGATATTACCATTTTAAATGACGGTATGGAACAGACGATGGTGCCAAGGCTGAGGGGGTATCATGGGATTGATTTTCATACTATGTTTCAAAAAGCGGTATTTGGGTTAAATGAAAGAATCACAATGCCGCAGTTTAAAAAGGACAGCGCAGACTCCCTTTTTCAGAAATATGGATTAAAAATGGGAAAGACCGTTTTGATTTCTCCATATGCAAATACGGTATACGATATTTCGAAAGAGGTCTGGGAGGAAGTGGCGGGAGAGCTGAAAAACTTAGGGTACGATGTATGCACAAATGTATCATCACCTAAAGAAAAAGCTATAAATGGGACACAGGGAATATTTATTCCGTATCTGCAGATTATTGATTTTTTAAACAAAGCAGGGGGATTTGTCGCCTTGCGGAGCGGGCTGTGCGATATTGTTTCCTCTTCAACTGCGCAGATGGTTATTTTTTATCCGGAGGGAAAAACCTTATTAAACAGTTCATCTTATGACTATTTCAGCCTTCACAAGATGGGATTTGGAAACAAGAATATCACTGAACTGGAGTTTAAAAAATGTGAAGAGAGAACACTATTAGACAAAGTGAGAGCAGTATTCTATGGATAGAAAAGGAAAGCTGGCGTGGACAAAAGATGTCTTGCAATTATAGGGAGAGACATGGCATATGCATGTAAATATCAATAAGACAAGAGCAATATGCGTATTGGAAGACAGGCTGAATAGTGATTATAAAATTATACTTTTCAATTTAAAGGATGCCGGGATTTTTCATGAATTGTGTAGGGCTGTAAGTAATAAAAAAGAAAATATTGAAATTTGGACTTGCGGAGATTATGCTAATGAGAACAGCTTATATACTTTTGTGCATATGATTTCCCAGGCCGAGGCGGACGAGATCATGGATATTTACCGTTTGTACGAGTTTACAGATAATTTGATCGTTCTTTCAGACGATTTGGCATATCCGGGATTGGTTAATTATATACGGCAGGGAGTATTGGATAGGCAGTCAATGATTGCGGCGATTACGTACAATATGTGTTAGCCGTTTAAAAAGGATACTGATTATGGAAAAAAAACATTATGAAGAAATGCTTTTGAATCTCAATGCCTGCATTGCAAACAATGTTTTTCAGAATAAAAAGATCTATTTATTTGGCCATTGCAATGCCACGGAAGAGTTAGCCGATTTATTATTAAATAGGGGATATTCGGTTGAGGCAATTCTTGATAATAATGCGGAAAAACATGGAAAAAGATATGGGAATATTATAATAGAAGCGCCAATGCGGATCTTAACGGAGACACAAAAATCAGTTGTGTGCATTGCTGCCCGCGCTTATGAGGCCATGGCAAAGCAGCTTAAGAGCCTGGGATATACGGGACAGATATATAAGATGATCGAGTATAACAGCTTTGCGGAATATTCGCTTTCTGATGATACCATTGTTCGAAAACGCAGACGGCTGAAACTGGGAATGATAAAGCTGGCGGCATTAAAAGAAAAGCATAAGGCGGATTTTTATTTTCTCTGTCCGTTTGCAGCCCTTGGCGATATTTGCTTTATGATGTCTTATTTACCGTATTTTGCAAAACAAAAAGGAATATCAAATTGTTTTATAGGAGTAATCGGAGAGGCGTGCGCGCAGACAGTGGGCTTGTTTGGCGAATACGAGACGGAATCTTTTTCTCAGCAGGATATGGATGAGATGATACAGGCGGTGGTGTATACGAAAGATAAGGATTCCTTTATCCCCCATCAGGACAGGCCGTATGTCATTGACTTACATAAGGCATTGTATATTAAGAAAATCCCGTTGGAACAAATATATTGCTGCGGCGTGTTCGGCCTGCCAAAGGAAACAAAGCCATATCGGCCGACGCATTGGAAGCCGTACAGGGATTTGGATAAAATACAAAAGGGGAGATCGGTCATTTTATCGCCCTATGCCAAATCTGTAACTACGCTTTCCAGCCGTGTTTGGCAGCAGATTGTAAAGGATTACACAGAACGCGGGTTTCAGTGCTATACGAACGTAGTGAGAGATGAAAAGCCCCTTGAAGGAACGCTGCCTGTCAGCCCGGAACTTGCTGAAATTCAGCCCCTTGCAGAATATGCAGGTACATTCATTGGAATACGAAGCGGTCTGTGCGATGTTCTGCGCTATGCGGACTGCACAAAGATCGCCCTTTATCCGGACTACAACTATTGCGATACCAAATGGAAAGCCATAGATATGTATGCGCTGAAAGGATGGGAAAATCTTGTGGTAAAGGAGGACTTTGTATGGAAAAGGCCATGAGTCTGTCCACGCTGCCAAAAACATGGGTATTTGATTTGGACGGGACGCTGTTAAAACATAATGGCTATAAGATTGACGGATATGATACGGTTTTGGACGGAGTGCCGGCATATCTGCGTGGTATTCCAGAGGAAGATAAGATTATTATTCTTACTTCCAGAACGGAAGAATACAGGCAGATGACCATGGACTTCCTCAAAGCGGAAGGCATGCGCTATGATGCCATTTTGTTCAATATGCCAATGGGCGAGCGGATTATGGTAAACGACAGAAAACCGTCAGGGCTTGACATGGCAGTCGCGTTAAACGTAGACAGAAACCAATTTGAACTGCCAAAGATTATGAGAGAAAGGTAAGATTAAAATGTATTTTGAATTGACTGCATCTATGATGTGCGCCAACTACGCCCATCTGGAGGATGAAGTAAAAAACATAGAAAGCGGCGGTATTGATTCGTTCCACATAGACATTATGGACGGCCGCTATGTCCCAAACTATGCCATGTCTTTAAATGATATGCGTTATATAGCAAGCGCAACAAAGAAACCATTGGATGTCCATCTTATGATAGAACATCCCAACAGTACGATTTCCCTGTTTTTGGACAATCTCCGCAAAGGCGACACAATCTACATTCATCCTGAGGCGGAATATCATCCGTCCACAACGCTTCAGAAGATCATCAATGCGGGGATGATCCCAGGCATAGCCATCAACCCGGGAACAAGCGTGGAGACGGTTATGGAGATGCTGCGTATCGTAAAGAAGGTTCTCGTGATGTCGGTTAATCCGGGAAATGCGGGTCAGATGTATTTGCCATACGTAGGGAAAAAGATTACGAAGCTGCTTGCAATAAAAGAAGACATGGGTTTTGAGATTTATTGGGACGGCGCATGCAGCGCACAGCGTATTTTGGAGTATGCCCCAAAAGGCGTAAAAGGCTTTGTGCTGGGAACGACGCTTTTATTTGGCAAGAAAAAGCCGTATGGGGAAACGCTTGCCGATATTCGCGAGCTGAGATTTTAAAATTCCTGCAAATTCCAGAATCAGGATGAAAACCCCCTTTTCTTAGGAAAAGAAATATGGTATGATAGCCTATTATTGGAGGCAATGGAGGAAGATTATGGAAGACAACAGAGAAGCATTAGAAGTTTCCAGAAACTTTATAGAGCAGGAGATTGACAAAGATTTGGCAGAGGGGGTTTATGATCATGTACAGACCCGCTTCCCGCCGGAACCTAACGGCTACCTTCACATCGGACATGCCAAGTCTATCCTGCTAAACTACGGGCTGGCTAAGAAATACGGCGGAAAGTTTAATATGCGGTTTGACGATACCAATCCCACAAAGGAAAAGGAAGAGTTTGTTCAGTCTATTATTGAGGACGTAAAGTGGCTGGGAGCTGATTTTGAGGACAGGCTTTTTTTTGCATCAAATTATTTTCAGCAGATGTATGAGTGCGCGGTTCTGCTGATTAAGAAAGGAAAGGCTTTTGTCTGTGATCTGAGCGCAGAGCAGATCCGGGAGTACCGGGGAGATTTTAAGACTCCTGGAAAGGAAAGCCCTTACCGGAACCGCAGCATTGAGGAGAATCTGAAGCTTTTTGAGGAGATGAAGGAGGGCAAATATAAGGACGGGGAAAAGGTGCTGAGAGCCAAGATCGATATGGCTTCCGGCAACATTAACATGAGGGACCCGGTTATATACAGAGTGGCCCGCATGAGCCATCATAATACCGGGGATCAATGGTGCATTTATCCCATGTATGATTTTGCACACCCCATAGAAGATGCCATTGAGCACATTACCCACTCTATCTGCACTCTGGAATTTGAGGATCACAGGCCTTTATATGACTGGGTGGTAAGAGAGTGCGAATTTGAGAATCCGCCGAGACAGATTGAGTTTGCCAAACTGTATCTGACTAATGTTGTGACAGGAAAGAGGTATATCAAAAAGTTAGTAGAAGACAAAATCGTAGACGGATGGGACGATCCTCGTCTGGTTTCAATCGCTGCGCTCAGGAGAAGAGGATATACGCCGGAGTCTATCAAAAAGTTTGTGGATCTGGTAGGCGTGGCCAAGGGCAACAGTTCTGTGGATTATGCCATGCTTGAATACTGCATCAGGGAAGATCTGAAGCTGAAAAAGCCCAGGATGATGGCTGTCCTGGACCCGGTGAAGCTGGTGATTGATAATTATCCTCAGGGACAGACCGAGCAGCTGTCCATACCCAATAACCTGGAGAACCAGGAACTGGGAGAGCGGCTGGTTCCCTTTGGAAGGGAACTTTATATTGAGCGGGAGGATTTTATGGAGAATCCGCCTAAGAAGTACTTCCGCCTGTTCCCAGGCAATGAGGTGCGGCTTATGGGCGCTTATTTTGTAACCTGCACCGGTTTTGAGAAAGACGAAGAAGGAAACGTTACGGTGGTACATGCCACTTATGACCCGGAAACGAAAAGCGGGTCAGGATTTACTGGCAGAAAGGTAAAGGGCACCATCCACTGGGTGGCAAAAGATACAGCCTGCCAGGCAGAGTGCCGCCTGTATGAGAATATTGTGGACGAGGAGAAGGGAAAGCTTAACGAAGACGGGACTTTGAACCTGAATCCTAATTCTCTTACCGTGGTAAAAGACTGCTATGTGGAACCAGCATTAAAGGATGCAAAGGCTTACGACAGCTTCCAGTTTATGAGAAATGGCTATTTCTGCGTGGACAGCAAGGACAGCAGGCCGGAGCAGCTGGTATTCAACCGGATCGTGTCTCTGAAAAGCTCCTTTAAACTGAATCAGTAACACAGCATCCCCATGCGCCCTTCGGGGGACGCATCCTCATGCATGAAAATCAGGCGGGCGCATTTGGCATATCCGAATCCGGGGGATGCACACAGAATGCCAAAAGCAGGCATTTTGGCGCCATACGGTCAGCGCAGCACATGCGCAGATCTGCCATAAGAATTCGATACTTTCATAGCAAAAGCTGATACGGCATTGGAGCCGGGTCAGCTTTTGCTGTTATACACATTAAGGGGGAGTTGGCATGGAATTGATGATTCCTTTAAAATCCAAAGGCTCTAAATCTATGTATGAGCAGATATATGAGTATATGAAAGAGGAGATTCGGCGGGGAAGCCTGGCAGAAGGAGTGCGTCTTCCATCCACCAGGGTGCTGGCGGAGAACCTGAAAGTCAGCCGCTCCACCACTCAGATGGCATATGACCAGCTGGTGGCGGAGGGGTACGTGGAAGCCGTACCCCACAAAGGATACTTCGTCCTCCGCATAGAAGAGCTGGCGGAGGCAGAGCCGGAACTGACAGGCGCCTTTATGCCGGAAAGGGAAGAGGAGCAGGAGGAGTCAGTGATTGATTTTTCTCCCAGAGGTATCGACTTAACCCATTTTCCTTACAATGCCTGGAGAAAGGTTACCAGAAATACTCTGGTGGAAGACAAAAAGGATATGTTTTTAACCGGATCTCCCCAGGGAGAGCCGGCTTTGCGGGAAGCGATCCGAGGATATCTTCACGGGGCGCGGGGAGTCAACTGCCGGGCGGAGCAGATTATTATCGGTGCAGGAAATGAATACCTGCTGATGCTTCTGTACCAGATTTTGGGACCAGGGCAGGTAATTGCCATGGAGAATCCCACATACAAGCAGGCATACCGGGTATTTGACAGCCTGGGATACGAAATAGTTCCCGTGGAGATGGACTCCTGGGGCATGGATGTAAAGGCGCTGAAAAACAGCCGTGCAGACATTGCCTACGTAATGCCGTCCCATCAATACCCGACCGGCGTGGTCATGCCGGTGGTGAGAAGGCAGGAGCTTCTGCAGTGGGCGGGAAGTAAAGGAAACAGGTTCCTTATTGAGGATGATTACGACAGTGAATTTCGCTATAAAGGGAAACCGATCCCGGCGCTTCAGGGCCTTGATAAGACAGGAAAGGTAATTTATATGGGAACCTTCTCCAAATCCATTGCCCCGGCAATCAGGGTGGGATATCTGGTGCTCCCCCAGACGCTTCTGGGAATTTACCAGGAAAAACTGAAGTTCTATGCTTCTACAGTGTCCAGAATTGATCAGAACATTATTTACCAGTTTTTGACAGAAGGATATTACGAACGGCATCTGAACCGAATGAGGGCCATTTATAAAGGAAAACATGATTTGCTTTTGGGCCAGCTTAAAAAGCTTGAAGAAGACTTTGAGATCCATGGGGAAAATGCCGGACTTCATGTGCTTCTGACCAGCAAAAAACGTCGGACGGAAAAGTGGCTGGTGGAGAAAGCGGCCCAAAAGGGCGTGAAAGTCTATGGCTTATCCTCTTACTTTATTCATGACCATGATAGCAGCCGGCCTGCCACTGTGCTTTTAGGATATGCCAAATTAAGCGAGGGGCAGATAAAGAAAGGGGGAGAGCTTTTATGGGAAGCATGGCAGGGACAGAACGTGCTTTTGTAAATGGCAGCAAAAACGTCTTCTCAAAACGGGAAGGCGTTTTTTTGGTAAAATAAATGAACCGATTTCCTGGTTGCGGACTCTTATATAACAGATGCATCAAAATATAAGCGCTTAAAGAAGATATGAAAAGAGGATCCGATTTCTATGAATGACGCCATTGCCAGGCAGGTAAAAAATTTAAAGTGCGGTGACAAGGCTGCTTTTGATGAACTGTATCAAGCATATGTGGGGAAACTGTACCGCATGGCATTTATGATTACAAATAATAAAAGCGACAGTGAAGATATTGTACAGGAAACCTTTGTCAAATGTTTTCTCCACAGGGAATCCATCCGGGACGAAACGGCCTTTGAGTCATGGCTTTGCCAGATCCTGGTGAGGACTGCATGGAGGTACAGAAAAAAGCAGAAGCCGGATTATTCTCTGGAGGAGCTGACAGGGGAGGATATGGAGTCCGGGCCGGGGGAACGGCTCCTGCTTGATGAAAAGGCTGTTCAGCCGTTGGAGGAAGTGCTGAAGAAAGAGGAAAACCTGAGGATAAAAGAGGCGGTTATGAGGCTGAACATGAAGCAGAGGACGGTTATTGTCCTGTACTATTTCTGCGAGTTGCCGGTTGAGGAGATTGCCCGCATAACGGGAAGCTTTCCGGGAACCGTAAAATCCAGGCTGTTTCAGGCCCGGAAAAGCCTCAGGGGCATGCTGGAAGAAAAGCAGCACCATGGCCAAAAGACAATGGGCAGTTCCGGACACAATGAGATTCTGGGAATATTTTGATGAGAAAAGGGGGTCTAAAAAGATGGATTCAAAGAAGCAGGCAGACACCCGGCAGACTGCATGGCAGGACGAAAAGCTGAAAGCGGCACTCATGCAGATGGCGGAGGAAATCCAGATGCCGGATTTAAGACAGCGCCGGATGCTTAAAGACATTCATGAACAAATTCAGGAAAGGAGCAGAATCATGAGGAAAATAACAGGTAAAAAGATCGTTTTGGCTGTAGCGGCTATGGCAGTGCTGGCAGGAGGTACGGCTATTGGAGCGGGGAAGATTACAGGCCTTAGCTCCCACCATTCTATGGATCAGGTGGACTTTTATTCTGCGGAAGAGGTGATGAAAAATACGGATCTGGGGAGCGCGGCAAAAGCCGTAAACGCCTTTACAGACGGAACAAAATTCAAGAAGGCCTACCGCATTGATGTGGATGCGAAAGATTCCGGAGGAACCATCGTAGGATCTTTTCCGCAGATTAATATAGAGTATGACTGCAATCTTAATCTGGATGTGTCAAAACCCTTAGGCGGCATAGAAGAGAACAGCTATCCGGTGATTCTGGAAGAAGAATATAACGAGATTCCCATTCAGATAAAGCAGATGGAATACCTTTTCCTCCCCCCGGACGCCCAGCCGTCCCAGGAGGATCAGAAACGGCAGGAAGAGGGAACTCTGGAGATCAGCTACGGAACGGATAAGGAGGAGCGGCATATGTTTTTGTCGGCATCCTGGGAAGAGGAAGGGCTTACTTATCTGCTTTTCACCCTGGAAGGGGGACATGACGGGGAGGAGCTGATGCAGAAGGCGAAAGAGATTATAAACGTGGAGCCGTAGAAGAAAAGAAGACTAAAATGAAAAGGAATCCCCATCCGGCCCGGAGTCTGGCCGGATGGGGATTCCTTTTATGGAGAGTGTTGTCATTCAACCGAAGTGTCTTCTTCAATCGTGGTAGTCATGCCAGCGGCTTCTTTAAGCTGTCCGGCAGCGTCTGAAATCTGCTCTTTTACGGCTTGGGCGCTGTCCTTTGCTTCTTCAGCGGCCTGACAGGCCATATCAGCTGCCTTTTCGGCAGCCTGGGAAGCGGCATCCGTTACGGCTTCGGCAGCCTCCTTCATGGGACTTTCTTCTTTTTTCTCTCCCAGAGGCACATAATTGCGCTGGGTAGGTTCTCCTTCGTGTGGCAGCGAGCCGTCAAAACTGTCGTCGTCTCCTTCAAAGTCGTGAAAATCTTCATCCAGTTCCGCATGGAAGGACCGGTACTTCAAAAAGTAGGAAACGCCGGCGGCAACAGCGGCGGAAATGGCTGTCAGAGCAAGGAATTTGCCCAAATCTTTCTTCGCCATGGTAGGATGCTCCTTTCTGCTTATCTTTTATCATAATAAATCTATTGTAATACCAATGTTCCAAAAAGAAAAGGCATATATTAAAAAAAATTTTATAAAATAGAAATTAAGTTTGGAAAAATTTGAAAAAATTTAGCACTCAACCCTTGACAGTGCTAACAAAGGGTGCTATAACATTGTTGTGAACAAAAGGAAATCATTCTTAAGGAGGAATCATATATGAAATTAGCGCCGTTATTTGACAGAGTTGTTTTAAAGCAGCTGGTTGCAGAAGAGACTACAAAGTCCGGTATTGTACTTCCGGGACAGGCAAAAGAGAAGCCGCAGCAGGCAGAGGTTGTGGCAGTAGGTCCTGGCGGAGTTGTGGAGGGCAAGGAAGTGACCATGCAGGTAAAGGTTGGGGATAAGGTGATCTTCTCCAAATATTCCGGCACGGAAGTGGAAGTGGATGACGAGAAGTACGTGATCGTAAAACAGAATGATATTCTGGCAGTAATTGAATAATTAACAGCGTAAAACAGGAATAGAGAATAGAAAGAAACCGGAGGAAATGAATCATGGCAAAAGAAATTAAGTATGGCGTAGATGCAAGAAAGGCCCTGGAGTGCGGAGTAAACCAGCTGGCTGATACGGTTCGGGTTACTTTGGGACCGAAAGGAAGAAACGTGGTTTTGGATAAGTCTTTTGGCGCTCCACTTATTACGAATGACGGCGTGACCATTGCAAAGGAGATCGAGCTGGAGGACGCTTTTGAGAACATGGGTGCCCAGCTGGTAAAAGAGGTTGCCACAAAGACCAATGACGTAGCTGGCGACGGTACGACCACTGCCACTGTTCTGGCACAGGCTATGATCAATGAAGGCATGAAGAACCTGGCAGCAGGGGCAAACCCCATTGTTCTGAGAAAGGGCATGAAGAAAGCCACGGATGTAGCCGTAGAAGCGATTGCCAATATGAGCCAGCCCATTAACGGCAAGGATCAGATTGCAAGAGTGGCAGCCATTTCTGCTTCCAGCGATGAAGTAGGCGAGATGGTGGCTGACGCAATGGAGAAGGTTTCCAAGGACGGCGTCATTACCATCGAGGAATCCAAGACCATGAAGACAGAGCTTGACCTGGTAGAAGGCATGCAGTTTGACAGAGGATACGTATCCGCCTATATGTGTACCGACATGGACAAGATGGAGGCCAATCTTGACACGCCGTACATCCTGATTACTGACAAGAAGATTTCCAACATTCAGGAAATTCTGCCGTTGCTGGAGCAGGTGGTACAGTCCGGAGCAAGGCTGCTGATTATTGCAGAGGATGTTGAGGGAGAGGCCTTGACCACTTTGATTGTAAATAAGTTAAGAGGAACATTTAATGTAGTTGCCGTTAAGGCTCCCGGCTACGGCGACAGAAGAAAAGAGATGCTGCAGGATATTGCGACTTTGACCGGCGGTACTGTTATTTCCAGCGACCTTGGCCTGGAGCTGAAGGACGTGACTATGGATCAGCTGGGACGCGCCAAGTCTGTTAAGGTTCAGAAAGAGAACACGGTTATTGTAGACGGCGAAGGCCAGAAGAGCGATATTGATGCAAGGATCGCACAGATCAGGATGCAGATTGAAGAGACTACCTCAGACTTTGACAGAGAGAAGCTGCAGGAGAGACTTGCCAAACTTGCAGGCGGCGTAGCGGTAATCCGCGTAGGCGCGGCTACAGAGACTGAGATGAAGGAAGCCAAGCTTCGCATGGAGGATGCCCTGGCAGCTACTAAGGCAGCCGTGGAAGAGGGAATCATCGCCGGCGGCGGTTCTGCATATGTTCATGCCATTGCGGAAGTGGCCAAGATACTGCCTGACCTGGAAGGTGACGAGAAGACCGGCGCCAAGATTATCCTGAAGGCTTTAGAGTCTCCGCTGTACCACATCGTAGCCAATGCAGGACTGGAAGGCTCCGTGATCATTAATAAGGTAAAGGAATCCCCTGTTGGAACGGGATTTGATGCATACAAGGAAGAGTATGTGAACATGATTGAAGCCGGGATTCTGGACCCTGCCAAGGTAACCAGAAGCGCGCTGCAGAACGCGACCAGCGTGGCATCAACACTGTTGACAACAGAGTCCGTTGTTGCTAATATTAAAGAGGAAACTCCAGCTATGCCTGCCGGCGGCGGTATGGGCGGAATGATGTAAGCGAAGCACAGATATAAACTGTGGGAGAGTGCCATGCCTGCATGAGCATTCTCCCATGATTTGTTTACTGCAGTATCCAAAAGCCATTACGGAAGAAAGGACCATACTTACTATGAATGATTCTTACACAGAATGGCTGGTAAAGCGGAAGGCGCCAGCCAGCACCCTGATCCTCAAAGCGGCTCTGATTGCCTTGTGTGCTGTCAGCGCCTTTCTGGCACTGACAACAGTATTCGGCATCATAATCCTGACGGCTGCAGGGGCTGCCACTTATTTTATTTTTCAGAATCTGGATTTGGAATTTGAGTACCTGATTGTCAATGATCAGATTTCCGTTGACAAAATCATGGGAAAAGCCAGAAGAAAAAAGGTGTGGGAGGGAACCCTGGGCGAGGTGCAGATCGTGGCTCCCCTGGACTCCTATATCCTGAAAGATTATGAGAAACCTGATATGAAGCGGCTGGATTTCGGCTCCCATACCCAGGGGGCAAAGGTATACGGCATGGTTCATCAGGGTGAGGGCGGCCACATGACAAAAATTATTTTTGAGCCCAATGACAAGATTCTGCAGCACATCAGGCAGAGAGCTCCCAGAAAAGTAGTTATGTAAAAAGATACGGTCCGGTTTATGCCGGACCGTATCTTTTTACATAACTGCAAAGCGTGTCCTACGGTATAAAAACCATAGGAACAAGGGTTTCAGAAGACAGACAACAGGACAGATGGTATCCGAAAAATGTATTTGACAACCCAAGTTAAATTTGATATATTAGGTTACTAATAATACAAATTCATACAGGAAAGAGAGGAAAATTTCATGGGTACAATTATCGGTGAAGGCATTACTTTTGACGATGTTCTCTTGGTTCCCGCTTATTCGGAAGTAATCCCTAATCAGGTAGATCTGACCACGTATCTGACAGCTAAGATTAAGCTTAACATTCCACTAATGAGTGCCGGCATGGACACGGTGACAGAGTACCGCATGGCCATTGCCATGGCAAGACAGGGCGGCATCGGCATTATTCATAAGAATATGTCCATTGAAGCCCAGGCAGAAGAAGTTGACAAAGTAAAGCGTTCAGAAAACGGTGTTATTACGGACCCATTTTATCTCTCTCCAGAACATACATTAAAAGATGCGGACGAACTTATGGGCAAGTTCCGCATTTCCGGCGTTCCCATTACGGAAGGAAAGAAGCTGGTGGGAATCATTACTAACCGGGATCTGAAATTCGAAGAGGATTTTTCCAAAAAGATAAAGGAATGCATGACCAGCAAGAACCTGGTTACAGCCAGGGAAGACATTACCATGGTGGAAGCCAAGAAAATTTTGGCTAAGGCAAGGGTGGAAAAGCTTCCTATTGTTGATGAAGACTTTAATTTAAAAGGACTTATTACCATCAAGGATATAGAAAAGCAGATTAAATATCCTAATTCTGCCAAGGACTCCCAGGGACGTCTTCTTTGCGGCGCTGCCGTGGGAATTACAGCCAATGTGCTTGAACGGGTAGAGGCGCTGGTAAAGGCCCATGTGGATGTGGTGGTTCTGGATTCCGCCCACGGACATTCCGCCAATGTAATCCGCTGCGTGAAGATGATCAAGGAGGCATATCCAGACCTTCAGGTAATCGCAGGAAATGTAGCTACAGGCGAAGCCACAAAGGCGCTGATTGATGCTGGCGTGGATGCGGTTAAAGTAGGCATCGGGCCCGGCTCCATCTGTACTACGAGGGTAGTTGCCGGAATCGGCGTTCCTCAGATCAGCGCGATTATGGACTGCTATAAAGTGGCAAAGGAATACGGTATTCCGATTATCGCTGACGGCGGCATTAAGTATTCCGGCGATATTACAAAAGCCATTGCCGCAGGAGGAAGCGTGTGCATGATGGGCAGCATGTTTGCAGGATGCGACGAGAGCCCGGGTTCTTATGAACTGTACCAGGGACGAAAATACAAAGTATATCGGGGCATGGGTTCCATTGCCGCCATGGAAAACGGCAGTAAGGACAGATATTTCCAGACAGACGCCAAGAAACTGGTACCTGAAGGCGTAGAGGGCCGGGTGGCATACAAGGGCATGGTAGAAGATACGGTGTTCCAGATGCTGGGCGGGCTTCGTTCCGGCATGGGATACTGCGGGGCAGGGGACATTAAGACTTTGCAGGAAACCGGTAAATTTGTGAAAATCTCTGCGGCATCTTTGAAAGAAAGCCATCCTCATGATATTCATATTACAAAAGAAGCGCCTAATTACAGCGTGGATGAGTAGTATGAAAAAGCCTGTAGATTATTGAACAGAAGATCTTGATACCGAATTATACATTATCCTCAATGCCTGAAAGGATCTGGAATCATGCAGATTTCTGTCAGGACATCGGGGATAATTTTTTGCCCTTTCCGCCAAACCTCTTGTTAATGTGTGGAAATTTATTAGAATATAAATGTGATAGGATAAAAGAACGAAAGATGGCCGACAGGGAGGCGCAGTGATGAAAGAAGTACGAAGCTGCGCCTGTGGCTGCGAAATATGAGGCTGAACAGGGAGATTTATGGAGAGAACAGGAGTGAAAGCATATGTTAATCAGAGATCGGCTGGAGGAGTGTGATTTTTCCAACAGTGAACAGGCGATTGTAGATTTTATTTTGGAAAAGAAACAGGAGATTCGGGACATGACCACCAAGGAGATTGCCCAGAGGGCTTTTGCGTCCCCGTCAACTCTGGTGCGGATTGCCCGCAAAATGGGTTTTGGAGGGTGGAATGAGTTAAAGGAGGCGTTTTTAAAGGAGGAGGAATATCTGCAGTCTCATTTTCAGGAAATTGACGCCAATCTTCCTTTTCAGAAGAACGATTCCATTATGTCCATAGCGAACAAGATTGCGGCGCTGAGGAAAGAGGCCATTGACGATACCAGATCTCTGATTACCCATGACGAACTGCAGAAAGGGATTTTGTATATGCGGAAGGCTTCTTCCATAGGTCTTTACGCAGCCAGCAATAACCTGATCCTGGCCAGAGAGTTCCAGCACAACATGGCAAGAATCGGGAGGAAGACGGAATTATGCCAGCTTCAGGGGGAGATTGTTTATACGGCTTATATGGCGGAGAAAACTTCCTGCGCCATAATCATATCTTACTCGGGTGAAACGCCGATTTTGATTCGGGCGGCACAGATGCTTAAGAGGCATAAGGTTCCTGTGATTCTCATTACCAATATCGGCGAGAGCAGCCTGTCCAGACTGGCGGACTGCGTGCTGCGCATCTGCACCCGGGAGAAACAGTATTCCAAGATTGCCACGTTTACCACGGACAGTTCCATTGCCTATATGCTGGATGTGCTGTATTCTTGTATCTTTGCTTTAGATTACGAGAAAAATCTGCAGGTGAGGATTGGCGCGGCCCGTGCCATTGAGCAGGGAAGAGGACAGACCACTGTGGAGATTATAAAGGAACAGTGAAATATTTTTAAATATTTTATTTCCTGCCGGTGCTGATCGCTGACATGCCGGCTGAAAAGTTTAGGCTTAATGAATTTATCGGACCGTTTTTCCACTGCAGGTTCCCGGCAGATTTCTGCGTGCTGCCTTGCTGCCAGCATAAGCTTGGATAGCGCCAGGAGGGTTAAAGTGAAACGGCGTTTACAAATATATGCCTTATAACGCCGGAATCTGCGAACGCCGTTTCGGAATCTCTTGGAAATATTGAAAAAACGTCCTGATTTGGTTAATATATCCATACAAAGTTATTGATTAGATTTGGAGGTAACAGGATGAAAAAGAAAAAACAGAAGTCTTTACAGTGTGAGATATATGATCAGATGGCATCTTTGAAATGTGCCTGTATCAGGAAAAAATGCGGAATCATCAGCTTCTGCAATGATACCTATGAGGCGTTGGCGGCATTTCATGAGAACAGTCTGATGGAATTGTCTATAGAGGATAAAAAGACAGGCGAGACTCCTTTCTACCTTCATTTTGAAGCCATTGACATCAGGACCGCCCGTGACAACATAGACGCATTTTTCGCTTTCCTGAAGGACAAAAAGCCTGTAAAAGAAAGCCTGGACGTTGCGGCGGCAAAAGGCAGGCAGCCTATGAAGCTTTTGGTAAGCTGTACTTCCGGCCTTACCTCTTCCTATTTTGCCTATACGATGAAAAACGCTTTGGATAAGGCCGGCGTTCCGGTTACCATAGATGCCGTAAGCTTTACGGAGATTGATAAAGTGCAGGCCCGGTACGACTACATTCTGCTGGCGCCCCAGATCGCATATAAGCTGCCTGAATACAGGGAAAAATACGGGGACAGGGTCATGAAGGTAGACAGCAGGGATTTTGCCACCTATGATGCCGTCAAGGTTATGAACTGCCTTATCCATGGAAATGTGGCGTAAGTTAAGGCTTTTTGGCTGAGGAGGAGAAGGAAATGAAAAGCCTTTACGGAAAATACCAGAACAGCTATGTAAGCTATTTTTTGATGTACAACTTTTATTATCTGTCCTGGGCGCTGTTCAGTGCGCTGATTTCAGTTTATCTCATGGGCAAGGGATTTAAGGCCAGCCAGGTTTCGTTTGTGGTTTCGGCTTCTTTCCTGACGTCCATGGCGGCACAGCCGGTCATAGGCGCATGGAATGATAAATACGATATGAAGAAAATAGATACGGCGCTGTTTTTCATTGCCTGCGGGGGAGGGATTGTTTTCATGCTGTCAGACAGCCTGGCAATGATTGCCGCAAGCTACAGCCTTGTGCTGGCGATGATTAACGGCGTAAATCCTGTTATGGAGAAATTGGCTACCACGTCGCCGTATCCCTATGGAAAGATACGGATATGGGGAACTATCGGCTATGCCCTGGGTTCCCAGATGGCGGGACTCATATACGACAATATATCGCCGGAGGCTGTTTTTGCGGCCTTTGTGCTGACTATGCTGCTGTGTGTGGCGGGGCTTTTGGGCACGGAGCCGGCGGCAGGGGACCATAAACAGGAAAAAGGGGAGAAAGCAAGTATCCTTGGCCTGTTTAAAAACGGGAAGTATGTTTACTATCTGTGCCTATGCGTAATCTTCTATGGCATCACCAATATGAGCAATGTGTTTATTCCGTCTATGCTGACAGATAAGGGATTGGATGTGGGAACCGCATCATTGATTTTATCCATAGCGGTTTTTTGCGAAGCGCCGCTGGTTCTTTTCTCCTACCGGTTTATGGATAAGATAGCCAATAAGACTCTGCTTTTTGCGGCGATGGGCATGGTGTGCGTGCAGTGTGCCGTATACGGTTTTGATCTGCCCATGCCGTTTATGATACTGGCAACGCTTATAGCCAAGCACCCTGCGGGAATGTTGTACATCATGGTGAATTTAAAGGTGGTCAATACGCTGATTGATGAAAAGCAGCAGATTACGGCCCTGGCTTTTGTAGCTACATTAAAAAATCTGGCTGCCATTGTGTTCCAGAATATTGCAGGGCAAATCCTGGATGCAACCAGCTATTCGTACCTGTATCTTTTGTGTTTTGCATGCATGCTGGGGGAATTAGCGCTGCTTGCGTTCTTCCGGATCGGAAGCGGGAATGATAAACCGTTATTTCATTAAAATGTAAAAATTTAGGGCGTTTCGCAAACGCCTAATTTGATTTGCAATAGAAAGGAGCGATTTTATGTCGAAACGTATGTTGATCCGGGCTGACGATCTGGGCTGGACGGAGGCCATTAATTATGGGATTGCTAAAACGGTGAAGGAAGGAATTATCAGATCTGTGGGGCTTATGCCCAATATGCCGGCGGCGGCCCATGGATGGAGCCTGCTGGCTGGGGAAAAGATCTGCATAGGGCAGCACACCAATATCTGCGTGGGAAAGCCGCTTACTGATCCCAAAAAGATCCCCAGCATCTGTCAGGAAAACGGAATGTTTAAGCCCAGCAGAGCTTACCGAAACGCAGAGAGGGATTTTGTGGTTCTGGATCAAGTGGTTCTGGAGATCGAGGCTCAGTACCAGAGGTTTGTGGAACTGACCGGACGTCAGCCCGGCTATTTTGAAGGCCATGCCGTGGCCAGCGATAATTTCCTTAAGGGGCTGGAGATAGTGGCCCAACGGCATGGCCTGCTGCTTCTTCCCATGACCATGGACAAGCCTGTCCGCTTTCGCAATACCACGCTGTATATAAGCATGGACAGCATGAAGCCGGATTATGATCCCATCGCCAGTCTGAAAGCCGCCGCAGAGAAAGATTACGGTCCGGATGGCTGCTGCATGTTCGTGTGCCATCCAGGATATCTGGATGATGAGATCTTAAGGACATCGTCTCTGACGATGCCCCGCGTGAAAGAGGTGGCCATGGCGGTGTCTCCTGATGTAAAAAGCTGGCTGGACAATAATGGAATTATGCTGGTTACCTATGATGACTTATAATTTATGAGGAGCTATGTCATGTGGATGCTTTCTCTGCCGCATCATTGACGCACCTTAGGGCGTTGAGGCTTCTGGGATATCCGATAAAGGGGAGGCATTGGGAGATGATTTTTATGAGAAATGCCTTGTCATTCCCGATCCTCATATTGGCGGCGGCATGGCTGGTGAGCTGAGGTTCGCAGCCGCCCTGGGCCGCTAAAAAGCAGAAAGTGATCATTTCCCTCTGCCCGTGATCCAGCCCGGTTCTGGTATAGTAATCTCCAAAGCAGTTGGCGGCAAGCCATCGGTTGATGTGGCGGCTTTCTTCGGGGCCGGACTTCCAGAAATCCCTCATTCCCTCCCCGAAAATATCCACCTGGGCCTGGGTACCGGCCTCCCTGCGGTTTTGGGCGGTTGTGGTAGCCTGGCCCGGCAGGGGCAGAGGGATATCCTTTGCCTCAAACACCTCATTGCAGGCTTTTAAAAACGGGAATACCCTGCCGATTCCCAGATAAGCCACTGCCTGATAGGTGATTTCCTTGATCTCCACCGGCGTAACGCCGAAGTTCATGGCGGCAGGTATCATGGAGCGGTATTCGTCGATGCCCTGACATCCTAAAAGCGCAGCCAGAATGGCCATGAACCTGGTCTTATCATCCAGGTCATCCTGGTTTACCACCTGGTCAAAAGCAAAGTTATCGAACAGTTCAATAAATTCCGGATCTGTCCGCAAAAAATCAGAAATATAACCGGGAAACATTTTTTCATGATATTGTTTAGCAAATGTTGTCAGCGCCATTTTTAACCTCCTATGGTTGTTTTTTATTAATGAAAACATCTGGCTTTTTGGGCCCCTTAAGTTTTCGCTCACAGGCACATGCGGTAGATGGTTTCCACATCCTGAGGAGTCAGCACCCGGTATCTGTTACTGGCTTTTCCTCTGCAGGCATTCTCTGCCATCTCGGCAAAACGGCTGTCGCCAATTCCGGCTTCGGTCAATGTGAAAGGCAGTTCAAGATTGCTGCGGATAAATCTTTTTAACGCTTGGATGGCTGCCTGCGCCCCTTTCTCAGGATCAGCCTCTGGAGCGCATCCCATAACGTTTACCTCGAATTTTGCGAAGTCCGCAGCTACGGTCTTATCCCGGTTCAGCAAAAACTCCATCCACCGGGGCGTCAGAATAGCCAGCCCCAGGCCATGGGTTAAGTCGTAGCAGGCCGATAATTCATGTTCCATACTATGGCAGCTTGGCGCCATCCGGATGCCGCTTGTGCAGAAGCTGTCGAGGGCTCAGGAGGCGGCCCACATCAGACTGGCCCTGGCTTGGTAATTGTCAGGCTCTTGTAACGCTGTTGGAAGATTTTTTGCCACGGTGCGCAGAACGGATTCGATGACGCCGTCCTGCAGGTCATATTTCTCTGTATTTACAAAATAGTTAAGGTCAAAGAAATGGGGCATGATGTCAAATCCGCCGCAGGCCGTCTGGAACCGGCTGACGTTGTAGGTGTTGGTGGGATCTAAGAAAGAAGCTGTGGAGCGAAGCAGATTGCGGCTCCCCGGTTTACGGTGGTGTGCCTGGGATTGGGCTCTACGCCAGATAATTCCAACACGGTGATGCCGGCGTCTCGAAGTTCTTTCATGATCCTGTCATACAGCCCCATGCGTTTGATGGAACCGCCGCCGTAGGCCATTAGGACACGGTTCCCATAGGGTTTGATCTCCTGACCTAAATGACACAGTTGATCTTTTCCGAAATAAACCTTTGTGGTATTCTGAAAAATAAAATCATTCATGTGCGGAACCTCCTGTTTGGTTTGATGTATCCATTATAAATGGCGCTCTGGTGATAGTCAATTTTATTTGCGAAGGTTTATCATAAGAAAATCTTATCTGACTGTCCTGATATTTGGCCAAAGATCCTTTCTTTTCTTACAGCTTTTTCATGAAAAGACAGCGAATCACAATCGAGGAACTTTCCAGGCAATAGTTAATCAATCTAACTACTTTTAAGTCTTACCAGGAGAATATCGCAAATTCCCATCTGTATAAAACAAAATGAAAGCCTGCTGTCTTTACGGAGATGGCGGTCGCTTTATGGCTGTTTTTTTACGTTACGAAAACGCAGATGATGCCATAAAGAAAAATTGTATTGGCCGCCTTTTTATGATAAGATAGATTGTATGAACAGGCGGTGCATGAAACGCTGAGAAAGAGGGCTATCTGCTGTTTTTGAAGTCACTGTATTATGAAAGTATCGAATTCTTATGGTAGGTCTGTGCATATGCCGCACTGAATTCATTCTGGGGGTATAAAAGGTGATTGAGACAGACAGTCAGGGAATGTCTGTAGGAGAAACGCTTGTGAAACGCAAGTTTCGCAATTGGAATGCGTTCCGACGACGTGGCAGGTGACGCAAAGCGGCGCATGCCGATCCCCAAAAATAGTAGGAGGATTTATGATTATGAGAGATGATGTGCATTCAAAAGAGTTTTGGGACGGGGTTCAGAAAAAGGCTGTTTTTCAAAAACGGTTTGACAGGCCGGATTGTATTATTCTTGACAGTGAGTACTGCAGCATGGGACGGATGATCGCCGTAAAGGCATGTGAAAGAGGCGGATATACCTACTATGACGCCGAGAAGCTTATGAGCCTTCTTGGGCCGGAGGAGAGGGAGTTTGTAGCCCGGTATGATAAGGTGTTTGGAGATACAGAGATAACGGCGGAGGAGTTAAAGAAGGATTCGGATTTTGAGCGTGTGTTCAGACTGTACCAGCAGGCCATTCGTCTGGCCCTCAAGGATGGGCCGTGCCTTATCCATGAATGTGGGATTAAGGAGCGGATTGAGTCGGAGGGATTTCAATGTGTCAGCATCTTGTTCTACGCCATGGATCAGAGGGAGAAGCGAGAGAGGGCAAAGACCGTTGCCATTTACAAAGATCTGGAAACGGCGGAGGAATTGGATAAAGCCATTGAGAGAGAGGATCACAGGAGGAGAATCTACCATAATGCTTTAAGTGACAGGCCATGGGGGAGGAAGGAGACTTATGATCTCTGTCTCAATACGGATATCCTGGGAAGGAAGAAATCAGCGGAGCTTTTAGAGGCATTGATGGAAGGTGAGGATCAGCAGGAACTGTAAGAGGAATACGCGGCCATATTGCAGGAGGGGTGAAGATGCCGTTGTATATCATTTCTGAGACGGTAAATTTCCGTGCGTCTGTAGCAGGTGCTGCCTGCGGAGATGTTCTTGAATAGATTAAGCGAATGAACTCAAGTATGAGTTTTTAAAAATGCAGGGCCTGAAAGATTACAAGATATGTTTTCAGGCTCCCTGCAATAGTTGTGTTTCATCTGCGTCTGGCCAGATGAAACACAACTAAAAGCCCTCCATAGCACAAACCCAGAACCCCGATATGGAGGGCCGTGGATACAAAAAGTCCCAGTCCGTCAAATTCATCCCACAAAGAAAAAACTGCATAGTAAATTCCTATAGAGATGATCAGAAGAACCGTCGGCTTGATGATCATGTCTACTGCGTCCTAGAGCGTGTTTGAAAATTGCTTTCCGTCAGATGTGCGTCTGCGAAGCGACGGTGTAGTGGACCCTACATCTAGCTTCGTAGACGTGCTCCTGGCGTAGAGAGCGAGTACTATTGCTTAGGAATTAATGCAATGATGTACTAGTTCCGGGCCGAACAAGGTGAAGAGCCCAATACAGAGAATTCCCATGTACAGGCTGTAGCGCAGAGACATGGGGATGATCTGAACGATGCGAGACTCATTGCCCCCTGCCTGTGCCTCAGCTACGGTAGGAAGCAGCAGCACTGCCATGGAGTTGGTGATGGCGGAGGGGAAGAGGATAAAGGGGAAGGAGTTATAATAGGGATAAAGTTAGAAAACTTTGATAAACGCCGAAGTTTACAAGTTTTTTTGATTTTATTCCTATTTTTTATGCAGTACGGTTTTGTACCTAATAGAACACATGAGATGAGCGGTTTTGTAGAGAGAAGGAAGGTGACAAAACTTTATCAAAACTGCTCTCAATGAAAAGGAATCAATGATGGAATATGTGTATAGTTTATAAGAAATATAGAAGCTTGTCAAGGAAAGGGAGTGAGCTGGAAAACGGACGGGAGATGGGTTTTATGGGGGCTTTTTTATAGAGAGGAGGGATTCTATGGTGAAAGAAGGAAGGGCAATATTGTTTCGGAGCCAAAGCCATAAGTATGGGGAGTTGTAGGAGGCGTTTGGGCAATTGCCTGGTAAGTGGGAGGAATTATAATTCGTTTTTTGTCTTATTAAGTGGCCTA
>CAMUJH010000034.1 GCA_947089145.1 uncultured Hungatella sp. | reverse complement strand
GCACCATCAGCAGCGAGGCGGCTGTGAAGGCGGTGCAGGCGGCTCTTGATCAGGCAGCGGGAGACAAAGCAGATACTTCCGGAAACAGCGAGGCAGGTGCAAAGGCAGGCTACAAGCCGGGAACGTATGAGGGAAGCGCCAAGGGCTTTGGCGGCGACATAACGGCGAAGGTGGTAATCGGCGATGCCGGGATTGAGTCTGTGGAACTGACAGGGGCTGGAGAGACTCCGGGGCTTGGAGCGGACGCCATCAAGAAGCTGGAACCGGCATTTGTGGAGGCAGGCTCCGCCCAGGTGGATGCCATAGCAGGCAGCACGGTCAGCAGCGAGGCGGCTATGAAGGCAGTGCAGGCGGCTCTTGACAAAGCGCAGTAAGATCTTCTGCAGAGTTTTGAAATTGCATATGCTGGGGAACACAGCAGAGACTTTCGCAGTCATTTATAGAAATTAAGGGGAACAGGCAGTATCCAACTGCCTGTTCTTTTGTGATAGCGGAAAGGAAGGTAATACGATATATGAAATCGAAAGAAAAAGGGAAGCTGGTGGCTACCTACGGAATGCTTATAAGCCTGGCATTTATTTTCAGCTATTTGGAAGCCATTATTCCGATTCCCATTCCGATTCCCGGGGTTAAGCTTGGGCTGGCCAACCTGGTTACCATAGTCGGGCTGTATACAGTGGGAGTGAAGGGAACAGCAGCAGTTTCTCTGATCCGCATCGTCCTGGTAGGATGTACATTTGGCAATCTGTTCAGCATGATATATGGCCTTGCAGGAGGGGCATTAAGCTTAATTCTCATGATTTTGTCCCGCAGAACCAACTGGTTTAGCCAGATAGGGGTCAGCATTATAGGAGGGATCGGCCACAATATCGGCCAGCTGACCGTGGCGGCCCTTGTGACGGAGACTGCCGGCGTTTTCTATTATCTGCCGTTCCTTTTGGCAGCCGGAACTGTGGCAGGAGGGGTCATTGGGCTTTTAGGAGGGCTGGTGACCCAGCGGATACGAAAATTTGTCAATAAAATCTAGTACATCGTTGCATTAATAACTGAGTAATAGTGCTTGATATCTGCGTCAGGTGTGCGTCTGCGAAGCGACGGTGTAGTGGACCCTACATCTAGCTTCGCAGACGTGCTCCTGGCGTAGAGAGCGAGTACTATTGCTTAGGAATTAATGCAATGATGTACTAGAGCGTGTTGAAAATTCATTCCCGCCATCTGCACGCCCCACTTTGCGGGAGATCTGGCCCTCATTCGGTCAACGTAGCCCACTACGCCTCCCTCATTCGGGCCAGATCTCCCGCAAACTGTGACGCACATCTGACGGAAAGCAATTTTCAAACACGCTCTAGTAAGTGGTAAAATATAACAAAAGTAATAGAACATCTATGTTTTTTTTACCTGGAATGTATTATAATAAACATAACGGCCATTTAACGGGAATTTGGCTTCTGCATAAAGAACATGACATCTGCCAAAAAGGCAATCATGACGAATTGGGAGGTAATAAGATGGTATACGAAGCGATTGGCAAACTGGTACAGTATGGGTTGGACACAGGTTTAATCACGGAGGTAGACAGGATCTATGCTACCAATCAGATCTTGGATGTGCTGCATATGGATGACTATGAGGAGCCGGAGAATGTAAAGAGGCCGGTAGCGCTGGAAGAGGTGCTGAAGGAACTGTTGGACTATGCCCATGAAACCGGGGTCATGCCAGACGACAATATTACTTATCGGGATCTTTTCGATACAAGGCTTATGAATTGTCTTATGCCAAGACCGGTGGAGGTGGTACATGCCTTCTGGAAAAAGTATCAGGAGTCCCCAAAGGCGGCCACGGATTATTTTTATAAATTAAGCCAGGATTCGGATTATATACGCAGATACCGCGTATGTAAGGATATAAAATGGGTGGCCCGGTCAAAGTACGGCGATTTGGACATTACCATCAATCTGTCAAAGCCGGAGAAAGATCCCAAGGCCATTGCCGCTGCCAAGCTTGCCAAGCAGAGCGGATACCCCAAATGCCTGCTGTGCATGGAAAATATAGGGTATGCAGGCCGTGCCAATCATCCGGCCAGGAATAATCACCGGATCATTCCCATTACCATCAATGACAATGCCTGGGGATTTCAGTATTCTCCCTATGTGTACTATAATGAGCACTGTATTGTCTTTAACGGGAAACACGTTCCCATGAAGATTGAGAGGGCTACCTTTATTAAGCTGTTTGATTTTGTGGAATTGTTCCCCCATTATTTCCTGGGCTCCAATGCGGATCTGCCTATTGTAGGCGGTTCCATTTTAAGCCATGACCATTTCCAGGGAGGACATTACACATTTGCTATGGCCAAGGCGCCTATGGAGAAGAAATATAAGATGAAGGGCTTTGAGGACGTGGAGGCTGGGATCGTATACTGGCCCATGTCAGTGATCCGTCTCAGGGCAAAAGACAGCGACAGGCTGGTGGATCTGGGAGAGGTGATTCTGAAAGCCTGGAGAGGGTATACGGATGAGGAGGCATTTATTTTTGCCGAGACAGAAGGGGAGCCTCACAATACCATTACGCCCATTGCCAGGAAAAACGGGGAGTTCTTTGAACTGGATCTGGTGCTGCGCAATAATATTACAACCGAGGAGTTCCCGCTGGGCGTATACCACCCCCATCAGGAGCTGCACCATATTAAGAAAGAAAATATCGGGCTGATTGAGGTAATGGGGCTGGCAGTGCTGCCTTCCCGGCTGAAAGAGGAACTGGCCCTTCTCGGGGAATATATCGTGGAAGGAAAGGCTGTGGGAGACAATGAGGCCATAGCAAAGCATGAGCAGTGGGTGAAGGAATTCCTTCCCAAATATGAGAATGTGACCAGGGAGAATGTGCAGGAAATTCTGAAGGCGGAAGTGGGGCTGGTTTTTGAGCGGGTACTGGAGGATTCCGGCGTTTACAAGTGTACGGATAAGGGAAGGAAATCGTTTGAAAAGTTTCTGAAAAAGACAGGGTTTGAGAAGGTTTAAGGGAAGGGAACTACAGTATGATAAAAGCAGTAATCTTTGATATGGATGGTTTGATGATTGACAGCGAAAGGGTTACCTTTGAAGGATACAAGGCTGAATGCGGGAAAATGGGGCTTGTTATGGAGGAGGAATTCTACAAAGAAGTTTTGGGCCATACCCTGCCGGAGGTATTCCAGATGTTTTGGGGTAAATACGGAAAATCATTTCCCATGGAAGAGGTGCTGAAAAAGGTACATAACTATATGGATGATGTGTTTGTGCGGGATGGGGTCCCGGTGAAGGAGGGGCTAAGGGAACTGCTGCAATATTTGAAGGCTAACAATTATAAGACGGTGGTAGCTACCTCCAGCGGACGCAGCAGGGTGGACAGGATTCTTCATATGGCAGGGCTGACAGAATATTTTGACGGCTCTGTCTGCGGCGACGAGGTGAAAAACGGGAAGCCTGACCCGGAAGTCTTTTTGAAGGCCTGCGAAAAGGCGGGGGTAAAGCCGCAGGAGGCTCTTGTATTGGAAGACTCGGAGGCAGGGATAAGCGCCGCTTATGCTGCCGGGATTCCGGTGATCTGCGTGCCGGATATGAAATATCCGGAGGAGCAGTTTGCCAGAAAGGCCGTTAGGATCGCAGCCTCGCTGGCTGTGGTTTTAGAGATGTTTGAAAAAGAGGGAAATAGCTGCTGCGGCAGCGGGATATAGCAATAGAATAGATTCTCTGTTAAAGCATGAAGACAGTATGGAAGGACTCGGTTTGCCGGGTCCTTTTTTTGCTTTATAGGCAGGTTGCGCCCTATAAAGAAAAACCCTCTGGGGGATGCGCACTCTTTATTTTTGAAATAACAACAAAACTTTTGAAATAACAGTTGACAAACGGAAAATTACCTGCTATTATAGCATCATAGATGTTGAAACAAAAATAAAAACTGTTGATTCAACAAAAAGAAAGTGAGGGAGTTATGATTTACACAGTAACGCTTAATCCGGCTCTGGATAAGACGGTAGAGATTCCGTCATTTGCCATTGACAGTGTGAACCGCATCACTGCCATGAGGACAGATCCAGGAGGAAAGGGGATCAATGTTTCCAAGGTGATTGGAAAGCTGGGAGGAAAGAGTATAGCATCAGGAATTCTCGGCGGCACAACAGGGCAGGCCATTATGTCTGCGCTGAAGGATATGGGGCTGGAGACTTTCTTCCTCTTTGCAGACGGGGAGACTCGCACGAACCTGAAAGTTGTTGACAAAACAAAACACACGAATACAGACATCAATGAGCCGGGGCTTACGGTTACAGAAGAGCTTTTGGACGCCCTTTTAAAGGAGCTTCTGGAAAAAATTAAAAAGGATGACATTGTGGTTTTGTCAGGAAGCCTGCCTAAGGGGGCACCAAAAAATACATACGGAACATGGGTAAAATGCTGCAGGGAGGCAGGAGCCAAGACCATCCTGGACGCAGACGGGGAACTGTTAATGGAAGGCCTTAAGGAGTCGCCGTATCTGATCAAGCCCAATCACCACGAACTTTCCCGGCTGTTTGACACAACCCTTGAGACTCCCCAGGAGCTGGAAAAGGCGGCCCGGAAGCTGATGGAGGAAAACAAAGTGGAGAAAGTGGTGGTATCCATGGGCGCCGCCGGAGCGCTGTATGTGACAAAAGACGCTACCATCTATGCGGAGGGACTGAAGGTGCCTGTCGGCAGCACTGTGGGAGCGGGAGACAGCGTGGTTGCGGCTTTGGCATTTGCAGAGGAGTCAGGCATGAGTCTGGAGGAGACGGTCCGGCTGTCCACAGCTACGGGAGCGGCGAATGTAATGTGCAGCGGAACTCAGGCGGCAGAATACCAGGTAATAAAAGACCTGATTCCCAAAGTGGTATTTCAAGAGAAGTAATTGTTGCAAAAACAATCAATTATAAGTTATCATAAGAAAGGAGTTTTAAAATGAAAGCAAAAGGCGTTAGACTGCACGGGGCAAATGATTTAAGACTGGAGGAATTTGAACTTCCGGAGATTACGGACGACGAGATTTTAGTAAAGGTGGTTTCTGACAGTATCTGCATGTCCACTTACAAGTGTGCCATTCTGGGAGAGAAGCATAAACGTGTTCATGATGATGTGGCAGAGCATCCGGCCATTATGGGCCATGAGTTTGCAGGAGACATTGTGAAGGTGGGAAAGAACCATCAGGATACCTTTAAGCCAGGCATGAAGTTTACGCTGCAGCCTGCACTGAATTATAAAGGAACTATGTGGAGTCCCGGATATTCCTACGAATTTTTCGGCGGAGATGCCACTTACTGCATTATTCCGGCAGAGGTTATGGAACTGGGATGCCTTCTGGAGTATAAAGGAAGAGCCTACTATGAGGCCTCTCTGGCAGAACCCATGTCCTGCAGCATCGGAGCGTTTAATGCCGCATACCATACGCAGATGGGAGTTTACACCCATCAGATGGGCATCCGGGAGAACGGCAAACTGGCTATTATGGCAGGAGCCGGCCCTATGGGACTGGGAGCCCTCACCTATGCCCTTCACCGGGATGTCCGTCCGTCGCTGGTAGTGGTCACGGATCTGGATCAGGATCGCCTTGATCGGGCAGCCCAGCTGTTTCCGCCTGCAGAGTACGCAAAAGAGGGAATCCAGGTTCATTTCGTAAACACCGGGAAATATGAAGATCCAGTGGCGGAGCTCATGAAGATTTCCGGCGGCACCGGGTATGATGACGTTCTCTGCTATGCCCCCGTGGCGGCAGTGATCAAGCAGTCCAGCGACATTTTGGGGCGGGACGGATGCCTTAACTTTTTTGCAGGCCCCACGGACAATAAGTTCAGCGCAACCATTAACTTTTACGATGTACACTACAACTCCACTCATGTTATGGGAACCACAGGAGGCAACACTGCAGACATGATCGAATCCCTGGAGCTGACAGCGGCAAAGCGCATTAACCCGGCAGTCATGGTGACTCACATCGGCGGATTAGATGCAGTGGCAGATACCACCTTAAATCTGCCGAAGATTCCAGGAGGAAAGAAGCTGATCTATACCTGGCTCTCCATGCCTCTGACAGCGCTGACCGACTTAAGGGCTAAGGGCGAAGAAAACGGCGACGGCCGTCTGACGGCACTGGCAGACATCGTGGACGCCCATCAGGGACTCTGGTGCCCTGAAGCCGAGGAGTACCTGCTGGCTAATTTTATAGAAAAATAATACCGTGTCAGAATCCCGTCTGCAGGTTTTGACACAGACGGGAGGTAAATTTTGGATTCTATGGAAACACGCAGAAATACCATTGTTGAACTGATCAATGAAAACGGAACCGTTACGTTTTCCCAGCTGAAAAAGGCATTTCCCAACGTGTCGGAGATGACCCTGCGGACGGATCTAAAGCTTTTGGATGAGGCAAAGAAGATTGTGCGCATCCATGGAGGGGCTAAGTCCGTCCAGGTGGTCATCGGGACAGACGACTATTTAAGCAACCGTTCTGTCCGCAACATACCGGCAAAGCAGAAAGTGGCGGAGAAGGCCTTGTCCCTGATCCGCAGGGATACCACAGTTTTTTTAGATTCCGGAAGCACGGCTACTTTGATGGCCCGCCAGTTTCCTGACCAGTCTAATCTGATCTATACCACAGGATTAAGCTGCGCAACGGAGCTTGCCAATCTTTCAAGCCCTACGGTAATGCTGCCAGGAGGAAGGCTGAACCGGTACAGTCAGAGCGTGTACGGCATATTGGCCGTGAAAGAATTGGAGCGGGTGAATTTCAGCCAGACATTTCTTGGGGTGACGGGATACAGTTCCTCTGCAGGATTTACCTGCGGAAGTAATGAGGAAGCAATTTTGAAAATGACTGCCATAGAACAGTCGGAGCAGACCATTGTGCTTATGGATTCTTCCAAAATCGGAATGAAGAGCACGTTTTGCATCTGCGGCCTGGAGAAAGTGGACGTGGTGGTTTCTGACGGAAACCTGCCGGAGGAGTTTGTGGAGGAGTGCCGCAGGTTCCAGGTGACAGTTATGTAAAGCTTCAGATAATAAACCTCATAAAACGGGTCAGTTCTCCATTGCTCTGCCAATGTGAGGAGGGTTATTTTGAAAAATAGTGTACAAAAATTCGGAAAATTTTTGTCGGCAATGGTTATGCCCAATATTGGTGCGCTGATTGCCTTTGGTTTTCTCGCCGCATTGTTTATTGATACGGGATGGATACCGAATAAGGGATTTAACAGCATGGTAGGCCCCATGCTTACCTATCTGATCCCGATTCTGATTGCATCGACAGGCGGCAGGATGATAGGCGGAGACAGAGGCCGGGTAGTAGGCGCTATTGCGGTTATAGGCGCCATCATGAGCAACACGGAAATTACCATGCTGATGGCAGCCATGGTTATGGGGCCTTTGGCGGGATACTGCATCAGCAAATTTGACAAGGCTATGGACGGCCATATGCCGGCTGGCTTTGAGATGCTGATTAACAACTTTTCCGCAGGAATCATCGGAATGATCCTTGCCATGCTGGGATATGTGATTATCGGGCCGGCTATGAGCGGCATTTTGCAGATTTTGTCGGCAGGGGTAAATGTATTGGTGCAGAATGAACTGCTGCCTCTGGCTGCGGTGTTTATTGAGCCTGCAAAGGTGCTGTTTTTAAACAATGCCATTAACCATGGGATTTTTACCCCGATTGCTACGGCGCAGGCGGCTGAGACCGGGAAGTCTATTATGTATATGCTGGAGCCTAACCCAGGTCCGGGACTTGGCGTGCTGCTTGCTTATATGTTCTTCTGCAAAGACAAGGCCACAAAGGATTCTGCTCCGGGAGCAGTGATTATCCACCTGCTGGGCGGCATCCACGAGATTTATTTTCCGTATATTCTTATGAACCCTCTGATTATCGCGGCTCCTATTATCGGAAACATTGCTGCTATCTTCTGGTATAATATGACCGGATGCGGGCTGGTGGGGCCGGCTTCGCCGGGGTCGCTGATTGCCTATATGATGATGACGCCGGGGCCGGATATGCTTAAGGTGTTAATCGGAATTGCCCTTTCGGCGGGAATTTCCTTTGCCGTTGCATCGGTATTTGTGCGGATGGCCGGAAGCAAGAGCCTGGAGGAGGCGCAGAATGAGATGGCCGCCAGAAAGGCCCAGGCAAAGGGGCAGGCGGCAGTGCCGGGCACCATTGAGAAGTCAACAGAGATCAGGAAGATTGTCTTTGCCTGCGATGCGGGAATGGGTTCCTCCGCCATGGGAGCTACCAAATTCCGCAACCGTATCAAGGCCGGACGTCCGGATATTACAGTTACCAATACTTCCGTGGACAATATTCCTGCAGACTGCGATATTGCCGTCGTGCAGACGACTCTGGCTGACAGGGCGAGAAAGTCTGCGCCTGGAGCCCAGCTTATTACCATCGGTAATTTCCTTGCAGATCCTGCTTTGGATGCCTTATACGTACAGTTAAGCACCGGTGACGCACCGGCAGCGCCTGCAGGGGAGAATACGGATATTGTGATTCCGGATGTACCTATTAAAAAACAGGTGATTATACGGGAAGGCATTCATCTGGGGCAAAAGCCTGTGACTAAAGAAGAGGCAATTCAGGCCGCCGGCGAGATGCTGGTGAAGCTGGGCTATGTGGATGCCACATATATTGACGCCATGCAGGAGAGAGAGAAGCTGGTATCCACCTACATCGGCATGGGCGTGGCCATTCCCCATGGAACGACACAGGCTAAGGGGACTGTGAAGAAGACGGGGATCGTGTGTTTCCAGTATCCGGAAGGAGTGGATTTCGGGGCGGAGAAGGCCCAGCTGGTGTTCGGCATTGCGGGAATCGGAGATGAACACCTGGATCTTTTAAGCAAGCTGTGTACTCTTTTGGAAGATCCGGCGCTTTTAGAGACGCTGAAGACAACAGATGACGCAGGATGGGTACTGGATCAGCTTTCGTAAGAAGTGTAAACAAAAAATTTTTGACTGCTGTTTGAGGGGAGCATTCAAAAAGGCTGCTGCATGATTTTAAGTGCAGCAGCCCTTTTAGAGGTTTGCCCAATATCAGATAGGATCGTCATATGTGTACCGCTCCAGATGATAATTCAGCTCCGCCCCAATCAGAAGGATGCAGATGCAGATATACAGCCAAAGCATCAGTACCACTACGGCTGTCAGGCTGCCGTACATATAGGAATAATTGCTGAAGTTGCTGAAATAAATGGAAAACAGGCCGGAAAACACGATCCATCCCAAGGTAGAGAAAAGCGCTCCGGGAAGCTGGCTTTTTAAGCTGTGGCGGCGGACGGGAACTACTGTGTAAAGCCCTGTAAATACGATGACCAAAACTGCCAGGGCTAAAAAGGATCGGAGGCTGATAACATACCGGGTAAAGCCTGAGATCAGGGGGAACACCTGGAGGATCAGCCTTTGGAGGGCTGTTCCCAGAACCAGCAGCAGAAGGCTGGCTATGCAGGCAACGACAAAAAGCACGGTGTAGCCGGAGCAGATCAGACGCCGGATAATGTAACCGCCGGACTGAGGGCTTTCATATACTCGGTTTAAGCCCCTTTCAATCCCCATCATCCCCCTTGATGCAGACCAAATGGCCATAATGGCGCTTAAAGATACAATGGTGGCCGGAGACTTTGTGTAAAGCTCATCTACAATGCCCACCACCAGGGAGTCCAGCATATCCGGCATGACGGATACCAGAAGCTCTAAAAGATCCGACTTGTTAATAGCCGGGATAAACTGGATCAGGGTAAGAAGGAGCATAATAAACGGAAAAAAGGATATGACAATAAAGAACGAGGCCTGGGCGGCATAGACCGTTACCTCGTCTTTTTTGTATTTATCGAAAATTCGTTTGCTTTGTACCAGAAGAGAAATCATGATTTTGTGCCTTTCCCTTTCTATTGCCAGCTGTTTCTATGTATATTAGCATGAGTTGGAAAAAATAGCAAGGCAGGAGGATGCCAGAACGGACGAATTTAAAATAGGGAGTTCCTTTTTGCAGAATATTCCTATATAATTGTAATGGATTGAAATACAGCCAGCTTAAAGGGAGATTAATACGGTTGAATTTTATGCTTCTGCATAAAATATAGATATTGCAGAAAATGCCTGATAAAAGTTATCTCATAAAATAAGGCGCAGGCCATACTTGGGGAGCACGCAAATGCCGCAGGGAGGCTGAAGCGATATGGAGGAGAACATGACAAAACTGGAGAAATACTGGATTCTTTATGATGTGGGGAACTCTGCTTTTATGCTGCTGGTTTCTACCATTCTGCCTATCTACTTCAATTATCTGGCAGGGAGCGGCGGCGTATCGGAGGTGGATGCGCTGGCCTACTGGGGATACGGGGCATCTGCGTCCACTCTTTTGGTGGCTTTTCTGGGCCCGGTTCTGGGAACCGTGGCTGATACAGACGGATATAAGAAGCCGATTTTTACCGTCTGCATGATGGTGGGCGTCATAGGATGCGCAGCTTTGGCGCTGCCGATGCCATGGACGCTTTTTTTGGCCGTTTATGTCATTGCAAAGGTGGGGTATTCTGCCAGCCTGATTTTCTATGACGCCATGCTTTCCGATGTGACGGTGCCAGGACGGATGGATCAGGTATCAGCCCAGGGATACGCCTGGGGATACATCGGAAGCTGCGTGCCCTTTATTGTCAGCTTGGTGTTCGTGTTGGGAAATGAGACATTGGGAATTACCATGCAGGCGGCAATGGGAATCGCCTTTATCTTAAACGCAGGATGGTGGTTTGCAGTGACGCTTCCGCTTCTGCGGCACTATAAGCAGAAACACGGGGTGACAAGGCAGAAACATGTGGTAAAGGAAAGCTTTGGCAGGCTTTTTAAAATATTGCAGGATGTGAAAAGGGATCGGAGAATCATTTTGTTTTTGCTGGCCTTTTTCTTCTACATTGATGGGGTCTACACCATCATTGAGATGGCTACAGCCTACGGCAGCGCCATTGGACTGGATACCCAGGGGCTTTTGCTGGCACTTCTGGTGACCCAGATTGTAGCGTTTCCCTGTGCGCTTTTGTTTGGCAGGGCAGCGAAAAGGTATAAGAACACTTCGCTTATTAAAGTGTGCATCGCAGCTTATTTCTGTATCGCCTTGTTTGCCGTACAGCTTGATAAGCAGTGGGAGTTCTGGCTTTTGGCAGTCTGCGTGGGAATGTTCCAGGGAGGGATACAGGCATTGTCCAGATCGTACTTTGCGGGGATTATTCCGCCGGAAAAATCCGGGGAGTTTTTTGGGATCTTTGATATCTGCGGGAAGGGAGCATCCTTTCTGGGCACGGCTTTAGTGGGGGCGATCACTCAGCTGACTCAGAACCCAAGCATTGGAGTCGGAATGCTGGCAGTGCTGTTTGCAGTTGGATATGCGGTGTTTCATGCAGCTGCCCAGGAAAACAAAACCCTATGAGAAGTTTTATTTTGCAGCGACAAAAGGAGAAAAAGGGAGCACAGAAGAGATGGTAAAAAAATACGGAAAGAACCTGATGCCAGCGGCGTTTATGGGGATGATTTTAGTTTTATGGGAGGCAGCTGTCCTTGGCTTTCATATTCCCATGTATGTGCTGCCCTCGCCCGTGCAGGTTCTAAGGGCTTTGATTGAGGAGGCAGGCACCCTGGCCGTCCACGGGGCAGTTACGGTGGCAGAAGCGCTGACAGGCATTGGAATCTCTTTATGCCTGGCGGTTATCCTGGGGGTGGTTATGGACTGCTTTCCTTTTATGCGCCGGGGAATTTATCCGATTTTGGTGGTGACCCAGACAGTACCCATGATCGTCATGGCGCCGATTCTTATTATCTATATGGGTTTTGGCATAGGGCCTAAGATCCTGACAGTGGTGCTGATGTGCTTTTTTCCGGTGGCAGTCAGTTTTTCTGACGGGCTGGCCCAGGTGGATGAGGAGTACGTAAACTTAGTGCGCTCCTACGGGGCGGGAAAATGGATGGCTTACAGGCTGGTAAAAATACCGGCCTCTGTTCCGGCGCTGCTCTCAGGCCTTAAGGTAGCTGCCACATACAGCATAAGCGGAGCAGTGGTTGGCGAGTGGATTGGAGCCCAAAAGGGGCTGGGATATTATCTTCTGCGGGTGAAGAACGGCTACATGCTGGACAAGGTGTTTGCCTGCGTGGCGGTGATCATTTTTTTAAGCCTGTGCATGAACGGGCTCATACGGCTGTACCAATATAAAGCACTGCCGTATCTCAGAGGGAAACTTCAATAGACGAGGTGAGAGATGAAATTAAGGGTCAACGGGCTGGAATTTTCTTATGAAAATAAGAAGATTTTGGATCAGATGGATTTTTTTGTGAAAGAGGGGGAGTTTGTAAGCCTTCTGGGACCTTCGGGAAGCGGCAAGTCTACCATATTGAAGATTCTGACAGGAGTGCTGATGCCCCAACAGGGACAGATCATGGCGGACGATAGGCAGATATACGGAGTAACGGAGCTGTTTGCCTACATGCCGCAGAATGATCTTTTATTTCCCTGGAAGACCATACTTGAAAATGTATGTCTGTACGGATATGTTCATGGATCTCTGGAGGAGGTGCGCCGGGAGGCAAAGGAAAATTTCTCTTTGTTCGGCCTTGCAGGGTATGAGGACAGGTATCCGTCGGAACTGTCAGGCGGCATGAGACAGAGAGCGGCGTTTTTAAGGACAGCCCTGTGCCGGGCGGATATTCTGCTTTTGGATGAGCCCTTTGGGGCGCTGGATGTGATCACCAGGGGAGAAATGCAGGACTGGCTGATACATATGCGCAAAAGGCTTAACAAGACAGTGATTTTGGTGACTCACGACATGGACGAGGCCATTTACCTTTCGGACAGGATTCTTATTCTTAATGAATCGCCTGCCAGGATTACAGGAGAGATTGTCATAGAAGAAAAACAGCGGGACAGACAGTGGCTTTACGGGCAGGGAGAACTGAGGAAAGAAATTCATAGGCGGATTATGGGAGAAAGCTGAAGACGTGACGTCCGGTTTTTGCTTCCCGGCTAATCTGCGGCGCATTTTGAGCCGCCTTTTAGAGAGCGCCCAAAGCGCCGCCATTTGGCCGGATATTACCTAGCGGAATCAGGCATGGGAGCTCTGGACGGTTCATGGAAAAAGGAAGGATAAACGGAATGGAAGAAAGGATAATTTTCAGTGACGCCCACACCCATATAGGAACAGAGCGGGAGCGGCAGGAAAGGGAGAACAAAGGGATTGTAAGCCTGGTATGCGCTTCAACCCCCATGGAAGCACAAAAGGTATTTTCCTGCAAAGGAAGACATCTGATCCCTACCTGCGGGGTGCATCCGTGGTATGCCCTGGAGTGGGGGATGGAGAGCATGGAGGAGTGGATGAAGCGGTGCCCCGTAATCGGAGAGGTGGGGATGGACAGCGTCTGGTGCAGTGTGCCGCTGGACTTGCAGGAGGATGTGTTCCGGCGGCAGCTTTCTATGGCCTGCAGCCAGAACAAGCCGGTGATCCTCCACACAAAGGGGCAGGAGGAGAACATTGCCCGCATCATCAGAGAGTATCCCAACCGGTATTTGATCCACTGGTATTCCTGCGAAAGCCATCTGGAAAAATATTTAAGCCAGGAATGCTATTTCTCCATAGGACCTGACGTGTGGTGGAATGAGGCGGTGGCAGATGTGGTGAGGAAAGTTCCCAGGAATCGGCTTTTGGTGGAAACGGATGGGCTGGAAGCAGTGAAATGGGCTTATGAGGAAGGGCGAAAAGCCTGCCAGCATAGGCCTGAACCTGTGAAAGATCCAGAACGCAGCGCCGGAGCAGAGCTGTGGGAGGAAGGGACGGAGGACAGCGCAGCAGCGGCGCTGACGGCGACCATGGAAAGCGTCTCGGAAATTATGGGAATAAGCCTGAAGGAAGCAGGAAGACTGTTCCGTGAAAACCTTGTAAACGGGTTCCTGAAAGGGCGGACAGAGAAATTGTGAATTGTCCGGAAAAATAAAAAAATTTCCCCAAATAAAAAAACCCTGTAAATAGGGAGGGCCGGCAGACGGGGGACATCTGCCGGCTAGAGTATGAAAAAGTTTTGAAAAAGGTGTATCACCTGTTTACAAAAGATAGTATATTCCTTAAATGTGAATAATGTTTGTTTGAAATGTAAATTTTTTATGAATTTGATTTGATAAAGAAATTTTTTTCGGAAACGTGTCGAATTCTTAAGGAGCCGCAATAAGTGTCAGGCTGTTTTTAGCGATCCAAGTTTTTTTGATCTTTGCGGTTGGTCAGACGGATCACGCCGCATCCGATCTTTTCACCGGAATTGCCGGCCGGCTGGCTGTGAAAGTCATCACCCATCTGATGGATGACCACGGATTTGCCCAGAATCTCTGGAATCAGAAACCGTTTATCATAGAAAGCGATCCAGGCATATCCCTGGTTGGAGAACAGGGGGAGCAAATCCCCTGTATGCTGGGGGTGTGGAACTCCTGTCGGGTTAAAGTGACCTCCTGTATTTTGGAAATTATTGCTGCAATCCCCGTATTCGTGAATGTGCATGGCGTAGAACTGGGAACTGCCGGGCTCAGCCTGACCTGGAAGGCCAAAAAGCTCCGCCTCTACTAAAGTGCCGCCATAGGGAGTGTTATAGAATTTTACAAGGCCGCTTAAGGTAGGAACCGCTGCGCTTCCGGTAACCCAGGCCAGGGCTTCCGGTTCGCCGTCCTCTAAAAGTTCTGAAAAGATTTCTCCGGGAGTGGTTTGCCTGTTTGCCATAGATAATGCCTCCTTTTAAAGATTTGTGTTTCGCGGCTGCCGGCCAGGCCCATGACCTGTTTGCATCGGCATGCTTTCCTATTATAATATGTAAAGTTTCGGAGGGAGGTGTGGATGGAGACAAGGAGATTTTTATAAAAATCAATCCTGCCGTTTTCAATCCGCCATATTTTACAAAAAACAATTGACAATTGATTAAAAGTGTAGTATATTCAATTAGGTTGCGAAAGCAGCCAACAGGAAAGCAGGTATATCCGCCTCACCTCGGCACGAGCAAGTGACCCGGGTTTATATTTGAGATACATAGCAGGGAGTGCTGTGTTTTTGGATAGGCGGGTAGAATTTTTTCTGGCTGCTTTTTTATTGTATATTCCCATAAACACATCACACATGGAGGTGCACGACAATTAGCGAGTTAATGATTAACGAACAGATCAGGGATAAGGAGGTCCGGCTGATCGGCGAGAATGGGGAACAGCTTGGCATTATGTCATCCAGAGAAGCCATGCAGCTTGCCAGAGAAGCGGAACTGGATCTGGTAAAGATTGCTCCTACGGCAAAGCCGCCGGTTTGTAAAATCATAGATTACGGCAAGTACCGTTATGAGCAGGCGAGAAAAGAAAAAGAAGCTAAGAAGAAGCAGAAGGTCATCGAGATAAAGGAAGTACGTTTGTCTCCCAACATTGACACGAATGATCTGAACACCAAAACCAGCGCGGCGCGGAAGTTTCTGGAGAAGGGTGACAAGGTAAAGGTGACGCTGCGCTTCAGAGGTCGTGAGATGGCGCACATGTCAAAATCCAGGCATATTCTGGACGATTTTGCCCAGGCTTTGTCGGATATTGCAGTGGTTGACAAGCCGTCAAAGGTTGAGGGAAGAAGCATGGTGATGTTTTTAACTGCAAAACGTTAAAATAGAAAGATATGCTGCCCTCCCGGCCAGTTTGAGGAGCGGCAGCCAACAACTATCAAGGAGGAAATTACAATGCCTAAAATGAAAACAAGCAGAGCGGCTGCGAAGCGTTTCAAAAAAACCGGAACAGGAAAGTTAGTAAGAAATAAAGCTTACAAGTCTCACATCTTAACTAAGAAGTCTACCAAGAGGAAGAGAAATCTTAGAAAAGATATCATTACCGACGCAACGAACGCAAAAGTAATGAAGAAGATTTTACCATATTTATAAGATTTCGATTATCCAAAAGGAGGAAGAACCATGGCAAGAGTGAAAGGCGGCATGAACGCCAGAAAGAGACATAATAGAGTTTTAAAGATGGCAAAAGGCTACAGAGGAGCCCGTTCTAAGCAGTATCGGGTGGCCAAGCAGTCTGTAATGAGAGCGCTTGCAAGCTCCTACGCAGGAAGAAAGCAGAGAAAGAGACAGTTCAGACAGCTTTGGATTGCCCGTATTAATGCTGCAGCCCGTATTAATGGCCTGTCCTACAGCAGGTTTATGTATGGCTTAAAGCTGGCAGGCGTTGAGATGAACAGAAAGGTATTATCCGATATGGCGATCAACGACGCAGAGGGATTTGCAAAACTGGCTCAGCTGGCAAAGGAAAAAATTGCCTGATCAGACAGCATACAGAGATAGTCTATGAAAAGGGCGGTTCCCATGGGGAGCCGTTTTTCTTTTGCGGGGTTGGGCATGGCGGTTGGGAGGCCCTGTCGGAGATATGGGGCTGGCACCGGGCTTTGTAGGGCCTGGCGCCGTCATATTTCCCTGCGTTTCCCAGGACCCGCCCCGAGAACTGTATCAAACATTGTGGAAAAAACAGACAAAAAGTGCTTGCAAATGTAATATTGCAGTGCTATACTACATACGATAACATGATACGATGACTAATAAGGAGTGGGCGAAAGTCCACTCTTTCGCTGTGAGGGGAGAGATGCATCTCCTGACGGCAGTCACAAGAGAAGCGGCAGAGGAGGTGATGGAAGCATGTCAAAAAGAGAAACTTATGAGTCCAAAACGGAGGCTTTTTTGCTTCCGCTGATGAAGGAACATCAATTTGAACTGGTAGATGTGGAGTACGTAAAGGAAGGAAGCAACTGGTATCTCAGGGCCTATATTGATAAGGAAGGCGGGATCGCCATTGACGACTGTGAGACTATCAGCAGAATTTTAAGCGACTGGCTGGACAGAGAAGACTTTATCAGTGACAGCTATATTTTGGAGGTCAGCTCCCCGGGACTGGGAAGGCCGTTAAAGAAAGAAAAGGATTTTGCCAGAGAAAAGGGAAAGCTGGTGGATGTAAAGCTTTACCGGGCCCGGGAAAAACAGAAAGATTTTACCGGAACTCTGGCAGAGTATGATAAGGATACGGTGACAATCGGACTGGAAGACGGAAGCAGGATAACATTCGGACGCCCGGAGATTGCGCTGATACGTTTGGCGCTGGATTTCTAAAGGCATGTCTGGGACAGCAGGGGATACTCTTTCCTTTGGGGGCATCTCACATGCGGGTCCCCTAACGGGGGCGGGCGTGCTTTGTGCGGCAGCGTTTACCTTTTACCTGCGGGGCATCCCATAATACAGGCCCCTGACAGGGGCAGGCCGTGGTTCCCACGACAAAGTTTATAGTTGGAGGATAGATGAAATGAATAAAGAACTGTTAGAAGCGCTGGAGATTCTGGAAAAGGAGAAAAATATCAGCAAGACAGTTATGCTGGAGGCTATTGAGAATTCTCTGATCACTGCCTGTAAGAACCACTTCGGAAAAGCAGACAACATCAAGGTTAATATTAACCCTGATACCTGTGATTTTGCAGTGCTGGCAGAAAAGGAAGTGGTGGAACAGGTGGAAGATCCGCTGCTGCAGATCAGCCTTTCCGAAGCCAAAATGATGGCTCCCAGATATGATATCGGCGATATTGTGCAGATTCCGGTTGAATCAAAATCATTCGGAAGGATTGCAACCCAGAATGCCAAAAATGTAATCCTCCAGAAGATCCGGGAAGAGGAGAGAAAGTCTCTCTATGAAGGGTGGTATTCTAAAGAAAAGGATATTGTCCAGGGCGTGGTTCAGCGGTACTTAAAGAGGAATGTCAGCATAAACTTGGGTAAGGTAGACGCCATTTTAAATGAATCGGAACAGGTAAAGGGAGAGATCTTTCAGCCTACGGAGAGAATCAAGGTGTATGTGCTTGAGGTAAAGGATACGCCGAAGGGACCGAGAATTTCCGTATCCAGAACTCACCCGGATCTGGTGAAAAGGCTGTTTGAGCTGGAGGTAGCCGAGGTCAGGGACGGAACCGTGGAGATCAAGTCCATTGCCAGGGAGGCAGGTTCCAGAACGAAGATAGCGGTTAAATCCAACGATCCCAACGTGGACCCGGTTGGCGCCTGCGTAGGCCTTAACGGAGCCAGGGTAAACGCCATTGTCAGTGAACTGCGGGGAGAGAAGATTGATATTATTAACTGGGACGATACCCCGGCTTACCTTATTGAAAATGCGTTAAGTCCTGCAAAGGTAATCTGCGTGGTGGCTGACGAGGAGGCCAGGGAGGCCCAGGTTATTGTGCCGGATAACCAGCTTTCCCTGGCCATCGGCAAGGAAGGGCAGAATGCAAGGCTGTCCGCCAAACTGACAGGATTTAAGATCGATATTAAGAGCGAGACTCAGGCCAAGGAGCTGGGGCTGTTTGAAAAGATGGAAATTCAGTATGGGGCAGAGGAAGACAGCTTCGGAAATTACGAAAGCGGCTATGGGTATGAGGAGAATTACGGAGAGAATTACCAGGACGGCTATGGGGATTCCTATGAGGAAGGCGAATTTCAGGAAGGTTATGGAGAGCCTTATGAGGAGGACAGCGGGACTTTGGATCAGAACGACTACCAGAAAGATTACCAGGATGACATAATACCGGAATAAGCGTACCGCACCGAAAGGGGCGGAGACGGAATTTCAGATTAGAATGGAAGTGAGAGAAGTCAGTGAGTACAAAAAAGGTACCCCTTCGCCAATGCATTGGCTGTGGAGAAATGAAAAGTAAAAAAGAGATGATTCGTATTCTGAAGACGGAAGGTGAGGGAATTATCCTGGATGCCACCGGCAGAAAGAACGGGAGAGGCGCTTATATCTGCCCTTCCCGGGAGTGCCTGAAAAAGGCCGTTAAAAGCAGGGGACTGGATCGCTCCTTTAAAATAACGGTTCCGAAAGAAGTGTACGAAACTCTGGAGAAGGAGATGGAACAGCTTGTCGGACAGTAGAAAACGGGTTCTGAACCTGATCGGGTTGGCCACAAAGGCGGGGAAAACCGTCAGCGGCGAGTTCTCCACAGAGAGAGCGGTAAAGAGCGGGAAGGCATATATGGTGATCGTTTCGGAGGAGGCTTCCGACAACACCAGGAAAAAGTTTGCCAATATGTGTACTTACTATCAGGTTCCAATCTGGATTTTTGGTAAAAAGGACGAATTGGGTCATTACATGGGCAAAGAGATGCGGGCATCTCTGGCTGTATTGGATGAAGGATTCGCAGGGGCAATGGTAAAACAAATGAATATCAACGGAGGTAGTAAGTATGAGAGTCAGTGAATTCGCAAAGGAACTGGGAAAAACCAGCAGAGAGGTATTGGATATTTTAAGGAAGAACAATATAGAGATAACCCATTCGTCAAATATCAGCGAAGAGTATATGCAGATGGTAAAAAAGGCGGTGGGAACAGGGACGCCTGCAGGGGCCGGGCAGCCTGCCCCGAAGACTGCGCCTTCATCAGAATCGGGCAGCGCCAGCCAGCCGGCACCGGCAGCCGGAACCGGGGCTCAGGCTGAACCTCCCAAGAAAAAGATTACGGCAGTATACCGGCCCCAGAATTCTCAGACCATGAGAAACGCAGGAGCAAGGTCTGGACAGGGAGGAAGCCGGGGCCAGGGCCAGCCTGGGCGCGACGGAGCAAGAGGCCAGAACCAGGCCTTTCAGGGAAACCGCTCCCAGGGGCAGGCTCTTAAAACGGTACGTCCAAATGCGCCGGGAGGCCAGGGCCAGCCGCCGCGCTCTCAGCCAGGTGCGGGCCAGAGCCAGCCTGTTCAGACCGTGCGGCCTCAGGGAAGCGCAGTACAGAGCCAGTCGGCTCAGGCGGTGCGGGGGCAGGGCAATATGGCCCAGGGCCAGCCGTCAGAGCCGGCACGGATGCAGGACAGCGTGAGTCAGGGCCAGCCATCCCAGGCAGGTACAGGCCAGAGCCAGCCGACTCAGACCGTGCGGCTTCAGGAGAGCGCAGGCCAGGTGCCGTCTCCCCAGGCAGGTGCAGGCCAGGGCCAGCCGGCTCAGAGCAGGCAGGTGCAGTCAGGCCGAATTCAGAATGCCCAGGCACAGTCCGGCCAGACAGGCCACAGTCAGCCTGCGGATGGAAGCCGCTCCCAGGGTCAGGCATCTCAGGCAAACCGTTCTCAGCAGAACGGGCAGAGCCGTGACGGAAACCGCTCCCAGGGCAACCGGGACGGAAGAAACCAGAACTATCAGGGAGGCCGTCCTCAGGCCGGCCGCGACGGAGTGCGCCAGGGCGGTTATCAGGGAAGGGATGCAGGCCGTCCCCAGGGCCAGGGCTACCAGGGAAGCCGTGACGGAGGCCGTCCCCAGGGCCAGGGTTATCAGGGAAGCCGTGACGGAGGCCGTCCCCAGGGCCAGGGTTATCAGGGAAGCCGCGATGGGGGCCGTCCTCAGGGCCAGGGTTATCAGGGAAGCCGTGACGGAGGCCGCCCCCAGGGCCAGGGAGGCCGCCAGGGCGGATATAATCGTGACGGAAACCGACCGGGAGGATTTCAGAGCCGTGACGGAGGCCGTCCAGGCGGATTTCAGGGAAGAGACGGAAACCGGCCGGGAGGATTCCAGGGAAGAGACGGAAGCCGCCCTCAGGGGCCAGGCGGACGGACGCAGGGAGGCCGTCCGGGACAGAAGGATATTTCCAAGTCCTTTGACACGCCTATTGCGACAAAGCCGCAGAGCAACAGAGGCAATAAGAATGCCTATAAAAATGATAAATATGATAAGAGAAATATGACAGAAGACGGCCCGAGAACAAAGAGCAAGGTATCCAAACATCCATTTATCATGCCGCAGAAGAGTACGGTGGAAAAGGTGGAGGAGACGATTAAGGTTATTACCATTCCCGAGGTGCTGACCATCAAGGAACTTGCGGAGAAGATGAAGCTGCAGCCGTCAGCCATTATTAAAAAGCTGTTCTTAAAAGGCACGATTGTTACCGTTAACCAGGAGATTGATTACGAGAAGGCGGAAGAGATCGCCATGGAGTATGATGTTCTCTGCGAGAAGGAAGAAAAGGTTGACGTAATCGAGGAGCTTTTAAGGGAAGAGGAAGAAAGCGAGGATGATATGGTGGCGCGGCCGCCGGTAGTCTGCGTTATGGGCCATGTTGACCATGGAAAGACTTCCCTTCTGGATGCCATCCGGGAGACTAATGTGACGGCAAAGGAGGCCGGAGGCATTACCCAGCACATCGGCGCCTACGTGGTGGAGATTAACGGGGAGAAGATTACCTTCCTGGACACTCCGGGGCATGAGGCGTTTACGGCTATGCGAATGAGAGGCGCCCAGTCTACGGATATCGCTGTTTTGGTGGTGGCGGCGGATGACGGCGTTATGCCTCAGACCGTGGAGGCCATTAACCATGCCAAGGCGGCAGGGGTGGAGATCATTGTTGCCATTAACAAGATTGATAAGCCCAGCGCCAATGTGGAGAAGGTAAAGCAGGAACTGTCCGAATATGAGCTGATTCCTGAGGACTGGGGCGGAAGCACGATTTTCGTGCCCGTATCAGCACACACCAAAGAGGGGATTTCCGACCTTCTTGAGATGATCATCCTGGCTTCCGAGGTGAAAGAGCTGAAGGCTAACCCGGACAGGAAGGCAAGAGGGCTTGTGATCGAGGCGGAGCTTGACAAAGGCAAAGGTCCGGTGGCTACGGTTCTGGTACAGAAAGGCACCCTGCGGGTAGGCGACAATATTGCGGCGGGGGCCTGCTTCGGCAAAGTCCGGGCCATGATGGATGACAAGGGGCGTAGAGTGAAAGAGGCAACGCCGTCTATGCCTGTTGAGATACTGGGCCTTAACGGCGTTCCCAATGCAGGCGAGGTATTTGTGGTAAGCGCCAGCGAGAAGGAAGCCAGAAGCTTTGCGGAGACATTTATCTCCGAAGGCAAGAACAAGCTGCTTGAGGATACCAAGGCGAAGCTGTCTCTTGATGATCTGTTCAGCCAGATAAAAGCAGGGAATGTGAAGGAACTGCCCATTATCGTTAAGGCGGATGTACAGGGTTCCGTGGAGGCAGTGAAGCAGAGCCTGTTAAAGCTGTCCAACGAAGAAGTCATGGTAAAGGTGATTCACGGCGGCGTAGGCGCCATCAACGAATCGGACGTATCCCTGGCTTCTGCATCCAATGCCATTATCATCGGATTTAACGTAAGGCCCGATGCCACAGCCAAGTCCGTGGCAGAGCAGGAGAAAGTGGATCTGCGGCTTTACAAGGTAATCTATCAGGCCATTGAGGACGTGGAGGCAGCCATGAAAGGCATGTTAGATCCTGTCTTTGAGGAAAAGATTATCGGCCATGCTGTGGTGCGCCAGACATTCAAGGCTTCCGGCGTAGGGACTATCGCAGGTTCTTATGTATTGGACGGCAAGTTCCAGAGAGGATGCTCCGTGCGGATTACCCGCGACGGCGAACAGATCTTTGAGGGCGGCTTGGCTTCCCTGCGCCGTTTTAAGGATGACGTGAAAGAGGTAGCCACAGGCTATGAATGCGGCCTGGTGTTTGAGAAGTTCAATGACATTCAGGAGGACGACATGATCGAGGCATATGCCATGGTGGAGGTGCCCCGCTAGATGACTATGAACGGCCTTAAGCGGTGCGCAGATCAAAATGCGCGTGCCAGGCTTTCATGAGCGGCGGCGCGTCTCTGGTACATCGTTGCTCTAGCCGGGCACATGCAGATTTAGAAAGGATATTATGCGAAAAAACAGTATAAAGAATACAAGGATCAACATGGAGGTGCAGAGGGAACTAAGCGAGATTATCCGCACCGAAGTGAAAGATCCCAGGCTGAACAAGGTTATGGTTACAGTAGTGTCAGCGGAGGTGACCCCGGATCTGAAGTACTGTAAAGCCTATATCAGCGTGCTGGGAAGCGAAGAAGAGGCCCGGGATGCGCTGGACGGGCTTAAGCGGGCGGTAGGGTTTATCCGCAGGGAACTGGCACGGCGGGTGAACCTTCGGAATACTCCGGAACTTAAATTTATTCTTGACCAGTCTATTGAGTATGGAGTTCATATGTCACGGCTTATTGACGATGTGACGGAAGGAATGAAAACTGACGGCGACGAAGAAACCGGCGGCCAGGAAGCATGGTGGGATGAGCCGGAGATGTAAACAGGCAACCGTTTGAAATGGCAGAGGGGAGAGGGATTATATGACAAAACTGGAACAGATGCTGGACGAGGCAGGGTCAGTTGTAATTTTGGGCCATGTTAATCCGGATGGGGACTGCATGGGGTCCTGCCTGGCCATGTACCGATATGCAAAGAAGAGAAAGCCGGAGGCCCGTATCTGGGTATGCCTCAAAAATTTCCCGGAAAAGTTTTCCTATATGGACGGCTTTGAGGAAATCAAAGAGGATGCCGGCAGCCAGCCATTTGACTTATGCATCTGTCTGGACTGCAGCGATAAAGAGCGCCTGGGAGAATTTGCGGTATACCTGGAAAGCGCAAAAAAGAGCATCTGCGTGGATCATCATGTAACCAATACAGGGTATGCTCAGGAGAACGTGGTTGCACCAGGAGCCAGCTCTACGGCAGAAGTGCTGTACGGGCAGCTTTCGGAGGAATTTTTAGACAGGGAAATTGCAGAATGCCTTTATACGGGAATCGTTCATGACACAGGTGTGTTCCGCTACAGCAGCACTACGGTAAAGACCATGGAAATAGCCGGAAAGCTGATGGACATGGGAATTGATTTTACGAAAATCGTGGACAGCACCTTTTTTAAGAAAACTTATCTCCAAAGCCAGATTCTGGGCAGGGCCCTTATGGAGAGCATCCGTTTTATGGACGGAAAATGCATCTTTACAGTGGTGAAAAGCCAGGATATGGAGTTTTACGGCGTGGAGCCAAAAGATTTGGACGGGATCGTGGACCATCTGCGGACCATTGACGGGGTGGAATGCGCCATTTTCATGTATGAGATTGATACTCATGTGTATAAGGTAAGCATGCGATCCAACTATGTGGTGGATGTCAGCACCATTGCCGCCTATTTTGGCGGCGGCGGACATGTGCGGGCCGCAGGCTGCACCATGTCCGGAAGCATTCATGACGTGGTAAATAACTTGTCAGGGCATATTGAAAAACAGCTTCTTGCGGAGAATGCCGATGATTGACGGCGTTATCAATGTATATAAGGAGAAAGGCTACACATCTCACGACGTGGTGGCAAAGCTGCGGGGAATTCTCAGGCAAAAGAAAATCGGCCATACGGGGACCCTGGACCCGGATGCCAGCGGAGTGCTTCCGGTATGTCTGGGAAAGGCCACCAGGCTGTGCGACATGCTGACCCATAAGCAGAAGACCTACCAGGCCGTGGCGCTTTTGGGAAGGGAGACAGACACTCAGGATGTGTGGGGGAAGACCGTAAGAGAGCAGTCCATAGAAGGCGGCAGAATCCATGAAGACACGGTACGCCAGGCTGTCATGGGGTTTGTCGGAGCATATGACCAGATTCCGCCTATGTATTCGGCGCTGAAGGTTAACGGAAAAAAGCTTTATGAGTTGGCAAGAGCAGGCAAAGTGGTGGAACGCCAGCCCCGGCAGGTATTTATCTATAATATAGAGATTCAATCCATAGAACTTCCCAGGATCTATATGACGGTGTGCTGTTCCAAAGGAACGTATATACGGACACTGTGCCATGACATCGGGGCAAGGCTTGGGTGCGGCGGATGCATGGAAGGCCTTGTCCGAACCCAGGTGGAGCGTTTCAGGCTGGAGGACAGCCTGTCACTGGCAGAGATAGAAGCTTTGAGGGATCAGGGAACCTTAGAGGAGCATATTATCTCCATTGAAGCGATGTTTTCCCATTATTTGCCAGCCATGACAGAACAAAAATGGGATCATCTTCCCCGAAACGGCAATCCTCTGAAAGCGGAACAGGTAAGGCTTTGGCAGGATGCAGAAGGGCGGGAGGGAGAGAAGGAAGAAACAGAAAACTTTGCCCATAGGGGCAGCATAAAAGAATTTTATTCTGAAAGCGTAGAGGATGGGACTTGTTTCCGCATCTATGACAGCAGAGGGAAGTTTATGGGAATCTACCTGTGGGAAAGGGAGAAAGCGCGGCTGAAGCCTCTAAAAATGTTTTTTGACAATTGCTGAGACTTAACCTTAAGATACCCTGAATGAAACAGCGCTGCCATCGAACCTGCTGTATTGTTTGGAGGACAAAAGCATGAAGTATTTCATGGGCAAAACTGATTTTAAGATCGCTGTTCCCACAGTGGTAACCATCGGTAAATTTGACGGCCGCCACAAAGGGCACCAAAAGCTTTTATCCCGCATGATGGAATTTAAAAAACGCCAGGGATACGAGACGGCGGTATTCACTTTTGATACGGCCCCGGTTGCCAGGATTTCCGGAACAAACCAGAAGGTGATAACCACCAACCAGGAGCGGAGAAACAACATGGCAAAAATGGGAATCGACTATCTGGTAGAATATCCGTTTACCAGCGACGTGGTTCATCTTTCCGCCGAGGAATTTGTAAGGGAGATCCTCATAAACAAAATGAATGCGAAAGCAATTGTAGTAGGGACTGACTGCGGGTTTGGATATAAAAGGTCGGGAAATGCCGAAGTCTTGAGAGATCTGTCTTCCAGATATGGATATGAACTGGAGGTTATTGTCAAGGAGCAGGATGATAGGCGGGACATCAGCAGCACTTATATTAAGGAAGAATTGGCCAAAGGCCACATAGAAAAGGCTAACAGACTCTTAGGCCAGCCTTATGCCATTCACGGGACAGTAGTTCACGGAAACCATGTAGGCGGCCCTGTCCTTGGCTTTCCCACCGTAAACATTATCCCGCCAAGAGAAAAGTTCCTGCCTCCTTTTGGGGTGTACGTGTCCAGGGTGGTGACGGAAGAAGGAACGTATGGCGGCATCACCAATATCGGAAGAAAGCCTACGGTGGAAAAGGACTCTGCCGTAGGAGTGGAAACGTATATTTTCGGTTTGGACAAGGATCTGTACGGGAAGAACATTGAAGTGCAGCTTTTGAATTTTGAGCGGGCGGAGCAAAAGTTTGATTCTCTGGAGGAACTGAAGGCACAGCTTATCCGGGACAAAGAATATGGGCTTTCTTATCTTGACAAGGAAAAGACATTATGCTAATATTAATCGGTATGAAAACGCCGGGGCTCGGTTTTTGGATACTCCAGCCGGATGCTTAGTCTGCGGTCAGAATAATATCAGGAGGAATTACCATGATTTCTAAGGAAAAGAAAGCGGAAATTATTGCAAAGTATGGAAGAAAGCCTGGAGACACAGGCTCACCAGAAGTTCAGATTGCGATTCTTACGGAGAGGATTGCAGAGCTGACAGAGCATTTAAAGAACAATCAGAAGGATCATCACTCCAGACGCGGCCTTCTTAAAATGGTCGGTCAGAGACGCGGCCTTCTTGATTATCTGAAGAAGACCGATCTGGACGGGTACCGTGCTCTTATCGAGAAGCTTGGCATTAGAAAATAAATACCGGGACGATTAGGGTGGAAGGGATTCCACCCTATCTTTGGTATATCAGGAAAAATTCGTGCAGGAGATCTGCTCCGAGACCGCTGAAAAGCACATCCGTCTGCGGTGTGTTTTTCAGTAGTTTCGGCTTCTTCTGCCTGAATTGCATAGGGCTGTATACCTTTGTTTCTCACAGGGCGCGTTTCCCGCAGCAAAGTATAATGAAAAGGAGATTAACCATGTACAAAAGTTTTTCCATGGATTTAGCCGGAAGGACTCTGACCGTAGATATCGGCAGGGTGGCAAAACAGGCCAACGGTGCGGCATTTATGCACTATGGCGAGACGACCGTATTGAGTACGGCCACAGCATCAAAGGAGCCAAGGGAGGGAATTGACTTTTTCCCTTTAAGCGTGGAGTATGAGGAGAAGTTGTATGCCGTAGGGAAAATACCTGGCGGATTCAACAGAAGGGAGGGAAAAGCCAGCGAGAATGCCGTTCTTACCAGCCGCGTAATCGACCGTCCCATGCGCCCTCTGTTCCCCAAAGATTACCGCAATGATGTTACGTTAAACAATATGGTCATGAGCGTAGACCCGGAATGCCGTCCGGAACTGGTGGCCATGCTGGGCGCAGCCATTGCAGCAGCCATTTCCGATATTCCTTTTGACGGCCCCTGTGCCATGACGCAGGTGGGCATGATCGACGGACAGCTGATTTTGAATCCGTCCCAGGAGCAGTGGAAGGTAGGGGATCTGAACCTGACTGTGGCATCTACCAGAGAGAAAGTGATTATGATCGAGGCCGGAGCCAACGAGATTCCAGAGGCCAGGATGATTGAGGCCATTTACAAGGCCCATGATGTGAACCAGGAGATCATTGCATTTATTGATAAGATTGTGGCGGAGGTAGGAAAGGAGAAGCACAGCTATACCAGCTGTGCCATCCCGGAAGAGCTGTTTGACGCCATTAAGGAGCTTGTGCCCCCTTCTGAAATGGAGGAAGCGGTCTTTACCGATGATAAGCAGACCAGGGAGGAGAATATCCATGCCATTACAGACAAGCTTTCCGAAAAGTTTGCTGACAATGAGCAGTGGCTGGATCTGCTTTCCGAGGCCGTATACCAGTACCAGAAGAAGACCGTGCGGAAGATGATCTTAAAGGATGGAAAGCGTCCTGACGGCCGCCAGATGACCCAGATCCGCCATCTGTCCGCAGAGGTGGATCTGATTCCCAGAGTTCACGGTTCCGCCATGTTTACCAGAGGCCAGACTCAGATCTGCAACGTGTGTACCCTGGCGCCTTTGTCCGAGCAGCAGAAGCTGGACGGGCTTGACGAGAACGAGGTGAGCAAGCGGTACATGCACCACTACAATTTCCCGTCTTACTCCGTTGGGGAGACGAAACCCTCCAGAGGGCCGGGAAGACGTGAGATCGGCCACGGCGCGCTGGCAGAGAGGGCGCTGATTCCGGTGCTGCCAAGCGAGGCGGATTTCCCATATGCCATCCGCACGGTGTCAGAGACATTTGAATCCAACGGATCTACTTCCATGGCATCTACCTGCGCCTCCTGCATGTCTTTAATGGCGGCAGGCGTGCCCATCAAGAAGATGGTAGCCGGCATTTCCTGCGGCCTGGTGACCGGGGAGCAGGATGACGAGTTTGTGCTTTTGACGGATATTCAGGGCCTGGAAGATTTCTTCGGGGACATGGACTTTAAGGTGACAGGAACCACAGAAGGCATTACGGCGATTCAGATGGATATTAAGATCCACGGCCTGACCAGGCCTATTGTAGAGGGCGCCATTGCCAGATGCCGGGAGGCCAGGCTGTTTATTATGGATACCTGCATGAAGCCTGCCATTGCAAAGCCCAGGGAAGAGGTGAGCAGATATGCGCCAAAGATTGAGCAGATTACCATTGATCCGCAGAAAATCGGCGACGTGGTAGGAAAACAGGGCAAGGTGATCAACAAGATTATCGAGGAAACCGGCGTGAAGATCGATATCGAGGATGACGGCAGCGTTTCAGTGTGCGGTACGGACAAAGATATGATTGCAAAGGCCATTCAGATCATTGAGAGCATTGTTACGGACATTGAGGCAGGCCAGATCTATACGGGAAAAGTCGTGAGGATCATGAATTTCGGGGCTTTTGTGGAACTGGCGCCTAATAAAGACGGCATGGTTCATATTTCTAAGCTTTCTGATAAGAGAGTGGCCAAGGTCGAGGATGTGGTAAACATTGGAGACGAGGTAACCGTAAAGGTTATGGAGATTGATAAGATGGGCCGGGTAAACTTAAGCATGAGGCCCGCAGATCTGTCCGGCAGGGAAGAGAAACGGGAAAGACGCCATGAGGGCCGGGAAGAGCGGTAGATAAAGCCGGATGCCAGGATAACTGAAATGAAACAGAGACGCAGATAATGGAAAACCGGGACAGCCGGACAGCCTTAAGAGAGACTGGCCGGAGGTTCCGGTTTTTTTGACAGGTTTAATTGAAAGGCAATGAGGTTATGAGATGAGGACATTGTACTACAACGGAAAGCTGTTTACGGCAGATCCGGACAGGCCATGGGCGTCGGCTATGGCAGTGGAGGACAGAAGGATCACCTGGGTGGGAGACAAGCCGTTTCAGGATGCATTCCTGAGAGAAAACCTGCCGGAGCGCAGAATTGATTTAAAAGGGCGGTTTGCTGCCCCGGGATTTATTGACTCTCACATGCATTTGCTGGGATATGGGAAGCTTCTGGAGGAGGTTTCCCTGGCAGGGCATACGGATTCCCCGGAGGAAGTGTGCCGGACCGTAAAAAAATTCGTGGAAGAAAAGGGGCTTTCGGAGGGAACCTGGGTCTGCGGCAGAGGCTGGAACCAGGATTATTTTCAGGGGGAAAAGAGGTATCTTGACCGCCGGGATCTTGATAAAATATCCCGAAAGCATCCGATTTTCCTTACAAGGGCCTGCGGCCATCTGGCGTCGGCCAATACATTGGCCATGGAGCTTGCGGGCATTGGAAGAGATACAGAACAGCCTAGGGACGGAAGGTTCTGGGTGGACGGGCAGGGGGAGCCTTTGGGGATTTTTGAGGAAAATGCCATCTGCATGGTGAAGAATGCCATTCCTATGGCATCTCTGGAGGAGGTAAAGGCTTATATCTGCAAGGCGTGCAGAAAGCTTAACAGCTATGGCATTACTTCTGTTCACAGTGATGATTTCCTGTCCCTCCCCCAGGCAGGGTACGAGACGGTGCTGAAGGCATACAGGGAGTTGGAGCAGGAGGGCAGGCTGACCATAAAGGTTTATGAACAGTCTCAGTTTGAAAATCTGGAGCAGCTAAAAGAATTTGTGGGTAAAGGCTATCACACCGGGGCAGGGACGGACTACGTGAAAATCGGCCCCCATAAAATCGTTGGGGACGGTTCCCTGGGGGCCAGGACAGCGCTGCTTAAAAGCCCCTATGAGGATGCGCCCCATACCTGCGGCATGGGCATTTTTACTCAGGAACAGCTGGATGAGATGATTTTTTACGGTCACAGCCATGGAATGCAGACAGCTGTTCACGCCATCGGGGACGGAATTATGGAGAACGTGGTCAGGGCTTACGAGAGGGCGCTTAAGGAATTGCCAAGACGCAACCATCGGCACGGGATTGTCCATTGCCAGATCACTACTGGGAAACTTCTGGAGAAATTCAGGGAGCTGGGACTTCACGGCTATATTCAGAGCACTTTCCTGGACTATGACAGCAAAATCGTGGAGAGCCGGGTAGGAAAGGAGAGGGCGGCTAAGACCTATCAGTTTAAGACCCTTCTGGACATGGGATGCAGCATTTCCAATGGCTCTGACTGCCCGGTGGAGACGCCGGAAGTGATGAAAGGGATTCAGTGCGCAGTGACCAGAACCTCCTTAGACGGCGCCAGAACCTTTCTGCCCGGGCAGGCGCTGACATTGGAACAGGCGCTTCTTAGCTATACTGCCATGGGAGCATGGGCAGCTTTTGAGGAGGAGGAAAAGGGGATGCTGAAAGCGGGCATGGCAGCGGATTTTGTGGTGCTTGACCGGGATATTACCAGGATACCGGACAGTGAGCTGGGGCAGGCACAGGCTGTCGGGACTTTTTTGGACGGAAGATGTGTTTACGGCAGAGAACCGCTGGATGAGCTTTGTGAAAACTATAAGGAATAGAGGGGGATCTGCCGGATATAGCGCGGAACCAGGAAAAGGGCTTCCGCGCTATATATGGGCTGGTCAGCGGTCGGAGCAGAATACAATAAGGCGGTGGGGCGCAGTCTGGGCCGGAATGCTGCGGGTGGTGGCAGTGTAGAGCACAAGGAGATACTGGTTCCCCGGAACGCCTAAGTAATACTGGCCGTTTGGAAGCTGCATGGAGGTGTTTTGTGAGAGATTGAGAACAAGGGTGTTGCCGCTGTTTCTTAAATTCCTGTCAAAATAGTCCAGCATGGCGTATTCCCCTTTACATGGGAAAACTACGGCAACAGCCTGGTACTGCGGCGGTTCCATAAGCGGCATGGGGGCAGTGGTATCGTAAAAAGCAATAATGGTATCGCCCCGGCGGATAGGTTTCTGGTCCAGCACATAGGTGGAGGAGCTTACAAGCACTTGGTAGGTTTCCTGGTACATGGTCTGGATGTAGACCAGAAGAGTGCAGTAGGATGTGAAATTTCCGCTTTGGAGAGGGGTTACGGAAGTGACAATGCCCTCAAGGGGAGAAAAACGGGTCATAAGTGCTCCTGAAATGAAAGGTTTTCTCTGTATTATATGCTCTAAATTTTAAAAGGGAATGGTTGATTTCTGAAAAATATGTGGTAGACTAAAAGAAGGCGGAAATATACTGCCTGCAGACAAAAAACGGAAGGAGTGAGACAGAATGGAAGGCCGAAGTCGTAAGATGAAAGCAGAATCAGCTTATCATGAACGCATGGCAGCGGGAGCGGACTGGCTTGAGGGATTGCCATTTTGTTGTCACTGCCTTTTAAAAGGGACATGCGGCCTGCCTTTAGGGAAGGGCCTTTTGAGATGCCGGAAGGTTTTGTCAATGGCAGCTTTTTAGGAGGGAGACGCAGTCAGGCTTAAATATGCGTTTATGACAGCCATGATCCGCATCTAAGACGGGAATGGCTGTTTTTGCGTGCAGAACGAAAAGAGGATTCTGCCTTTCATCGGCCAGGATAATTCTGGACGCTGGAAGGAGGAAGACATGAGAGAGATTCAGTTTAGACAGATGAAAAAGCTGGTGGATGCCAGACAGCTGTACAGCCTGAAGGAAGCGCTGGCAAAGCTGCAGGAAGCGGATATTGCGGATTTTATGGAGGAACTGGATGATGACAAAACCATATTGGTATTCCGTATGCTTCCGAAAGAAACGGCAACAGAGGTATTTGCCTTTCTGCCATTGGAAAAACAGCAGCATATTATCGCCAGCATTACGGATCTGGAACTGCATGGGGTCATTGAAGATCTGTATGTAGATGATGCGGTGGACATGCTGGAGGAACTGCCGGCCAATGTAGTAAGGAGGGTGCTGGAAAATGCGGCGCCGGATACCAGAAAGCTGATCAACCAGTTTCTCCAGTACCCGGAGAACAGCGCCGGAAGCATCATGACGGCGGAGTATGTAGGGCTTCAAAAGGGCATGACAGTAGAAGAGGCATTTGCCTATATACGCAGGCACGGCGTGGATAAAGAGACTATCTATACCTGCTATGTCATGGATGAAAGGCGCACGCTGGAGGGCGTGGTGACAGTGAGGGATCTGCTGATGAACCCTTATGATGCCAGGCTTTCGGATATTATGGATACCCATGTAATTAAGGCTGTGACCACCCAGGATCAGGAGGAAGTTGCAGAAGTCTTTCACAGATACGGCCTTTTATGCCTTCCCGTGGTGGATCAGGAAGAGCGGCTGGTGGGGATTGTTACTGTAGACGATATTGTGGATGTTATGGAGCAGGAGGTTACAGAGGACTTCGAGAAAATGGCCGCCATGGTTCCCAGTGAAAAGCCATATTTAAAGACCAGCGTGTTCATGCTTGCTAAAAACAGGATTTTATGGCTTCTCCTTCTTATGTTCAGCAGCATGATCACAGGAGGAATCCTGGGAAAGTATGAAAATGCCTTTGCAGTGCTCCCTCTTCTGGTAACGTTTATTCCCATGCTGACTGACACAGGGGGAAATGCGGGAAGCCAGAGCAGTACCCTGATTATCCGGGGCATGGCAGTAGGGGAGATTGAGCCTGGAGATTTTCTGAAAGTATTTTGGAAAGAATTCCGGGTAGGAATGGTGGTGGGAATCATTCTTGGGGCCGTAAATTATATTCAGCTTATTATTCGTTTTCCAGGCAGTGAGATGGTATGCCTGACTGTGGTCATAAGCTTGTTTCTGACGGTGATTCTGGCTAAGACCGTAGGGAGCCTGCTTCCCATGGCGGCGAAGGTGATGAGGCTTGACCCGGCCATTATGGCAGCGCCTCTGATTACTACCATTGTGGACGGATTCAGCCTGGTGATCTATTTTCAGATCGCCTGCAGAATGCTGAAGCTGCAGTGAAAGGGAGCCAAAACTTTTTGGAAAAACGTTGTTTTTTTTGTGCGGCCGGGGTATAATGACCACGGAAACCACAGGCGGTTTTGGACAGCCGCCATGTAAAATATAAAAACAGGAGACAGATATTATGGATAAATCAGCAAATCAGCCGGTTAAGGTGAGAACCAGGTATGCCCCCAGCCCTACAGGCCGTATGCATGTGGGAAACTTAAGAACAGCCCTGTATGCGTACCTGATAGCCAAGCATGAGGGCGGAGATTTTCTTCTTCGGATTGAGGACACGGATCAGGAGCGGTATGTGGAGGGAGCTACGGAGATCATTTACCGCACCCTGGAGAATACGGGACTCATCCATGACGAGGGACCTGATAAGGACGGGGGAGCAGGGCCTTATGTTCAGAGCCAGCGCCATAAGGAGGGAATTTATCTGAATTATGCAAAAAAGCTGATTGAAAAGGGGGAAGCTTATTACTGCTTTTGTACCCAGGAACGGCTGAACTCTTTAAAGACTGTTGTAAATGGCGAGGAGATCATGACTTATGACAAGCATTGTCTCCATTTATCAAAGGAGGAAGTGGAGGCAAATCTGGCTGCAGGCATGCCGTATGTCATCCGCCAGAACAATCCGGTGAAGGGGACTACCACGTTTCATGATGACATCTACGGCGATATTACGGTAGATAACTCTGAACTGGATGACATGGTGCTGATTAAATCCGACGGGTATCCCACGTATAATTTTGCCAACGTGGTAGATGATCATCTGATGGGAATTACACATGTAGTCAGAGGAAATGAATATTTGTCTTCATCCCCCAAGTATAACCGGCTTTATGACGCCTTTGGGTGGCAGGTGCCGGTATATGTCCACTGTCCGCTGATTACCAATGAGGAGCATAAAAAGTTAAGCAAGCGCAGCGGCCATTCTTCCTATGAGGATTTGATTGATCAGGGATTTGTTTCTGAAGCCGTGGTTAACTATGTGGCTTTGCTGGGGTGGTCGCCGGAGGATAACCGGGAGATTTTCTCGCTGGAGGAGCTGGTGGAAGCTTTTGACTACAGGCATATGAGCAAGTCTCCGGCGGTTTTTGACATGACGAAATTAAAGTGGATGAACGGCGAGTATTTAAAAGCCATGGAGCCTGAGCGGTTTTATGAGATGGCAATGCCTTATATAAAGGAAGTGATTAAAAAGGATCTGGATCTTAAGAAGATTGCCGCCATGGTGAAGACCAGGATCGAAGTGCTGCCGGATATCGGCGGGCATATTGACTTTTTTGAGGAATTGCCGGAGTATGATCCTCAGATGTATGTCCACAAGAAGATGAAGAGCACAAAAGAGACTTCTCTGGAAGTGCTTAGGGATGTGCTGCCTCTTTTGGAGGCTCAGGAGGATTACAGCAATGATGCCCTGTATGAGACGCTTTCCCGGTACGTTTCCGGGAAGGGATACAAAACAGGGTATGTGATGTGGCCCGTGCGCACGGCGGTGTCAGGAAAACAGATGACTCCGGCAGGGGCTACGGAGATTATGGAAGTTCTGGGGAAAGAGGAGTCGCTGGCCAGAATCAGGAAAGGGATTCAGATGCTGAACCAGAGCGTGTCTTAGTCCGGCGGGCGCACCTGGCATCCCGGAATGCATGCGCCTGGCAGGGGACTGCGCCACTATGGATGAAAGTCCGGCGGGCGCACTTGGCATCCTGGAATGCATGCCGCCTATTGGGCGGCGGGTTTTTTAAGGTAAACCAACGGCAGAAGATATTATGGTTCGGATGCCTGGAATGTCAGAATAAAGCTGCTGCAGAATACGGCGATTTTGCAACCTATATGCAGGATTTGCTGTTGGGCGGCAGTTTTTTTTTTAGTACTTAAAAATGAACTGACAGCCCTATTTGCCTGGTGCTTTTCATGGGAGAAAAGAAACCGCAGGCAGCGCAGGGGAATAGGAGAAAACAGATTTAGGAGGAATTGCAGATTATGGCTTTTCACCCGTCTCAGGAAGAAGCCATCCGCCATGTGGATGGACCTATGATGGTTCTGGCAGGCCCTGGTTCCGGAAAAACTACCGTCATTACCAACAGAACTAAATATCTGATAGAAGAAAAGGGGATTGATCCGGCCAGCATTCTGGTAATCACGTTTACCAGAGCGGCGGCCAGGCAGATGCAGGAGCGGTTTGCCGCACTGACAGAAGGGAAAAGCACAAAGGTCAGTTTCGGAACGTTCCATTCCGTATTTTTTACTATTTTAAAATATGCATACCGCTACCAGGCCTCAGACATTGTAAGGGAAGATCAGAAGCTGCGGTATGTCCGGGAGATGATTGAGGAGTATGACCTGGAAGTTGAGGATGAGCACGAATTTGTGCCGGCGATCTTAAGTGAAATCAGTTTTGTGAAAAGTGAAATGATCAGCTTGGATCATTATTATTCCCGGAATTGTTCGGAATCCATGTTTAAGAAACTGTATGAGGGATATGAAGAGCGGATGCGAAAAGCGGGGCTGCTTGATTTTGATGATATGCTGGTCATGTGCTGCCAGCTGTTTCGTCAGCGAAAGGATATTCTGCAGGCGTGGCAGAATAAATTCCGGTATATCCTGATTGACGAGTTCCAGGACATTAACCGGGTTCAGTATGAGATTGTGCGGATGCTGGCGCTGCCAAGGAATAATCTTTTTATTGTTGGAGACGACGATCAGTCGGTGTACCGGTTCCGGGGCGCAAAGCCGGAAATAATGCTGGGGTTTACGAAGGATTACCCTGAGGCCAGGACCGTGCTGCTGGGCATGAATTACCGTTCTTCCAGGGAGATTGTGGATACGGCCTGCATGCTCATCAGGCACAATAAGAAACGGTATCAGAAGAAGCTGTCAGCTGCCAGAGGGGCGGGGAAACCGGTGATCACATGCATGAGCAGGGAGCCTCGGGAAGAAACGCTGCGGATTGCGGAGGAGATTCAGGATTATGTGAAAGCAGGGTACAGGCTGGAAGATATTGCGGTTCTCTACCGCACCAATCTGAATCCAAGGCTGCTGGTTGAGCGGCTGATGGAGTACAATATTCCGTTTGCTATGAAGGATTCCCTGCCAAATCTTTATGAACACTGGATCTGCCGGAATATTCTTTCCTACATAAATGCCGCCAGAGGAAATCTGAAACGGGGCAATATCCTGCAGATCATTAATCGTCCAAACCGGTACATCAGCCGGGATGCTTTGGAGGAGGCGGATGTGTCATGGAATAAAGTGAAATCATTTTACCAGGATAAAGGGTGGATGGTGGAGCGGGTGGAACAGCTGGAGTATGACCTTGTGATGCTGCGGGATATGCCTCCTGCGGCTGCCGTCAATTATATACGCAAAGCCATAGGGTATGATGATTATCTGAAAGAGTATGCGCAGGTTCGCAGCATGAAGGCAGAGGAACTTTTGGAGACGGCGGATCAGCTGAAGGAAAGCGCAGCAGGATTTAAGACTATGGAAGACTGGTTTGGGCATATGGAGGAGTACAAAAAGAAACTTCAGGAACAGGCCAGAAGCCAGAAAGAGGCAGCTCATGGGGTTTCTTTGATGACTATGCACAGTTCCAAGGGGCTGGAGTTTCGGATCGTATATATTCTGGATGCCAATGAGGGAATCACGCCTCACAAAAAGGCGGTGCTGGATGTGGATATGGAGGAGGAACGGAGGATGTTCTATGTGGCTATGACCAGGGCCAAAGAGCGGCTGCATGTGTGCTATGTAGGGGAACGGTACGGGAAAAAGCAGGAACGCTCCAGATTTGTGGACGAGTATCTGGGCATAGGGGATAAAGGTGAGATGGTGCATGGATGGAGGTGAACCGTTGGGACATGAACAATGATACGAGAAATGGCCTGGAAAGCTGTATCCATATTTACTGCGGAGACGGCAAGGGGAAGACCAGCGCTGCCATAGGGCTGGCGGTGAGAGCGGCAGGGAGGGGAAAGAAAATCCTTTTTGCCCGTTTTCTTAAACATGATGATTCCGGCGAGGTGGAGGCTTTAAGGCGGATTCCGGGGATCTGCCTGAAACCGTGCAGGAAAAGCTTCGGGTTTTTTTACCAGATGACCAAGGAGCAGAAACAGGAGGCCAGGGAGTACTACACAAGCCTGTTTCATGATGTGTGGGAAGAAGCAGCGGAAAATGGGTTTGATATGCTGGTACTGGATGAGATTATGGCAGCGTGCAGATATGGGCTGGTGCCTGAAGATGATGTGACAGATCGTCTGAAAAGGCGCCCCGGCACTTTGGAAGTGGTTATGACCGGACGGGAGCCGTCCCGCAGGATGACGGATCTGGCAGATTATGTGTCAGAGATACGCAAAGTTAAACATCCGTTTGACAGAGGGATTGGGGCTCGGGAAGGAATCGAATATTAATACGGCTGCAAAAATTCAGAGAGGCTTTAGGCTTAGAGGAAATATTTGCAGGAAATACAGGCAAAAGCCTTGCATCCAGTCTTGTATTCTGATACAGTGGAGTCAGGACAGCGAAGGCTGTAAGAAGACTATTACAAAGAGAAAAGAGAGGATCGGATTTTATGGAGAACAATAATATGGAACCCCAGGAGGAGATGACAGTCACGCTGACCATGGATGACGGCAGCGAGGTGGAGTGTGTGGTTCTTACTATTTTTGAAGCCGGACAAAGGGATTACATTGCGCTGCTCCCCATGGACAGCGCTGATGCCGAGGAGGGCGAGGTTTACCTGTACCGCTACAGCGAGCCGGAAGACGGGGAACCGGTTTTGGATAATATTGAGGATGACGAGGAATATGAAATTGTGGCTGACGCCTTTGACGAACTTTTGGATGCCCAGGAATATGATGAACTGATTGGGGAAGACGAGCTGGAAGATATGGAATAGAACTGGATATCACCACTTTTGAAGCAGAGCGCAGGCACAGACAGGGGATAACAAAGGCAGCGCTGCCGGTTTTTAATAACAGGCAGCGCTGCCTTTGTATTCTGCGGTAGTGCAAGAGGGACTGCCCCAGGCCGGCCTATGACATTCCTGTCTGCAGCGCCAGACGGCTGTTTTGGTATTCACCGGAAAATGTCACGTCTTTCCCGAACCATTTAGGAGGAACAAAGCTTTCTGCCTCTTCCTTTGTCTGAAATTCTACCTCTGCCAGCATCAGGCCCTGATATTTCCCGGAGAATACATCCAGTTCAATGATCAGCTCCGTATTTTCAATCGGAATGAGAAAACGGCGCTTGGTCAGGACAATGCCGTCAGCCTTGGCAAGAAGATGCCCATAGGCTTCTAAAGTAAGGGGAAGATTGTACTCTTCCCGCACCAAAAGCCCCTTTGACTTGTAGGTGAGATAGCAGGAATCGTCTTCTTTCCGAATCCTTACTACAGGTTCTGTACATAAGTAGGCTTGTTCAATAAGGCGGAAAGGAAAAGATTCATAGTCCCGGGGCGGACAGGTAACAAGATATTTGCGCTCAATTTCCATGGGAAACTCCTTTAAACGTTGAAAGTGGCTTTATCATATCATGAAACCTGACTGAGCGCAAGGAATAGCTTTGCCGGTATCTTACTCTTTTAAGGATCTAAAAAGTGACCAAAACCTATAGGTTTTGGTCACTTGGCATCAAACGTAATTTCGGGTTCATCTTAACATAATATCGTCAAAAAATCAATAATGTTAATCTTTTTTATTATGAATTTTTACCCAATTTTTTATCAGTCCGTTTTGTGACCAAAACCTATACTTTTTGGCACGAAGTGCCCCTCTCCGAAGGAGGTAAGATAGGGGATGCTCTTTGCTTGGAAGGGAAATGGGTGAAGGCATGGTCTTGGAGCAGGCTTTTTCTGCCTGCGATCTTTCGGAAAACGGAATTAAGGAGGAATCTGTGAATGCCGCCGGACAAAATCTGCAAGACGGTTCATCAGTACAACAGGGAACCCGTCACCCGGGCGGACATGGCGAAACTGCAGGAAATCGCAGAGGACTACAGAGCCGTTAAAAATTACGTCTATGCCCGCTATGGAGGAATCGGCAGCCTGTCAAAGATTTATCCGGGATATACTGTCCAGAACGAGATGACAAAAAGCGGACTGAGAGATCGGATGGGCATGCCATCGGTGTACTTTTATCTGGCTGTTTTTGATGCCCTGGAGGATATCAGGGGCCGGTGGAGCCGCACCAAAAGCAAAGTGCTGGAGGCAATCAGCCGAAATGACGGCCTCGCGCCGGAAGAAAAACATTATCTGCGGTTTGTTATAAAATCCGCCAACGCATTTGATGCGGTGGTAAATGAAAGGACGGTGGAGCTGCCCCATGCCATGCAGAAGGCGTATGAGGAACTGGCGGGGAAGGTGGACCGGGAGAGGCTGAACCGATTTTTATGCAGGCAGGTGCGCAGGAAGCATGGGAGGCAGCATGCCAGCCAGGCGGACGGATTCGCCCTGTCTGAAAAGGCGTACCGGTATGGGGATCATGGAATCTACATTTCCATAAAGGAGAAGCGGAAACGCATTTTTATACCGCTGACAGACAATAACCGTTACCGGCGCCAGATTTATATAAAGCTTTTGCCTGAGGAGGAGGGCGTCGAGATAAAGGTGCCGGTGGACGTGGGGATACGGAGCCATGAGGACTATACCAGCCAAGTGGGGGCGGCGCTGGGAATGCAGGTGATGCTGACTACGGACGGCGGGAAGCGGTATGGGGAGGAGCTTGGGATAAGACAGGCCGAGTACAGCCAGTGGATTCGCATACAGACGGGGGTATATAACCGGAACCGAAAGGATAATCCGGGAAGAAAGAAATACCGCTCCAGAAAGAGGCGGATGACAGAAGGGCTGCACAGTTACATCAACCATGAGCTGAACCGGTTTCTGGAGGAAGAGAAGCCAGAAACCATCTACATGGCAAAGCTGCCGGGCCCCCAAGGGGGAGGCAGGAACGCCAGAATCAACCATTCGGTATCTATGTGGCAGAGAGGGTACATCCGAAAGCGCCTGGAGCAGAAATGCAGGGAGAGCTCTGTGGAGATGGTGGAAGTGCTGGGAAAGAATATCAGCCGGGAATGCAGCAGGTGCGGAGGAGAGGGGATAAAAAGGGCGGGTACATTTACGTGTCCCGCATGCGGCCTGGAGGCGGACGAAAAGACCAACACCGCCCGAAATGCCAAGAGGCGGGGCCAGGGAGGCATGGCCCTGAGTTAGTTTTATCAGAAGATCATAAGAACAGCCATTAGATGAATGCGGGCGGAAAAAGGGACGGCGTACTGCAAAAAGCCGCCCGGATGTGCATCAGGCGCATCTGCCCGGATTTTACCGAAAGGACTAAGAGGCAGGTTCATGATAAGGCAGGGGCAGCAATGCACCTGCAATAGAAAAAGAGAGGACGGCATTAGAAGGCAGGAAGCCGGGAAAATACGGGGACTGCGCATTGGGTATGCCAGGACCCTGCGAACATGGCCGTGAGATGACAGCTTGAATTTCCGTTTGAAATTATATTTCGGCAGTCCTGCCCAGGCGGGTCTGCCGGAACAAAAAGCTGGAACAGGCCGTGACGTAGCAGGGAGCGAAGCGGGACAGACCGCATCATCTGCCGGTTAGGAGGCGATGACCAATATACCTTATTTTATTAAACCAGAGAGGCAAATTAAAATGGTGCAGCAAGTTTTAAAAAGAAAAAAGAGGTCATAATTCTATGGTTTCTGATGTTGTGGCCATGCTAGCGCCCGTGATATCCGGAACCATAGATTGTGATAGATTCAGACAGACGGGGAGAGTTATGAAAAGGGCGGACAAGAGACGGGCGGAAGAAACGGTGGAGCTGCTGAAACGCAGCCACGCAGCCATAAAAAGGATGCTGGATGCCAAAAACGGCATGGGGGCAATAAAACTGCTGGAGCAGTGCCAGAGCTGCGCCATCAGCCTTGGAGAGAGCATCGAGGCTTCTGAGGGCGAAGGGTTTGTCACGGTATCCCTGCTGGAACAATACTGCGAGCTGGTGTACCAGATGTATGAGAAGATACAGAGGCCGGGGCCGGTCAGCGGAAACCAGATCCACAATGTGCTGGCTGGCCAGCTGATACGGATCGGAAACAGCATCAGGAGTGACATCCGCATGCGCAGGGAGGCGGTGTTCCTGCCCTATAAGGCGTCTATGTGGGATTCCTTAGAGAGCATATGGAGGGCCGCAGCAGAAGATCCGGAGTGCGACGCCTATGTGATCCCGATCCCGTATTATGATAAGAATCCGGACGGAAGCTTCGGGCAGATGCATTATGAAGGCAGCCTGTATCCTGAGGACGTGCCGGTGACGCATTACAGAGACTATGATTTTGCCGGGCGCCAGCCGGACATGATATTTATCCATAATCCGTATGATAATTGTAATTATCTGACCAGCGTGCATCCGTTTTTCTATTCAAAGAATCTGAAACGGTTTACGGAGAAACTGGTGTATGTGCCATATTTCATATCGGGAGAGCCTGATCCGGAGGATGAAAGGGAGAGAGAGCATATCTCGAGATTCTGCACATATCCTGGCGTCATCTATGCGGACAGGGTGATCGTCCAGTCAGAGAAGATGCGCCAGATGTATATAAACGTGATGACAAAGTTCATGGGCGGCCATGGGGTGCAGAGGAAAGACTGGGAAAAAAAGATCCTGAGGCTGGATTCGCCCAAGACAGACAAGATGAGAAACACGGCAAAAGAGGATGTGGAGATACCGGAGGAATGGCAGAGGGTGATGGCGCGGAATACAGGGCTTCTCCCAATGCAATAAATATGGACCAGGTAGCACAGATGTGCAGAAAAACCGGCGGTTCTGTAGCGCAGAAGGAACTGTGGAATAAAAATATAGGGAGGTATGGAACATGTCTGAAAAAGTAAAAGAAGGCAAAAATGGAAAAATAGCTGTCCTCGTATGTGCAGCTGTCATTATTGCCTTGCTTGGCATAATCATTTTTTTGCTTGCATCAAGAAAAGAAGAGAAAGAGGAAACGCCAGAAAGACGGAATGTTATTGTAAATGAAAGCAATGCAGAAAGCGTAGCAGAACAGATGGCCGAAGAGGGGCAGGAATACGTTGAACCAGGGTATTATACGGTCAGTATGAATACGGACTGGCATTTCACCAAAGGTGATGCTGTCTCAGATGATGCATGGGTGGACAATCTGGCGGAGAACACGAATGATGTATATTTTGATGTGTTTTTGCTTGAAAATGAAGATGAGGCAATCTACCAATCACCAGTAATCCCCAGAGGAGGCTATTTAGAACAGATTGCATTGGATAAACCATTATCAAAAGGTAAATACGACTGCGTGATTGTGTATCATCTTGTAGACGATGAACAGGAAACGATTAGTACACTACGGGTAGCTTTCACAATTACTGTAGATTCATAAGGTTAAATGCCAAAAGGCTTATTAACAAAATAAAACTAAATTATTTTTAAGGAGGAATTGAAATGAGAAACAAAACGCTCAAAAAAACGATGGCGGGAATGCTGGCAACGACTATGGCTATTGGAATGAGCATGTCAGCATTTGCTGCTGATGAAACAAGCGGAAATGTAACTGGATCTGGTGAATTTGAGGGCCATGTAACTAAAAAGGTAGTGGCAGTAACGCTTCCTACTGCAGCAGCAACAACCTTTGCCTATAAAATGGACCCTGAAGGGTTGATTGCTGCAACCGATAGTGCGAAGTACTCAAATGCTACTTTTGAGAATGGAGCAAATGTGTATTTCCAGTCTGCAGCAAATACGTATACCAAAGACAGTGCAAAATTAAAGGTAGTTAATAAAGGAACTGCAGATGTGGATGTAACGATTAAAGCAGAAGTCGCAGATGGCGGAGCGGTTGCAATGGCTACGAGCGAAACATTTGCTGCAGATAATAAAAATGCAGAATTATATCTTGGACTGAAAGTGGCAGACAAGGCCGCAGTTGCAGTTAAAAAGACTGCAGACGGAGGTGGTGAGAAGGTAGTTGGACTTAAAGGAAAGAGCGATAACTTTGAGATTACATACGATGCGACTAATGGATATGGATATACGGCCAAAGACGGTGTTCCGGATACCGCATGGAACAGCTTTGAGTTTGGCCTGACCGGCGCCTGCAATCCAAATGGAGATTATTCTGCCAATGATCTTACTGCTTCTAATGTAACAGTAACCTGGAGTTACGCCGAGCGTGAAGACAGCAGTACTGCTGATATGCTTACGGAAAATGCTGTGGCTGATGC
>CAMUJH010000033.1 GCA_947089145.1 uncultured Hungatella sp. | reverse complement strand
GTGTCGCTTAACTGACTATTAAGCGATTATTTTACCGCAACTTTATTCGTCTGCCCTGCAGACCATGCCATGAAATGCCGTTCAGAATCTTTTGTCGGAAAACAGTAGCAAACACTCCATATTTTCTGTTAAATACAGAAAAGTCCGTAAAATGAAAATTTCAAAAGGCCCATAAAATGAGTATGGGAGATTCCGAGAGGCTGCCATACTCTTTAACTTTTAAGGAGGATGAAGAAAATCTGGTACCTGTTAAAATGCCCGGAGGGGGACGAGAAAGACTATATGGAGAGATGTCCAGGGCTTGTAACTTCGGGGGAAATGGAAGAGATCGTCAGCTTTCAGTATCAGCGAATGATGCGGTATAACGGAAAGTGGCATTTAGAAAAGCGGACGGCGCTGCCGGGATGTGTCTTTTTGGCAGGCACTAATATACGAATGCTGAAAGAGAATCGGCAAACGGGCAGTGAAACGAAGCGGAATATTTCTTTGAGCCCATGCGAGCCTCCGTTTTTGAGAGACTTGTGTCAGGACGGGATTCTCATTGGGATATCAAGGGGAGTTATCAGAAATGGAGTTCCTGTTATAACCAGCGGTCCTTTAAAAGGCAGGGAAAGGCTGGTTCGTAAGATTGACCGCCATAAAAGGACTGCCGAGATTGAGGTTCCATTTGGCAAAGAAACCAAGCATGTAACCGTTGGCCTGGAGATCTATGAGAAAGAGACATAAGCAAGAAGAAATCAGAAATAAGCAGGATTAAGGACGAGATCTCTGAAGCAGTGGCACAGGGATTAGATTCTTATGGTCATATTGGCAAATTTGCAGATCTGAGCTACAGCAGGATTTATGGCTGGAGGATGGCGAAGCACGCCCTGAATACCGGCGTATGGATCTATGCAGGCAGTTTCAAGGTTTACGACAATGAAATAGCATGCAGCGAAAGACTGGAGAACTGGAGAGATAGATATGTGGTATGTCATACAGACCCTTAAAGGGGAAGAGGAAAGGACTGCCGATATAATCAGAAAAGTGGTTGCCCAGGATTTGGCCCGGGAATGCTTTGTGCCCAAAAGGGAGCGGATGAAAAAGTTTCATGGCAGCTGGAATAAGGTGGAGGAAGTGCTGTTTCAGGGCTATGCGTTTGTGGACTCAAAGAAGCCAATGGAACTGTATGAAGAACTTAAGCGTGTTCCGAAGCTGACCAAGATGCTGGGAATGGAGACGGATTTTTTCTATTCTCTTACCGAAAAAGAGGAGGGAATGGTCCGCAGCCTTGGCGATGAAAAACATAAAACTTCCTTGTCCAGAGTCATAGTAGGGGAAGGAAAGAAAATTCAGGTGCTTGGCGGTCCGCTGAAGGGTTATGTGGGGAATGTTGTGAAAACAAATCTCCATAAAAGGGAAGTGGCAGTGAAAGTGGAATTTATGGGAAGAAACTTAGAACTGAAAATGGGGATTGAGATGGTGGAATGCAGTGCAGGAGGGGACAGAAGATGAAATATCTAGTAGTAGCTGCACACCCGGATGATGAGGTATTGGGTGCTGGAGCAAATATATGGAAACTGGCAAAACAGGGACATCATGTTGCGGCGGCCATAATGGTCAGCAAAGCGGAAGCCAGAAAAAACCTTTCGGGGACTCTGGCTGAAGATGAAGAGAAAGCCATGAGAATTCTTGGCGTAGAAAAAGTATATCATGCAGATTTTCCTAATATTAAAATGAACACTGTGCCCCATCTGGATCTTGTACAATTTATTGAAAGCTGCATAGATGACTGGAAGGCTCAGGCAATTATTACACATCACCCGTCAGATGCCAATATTGATCACCAGGAAACCAGCAAGGCGGCTAATGCCGCCTGCCGCCTTTTTCAGCGCAGAGAAGATATCCCCAGGCTAAAAGAATTTCTTTATATGGAAGTGGCCAGCAGTACAGAATGGACATTGAATTCTGCTGAAAACCGCTTTGTTCCCAATATGTATGTGGAGATCGGAAAAAAGGGTATGGAGAAGAAAATAGAGGCGTTAAAGGCATATGCCGGCGTAATGCGCACATATCCGCACCCCAGATCAGAGGAAGCTATCAAAGGCCTTGCTGCATACCGCGGAGCGGAGGCGGGGTGTAATTACGCGGAAGCGTTTCAGTGTGTTTTCAGAAGTAATTGATGGAGGAATGCAGGAAAAATGTATCGCACATTTTGGAAGAGACTGCTGGATATACTTCTTAGCTGCGCAGGCTTGATTGTGTGTGCCGTTCCAATGGCGATCATCGCTTTTGCGGTTAAAATAGACTCGAAAGGGCCTGTTTTATTCAGGCAGGAGCGGCTGGGAAAGAACCAGGATAAATTTAAGGTGCTGAAATTCCGCACAATGTGGGATCATGCTTATGAGATAGGAGGAATTGCACACAGATCAGATGATCCCAGAATTACAAGAGTAGGCGCCTTTTTGAGAAGAACCAGTCTTGATGAACTTCCCCAGATAATAAATATCATCAAAGGCGAAATGTCTATTATTGGCCCGCGGCCAATTCTTGACTGGGAATTTGAACCATACAGGAAGTATCCAAGATACCAATTAAGATACCAGGTTCTTCCCGGAATGTTTTGCACAGTAGATATCAAATACCGCGCCGCATCTACGAGAACGCTGCAATTTGAGATGGATGCGGATTATGTGGAGAATATTACGTTTATGAATGATTTTAAGATTTTTTTTGGCATCATTGGGACAGTGCTTTCCGGAAAAAATGTGTATCAAGAGGAAAAGGACAGGAAGAACAGATAATGTTGAATGGAGAGAAGAAAAAATGGATAAAGACAGAACCTATATTGTAATGGCAATCGAACATTATAACCCATTGGGCGTAATCAGAAGCCTTGGAGAGGCCGGAATAAATCCAGTCTTCATTGCGGTTTCCGGAAGAGTACCAGTAGCATCAGCGTCGCGATACATAAAACAAGTACATTATGCCGACAGCGTGGAGGCGGGCTATAAAATATTGATCAGCCAATATGGGGCAGAAAAAGGCGGCAAACCTATAGTCTTTTGCTCAGACGATAAGACTATGGGCTATCTGGACGCCCGGTATGAAGAGCTGAAAGACAGATTCATTTTCTTCAATGCGGGAGCAAGCGGCAGAATCACGAAATATATGGATAAGAAACAGATTCTTCTGCTTGCAGAAAAGCATGGTCTTAATGTTCTTAACACGGTTGTTGTAAAAAGGGGAGACATACCTGATGGCTTGGAGTTTCCTGTCATCACAAAGTCAATCTCTCCTAATGCAGGCGGTTGGAAAGCAGATGTAAATATTTGCAGAGACAAGAAAGAATTAGAGGAAGCTTATAAAAATATTAAATCATCTGATGTCCTGGTGCAGAAATATATTGAAAAGAAAAATGAGTACTGTTTAGATGGATTCTCCATTCATAAAGGACAACAGATGTTCCATGCAATAGCCTCCACATATAACTATCTTATCCCTGGATATTACAGCCCTTATATGACCGTGTCACGGCCTATGGAACGGTTTAAGAAGCCATTGGAGGGAATGATGGCTGAAATTGGCTTTGAGGGAATTTATTCCATAGAGTTTCTCATTGATTCAGACGATAATTACTGGTTCAGCGAGATTAATTTCAGAAATTCCACATGGAGCTACGCCTCCACCCAGGCAGGAATGGCGCTGCCGGTACTGTGGGCGGAGGCCACGCTGCGGGGGGAAATCGACACTTCTGCATATAAAAATATACGGAATGGATTTACAGCTATGGTTGAACCTGTAGATTACAGCAAGCGTGTTGAGACGGGGCGGATCTCGCAGGCTGATTGGCTTATTGACTTTAAGGCAGCTGACTGCGGGTTCTATTACTCGAAAGAAGACCCGGAGCCTTTCAGGCTTGCAGTTGAGAACTGGGAAAAGTTAGGATAAAGGGGAGAGCGGAAGGATAATCGCATGCGGCATATTCTTATAATTGGAAAGAACAGTTATATTGGTGAGTCAGTGAAAAAATGGCTGGAGCGCTATCCTAAGGATTATCATGTTGAAATAGCCGGATCTGTTAACGGAGTATGGAAAAAAACAGATTTCTCAAAGTTTGACACAGTCATTGACTCTGCGGGAATCGCTCATATTAATCATATTACAGAAGATATGCGGGAACTGTTTTACTCGGTTAATACAGACCTTAGCATTGAGATTGCCGCATGGGCAAAGGAACATGGAGTTTCCTATTTCATTTTTTTCAGCTCCATGAATGTGTATGGCGACTGCTGCGGCTATATCACAGATCGCCGGAAAACCAACCCAACGAGCTTTTACGGAGACAGCAAACTTCAGGGGGATATGGGAATTCAAAAACTGGCCGGCAAAGGCTTTAAAGTTGCAAGTCTCCGGCCTCCCTTCGTCTATGGAAAGGACTGTTCGGGAAACTACAGGGGAATTAGCAGGATAGCAAAGAGGACGCCTGTTTTTCCAGATTATAAAAACAAAAAAAGCATGATATATATCGACAATTTATGCGAATTTGTCCGGATGATTATTGATGATAGAGCATCCGGATGCTTTACGCCGCAGAATAAAGAACTTGTATCCACTGCAGACCTGGTCAGGGAAATTGTAAAATGCAGTAAGAGAAAAATCTGGTTTCCCCGAATGTTCAACTGGGCAGTCAGATATGCGGCGAAAAGGATAAAGTTATTTCGCCGTGCTTTTGCAGATGATTGCTATGATCTGAGTTTATCAGATTATTATGGATTCAAATATTGCCTTGTTGATTTTGACGAAAGCATTAGAAGAACTGAAGGGTGATGATATGAGTACTATGACAGGAAAAAAGATTCTGTTTATATCACCGGAATTTTTCGGGATAGACAAGGGAATCATAAGAGTATTAGAGGATTACGGGGCAACCGTGTTTTGGTTTGATGAGCGGTGTGTAAAATCACCGCTTGGCAGAGCGGTAAACTCAGTTGCTCCAGCCATATTTTATCCTAAAGCATGGACGTATTATCAGAACATATTGTCAAAAGTCAATGTTGATATTGATTGCATACTTATAATAAAAGGCGAAATGATTTCCAAAAGGATACTAAAGGCTTTTAAAGACAGATGGCCCAGAGCCCAGCGGATACTGTACCTATACGATTCAGTAAAAAATGTAAAAGGAATCATAAACAGACTTTCCCTGTACAACAGGGTAATCTCCTTTGATCCAAACGACTGCCGCAGATACAAATTTGAATTCCGTCCGCTTTTCTGTGATCTTGAACCTAGGGAAAGCATGGCTGAAGAATATGATTTATGTTTTTATGGGACAATGTATGGGGACAGATTCCGAATAATACAAAACCTGAAGCTATTCTGCGAAAATAATAGTTATAAATTCTATTCATTTTGCTATTTGCGGGGAAGGTTTATGCTGCTGTTTTACTGGTTAACCAACAGCGGATTCAGAAAATTTAATAAGGACAGCATATCTTTTACGGCAATGCCTTCAGGGGAACTGGAGATAATAGCATCGAAATCAAAGGCTATACTAGATGCAAACGATAAGAATCAGACTGGTTTGACGATGCGGACGCTGGAAGCAGTGGGATTAAAGAAAAAAATAGTAACAACAAACGCAGATATTGTTAACTATGACTTTTACAATCCTAATAATATTATGGTCATAGACCGGAATGAAAAAGCCATTCCTGATACTTTCTTCAGTAAAAAGTACGAAGAAATAGATGATCAGATTATCAAGAAATATACGGCAAAAGGGTGGGTGGATGATGTCTTTAGAATTGATATATAAAAACAGATACTCCTTGAATGAGACAATTATCCTGGGCATATCCGTTATTCTTACCAGGTTATTTTATCCCAAGGCAAAGTTAATTACCTATCCAGTCAGTATGAGAGGGAAAAAGAGCTTAATATATGGTAAAGGATTAAGCGTAGGGCGCGGCTGCAGATTTGATCTGATTAATATTGAGAAAACGACTCTGTTTCTTGGGAGGAATTGCGAGCTTGGAGATTACTGCCATATTGTGGCGACCAATGAAGTCAGAATAGGGGATAACTTTTTAGGAGCATCAAAGTTATTTATAAGCGATACAAGCCATGGGAATTATACAGGGGTGGATTGCTCCGTTCCGGACGAACCGCCCACACAAAGAAAATTATTCAGCACTCCCGTTATTATCGGAGACAATGTCTGGGCTGGGGATAACGTTGTTATTTTGCCGGGAGTGACAGTTGGGAATGGGGCAGTAATAGGGGCCAATAGCGTGGTAACAAAAGATATTCCTCCAAATACCATTGCAGCAGGAGTTCCAGCATGTCCGATAAAGAAATTTAATACAGATACAAATACCTGGGACAGCATATGAAGATGGAAAATTGACAGAGGGATCTTATTATCATATGGAAGAGAATATAAAAAACAAAGTGATAGAAATTTCAATAATTGTCGTGATATACAATATTTATTTGGATAAATCAAAATCATTAGATTCGATCAGGAATTCCTGTATGCCGAATACGGAGGTTATCGTCTGCGATAACAGCGATGATGTGGACATAGATAATTCACTGTCAGCGTTAGAATATAATATTACATACTTAAAAATGGATGGAAATGAAGGGCTTTCCAAAGCATATAATCGTGCCGTCAAAATTGCAAAAGGAGATTTTATCTGTATTTTTGATGATGATACTCTCATAGAAAGCACTTTTTTTACCAAAATAAAATCATATATTAAAAGCTCGCCTTCTTCCATTATTATACCTGTTGTAATAGCAGATAAAGCTATTTTTTCACCAGTAGAAATATGTCTGTACAGATATAAGCCTATTAAAAATATTTATTCAATTCCCTCTGATATCAGCGCAATTAACAGTGGAATGGTTATTCCAAAAAAAATTTTTCAGCAGTGTAAATATAATGAAGATATGTTTTTAGACTGCATTGATCATGACTTTATAAGAAGAGCAAAGCAAAATGGAACAGAAATCGTGGTTGCTAAGGATATCACATTGAAACAGAATTATTCCAGATACACGGATAATAAAGAGCAGTCTGTAAAGAGAATCCGGATGTTTGTAAAAGATTATAAAATATTTTGCAGTGATACATTTCTGCATCGAATATATTATTATTTCGACGTATTTATTATGAAAGTAAGGTATTCTCTCAAATTCAAAACACTGGACTTCTTTTTAGGAGAAAAGTTTCGCACATGATGCTGTTGAGATATAACTGATTTACGGGTTCCGCTATAGAGGTAAAATTAGAATGAATACAGTCATAAAAGGTATTTTAACATCTTTATGCAAAAGTGATATTGACAATATTAGAAAAGCGGCAGACGGCTGCAAGATAATTTCTTTTGATCTGTTTGATACTCTTATAACACGATACGTTCCTGTTTCCTTGGATATTTTTTATATCGTCGGATTGAAATCATCTGAAATAACAGGATGCAGTCCCGAAGAGTTTGTGAAAAAGAGATTGGAGGCGGAAAGAAAAGCGTTAAAAAGAAATCATCCGTTAGAAGCAACATTAGAGGAGATATATCGCGCATATCCTGGCATAGATGGACAGCAGATCAATAAATTGACAGCTTTGGAAGAAGAAACGGAAGTTTTGTTTTGCTGTCCCAGAACGGAGATATTGGAACTGTTTGAGCTTTTTCGCAGACAAAAGAAAAAAATTATAATTATATCCGACACGCCGCTTAGGAAGACTGTCATTGAAAAAATCCTTAGCAAATGCAAAATAAAAGGATATTCGTCGCTTTATGTTTCGTCAGAAGAAGGTTTCACAAAATATACAGGGGATTTATTCGATGCCGTTTTACAGAAAGAGCGGATTAATCCATGTGACATGATGCATATCGGTGATTCACTGCGATCCGACTATTTAAATGCAAAGAGAAAGGGAATAAGGTCAAGCCTGATACGATTGTTTGCGAATCGTCAATGCATTGTCCGATTAAAAAACAAACGGTACTATAGTAATAATTTGGAATATAGAATATTAAGAAAATTCATCGAACTGCATGAGGATAAAAATTATTCTAACTATGAAAAGCTGGGATATGAAGTCCTTGGCCCCTTACTGCTGTCATTTTCCAATTGGCTGGATGCGCAAAACGGGTATAATACTAAATTCCTTTTTCTGGCCAGAGAAGGGGTGATCTTGGAGAAGGCATTTATTAAAGTCTGTCCCTCTCGTAAAGGCGAAACAGACATACTAAGAGTTTCAAGACGAGCCGTAACCGGATGTGCTTTATTTAATATAGACAGCATAGAGGATCTGTTTAATTCATTAAAAACATTTTCAGTCCATAGTTTGTCATTAAATGAACTATCGGGATTAGGACTTTTAGGAAGAGATACGGTTGACAGCTTTTCAAAATCTTGTGGAATATCTCCAGATGCGGATTTATTGACGTTAAACTTTAATAAAAGCAGAGAGATAAAAGAAAATTTTGAAAATAATATTCTGCCATTGATCCGCCAATATTCCGCCAGTCAGAAATTATTGTTTGAAAGATATCTATTGAATAAAACAGAAGGGGCAGAACATATTGCCATCGTTGACGTTGGATGGAGAGGAACCATGCAGGATAAATTAGCCGGTTATTTTCAAAACTGCTTTCCGGATGTACCTGTTGGGTACTATTTCGGCGTTCAGCTGGATTCCAGAGTACAGGGACATAATATTGAAAATAAGAGAGGTGCTTTATTTATTGATATTGGAGACGTGTGTGATGACTTTTGCGCAATCTCTCTGACTGGACAAGTCTTCGAACTGTTATTTATGGATTTAGTTAATGGTACTGTAATCCGGTTTGACAATGTAAACGGCAAAGAAGTTCCGGTTATGATTGAACCGGAGAATAAAGGTGCTGCCGCAGATGCTCTAAAACAGATCCAGGATGCCGCGTTTAAATTTCTTGATGATTATATGTCCGGCGCACTGGCGGACATCCAGCTTTCATTTTCCTGTCAGACGGCATTTGAACAGTACAAAAATCTGTTGTTAAACCCTTCCAACGGCACAGTAGACATGATAAAGATATTTTCAACAATGGATGTTGAGGTTTCATCATTGGTTTCTCAGAAAAGCCTATGGTATTGGCTTTTTCATTTGCCAGGATTTATCAGGGAATTTAAGATGAACCATAGTAAGAGTCTGTTTTTAAAAAGTGTTTTTAAAGTTCCGCTGCCATATTATGATATGCTTAAAAAATATCAAAAAAGAACATATTATAGGAAATAAGATGTTTTTCCTTGGAGGGAATAAGGTGCTTAATGTTTTCTACTACTATTCAATCATATGGGGAGTGGTTTTGACGCTCTATAATTTGAAATTGTCTGATATGAATTATGCCACTGCCCCTGCGCTGAATCTGTTTTTTTTAATAACGATTATCATAAGCTTATTTTTGGGGATGAAAAACAGGCATATACTCAAGTACACACATACAGAAGATACGGATCATGTTCCTTTGGCAGGCTTATGTTTTGTTGCTATTGCGGGAGTGCTGGATATTATCTATGCAGGAGACATACCTCTGTTCGCTATTATATCAGGAAGGAGATCTTATGGTGAATTTAACGGATTGCCTTTATTTCACTCAATATTAGTGAACGCGTCAATATTCTACTCCGCATATTTTTTTTACATATTTTTGGAAACCAGGCAAAAAAAACGGCTATGCCAATCGTTTATTCCGCTGATATTCCTGATGCTTATGTTTTTAAAAGGAGCTGCGGTCATGTGTCTCTTTAATTTTTTGAATCTGTCTTTGACAAAGGCATCAAAAAACAAAAAAGTCCTGGATTGGAAAAAGATGACTGTGATTATTATGATCGGCTGCATAATTATTTACATTAACGGAGGATTGACTAATCTGCGCTCTCATTATCAATGGAATGATTCGCATCTGATATTGTCTGTAGGAAAAATTAATTCCAACTGGCCTGCCTGGCTGCCAGAACAATTTGCCTGGGTTTATTCATACATAACAAGTCCGCTGGCAAATTTAAACCTGAATATTACGCATTATTCCCCATCACCCAATTCAGCAGCTGTATTTGCAGTTTCACTGATACCGCTTATAGTTTCAAAGAACCTGTTCCCCGATTTCGGCATTGCAGCTGAGGGGCACCGGCTGCATACAGTAGTGCTGAATGCCTGCACTGGATTTATTGATGCGGTTATGGCAGGAGGGATCGCCGGAATTTATCTCTTTGCGGCTATTCTTTTTCTTTTGCTTCTTTTGATAATAAAATATATAGACAAATTCAGCGTCAGACGGCACCGCCAGGGATTCTGCAGCGTCTACTATTCGCTGCTTTGCATGTTAATTGTATTTATGTTTTTTTATAATACCTTCCGGGATGCAGCCACGTCACTTGTTGTATTTTTCATTTTAGGAGATTTAAGCAGAATAAGAGTGAGAAAAATTTGCAATCCCAGATTGGATGCCGGATGTGTAATGAACTCCCAGGGGAGGAAGAGGCTTACAGATGATTCAGAGTGTAAAATTATTAATTAAAAGAATAGCCTGGAGACGAATGAACAGACATAATTTCAGCCGCCTGAATTCGCTTTTTCCTCTGACTCATGTAAAAGTGGGGCGGGGAACTTATGGCAATCTGAACATCGTATGCTACAATCCTGAATTGTACATTTTAATAGGGAATTACTGTTCTATAGGAGACGAGGTAACCTTCATGATGGGAGGGCGGCATAATTACAGCTGCATATCCACGTATCCGTTTTACTCTAAAGTATACAAAAAGGAATTGGGTGAAGGCATAGATGCCCAGCCCTGCAGACAGGACGATATTGTTATAGAAGATGATGTGTGGATTGGGTATGGGGCATTGGTTTTTCCTGGAGTTACAATAGGAAAAGGAGCCGTAATCGGAGCCCGATCAATCGTAACTCATAACATTCCCGCATATTCAATTTATGCAGGGACAAAAATAATTAAGAAAAGATTTTCCGAAGAGATTATTTCGAAAATCCAGAAAATTGATTTTGCAGAAATACAGCACAGGGGTGGAGACAAGTACAGCAGGTTTTGCAGAACTGAAATTAATGATGAAAATATTGACAGGATTATGGAAGCGTTTCAAGAAAGGCATTTATAAAATTGGAGGTATAGATGATATCAGTTATAATCCCGGTTTATAACAGAGAGAATACTATAAAAAGGGCGATTATGAGCGTGTTAAACCAATCATATAGGGATATGGAGTTAATTGTCATTGATGATGGTTCAACAGATAATTCGGCCAATGTGATTCAAGAGATCAGAGATGAACGGCTGAAATATGTTTACCAGCCTAATCAAGGTGCCTGCGCAGCAAGGAACCATGGAATAGATATAGCCAAAGGAGATTATATCGCATTCCATGACAGTGACGATATCTGGCTGCCAGAGAAGCTAAAGATTCAATATGAGGCATTACTGGCAAATAAGGCTGACGTTATTTTCTGCAAAATGGCTGATATTGGTACGTATGGCACTGTGGATATTCCTAAAAAGCTGAAGGAAGGATTCCTAAGTGACAAATGCTCTCTCATAAATATTGGAACACAGTCTATTCTCGGCAGAAGATGCGTTTTTTCAGAATGCAGATTTGATAATGATATGCCGAGATTACAGGACTTTGAGCTGCTGTACAGAATTGTTAAAAAGTATTCTGTCTATTACCTGGACACAGTGCTTGTCGAATACTATACCGGCGATAATTCAATAAGCAGCAGCGGTCAAAAATTTGTTAGATCAGTCTATATGCTGAGACAGAAGCACCCGGAATTGTTTTCAAAGAGATCGGCATCGCTTAATGATATTGGAAAAATCAGTTTAGCAGTTGCGAACCAGCTTATTGCTGAGAATAATATTCATTTTAAGCAATGTATGAAAATGGCAATCGCATTTCTCGGCTGGCCAGGAAACCTGGCTGTATCCGGGATGTATAAAGCTGGGCTGTATCCGGCTGCGGTGAAAATATATTACTATTTCAGACATAGGCAAAAACGACCCATGGACTGATGTTCTATTTGCGCTAATTACTGAATTATGCAGGAACTGTCTTAAACTAATGATCAGCGGAGAAAAAATGGAAAAGATACTTATCACAGGAGCTAATTTTAATAACAAGGGTGCGCAATCCATGCTGTTTATCGCAGTGAATGAAATCAGAAATCGTCTGCCTGATGCTGAGATCTTTTTTACAACATGGGAGAGCCTTCCGGAATTCAGCAATTTGACATTTTATCCTGTTTTTTATAACGAGGAAGCGATGCAGATTGCCCTGGACAGCAAAAGGAAGTATCGCATCCTTTTGGTCAGGATATTAAAAAACATAATCAAAAAGATTATGCATAGAGAAGTTTTAGAGATTAAGCGATTTTACGAATTAAAGGAATTGATTCAGGATATAACCCTTATAGCAGATATTAGCGGATACAATTTAGGTTCAAAATGGGGAGCTGCCGGGAGCGAAAATTTTTTAAACTATATCCGCTTGGCAAAACTCTATAAAATCCCAATGGTTGTCATGCCCCAGTCATTTGGTCCGTTTGACTATGATGAAAAGGATAAAGGAATATTAGATGAAATGAAGGAATTACTGCCATATCCGTTAAAAATATATGCCAGGGAATGGGAAGGATATGGACTGTTAACAGAAGGCTTTTCACTGAGTAATGTTGAAAAGTCAGCTGACATTGTCCTGCAGAACACGGGTATTGATTTGTCAAATATTTATAAAATTATTCCGCAAATAAAAAGCCTGAATATTGATACCAAACATAATGTGGCAGTTATTCCAAATCAACAATGCGTCATTCATGGAAATTACAGCGTGCTAATTAATATTTATCAAAGAATTATACAGCTGCTGTTAGAAAATGGAAAGGACATTTATGTGTTCAGACATGCAGGCGAGGACTTAAAGTTATGTACAGACATTAAGGAGCTCTTTAAGTCAAATGTCAATGTCCATCTGATAGATTATGACTTTTCCTGCCTGGAATTTGACCGATTTATAAAAAACTTTGAATTCAGTGTCAGCTCTCGTTTTCACGCTACTGTCCATGCATATAGAAACGGGATACCTTGTATCGTACTGGGGTGGGCGGTAAAGTATAAGGAATTAACAGAAACGGTTGGCCAAGGACAATTTTGTTATGACATATTAAGAACTGTAGACCAGACTGACATATTGCGGGCGGTAAAAGAGATGTGCAGCACTTATGAATTGCAGAGTAAAATTATTTTAGAATATCTTTATGCCATAAGGAAAGAGAACTGCTTTGACATATTTACATCTAAGGAAAACATGAGGCCTTACGGCTGTATAAATGGAGAGACAGAGGCGGAAATTTCTGAATGAACAGGGAAAAGGAACTTGTAAAGAATACATTTATTTTATTTATCGGCACTTTTTTGCCCAAATTTGCAGCACTTGTCACGATTCCAGTGATAACCAGTCATTTGACCAGGCTTGAATATGGATCATACGATTTGCTGCAGACGCTGGTTACCCTTCTGCTTCCGATTGCAACACTCCAGATTCAGGCAGGGGCGTTCCGTTTTTTGATCGACTGCAGGGATAATGAATACGAAAAGAAATCAGTGATAACAAATATATATGCTGTCTTAATCCCCATATCATTAATAGTACTTGCCATATTGTTTGCAATGCTTTCTGAAATAGAATTCTTAACAAGAATACTTATCGTATTGTATTACTTTGTTGATATCGTTTTCGTAGGAACCCAGCAGGTTGTGAGAGGGCTATCTTATAACAAGTTATATTCATTAAGTTCTGTTGTGCAGTCTTCTTCCAATATGATACTGGTTATTCTGTTGGTTTCTTTGGGGAATCTGGGCCTAAATGGCGTATTGATCTCATTTGCGGCAGCTACAGCAGGGGCCATAGCGGTTTTAGCCCGCAAAGCGCATCTTGTGAGATATATAGATTTACGCACGTTTTCTAAGGAGAAGTTGTCAAGACTGCTTAAATATTCCTGGCCTATGATACCGAATTCCCTGTCCGCATGGATACTGGATGCATCTGACAGACTGATTCTGACCTCTTTTTTAGGTCTGGAGACAACTGCAGTATATGGTGTTGCATATAAGATCCCTTCGCTGTTTACATCGGTTCAAGGAACTTTTATATATGCATGGCAGGAAAACGCCTCATTGGCTATTAAGGATGGCGATGCGGAAAATTACTACTCTGTTATGTTTGAAAACGTTCTTCGCATCTTAACAGGAATTATGGCACTGCTGATCTGCTTCAGCCCTTTTTTATTTTCAATGCTTATACGGGGGGACTATGACGAGTCCTATGCACAGATACCGATATTATTTATCGGCGTATATTTCTCGGGTATCGCGTCATTTTTAGGCGGTATATTTATTGCGCATAAGAGAACCAGAAATGTTGGGATTACGACAATAGGGGCAGCTATCATAAATTTGCTTTTAGACTTACTTTTAGTTAACAAATGCGGAATCTATGCCGCTTCTGTTTCTACGCTGGTCAGTTATGCAGCGCTGTCAATATTCAGAATCCTCTATATAAAGAAATTTCAACGGATCAGATACCATAATAAATTAATTCTAAATTGCATCGCAGTTCTTTCTTTAATGTGTCTTCTGTGCTGGATTAATACATGGCTTTCAATTTTATTGAATATTATGATTGGAATCACCTTTGGCACAGTGATAAATCAGAAACTTCTTAACAATGTCTTTCGTGCTCTTAGAGCAAAGATTCATCCTAGATAGAGGAAAAAGGCACATGTTTGAGACGAAATAATGTGAAAGGAATGACGAAAAAATGAAAGCTTATAAATTAGCCGCAGGATGCTCTGGGCTTTTGGCATTCTTTGCAAATAGATGCAGAAGGCATACTGTCAGGCATACATTACATAATTACTATAAAAGGTTTAAGAGGTACAGCTTTGCCGACGGAAAATGTTATGATAAAGTTCAGCTGGAAGCCTCAATAGCGAGGCTGTATCACACAGTAGAGAAGGGCCTGTCTTTCCCGGATTACAGGCCGGGCTTTGGAAAAGAAAATATTAAGAAGCTGATTCTCTCCATGGAACAATATTCCCGCAATTATGATATAAATTCATTTGTATACAGCACTTCGCTGTCATGCCTCCATGAATATATTGATAAAAACAGACGGCACGGAATCTCTGATCCTGAATTAGAAAACAAGATCCTAAAACTTCCAGGAGTGAGAAACAGCCTTGGCGGCGTAATCGAGATAACTCCAGTCACTGTTGATGACACAAAAAAGATGGATTATAAGACATTGATGACCTCCAGACATAGTATCCGCCACTTTGCGGATCAGCCTGTCAGCATTTCACTTCTTAAGGAAGCTATATTTTTAGCGCAATACACTCCGTCTGCGTGTAACCGACAGGGGTGGAGGACAAGGATTATTCAGGATAAGACGATTATGGAGTCTGTTATGCACAACCAAAATGGCAATCAAGGATTTGGCCATGAATTTGACAAGCTTTTGGTTATTACCGCTGATCTGCGAACGGAACAGAAAGACCGGGAAGTGTTTCAGGCGTTTATTGATGGCGGAATGTATGCGGAAGGAGTAATCAATGCGCTGTTTTATTATGGGATCGGATGCGTTCCCCTAAGCGCCTCTCTTACAGACGCTCAGGAGAGTCGGATCAGAGTGATTCTAAAGCTGCATGATGCCGAAATGATGATTCTTTTTTTAGGCGTAGGCAGCTATCCCAAAAAAACGCTAACTACAAGAAGCGAGAGACGGCCTGCTGAGATTGAAGTAATCTGAATCATGTGAGAAGAGGAATGGAGGTGCAGAATTGATAATACTTGTAACAGGTGCAAATGGCTATTTGGGACAAGGAATTGTAAAACATCTGCTTGATAATGGAAATAAAGTAGTTGCAGCAGATGTTACGGTTGATCGCATTGATGGGAGAGCAATAAAACGGCCATGTGATCTTTTTAAAGTTCCAGATCCTTATACTTATTTCGGCGAGCCTGACGTGCTTCTTCATTTGGCCTGGAGAGATGGCTTTGTCCATTACTCGGATTCCCATATTGACGATCTGCCTAAACACTATGCATTTATTAAATCATTTGCCGAGTCAGATGTAAAGGCTATAGCCGTTATGGGTTCTATGCACGAGATTGGCTTTTATGAGGGAAGCATTAAAGAAGACACTCCATGCAGGCCGACTACACCATATGGGATCAGTAAGAATGCATTGAGAGATCTTACAGAGATGTTCTGTAAACAGAAAAATAAGACTTTTCTTTGGCTGCGGGGCTATTATATTGTAGGAAACAGCCAGTATGGCTCTTCGATTTTTTCAAAGATCACGGCAGCCGAGACAGAGGAAAGAGAGGAGTTCCCGTTTACAATGGGGCAGAATCAGTTTGATTTTATTGATTATGAAGACTTTTGCGAACAGGTTGCCAGGGCAGTAAGCCAAAATTGGATTACCGGCGTGATTAATATTTGCTCTGGCCGTCCAGAAAAACTGGCTGATCGGGTGGAGCGGTTTATCAAAGAGAACGGGTATAACATAAAATTGAAGTACGGAGCTTTTCCGGATCGTCCCTATGATTCAAAAGCCGTGTGGGGTGATGGAGATAAAATCGAGCACATTATGGGCCTTTCAGCAAAGGATGTAATCAAAGTCCATGATCAGGACCATTAATCCCTCCTTTTCCAGCCCCACTGTCATCAAGAGTACCACTTATAAAGTGGTCATAATTTTATCTAGCCTCCAAAATCCTTGACATTATCCTCTATAATCCGTATTATTATACAAGTAAAAAGTGTTAATGACCACTATTGACCACTTAACCCCACAAATTACAATTCACAACGGAGGACAAGGAGAATGAAGAAGGGCGATAATGTACGCATACGCACGGATGGCAGATATGAGGCCAGATACATAAAGGGCCGGGATTCATCCGGAAAGATCATATACGGATACTGCTATGGCAGCACCGAAGAAGAGGCCAGGGAAAAAAGGGAGTACCAGCTGCAGAAAATGGCCAGGCCAAGAGAGATGAACCTGCTGATTCTGGGTGCCGGAAGCCATGGGACAGATGTCTACGAAATCGCAAAGGGTCTGCGCATTTTTTCAAAAATTAACTTTTTGGATGATGCGACCGCAGGCGCCGGGATTCTCGGGAAGTGGAGCGAGCTGGAACATTTTGCCGAAGAGTATCCCATAGCCACGGTGGCAGTAGGTGACGAAGAGACGAGAAGAACGTGGATGGAAAGACTGACTGGCCTTGGCTTTATGATTCCAACATTGGTTCATCCCTCCGCCTTTATACCGGATGATACCCAGATCGGAACCGGAACCGTTATATGCGCAAGAGCCACAGTATCCACCGGAGTTTCCATCGGGAAAGGCTGCATTATTACCAGCGGCTCCACCATACCGAGGAAGACCCGCATTCCAAACTGGGGGTATTTCGATTTCGACAAGATTATTCACTATTCTGAAGTCTACAATCTTGATCGGAGCCAGGAAGAACCAGACAGCCAAGCCCCAGGCAGCGCAGAACCAGACAGACAGAAGGAGGGAAAATAATATGTCAGACAAAAACACGGCCCAGTACACCAAAGAGGCCAAATGGGGATCAAGATTCGGTTATATCATGGTGGCGGCGGGAGCCTCCATCGGGCTTGGAAATATATGGAAATTTCCTTACCTTGCTTATGGCGGAGGCGGAGGAATCTTTATCTTTACCTATATTATTATTGTCCTGCTTCTGGCCAAGCCCATGGTGGAGATGGAGACAGCCATTGGCAGGCACGGCCGGTCGGATACGGTTTCCGTATTTGAGAAAATCAGCAGTAGGTGGGGATTTGTAGGGTGGATGGCTAACATTTGTACCATCATGATCAACTTTTTCTATGTGGTCGTAGGCGGCTGGGTCCTGCGCTACGGAATTCAGTTTATTGTCAGCGGTGATTTTGGCGATGACCCGGAGTTGTTTTATCAGAACTTTATTTCAGATCCCATACAGCCTCTGATCTACAGCTTTATTGTCCTTTTTATTGTTGTATTCCTGCTTCTGTTCGGAATTACCACTGTCGTTGAAAAAATTTCAAAGGTTATGCTGCCGGCGTTGTTTGTGCTGCTTATTGTCTGCGGGATCTACAGCATGTTTGCGGCGGAAGGAGCTCTGGAAGGCCTAAAATATTATCTGCTTCCGGATTTTGGAAAATTCAGCGTAAAGGTTTTTGCGGATGCGGTAACTCAGGTTCTGTTTTCCATAGGTATCGGCTGGGGGATTTTTACCACGTTAGGAGCCAATGTTCCGGGGGAGAACAATATTCGCAAGGACGCTTTGTTTATTAGCTACATGGACACCATAGCAGCGATCCTTGCAGGCTTTGTCATTATCCCGGCTACCTTTGGCGCAGGCGTTGACGTCCAGAAAGGGCCGGCGCTGATCTTTGACGTAATGGCTGGAATCTTTAAGAATCTGCCTGGAGGCCGTTTTATCGGCGCGCTGTTTTTCATAGCCTTGCTTTTTGCCGTATTCTCCTCCCTGTTTTCTTTTATAGAGATTAGCGTGCGCACCTTTGAGATCAAGATGAATCTGGGCAGAAAGAAGGCCATTATTGCGGCTGCGTCGGTAATTGGAGCCGGCAATATTCTCACATCCCTGGGGTTCGGGCCGCTTAAAGGGATAAAGCTGCCTTGGCCAAGCTTCGGGGGGATGGAGTATTATGGGTTCTATGACTGGTTTGACTGCTTTACCGGATATGTGCTTCTGCCTCTTGGCTGCCTGCTTACCTGCTTCTTTGTATGGAAGATCTGGGGATGGAAGGACTATGAAAAAGAACTGACAGCAGACGGCCGCGACGGCAGGCTTACCAGGTGGGACAAAGCCATGACCGTGGGGGTGGTTCCCGTATTCATGATCATTGTCCTGCTGAATGTGTTCGGCTTTATTAAATAGGCGGATAAAAAGTCCCTGGAATTGCCTCAGAAAAACATGGTTCCGGTTTGTCAGGCGTTCCCCAAAAAGAGCCCCAAAGAAACGGGGCTCTTTTTCTGCAGAAAAAAGGCCCGGGCCTGGGGCCGCTTTAACAAGACGCCATTGGCCTGCAGCCCTATTGAGATAAAATCACAAATGCAAAAATCACAAACTGCGGAAAAAGTAGTTGAAATTACAGGACATATAGTATAAAATAGAACCGATTAAGGAGAATGTACTCCTGGAATCCCTCTATGCATATGCCTGTGCAGCAGATTTCTGCCAGATGAACCAATATCTTAAGGCATGTGTCCTGCATGCGCCTTATAATTCCAGTGACGTGTGACGGAAACCATTCTGCCGAATCAGGCAAAGAGAGGGTTGGGAAGTATATGCGAAATACAAGGAGGAATATCATTTATGATATCAGCGGGCGATTTTAGAAACGGCGTCACCTTAGAGATTGAGGGCAACGTATATCAGATTCTGGAGTTCCAGCACGTAAAGCCAGGTAAGGGCGCTGCCTTTGTCAGGACTAAGATTAAGAATGTTATCAGCGGCGGCGTAGTGGAGAAGACCTTCCGCCCTACGGAGAAGTTTCCGGCTGCCAGAATTGACCGGGTGGACATGCAGTATCTTTATGCAGACGGTGATCTGTATAATTTTATGGATTCCAATACTTACGAGCAGGTGGCATTAAGCAAGGAAACCATTGGCGATGCGCTGAAATTTGTCAAAGAGAATGAGACCTGTAAGATATGTTCTTACAATGGAAAGGTATTTTCCGTAGAACCGCCTTTATTTGTGGAATTGGAGATTACGGATACAGAGCCCGGGTTTAAGGGGGACACGGCTACAGGCGCCACGAAGCCTGCGGTTGTTGAAACCGGGGCAACGGTATATGTGCCGCTGTTTGTGGATCAGGGAGACAAGATTAAGATCGACACCCGTACAGGAGAGTATCTGTCCAGAGTATAAGATATTGACGGCTGAAAGACGTCCTGAGAGTGAGATGTGGGCTTTCAGGGCGTTTTTGTTTTGCCAGGGAGAACATGATTCCAACGGCGGGCAGGGAGGTCCGTCTGGAATAGAGAGAAAAGAAAAAGGAGAGAGAGTATGCATGTAAAAAAATCCACAAAAGCACTGGCAGCGGCCGCAATGGCAATGGTGCTGGCAGCAGCGGCCCTGCAGGGATGCGGGGGAAAAGAGACGGGAACCACAGCCGGCCAGGAGACTACCGCGGCCAAGGATAGCGCCGCGGCGGACACAAAAGAGACGGAAGACCTGACCAAAGATATGGAAGAATTTACCAGCAATGACGGTTCCATCTCCATTATGCTGGGAAAAGGGTGGACCACGGAGGACATGGGAATGGATTTCTGGCTGGCCGCTCAGAGCAAAGACGGGTCAGAGGCGGTTATCATTATGCAGTTTCCAAAAGCCGGTTCCCTTCTTCCTGTTGACAGCATAAGTTCCATGAAAACGGTGATGGCTGAGAGCTACGGCCTTGCCAATGAGTCAGAGGCAAAGGCGCCGTCCGTTCCCGGCATGACAGGGGTTGAGGCAGCCGCCTGCACCATTGACGTAGACGGGGAAACGGCTGACGCCTATATGGTTTACGGGGAAACGGATTATGCCTTCTACGCCATGATGTTTATGGCGGAAGACGAGATGGATGATGATGCAGTCGCTTCCGCGATGGCCTCCTGCGAAACCTTCAAGGAGACTCCTTTGGAGATTGAGGACAATTCCACAGTAGAGGTTACTGACACGGTAAAATGGTTTAACGCCTCCTATGCGGTTCTGACCAGTATCAACGGCTGGGATTACAACCGCTTCGGCGGCCTTGCGGTAAATGACGCCAACGCGGCAGTGGTACAGGAGCTGTTAAATAGCTGGTGGGACGTAAGCGACAGGGCTTCTGCCGATGAGAACCTGGACTGGATTCTTACAGAAGGCCACAGGGCCAACTTTGTATCAGAGATGAAGACTCTGGAGGAGGCAGGCCTTGGCAGCGTGGCAGCGGAAGAGCGCCCGGAATTTATTTTGGGAGTATACGAGATGGATGCGCCAACTGCGGAGATCTACAGCAAGTGCTACAGCGCATATGAGACTGCGGGAGAAAAGGCCATTGACGGCTGGGATTACTGCCGTGCCCTGAATCTTTTGGGATATTACTACACCGCAGGATATTATACGGATGCAGAAGCTTTGGACAAATCCCTTGAGATTGCCCAGACTGTTCAGGCGGAGTTCGGATCATGGGATGAGCTGGTGGAAAGCTACATGGTGGGCTATGAGTACTGGGCGGAAGAAAGCGGCGAAGACCGCCGCAGCATCTACGAAGACTTAAAGACCAGAGAAGACAATCCATATGCCATTGATTTCAAGATGACACTGGAAAAGACCTGGTAATGAAAAAGATCTGATAATGCAAAAACCCTCTTTGGAGAACGCTGGCGGACGGCATCGTGATGTTCAGATCCGCCTCTGTCTTACCTTCTCCAAAGAGGGTTTTTGCGCCTGATTCGCCTGATTCAGGGAAGCGGCAGGGCCGAAACTTGCCATTGATTTCATACTGAAAGTCTAGTATAATTGATACACCTATGAAAGCCCTAAAAGGGCGGAATGCCAGGAAAAGCAGATGAACACGAGGAGACGATAATTTATGAAAAAGATTCTTGACTGCATTGCAGATGCCATAAAGCCGGCCTTTACAGCCAACGGATACGATGAAAGCTATGCCAAGGTTACGCTGTCTAACCGGCCGGATCTGTGCGAATACCAGTGCAACGGAGCCATGGCGGCGGCAAAGGCATATAAGAAAAAACCCATTGACATTGCAAATGACGTGGCCGGATGGATTGAAAAAAGCCCGGACAGAGGGATGTTTTCCCAGATAACGGCGGTGATGCCGGGATTTATTAATATGCGTCTCAGCCAGGAATATCTGGCGGATTACCTTCACGCCATGGACACGGAGCCAAAGTACGGGCTGGAGGAAACGGGAAGCGGGGAGACGGTTATCGTGGACTACGGCGGAGCAAACGTGGCCAAGCCCCTTCATGTGGGCCATCTCCGATCCGCCATTATCGGCGAAAGCATAAAAAGGCTGGGGCGCTTTCTCGGCTACAACATGATAGGCGACGTGCACCTTGGCGACTGGGGCCTGCAGATGGGATTGATTATAGAGGAGCTGCGGGACAGGGAGCCGGATCTCATATATTTCGATCCGGACTGCAGCGGCCCTTATCCTGAAAAACCGCCCTTTACCATAGGCCAGCTGGAGGACATCTACCCTGCGGCCAGCAGCAAGGCGAAAGAGGACGAGAATTTTAAGGCCAGAGCCCAGGAGGCTACGCTGCAGCTGCAGAACGGGTATGAGCCGTATCGGGCTGTCTGGCAGCATATTATGAATGTGTCCCTGGCTGACCTTAAGAAAAATTACAAGAGCCTGGAAGTAACCTTTGACTTGTGGAAAGGGGAGAGCGACGCTCAGGAATATATTCCGGGACTTATAGAAGATCTTCAGAAAAAGGGGCTGGCCTATGAGAGCCAGGGAGCTTTGGTGGTGGATGTGGCAAAGGAAGGCGATTCAAAAGAGCTGCCTCCCTGCATTATCCGCAAATCCGACGGGGCGGCCCTGTATGCCACTTCAGATCTGGGAACCATTCTTGACAGGGAGAAAACCTATGCTCCGGCCAAATACATCTATATTACGGACAAAAGGCAGGAACTGCATTTTATTCAGGTGTTCCGGGTAGCCAAGAAGGCGGGATATGTCAGCGAGGATACGCCTATGGTTCATCTTATGTTCGGCACCATGAACGGCAAGGACGGAAAGCCCTTTAAGACCAGAGAGGGCGGCGTCATGCGGCTGGAAAACCTGGTTGCGGAGATCAATGACGCAGTATATGACCGGATCATGGAAAACCGTACCGTGTCTGACGAAGAGGCAAGAAAAACAGCCGGGATCATCGGGCTGGCTGCGCTGAAGTACGGGGACCTGTCCAATCAGGCGTCAAAGGATTACGTTTTTGACATGGAAAGGTTCATTTCTTTTGAGGGAAATACAGGGCCTTACATTCTGTATACCATTGTGCGGATCAAATCCATTCTGAGCAAATACGAAAGCATGGGGGAAAAGCTTCCGGAAAATGCCAGGGTTCTGGCAGCGGCGTCTGAAGCGGAGAAAAACCTGATGCTGCAGCTGACCAAATACCATGAGGTAATTGAAAGCAGCTTCCAGGAGACGGCGCCCCACAAAATCTGCCAGTTTATTTATGAATTATCAGATGTGTTTAATAAATTTTATAACAATACCATGATCCTGAAGGAAGAGGACAAAGCCAGGCAGGCAGGCTATATTAAGCTGATTACGCTGACCAAGGGAGTGCTGGAGACGTGTATTGATCTGCTCGGATTTGCGGCGCCGGAGCGCATGTAAAGCCCCATGGGCCCGCCGGGCTTTCACGTGCCCCGGCTGCGTTCCCGCCGGGCGTATGGGGGCTCGCCCAAAGGGCAGACGCTGAATTCACCGGGAATTCTGTAAGACAGGCGCTTAAGGGACAGAGTATGGAAAATCATCAGCAGAGACAGGCGCAGGAGGGATTTATGCAAGCGCCTGGATATCGCCAGGGGGATAGGCCGATGAAAGTAACGGAAATGCAGACGAAAGCTTTCTGGAAAAGCGAGGTTGGAATCCAAGGCCAGGTAAAAGACGGAGAAAACATTTATCATGTAACGCTGGAGGTCAAGGGCAGCTATGTCAACAGCAGCTCTTGTTCCTGTGCCCAGGGAAGTTCCTATAAGGATATGTGCCCTCATGAAAAGGCGCTGCTTCACCATTATCTGGCGCAGGCATCCCAGAGCCAGGATAAGCCTGTGTCCACCTCATCTCAGGTGAGAACCATGATTCGGGAATACACCAACGGGGAGGTAGCGGAGATCCTCAGGGAGGACGGGGAATGTTTTGTAAGCTTTATTCCGAAGCTTTTCATAGGGCGGCAGGAGATCAAGGCGGAGTTCGGCCTTCTGAGGGACAGACAGTATATCATTAAAGACCTGGCAGCGTTTGCCAGGGCCATGGAGCAGGGCGCCTACGTGGAGTACGGGAAGAATCTGGCCTTCCATCACACCGTGGAGGCATTTTCCCAGGAGTCCAGGCAGCTTCTTCAGATGGTTCTGGAGATGGTTGGAACCTATGAGGAGCATTATGAGCAGTTTCGGAAAAGCATCTACTCCTCCATGTCCCCTTTAAGGGAACTGAATATCAGCCGCAGCAACCGCGACAGATTTTTTGAGCTGCTGGCAGGGAAACAGGTGGATGGGGAAAATCCAAAAGGCATGAAGCAGCGTATCCGGGTAGTGCTCCAAAACCCGGAGGACATGGTTTTGGTGACAAAAGCCGGCAGAAACGGAATGAGAGTATCCATGGACAAAGAGATTTTCACCTTTTGCGGGGAGAGGCGCCTTTATGTGCTGAAAGATGAAAATCTCTTTGTGTGTGATGAAAATTTCAGCAGGGACGGAGCCATATTCTTCCGGCAGATGAGCCAGGGATACGGGGCGCCCTATGAGGTGGCCGTCAATGAAAAAGATGTGCCTCTGTTTTATGAAAGGGTTTTGAAAAAACTTGAAGGCCACGGCCTTCTTAGGGCGGAAGGCGTGGATTTTGAGAGCATCCGCCTCCTGGAACTTAAGGCCAGGTTTGATGTGGAAAATCCGGCTCCGGGCCAGGTGGTCCTTCGCCCCTCCTTAAGCTACGGGGATTATTCCTTTCATCCGGTGGAGGACGACAAGGTGCCCAAAACCATTTGCCGGGACGTGCCGGGGGAATTCCGCATCAGCCAGGTCCTTACAAAATATTTCAGGCACAAGGACCCGGTTACCAGCGATCTGATGATTCAGGATGACGAGGAGGCTCTTTTTAAGTTTCTGTCCGAGGGGATCAGGGAGCTGCAGGCTCTGGGTGAGGTGCGCTTTCCAGACGGGGAACAGGCATTTAGGATACTCCAGCCGCCGAAAGTGTCCGTAGGCGTCCAGGTAGCAGGGCAATGGCTTGATCTGACCATTGACGCAGGGCAGATGGGCGTCCGGGACATGATGAAGATCTTGGAAGCGTACCGAAAGAAAAAGCCGTATTATCGGCTGAAAAGCGGGGAATTTCTGCGGCTGGAGGATAATGGGCTTCTGGCAGTGGCCCAGATGGTAGACGGACTGGCCCTGTCCAAAAAGGAGCTTGGGCAGTCAAAGATACGCATCCCCAAATACCGGGCCTTATATCTGGACAGCTTATGCCGGGAGCGGCAGGATATACTGTTTACCAGGGACTATACGTATAAAGCCATTATCCGGGGGATGAAGCTGGTCAGCGACAGTGACTTTGAGCTGCCAAAAGACATGGAGCCTGTTCTGAGAGGATATCAGAAGACAGGCTTTAGATGGCTGAGAACACTGGACGCATGGGGGTTCGGGGGCCTTCTGGCAGATGACATGGGACTTGGAAAGACGATCCAGATCATCAGCATTTTAGCCGACGAGGCAGAGAAGAAAAGGGGCGGACAACGGGAAGAGACAGACACATCCCTCATCGTGTGCCCGGCGTCATTGGTTTATAACTGGGAAAGCGAGATTGAAACATTTGCTCCTTCGTTAAGGACTCTGGTGGTAACGGGAACCCTTCAGGAACGGGAAGAGCGGTTAAAACATGCCGGGGAATATGACGTGGTGATCACATCCTATGATCTGCTGCGGAGAGATCTTAAGTTTTACCAGGAGCTTTTTTTCCGGTTCCAGGTGATTGACGAGGCCCAGTATATCAAGAACCCGGGCACCCTTAATGCCAAGGCCGTAAAAGCCGTCCATGCCGTCACCAGATTCGCCCTGACAGGCACCCCGGTGGAAAACCGCCTAAGCGAGCTGTGGAGTATTTTTGATTACCTGATGCCCGGATTTCTGTATTCTTACCAGAAGTTTAAAAAAGAGTATGAGGGGCCCATTGTAAAAGAGGGGGATAAAAAGTCTCTGGGAAAGCTTCAGCAGATGACAGCTCCTTTTATCCTGCGCAGGCTGAAAAGCGAAGTCTTAAAAGAGCTTCCGGGGAAAATGGAGTCGGTGGTGTATTCCCGCATGGAGAAGGAGCAGCAGGAGCTTTATACTGCCAATGTGTGGCAGCTGAAGGAGCAGCTTCATGACAAAAACAAGATTCAGATTCTTGCGGGCCTGACCAGGCTGCGGCAGGTGTGCTGTGATCCCAGGCTGGCCTATGACAATTACCGCGGCGGCTGTGCAAAGCTGGAGACATGCATGGAGCTGATACTGTCAGGAATCTCAGCGGGCCATAAGATCCTTGTGTTTTCCCAGTTTACTTCCATGCTCCGGCTGATTGGAGAGCGGATGGGCAAGGAGGGCGCTGCGTTTCACATGCTTACAGGCGAGACGCCTAAAGAGGAGCGTATCCGTATGGTCAACGGATTTTCCAGAGACAGCGTCCCCGTATTTCTCATTTCCCTGAAAGCGGGGGGAACCGGGCTTAATCTTACGGCTGCGGACATGGTGATCCATTACGACCCATGGTGGAACATTGCCGCCCAGAACCAGGCCACTGACAGGGCGCACCGCATCGGACAGGAAAAACAGGTGGTGGTGTTCCGGCTTATTACCAGAGACACCATTGAAGAAAATATGCTGAAGCTGCAGAAAGCCAAGGAGATGCTGGCAAAACAGGTGGTATCAGAAGGGATGGTATCCTTGGGAAGCCTGAGCGAGAAGGAACTTTTAGGGCTTCTGGAATAGGGATGCCGGCAGATGCAGCGTTCTGCAATAAGATAAAGATTAACTGAAACGGACACAGGAGAGAAATAGTTCGGAGAAGAGAGGTGGTTCTCTGTGACATTTGATTCGGATAAATTTCTGTCAGCGGCAGAGAAAGTACATATCCATTTGCTGCGGCTTTTAACATGGCTGCTTACCGTGATTCTGTGGCTTATGGCTGTCTGCTGCGGGGCAGCCTGGTATAAGGCGGCCCGCAGCGGATTTGGAATTGGGTTCTTTGTATTATTAGGTTTATTTGCCATTCTGTATCTGTGCTTTCAGGGATTGATGGTGTGGCTGTGCATCATGTGCAGGCGGCTGCGGATTGCCAAAAGAATTTTCGTATGGACTTTTATGTGGATTCCCGTGGTGAATTTGGGGCTGGCCTTGTATGTAAGAGGGCTGGCAAAGCAGGAGATTGATCACACGCTGTACAAAATGGACCTGAATGACATAAGGGCGGAGCGGAATATATGCAGCACCCGCTACCCTGTTTTGCTGGTTCATGGAGTAGGGTTTCGGGATTTTCACTATTTCAACTACTGGGGCCGGATTCCCAGGGAACTGGTGCGCAACGGAGCCAAGGTGTATTACGGCCACCAGGAGGCATGGGGCACCGTGGAGGATAATGCCCGAATCCTGCAGGAAAAAATTTTTGAGATAAAAAGGGAAACCGGGTGCAGAAAAGTGAATATTATCGCCCACTCCAAAGGCGGCCTGGACTCCCGATACCTTATAAGCGGCCTGCACATGGAGGAGCATGTGGCATCCCTGACCACCATTAATACGCCCCACCGGGGGTCAGCCCTGGTGGATTTTTTGAAAAAGCTGCCGGACATGGTATACCGGACGGTATGCCATTGGATCGATGTGTACTTCGGGCGCATGGGGGATGTAAAGCCAGATGCCTTCAGAGCCAGTTTCCAGCTGTCAAAATGTTACGCCAGAGAGTTTAACGCAGCCTGTCCGGACATGGAGGGCGTTTATTACCAGAGCTACGCCAGCCTTATGAAATCAGGATTCAGCAGCAAGCTTCTGTGCATACCCTACTGGATACTGAAAAAGCTGGACGGGCCAAATGACGGGCTGGTAACTGTTGATTCTGCCAGGTGGGGGGATTTTAAAGGCGTGGTGGCCAGCAAACGCCTGCGGGGAATTTCCCATGGAGACATGATTGACTTAACCAGGGAAGACTACCAGGGGTTTGACGTGAAGGAATTCTATGTAAATTTGGTTGCAGAGCTGAAGGAGAGAGGGTTTTAGAGGCGGCGACAGGGCGCCTGTCAGGAGACGGGCCAGAACAAGGAGAGCATGAAATGGGAACATGGAACAGCCGGGGGCTGCGGGGCTCCGCACTGGAGGATATGATCAATCACAGCAACTCGGTTTACCGGGAAAAAAAGCTGGCATTGATCCAGAAGGTCCCCACCCCGATTACCCCTATTGCCATAGATAAGGAAACCAGGCACATTACCCTGGCATATTTTGACCAAAAGAGCACCGTGGACTATATCGGGGCGGTTCAGGGCATTCCCGTGTGCTTTGATGCCAAGGAGTGTGCCGTAACCACATTCCCCCTTCAGAATGTCCATGAGCACCAGGTGCAGTTTATGAAAGAGTTTGAGCAGCAGGGCGGCATTGCTTTTATTGTGCTTTACTGGACGGCAAAAGACGAGATTTATTATATACCCTTTGAGGAGTTATACCGGTTTTGGAAGCGTATGGAACATGGAGGCAGGAAGAGCTTTACCTATGAGGAGATGGATCATTCCTGGAAAATCGGCCGCCAGAGGGATGTGCTGGTTCATTACCTGGAAATGATTCAGAAAGATCTGGAGATCAGGGAGCAGAGCAAGAGCAGTCCTTAACGGAAAAAATACTTGTAAGAAATTAAAAAATATGATATTCTTAAAAAGTTATTGGACAGAAAAAGGGCAGTTTACGAGGAGGTTTGAGCTTATGAAAATCGGTATGCAGGAACTGCTGCTTGTCTTTATTGTGGCTCTGATTGTTCTTGGGCCGGACAAGCTTCCCCTGTATGCACGTAAATTCGGGGAAGCCTTAAGGGAATTCCGCAAATTTTCATCAGAGGCAACCAAGGATATCCGGGAGAGCATCGTGGAGCCCCTGGAGGAGGCGCAGCGCCCCCTTCGGGAAGCGCTGGAGCCTATTACGGAACTGGAGAAGGAAGTCCGGGGAGACGTGGAGGGAATCCAGAAGTCCTTTTCCGATATCGGCAAACCGGTGAAAAAGGAGACAGGCTCCGCAGAGAAAGCCCCAGAGGAAAAGGACGGCAGCCAAGAGCCCGAAGAGGCGGAGCATCCGCAGGATGTTTCAGGCGATCCGGAGGGGGAGATTTTGGAGAATGGCGGCCTGGAGGAGGACACGGACGATTCCGGCGGGGAGACAATTATAGCCTTGGAGCCAAAGGATAACTTAGGGGATGCAGCGGAACCTGGAAAAGAGGATGTGCCGGACAGGATTCCCATAAAGCAGCAGGCGGCTTTGGATGTTTAAATAATTGATTATATTAAAAATATCAGGTCAAGGAGGATTCACTATGAAAATCGGAACTCAGGAATTACTTATTATCTTAGGTATCGCCATACTGATTTTTGGTCCCACCCAGATTCCGAAATTGAGCAAGATCGTAGGCAAGAGCATTAAGAATTTCCGTGCAGGCATGTCTGACGGAGAGGAAGAAAAAGACGCAGCCGAGCAGTGATGAAGAAACAGAAGACAAAAGGGAAAAAGCATAAAAAGCAAAAAGAACAGAGCATGACCCTTACAGGCCATCTGCGTGAGCTCCGCAACAGGCTGGTGATCTGCATTGTCTGTCTGATTGCATCGTCTCTGGCGGGCCTGCACTATGCGCCGACGCTGGTGGAGATGCTGACGGATATCGGGAAAGCCTATGGCTATACCTATGTGTTTATTGCGCCTCAGGAACTGCTTATGCAGTATTTTTCCATCGCCCTTCTGGCTGGGGTATGTATTACATTTCCAATGATTCTATACCATATTTGGGCCTTTGTACAGCCGGGGCTGCAGAAAAACGAGAATTTTTTGTTCCTGTCAGCCATATTTTTCGGGCTGCTTTGTTTTGCTGCCGGGATTATTTTTGCCTACAAGATTATGCTTCCGTTTATGCTTCACTTCCTTATTGGAATAAGCGCAGGCAGTGATATCGCTGCCTCTATCAGCGTGCAGAATTACATTACCTTTCTGCTGACGATTTTTATGATCTTCGGCATTGTGTTTGAACTGCCCGTCCTGTCTGTTCTGCTGACTCAGATGAAGCTGCTGAAAGTGGAGTGGATGAAAAAGGGGAGAAGGGTGATCATTATCGTCATCTTTGTGGTGGCCGCCCTGATCACGCCGCCGGATATTGTGTCTCAGATCATGGTGGCGATTCCCATGATTGGCCTGTATGAGATAAGCATTGTTATCTGCTCCATTTTGATGAAGTTCAGAAAGAAAGAGCCAGAGGAAGAAGCGGACCAGTAGCTTGGGCGAGGCGTTTTTATAAGTGAAGGGATAAGTCGTAGAATAAAATCTGCGACTTTTTGCAATAAAAGTATCAATTCAGGTATGCAAAATGACAAATAAAGAAGCAGTGGAACAGGAGGCGTAAGCGTGAAGCAGTGCAGAAAGAAGGATATCTTAAGTCTAATAAAAACCATGACAGAGGCCAATGACTCCGTTGTAAAAGTACTTCCTGCAGCCCCAGAAGAGGTGACGGACGTATTCGTGCAGTGTCAGGATGCCGCCTTGCAGATCGGTACATACCTGGAAAGCTTTGGGGAAACCTACCGCCCGTTGGTTTCCATGCTGGAAGACTACTGTGAAAAAATATATCAGATGAGCATCTCCACTCTTGACGAATACGGAGGCCGGAAACAGGCAAAGAAAATCAGAAAACTGCTTTCCGAATTGCAGGATCATATCTGCCGGGATCTGCCGGAGGACAGGAAGGAAGTAGTGTTTTTGCCCTATAAGGCCTCCATGTGGGATTCACTGGAAAGCATCTGGAAAGCGACAGACGAGGATGAGAAAACGGATGCGTATGTGATTCCCATCCCTTACTACGATAAAAATCCGGATGGGAGCTTTCGGGAGGAGCATTATGAGGGAGACTTATATCCAGACTATGTCCCTATTACCAGATACGATGAATACGATTTTGAAAAACGTAAGCCGGATATGATTTTTATCCACAATCCTTACGACAGCTCCAACTACGTAACCAGCGTCCACCCGTTTTTCTATTCGGGCAATCTGAAAAAGTTTACGGATAAATTGGTTTATGTTCCTTATTTTGTATTGGAGGAGCCTGATGTGGACAATGAGGCGGTTCTGGAAGGGATGAAACATTTCTGTATCACTACAGGAGTCATCAACGCAGATCAGGTGATCGTGCAGTCAGAGAATATGAAGAAAGCCTATGTAAAGATACTGACGGAATTTATGAAGGAATATTCAGGGGGGAATACGAAGGATTACTGGGAGAAGAAAATCCTGGGGCTGGGATCGCCGAAGCTGGACAAGGTGATGGCTACCAGGAAAGAGGATGTGACAGTACCAGAGGAGTGGCTGAAGGTGATCCGGAAGCGGGATGGGAGCTGGAAGAAGATTATTTTTTACAATACCAGTGTGCAGGCGCTGCTGAACCACAATGAAAAGATGAACGCAAAGATCAGAGATGTTCTGCGGGTGTTTAAGGAGAATCACGAGGAAGTGGCGCTTTTGTGGAGACCTCATCCGCTGATCGAGGCGACGATCAAGTCAGTAAGGCTCAGGCTATGGGACGAATACAAGGAGATTGTGGATACTTATCGGATGGAAGGATGGGGAATCTACGACGATACGGCGGATCTGGACCGGGCCATTGCGGTGAGCGACGGGTATTACGGGGATTGGAGTTCTGTGGTGCAGCTGTGTCAGAAGAAGGGGATGCCAGTGATGATCCAGAATGTGGAGATCATAGATTAGGCTTTTAAAAGAGAATAAAGCTTTTGGGGACAGCTATTGGCTTATCAATATGGTTAGATTCCATTATAGGGGTCTAGCCATATTTTCGGTTGACAAAAAAGTCAGCCTTTTTGTTGTCTTTTACATATGACAGCATTATAATAACACCAAAACACACAGGAGGACATTTCATGGAGTATAAAAAACGCAATAACCGCAGCAAGGTGATCTGGAAAGATGTTTTGGAACGCTGCAGGGAAACTTCAGGAGACGGCACATGAAACTTGAGCGGATGATTGGCATTCTGTCCATTCTCCTGCAGCAGCAAAAGGTGACGGCCCCCTATTTGGCGGAAAAATTTGAAGTATCCCGGCGCACCATTAACCGGGATATTGAAGCCCTCTGCATGGCAGGAATCCCCCTTGTGACAGAGCAGGGGCCGCGGGGCGGCGTATCCATTGCAGAGGGGTATAAGATTGACAGGACATTGCTGAGCACGTCAGATATGCAGGCTATTCTGGCAGGGCTCCGCAGCCTGGACAGTGTCAGCGGCACCAGGCGTTATGCACAGCTGATGGAAAAGCTGTCAGCCGGGGCATCCAATCTGCTGGCAGGGGATCAGCACATCTTAATTGACCTTTCATCCTGGAATAAGGCTGCATTGTCGCTGAAAATTGAGAAGATCCATGAAGCCATTGTTTCCGGGAGAATCCTGCAATTTTCCTACTGCGGGCCAAAAGGCGAATCCAGGCGCACAATAGAGCCTTATGACTTGATTTTTCAGTGGGCAAACTGGTATGTGTGGGGCTGGTGCCTGATGCGGCAGGATTTCCGGATGTTTAAGCTAAACCGCATAACAAACCTGCAGGCAGAAGGCTTTTTTCAGAAAAGGCCCTGTCCCCTGCCGGATCTGTCTCCGGAACGGGTATTTCCTGTCTGCTACCAGGTGAAAGCCAGGATACGGGCCGACTTTAAATGGCGGCTGATTGAAGAATACGGGCCAGACAGCTTTACGGCTTTGGAAGACGGGTGGCTGCTTTTTTCCTTTGGATTTGCAGACAGGACCAGCATCGTAGGATGGATCGCGTCTTTTGGCAGCGGGGCGGAGCTTTTAGAGCCAAAGGAAGTAAGGCAGGACATGCGGGAATTTGCACAAGGGATTTCCATGATGTACAGGGAATGACAGAAGCCAGACAGAAAAACAACACATAAAAAGAGAAGCGGAGATTTACACAATGAGCAGAAAAATTATATTTTTTGATATTGACGGAACCATTTTCTGTACTCAGATTGGGCGGGTCACGGACAAGGTAAGGGAGTGCATCGCCCAGGCCAGGAGCCGGGGGCATTTATGCTTTATTGCCAGCGGAAGGCCCTATTCTTTTATTGCGCAGAATATTAAGGAGATTGGCTTTGACGGGTATGTCTTGGCCAACGGCGCTCATATCAAATATCAGGACAAAGACTTGGGGATGCAGTATCTTGACCATGAAGATGTCAGGGACATCTGCCGCCGGTTCCGGCAGAGAAATATTCAGTATATTTTGTCAACAGCCGGTTTTTCCTATATTGACAGGAAGTTTACGGGGCTGCTGGATTTTTACAGGAAGTGCAACATTGATTTTGAGAACTTTGTGCATGATTTTGACGAGAAAGAGATTTTTAGAAACACTCTGAAGCTGGAGGCGTGGGCTGACACGCAGGAAGGCGTGGACTATGCTGCAGGCTGCTGCACAAAATTTGCCAGCGAGATCCATGAGCCCAGGCAGGCCATGGAGATCTATGGCAAAACGGTGTCCAAGGCTACCGGGATACAGAAGGTGCTGGAAATGTTTGCCATCCCCCGGGAAAACAGTTTCTGCTTTGGGGACGGGCCCAATGATGTGGAAATGTTTGAAACCGTAGGGCATGGCTTTGCCATGGGAAACGGGGTTGACGCCGTAAAGGCAGCGGCACAGGAGATTTGCCCTGACGTGGAACAAGACGGGGTGGCAGTCAAAATGAGAGAGCTGTTTGAACGGCATGTGCTGTAGCGGGAAACCTGCCCCGCAGACAACAACCGATGCCATTGACAGTCATGTTCCATTCAGGCGCTCCCACTTGAATTTTCACAAAGAATATAGTATACTGGAACCTGTTATGATAATATAAAATATTCAGATTTCAAGAGGAGGAGCAGGAGTTTTATGAAAAAAGCATGTGCGTTTTTACTGACAGCTGCCATGGCAGTATCCATGATCGGCTGCGGCGGCAAGCAGGACCCCAAGGAGATGTATGATGCGGCGGTAAAGAAGAGCCAGGAGCTTACCAGCATGGAAATGGAATATGAGATGGATATGGTCATGACCCAGGGTGATGAGAAGATCGATATCTCTACAGCCATGAACATGAAGATGGACGGCATTGATACGGAAAACATGCGTTACCTGGCAGAGGGGACCACCACCACCATGGGGCAGACCATAGATACGACCATGTATTATGCAGACGGCTATTACTACATGGAGGCTATGGGCCAGAAGATAAAATACGCTATGGACCTTGACAAGATGATGGAGCAGATCAAGTCTTCCACCGGCGGAGGCTCCATGGATTCCTCATATCTTAAGGACATCCAGGCAAAGCAGGACGGGGACAATCAGATACTGACCTACACGGCGGACGCCTCCAAGATGGATGAATATGTCCAGGAGATATTCAGTTCCATGGGCGAAATGGGCAGCCAGCTGGAAGGCCTCTCTTACAATATCAAAGAGGTAAGCGGCGAATCCGTGATCAATAAAGACGGCTACGTGATCAGCGGGACAGTGAAGATGGTCATGGATATGACCATAGAAGGCGAGACGATCAGCATGGAAGCGGATACCAAGATCGTTTATCTTAACCCTGGGCAGACAGTAGAGGTGACGGCGCCTTCCTTAGACGGCTATACAGAGGTGGATGCCAGTCTCATGGGTGGCTGATCCGCGGCGTTTTAAAGATTTGAATAAAAGATGGTGCTGCAGAATACGAAGGCTTGTATATTTTGCAGCATCTTTTTTATTAGAAAAGGCAGGTCTTTGCGCAGGCTGACTGATTACAAGGAAAGGAAACGGAGGGCAGAACCAGATGGATATCAGAAAAGGGACGGCGGTTCTGGTTACGGGGGCGGCTTTGCTGTGGGCATGGGGCTGTTCCCCGGAATCTGCCTACAGGGCAGGGACAGAGACAGAAACCGCAAAAGAGCACGCTGCGGCAAAGGAAACAGATGAAGAAAGTTCTCCGGCAAATGAGACGGATGCAGCGGGGGAAGCCCCATTAAGCTGCATTTCCATTAATAAGATTTTGGAACTGGCAGACAAAGAAGATTTATCCAGAAAGGATCTGGAAGGCTACCAATATCAGGATATTGGCTCTGGGCTGATGATCCTGGATTATGATGTAAATAAAGATTTCTCTCTAATGGCAGGCCAGACCGGGTTTGACGAGGAGCCCATGTATATCCGCCTGGTATCCGCGGAAGACAAGGATTATATCGACATCCGGGAAAAATCCCGAAAAGAGGTTGAAGACTTTCTGGAAAACCATAGTTCCAGAACGGAAGCCGTGGGAATAGAAGGCCATGTGAAAGAGATACACAATGATCGGATTCTCCTTCAATCCCACGCCGATGATTTTCCAGGCGTGTTCTGGGTTCTGGGGATTTCGGAAGCAGCGGCAGGCGGTGAACTGAAAGAGGGCCAGCCCATCCTTGTGCTGATGGAGGACATGGAAAGCAGGGCGGAAGACGGAATTGAAAAATACCTGGCCCGATGGATCAGCGCACTTTCAGAAGAAGGGATGGCACAGGAGGATATCCTTCTGAACAGCCCTCCGGTTTTAAACCTTTCTGACCCCCGTTCCAGCACCATGTCTTCCTTTGAAGTCTATCCGGGAAACTTTAACTGGAATACAGCCAACGGGGAGGGGATCGTTGCCTGCGGCCCGGGGCCCTGGGATGAGACGGTGCTGAAATCTGCGGCAAAGTTAAAGCTTCCCAGTTACAATGGAATGGATAAGATTCTTTACAGTTATTTCATGTCCCGATGGCCGGATAAGCTGACCATACGCCAGTGGGATAAGGCGGAGGCCGGAAATGAGGACGCGCAGGAGGACTGGGTGGCTGATCTTTACTGCAGAATGCCTTTTTTAGAACTGGAAAAAGGTAAGGCATATGAATTTTTGGCAGAGTGGGAAAAGGGGAGCACGGAGAAAAACAGATGCTGGGGAAACGCCAGATATTTGTTTGTGACAGAGTAATGGAAAGGAGCATCTATGAAGAATATGTGGAGAGCCGCTGTTCTGGCCATATGTGTCTGCACAGCAGCGGCAGGGTGCAAGAAGGCAAAGGAAGAACCGGGGATCGAGACGGAGGCAGAGAGAACAGAAGAGGAAACGGCAGATCCCAAAAAGGATGACAGCGGTAAAGAGACTTCCGGGGAACAGGAGAGTAAGGAGACAGAAGAAACGGAAAAGGAGACAGAAGGGGAGTACATTTTCCCGGAAAGCGATACCAGGCTGCTGACGGCAGAGGAGTTAAAAAGCGTTCCCGCTGATCAGCTGAGACTGGCCCGCAATGAGATTTTTGCCCGCCGGGGACGGCTGTTTACATCTGCGGAACTTAAAGAGTATTTTGAGGCGAAGGACTGGTATGAAGGCGTCATAAAGCCGGAGGACTTTTCGGACAGCATGCTCAGTGAGATTGAGAAGGAGAATATTGATCTGATCAAAGCCAGGGAGGAACTGGGTGACATTCTGGATACGGCGGCCGCCTATAAGAAGATTATGGATGAGAACCAGCTGTTTGGCTGGAACGGCCTGTTGGATTACGGCCATATAGAGGTATCCTTGAGCGATAATTATGCGGAGTGGTATCCGGCCCTGGAGGACAGGGGAGGCTGCTACGAAGCCAAAAGCCAGCTCCTGTGCGTTCCGGTTTACTATAGCTGGGACGAGATTGAAGCTGTCAGAGAAGGGGATAAGCTTACCCTCTCTTTTGGAATGCTGAATAAAAGCGCCGTATACACGGTGACAGACATCCTTCAGGAGCATGGCAAAGAGGCAAAGGTCATCTCTGTCTCCGACCCGGAACAGCACGGGGAAATGCAACTGGTGTTTACAGATGCATTTCAGGTTGGAAAATATGTGCTGGCTATTGCAGATGAGATCGTGGGTGACAGCTATGTCATCTGGAACAGTGACGATATCAGCTGCGCCTGCCAGACGCTGTACGCCGGAAGCTTTTATCTTTCCAAAGACTGCGTGATTGATGTGGCCGGCCAGATGCGTTCCGTGGAAGACCAGAGAGAGCTGGACTGGGAGGAGAATCCATTTGGCGGGGCTATTTTCGGAGAAATTCTTGAGGTAGACGCAAACGGTCTGATTACCCGGATTCGGCAGCAGGTGGCAGGATGATCTCCCCATAGCAGAATCCGTTTAACCAAGTGACATTGACCAGGGAACCGTGGCGGCGCAGACGGCAGAATCCGCGGTTTTGGTGACAAATGTCACTCTCATAGTGACGCATGACATCTGCCATTCCCCATTCCCTTTTTATATAATAAGGGTAATGAAAAAACTTTAGAAAGGGGAATGGATATGACGTGGATTGTGATCTTGCTTGTCTGGCTGGTGGCTCCTTTTGCGGAGCTGGGAGTCATTATAGGATTGCTGGTATCGAATCAAGAATATAAAAAACGGATTCAGGATCTGGAAAGGGGGAGCCTGAGGCGCAGGGCCTTGTTCCCCATGCCCCCGGACAGGGCCATGGGGAACAATGAGGCAGGGCCCCAGGAGGCAGGCGGAGAATGGCATAAAGCCAAAGCCCCGGAAAACGAGACAGGGCTTAAGCAAAGGCAGCCAGTTCCCCAAAGCAGGCGCACTAAAGCGCCGAAAAAGATTTTTCAGCCGGGCCTGGGTACCATGGCCCTGGTGCTTGGCGTGATTCTTATTGTGCTGGCGGGGCTGATTTTTGCCACGACAACATGGCACATCCTTCCGGATGTCTGCAAAGTGTGCCTGGTTGTCCTGTGCGCTGCCGTGTTTTTTGCAGCCAGCCATGTGGCGGCAAACGTGTTTCACATCCGCAGGACGGGCAATGGGTTCTATATTTTGGGAAGTATTTTTTTGTTCCTGGCAGTTTTGGCAGCGGCATATTTTGAACTCTTGGGAGCAGAGTTCATTCTAGACAAAGAAAACCGCTGGAAAGTTCTCTGGGTGGGAAGCATTGTGACCATGGCGGCATTTTGGGCAGGACTGAAACGGTTCCAGGACCGGATCTACACTCAGACCTGCCTGTGGGGAATAAGCATCAGCCTGTTTTTCATGGCAAAGGCTTTATCGGCTGGATGGAACGGGTTTGTGTGCATAATGATGATATATTCCGCGGTTCTCATTGCAGCAGAGAAATATTGGGTGGAAAATGCCGGGACAAAAGAGGAGCCGTCAGCTTTCCAAAAACTGCTTGCCCATGGATTTCAGGTTTTCGCCCCTGTCCACTTTTGGACATTCGCAGCAATTACCATGGTCCAGGGGCTGATTCCCATCTGGCGCATGGCTGCCGAAGGCTGCGCAGGAACCAGGGATACGGTTCTGGACAGGTTTCCCCTGTTTTCATTTACAGCTTTGGGAATGGGGGCAATGGGGGCGGCCCTGGCCGGAATCTGCATTTTGGCCTGGAAGGATCATAAAAACACAGCCAGGAATTTGTGCGCCCTGGCGGCAGCGGAGAGCATTCTGTACGCTGCCGGATGGATAACGGCGGATTTTATTTACCGCATGGCTCTCATCAACTTGGCATATTTGCTGGCTGTTGGAATCCGGTATCAAAACAGGGAAACTTATAAGGAAATGCACAGCCTGCTTTTTGACATCTGCGGCTGCCTGGCAGCGCTGTTTACTGCCATCGGCTTTTATGGGGATCAAAGGGGGAGATGGGACGGGCTGGTTCTGGCCATGACAGCTTTTGTGGGGTATTACACCTGGTTCTATCTGGGAAAGCGGCAGTGGCCTCATCTTCTGGCTTCCATAGGGATTCTGCCCCTTCCCTTTATGGCAGGTATCAGACTGGGGGTTGCGTTTGACAGGCTCAGTATCTGGACGGCGGCAGCGCTTCTCCTGTCCGGTATGGCAGCGCGGCGTCTCTGCCCCATTATGAAGCGGGATGACAGGGTTTTGGGGCAGTGGCGCATGGACTGGTACCACATGGCGGCTGTCTTTGATGTGCTTCTTATGGCGGCTATGGGAAATGACCGGCAGCGGTTTATCTATATCCTTCTGGCAGCCCTGTACTTTCTCCAATACCAGCAGGTGGAAGAACTTAGAAAACCGGCCCTTGCCCTGTCCGCCTGCTGCGCCGCTGCGGCATTTTGGCTTCAGCCCTTCATTCTTTGGCCCGGCATGCTGGAACTGGAAATGAGGCTTCTGCCTGCGGCCTGGCTTCTCTGGGCAGCCGGAGCCATATGGGAGAAAAGCCGGCAGATTTCCCTATTGCAGAATGCAGGCTATGGGGTATGTCTGATCCTTCTTTGCAGGGACGGAATACTTTCCGGGCAGGTTGCAGACGCTCTGATCCTGGAAGGCATCTGTCTTGCGGTCTTTATTCGGGCACAGGTAAAAAGCAATGTGCTGTGGGTACGCATTTCGGCGGCGGTGATCCTGGGCATGGCCCTGTTTATGACACGGAACTTCTGGCTGTCCATTTCCTGGTGGGTCTATCTTTTGGCGGCGGGAATCGGACTCATGATATTTGCAGGCATTATGGAGAAAAAGAGACGGTAGCTTTCAGGCCAGCTTAACGGATCGATGTACTCTGGGAGTCTCTCTGCGCCTCCCAGAGTACATATCAGTACAGAGGAGGCAAGGTGACTGCCATGACAGAGATTTTACTGCATACGGCCTATCTGGGCGCCATTGGATTCTGCTTCGGCACGTTTGGGTGGATGATGCTTAAAGCGGAGAAAAACCATACTGCAAAAGCATTTATGATGTGCCAGATCCTGATCATAATCTGGTGCCTTCCCCAGCTGTTTTTGACATTTGCCGACAGCAGGGAAATGAAATATGCTCTTTACGGCATTTCCTATATAGGAATCAGCTTTATAGGACCCTGCTGGCTGATGTTTTCCCGCTTTTACTGCAGACGGGAGACTGCTCCGCAGGCATGGGCCGGGCTGTTTGGAATTGGCTTGTTTGATTACGGCATGTTTTTAAGCAATGGCTTTCATCATCTGTTTTACCGGATTTTTGAACTGAATCAAACCGTCTATGGGCCGGCATTCTATTTTCATATGGCTTATACTTATATCTGCGTGATCCTGGGCATGGCGGCAGTTCTTGGAAATTTCAGGAAAAACCCTGACGATAAGGGCTATGCGGCAGTTATGCTTGCGGCCGCGGCGGTTCCCCTTGTGTTTAATATGCTGTACCTGTCCCAAACCATAAAATCCGGGTTTGATCTGACGCCTCCCATGTTTGCCCTGTCCAGCTTTTTAATGCTTCTGGCCGTTTTCCGCTATGATTTTCTGGACATTGACGTGGTGGCTTCCCGGCAGGTGTTCGCATCCATCGGGGAGGGCGTCATTATCTATAACCGAAGGGGAAAGGTTACCTGCTGCAATGATGCCGCATGCAAATATGTACAGGTGAAAAACGGAGATGACTATAACCGTGTGTGGGAAAGACTCTGCAAGGGCGCATCGCTTCAGGAAGATAGCCCTGTAAAGGCGGCAGGCCCTGTTCTGTCAGCAGGCTTTATCCTGGAATTGCCTGACAACAGAAAGCTGCAGGTAAAAAAGTACCCGCTCTCCGGCAGACGGGGCCAGGAAAAGGCAGGGGTCCTTGTAATAACGGATGTGGGAGAATACTATGAGCTTTTAAGGCGGAGCCGGGAACTGGCGGATTCCCGGCAGCGGCTGGCCATTGAACAGGAGAGAAACCGGATCGCACAGGAGGTTCACGATACCACAGGCCATGCCCTGACCATGATCCAGTCCCTGATAAAACTGATTCGGATACGTTATGAGTCACAGCAGGAACAGGGGAGAGAGGCTGACAGGGAGATTCTGGAATATATGCGGCAGGCTCAGGATCTGGCAGTAAGCGGCATTAGACAGCTGAGGTGGTCCATTAACCATATGCGGCAGGGATGTGGCTGCCAGCTGGTCAGCCAGGGAGTGTATCAGCTGGCAGGCAGCGTAAAGGAGACAGACATCGAGGTGGAGATACAGGGAGAGGACGGACCGGAATATTCCCATTTATCGCATATCGTGTACCAGTGCCTTCGGGAGGCCATTACCAACTGCCTGAAATATGCCAAAGCCTCTCACATGGATGTTATTGTAAAATTTGAAAAAGCCAGTGTAAGCGTGTATATGTTTGACAACGGGCAGGGGTGTCCTTCCATCGAGGAGCATAACGGGCTTCTGGGAATCCGCAGGCGGGTCACGGACGCTGGCGGAAACGTAAGATACCTGTCAGCAGAAGGAGAGGGATTCCAGATCTTTTTGGAACTTCCGGTGTAGCGGCTGCGCTTTCGGGGCCGCTTTTGGTCTGGGAGCCGGCTGTGAGAAGAGATAAAGAGGGAACATGCATGATACGTGTGGTGATTGCAGATGATATTCAGATTTTAAGGCAGGGGCTTAAGGCAATTTTAAGCCAGGATAAAGAGATTCGGGTAACCGGAATGGCCTCCAACGGAAAGGAGGCCTTTGAGTGCTGCAAGAAAGAGCAGCCGGACGTGGTGCTGATGGACATGCGGATGCCGGAGTTTGACGGAGCATGGGGAATCCTTGCTATTAAAAGGGCATTTCCAAAAGTGAAAATCCTGGTGCTGACCACCTTTGACGATGAGGCCACCATAGATGCAGCTGTGGGAAGCGGGGCGGACGGCTATATTTTAAAGGAGATGGATGACGAGAACGTTATTCAGTCCGTGAAAATGGTATGTGCCGGGATGCAGGTGTTTGGCGGAACCGTCTTCGAAGGCATACGCCGGCAGATGGCAGGGCAAAGGGGGGAAAGCAGAGCCAGCCTTGCCGGAATGGGGCTGACAGAAAGGGAGCGGGACATTATGAGGTGCGTTGCCAGAGGCATGGACAATAAGGAGATTGCTGCCAGGCTCTTTCTGGCGGAAGGGACGGTGCGGAATAATATTTCCAGGCTGCTGGAAAAGCTGAAGCTGAAGGATCGGACGCAGCTGGCAGTGTTTACGGTAAAAAACCGTCTGGACTAAAGGGCTCTGGCTGAGAAACAGCAGCGGGGAAAGGGAAGAATTTTTTCAGAATTTTTACATTTTCCATAAAATGCTTTTAAAGGTATGTGAAGATGTGGTACAATAAATAAAAATATGCTTGAACAATGTTTTCAAAATATAAGTAAAGGGGAGAAGAAAAGCTATGATCAGCTATTCCTACAGCAAAGAAATTAATCAGAGCACAGTTGCTTTTCGGGAATTTGACCTTGATGCCATCAAAGAAATTTTTACCAGGATTTTTGAATCCTACAATCCAAAAGTAAAATCTGAGTTTTTTGATTCTTTTTGCCAGGACTTTTACAGCCTTGTAACCGAGATCCATACGTCCAGCGAGCGGATCTGGCGGATGATCATAACAGATATGCTTTTCAGCTATGATGACAGGGGATATCTGGAAGGAGGCGCAAAGGATAACGGAATCAAGAGAAAGCAATTTGCCATTATAGCAAATGTTATTATGGGAAAATTGCGGGCCAACCGTTAGCGGAAAGAGGCTGATTCATGAGCGGAATCTTATACGGGGTGGGAGTAGGCCCGGGCGATCCCAAGCTGACGACCTGCCTGGCAGTGGAAACCATCGAAAGATATCCACCAGATACCGGATCATGCCAGCTATTACTCCGTTATCCTGGTTAAAGAGGGAAAGCCATGGTAAAAGAGAAAGCAGTGTTATCAATCCGGGAACTGACCATAGGAGGGCTGTTTTCGGCGCTTATTGCAGCAGGGGCGTTTATTAAGATTACCCTGCCCGCAGAACCGGTGCCGATGCACTTTACCCTGCAGTGGTTCTTTGTGCTCTTGGCAGGGCTTTTGCTGGACAAAAGGCTGGCAGGAATGAGCGTAGGCGTCTATCTGCTTCTGGGCCTGATGGGAGTCCCCGTGTTTGCGTCCGGCGGAGGGCCGTCTTATCTCATCAGGCCCACATTCGGGTATCTCATAGGGTTTGGAGCGGCCGCATACGGGATGGCGTGGCTGTGCGAACGCTTTCAGGCCTCGGGATTTGCCAAGCTCCTTATGGTGTCCGTCATCGGCCTGCTGATCTATTACGCCATCGGGGTGGCATACTATTTTTTTGTGTGCCGCTTCCTTATAAGCCAGAAGGTCACGTGGCAGATACTTCTGTTTAACTGTTTCCTTTTGACAGCAGAGGCGGATTTCGGCCTTTGCCTGGCCGCCGTAAGCGTGGCGGTCAGGCTGCGGACAGCTGTCCGCAGAGCGCTGTACTAG
>CAMUJH010000032.1 GCA_947089145.1 uncultured Hungatella sp. | reverse complement strand
AAATTATAGTGCCTCTGAAACTGTTTTGGTACAGTTTTAGACTTTACAAGGCACTAGTAATCCAACCTATATGCTGTTTCCGGCAGGTGATTATGCCTTTATGATATTATCAGCGGATGGCAACGTAGGGGATTCGTACACGTTCCAAATCAACGCAACAAATTCAAGTGAGAATTTGGACGGCATTTTGCTATGTACGGAAAAAGAATTCAATCTTCTTGTTGTAACTTTAGATGGCGGATTGTATTATGACGGAAAATATACCTTTAACCTGAATAATGTTGACCAGTTAAGCTGGAACCGGGATGAAGATCTTACATGGAGCGGCGGATATAGACATAGATCCCATAAAGTTTACAATGTACAGTTCGGAGGCATAAAAACACCATGTACATGGCGTGCCACTTCCGCCTCATCAGATAACGCAATTTTAATTGTTTGTGATGTAGGCACAGGTTTTAGCTATATGCAATCTTACTATCAATCCGGCAGTTCTCATGAAATGTCATTCGTAGACACTCATGGAAAACGGACGCCAAGAAACCTCGATGAAGACGATTTGGCAAACGGCAACCAGCATATCCTTGTATTTGATGTAAATACAGGTAAAGTTATTGATTTTTACAGCACGCTGAATATTTATTATTTAAGTGGCGGCGAAAGCGCCAGCTGGACATTCCACTAAAACTTATAATATTTGAAAATTGAAAGGGCGATATTATGATAGTAGTTGATGGACAAAAATCCTACCAGGGAGCCTACGCCGAACGGGTACAAAACCGCCAACCCACACATCAAATGACGGAGGCGAAAAAAGACGCTTCTGCCAACCGTGTGAAAGAGGCTGTTTACGATTCGGTTTCTGTTTCAGAAGAAGGGAAAAACTATCTGGACAGAGAATCCGCAAAAACCGGCAGTGGTAAAAAAGCCCCGGAATTTGTAGAATACACTCGGTTTTATAAAGATGAACGAATTGCCAAATCCGGGGATTCTTTCTGGCAGAATACCGGAAGCCAGTATCTTGTGTTCAGTCAGAAACTGAATGAAAGCGGATTCTTTGATTCCATGTCAGACAAGGAAGTACGTGAGGCGGAATCCATATTAAGTGCCATTACAAAAGGCATGGATAGTTTGAGCAACGCTCAGTACCTAACAGGACAAGGGCCTTCCGGGGTTGACGGAAAAGGTTACACCCTTCCCATCTCCTATGAGGCAAGAATGGAACTGGAGTCCTCTGCTACAGCGCTTATGTATTTTGGAGAAAAATATATTGAGGACGAAGGGCTGCGGAAAGAATTTGAAGGCTTGGTTGAGGATTATTACGCTCACAATACGGAAGTCTTAGGTGAGTACACGAACCCAATGGAACAGATGGATAAAGCAGTGAGCAAATTCCATGAAAGTTCCGGGAACGGGCAGTACAATGACCTTTTCGCAAAGGCAAGTTCCCAAAATTCAGATCGGGTTGCTTATTCCAAATATATGGGGAGTGTCACCCATACAAAGGAGGAAGAACAGCAATATGGAAATGAGTTGTCAGGATTATTTGAGCAGCTGAAACGCAATCCTTCTGGTCAGGCTGATATTTGGAGCAAGATACAAAACACCATGTTAAATTACGCTACCAATGGAGGCGGCAGTGAGTCAATCCGGGGACAGGTGCTTGCCGGCGCAAGTGATTCCTTTAGCCGTATGGAACATTGCTGGTCACTGTTACTGAATAACGAATAATCTGTACCACCACTATCCGTAAATTGATAAAAGAAAAGACCTTGCTACAAAATAAGGATGGGTAAGCTGCCACGTATCGGGAAATGGAAGGCAGTTTCCCTGCGTAAAAAATATCTCTTTAGGTATCCCTATGGAAATATTTATATGAAATGGTAAAGAATCCAAACCTGAGAGATTAAAACACATTTTAATTTAACTTGAAAAGAATCGGGCGACATGGTTTTTTGTCTGGCCGATTCTTTTTTGTTTAAAAAATTGATTTACTCCATGCTTTTTAAATTGGATTTATTCTGGACAGCCAATAACTGCTCTGCCAGATAATCCAAAGTCCCCAAAAGGATAAGCTGGTTTGTCCGGTTGCAGGCCCTGAACTTTCCAATGAAGCGCTGGATTTCTTCCTCCTGCTCGTCTGGGGATACATTAAACAAATCACTTGTGGACAGCCCCAGGCGGTTGATGATGGGAAAAAGAATCTCATAGGAGGGATTCATCTTCCCTGTTTCAATATTCCTGATGGTTTTCACGGATACACCGGACTGATCCGCCAGTTCCTGCTGGGTCAGCCCACAATGTTTTCTTGCGGTGCGGATACAAGCACCCAAATATTTTATCTTGTCAACCGGCATAATTCGTCACCTCGTATCTACTACTTCCGTTTGTAGTATTCCTACCGCATAGCGCCAAGTAAGCGATGAAAGGTGCGGAGCAGCGGAACAACATGAGAAAGGCAGAAGCCACATTTGCCCTATTGCCAAGAAAAGGCATGCATGGTTAACAAATGTGAACTGCTGCAAGGGTCGTCAGTCTGATGAAAGGTGAAAGTGGATGATACACCTTGACCAAAAAGGTGCGGAGTCGGGGACACAGTAATTACTATGGTGCTGTGCCAAACGGACAGAGAACTCCCGGCCTATAGACAGAACCTAAACATGTCGTGATTATTTAAGTGGCGGAACAAGGTAAACCTTATGCACTCCCTGACGGGTAGGCCAATCGCAAGAAAGGTACAACGTGCAGAAGGCAGAGGATGTTGGAAAAAGCGAAGGCCTTTGTGCAATGCAGAGGATAAGGGTTCAAGATTTGCCCTGCCCGAAAGGGAGCAGGCTTTCAACGCGTATCGATTACATGAAGAGACTGGAAACTGCGAATGTATCACGTTCAATGACACAGCAGTGAGGACAATACAGACATGAAGCTTCAGTGGAACCAGATTGATTGGGAGAAAGCAGAGGAACAGGTTAACAGGCTACAGGTTCGGATTGTAAAAGCAACATTGGAACAAAAATGGAGGCGGCCAGAAGGCTGGATTGTAAAACATACCATGCCAGACCATTGAGACGGATATACATTGAGAAGTATGGGAAGAAAGAGAAAAGGCCGTTAGGAATCCCGACTATGTTTGACAGGGCAATGCAGGCACTACAGCTTCTGGCATTAGAACCGGTGGCAGAAACAACGGCAGACAGGATCTCATTCGGGTTCTGGAAGTACAGAAGCCCAGAGGATGCGAGGGAATACGCGTTCAGCGTACTCAGCAGGAAAGATTCTCCGCAATGGACATTAGAAGGTGACATAAAAAGCTGTTTTGATAAAATCAGTCATCAATGGATGCTTGAAAATATCCCGGCAGACAGGCGCATACTAAAGGAATTTATGAAATGCGGATATATCGAAAAAGGCCGGCTGCTCCCAACCGCAGAAGGTTCTCCGCAGGGAGGGGTCATATCGCCAACCTATGCAAACATGGTATTGGATGGGATGGAACCTATGATACTTAATGTGTACTGGCGTAGCAGGGTTAAGAAGACATTCAACGTCAAATACAATAACCATAAAGTCCACATGGTAAGGTTTGCAGATGATTTTATTGTCACGGCATCCGATAAAGGAATGCTGGAAGAAATCAAAAAGATGATAGAAAAATTCCTGGAACAAAGAGGGCTGATTTTATCGACGGAGAAAACAGTGATTACCCACATCAATGATGGGTTTGATTTTCTGGGATGGAACTTCCGCAAATTCAAAGGAAAGCTGATTATCAAGCCGTCCCATAAATCCATGAGCAAAATCACGAAGAAAATCAGCGGAGTGATTAAGGATAACCAGGCGGCGACGCAGGAAACATTGATTCGCAAACTGAATGAAGTTATAGTCGGATGGGCGAATTACCATCACTCCACATGTGCGAAAAGAAGTTTTGGCACAATAGACCACCGTATCTGGGAAATGCTGTGGAAATGGTCAAAACGGCGGCACTCAAACAAGAGTAAAGGCTGGATTGTCAGAAAATATTGGAAAACACATAAGGGCAGGAAGTGGACATTTATGTCAGATAAAAACATCTTGTTTCTGATGATGGATATGCCGATTGAACGGAAAGGACAGATGGCATTGGATAAGAATCCATTCCTTGAGCCTGGATATTTTGAGTACAGGGCAAAGAAACACCGCCTGGATAGGAAGAAGGCTATATGTTCCAATCGAGCTGCGCAGATAGGTTATTATGCGTTATAGATGCGTGAGCGGAATGCGGTGAAAGCTGCACGTTCCGTTCTTTGGGGAGGGCTTGACTGTAAAGTCAATCTCTTACCCGACACCGTAGTGATTGCAAGCACAACGGGAAGGGCTGAGCAATAGGAGATGTAAGTAAATGAATGTAACCAAAGATGGGTTCAAGGACAGACAACTTCATATGGAGGACTATCTGCAAATGGCATCTGCGGAACAGAAAGAGCATGCAGAAGTGTCCGTCTATCAGCGGATTACTGAAAACAACGACATCATCACGGACTTTTGGACAGACAATCTACAGGAATTGATTTTGCGGAAAGACAACTTAAACAAAGCGTACAAAAGAGTGAAATCAAACAAAGGCAGAGGTGGGATTGACGGGATGCAGGTGGATGGACTTCTGCCCTACCTGAAAGAGAACCAGAGCGAAATAATCCGGGAGATAAGGGAGGAAAAATATAAACCCAACCCAGTCCGCAGGGCAGAGATACCCAAGGAAGAGAAAGGCAGGGTCAGAAAATTAGGAATGCCCACAGTTGTAGACCGCCTAATCCAGCAGGCAATTACCCAGGAACTGACGCCGCTGTTCGAACCACAGTTTTTAGAGAACAGTTATGGGTTCAGGCCGGGAAGAAGCCAGCATGACGCACTAAAAGCCTGTAAGAGGAACGCAGACGAGGGATATGTGTATGTGGTGAGCATGGATTTAGAGAGATTCTTTAATACGGGGAGCCGGAGAATTTCTATGCGGACGGGATGGCGTATTATGTGATCAATAACAACATGGGGTATAACGGGGCTCTGGAACTGGCCATGATACCGGAGTCTTTCCGGACGGATGCGCTGGGGGAGAAGCTGGATGATAAGGGCGTGCTGATCGAGAATGCGGAGGTGGAGCTTTCTTCCTTTGCGCTGCTGTTTGAGTTTGACGGCGACCAGCGGCATATTCGGCATGTGCTGTATAACTGCTCGGCTTCCAGGCCTGGCATTGAGGGGAAGACCAATGAGGAGAGCCGGGAGGTGCAGATGGAGACGCTTACGGTTAAGGCAACACCGCTGCCGGGCGGCATGGTGAAGGCGAAGACTGGGGATACCACGGATGCGGCGGTCTATGAGGGCTGGTATGCGGTGATGTATATGCCTGCGGTTGCGCCGGAAAATGGAAATGGGGAGTAAGAAACGGTATGAGCATGACGAAGATGATTGAGATTGACGGGCGGGAAGTGGCGTTCCGCACTTCCGCCGCCATTCCCCGGATTTGCCGGTTGAAGTTCCAGAGGGATATCTATAAGGATCTGAGCGCGTTGGAGAAGGCGGTGGGGAAGGAGGATGAGGGGAACTCCAATCTGGACTTGTTCTCGCTGGAAATGTTTGAGAATATCGCTTATGTGATGGCGAAGCACGCGGACGGGTCTATCCCGGATACGCCGGAGGAATGGCTGGACGGGTTCGGGACGTTCTCCATTTACCAGGTGCTGCCGAAGCTGATCGAGCTGTGGGGCTGAATGTGAAGACGGATGCGGAGGCTAAAAAAACTTCGCCCAACAGACCGGCCAATGACAACGCCGCTGTTCCTGCTTAGGTGCGTGCAGCTGGGGCTTTTTATCCGGGATCTGGATCTGCTTACTATCAGGATGGTGAATGATATGTATGTGGAGAGCCGGAATGATGGGTGTCTAGAGGCGTATGTGGAATTGGCTACGCAGGCGCATTTCGACAATTTTTGAGCGTGTTCGGATTGTGGGGGCATCCTTTTTCTGGTATACTTAGTAGTGGGGGAAGGCTGCTTTTTCAGAAGTGGGTGCAATAATAAACCGAATGCGGATTAGGGTAGGGTGTGGATTATGGGAAAGTCCTTTAAACATATGGATTTACAGCAGAGATTGAAATTAAGGGAAATGCTTGATTCAGGATGCAGTATTCTTGAAGTGGCAAATGCTTTAGGGGTTCACCGTTCCGCTGTGTACCGGGAAATTGAGAGAGGCGGCATGGAGGGCGGGTATGATCCGTACTATGCACAGTCAATGTATGAGGGAAGGCTAAAGAAAAAGGGGCAGCCAGAATGTAAACTTTCTAATAAGGATTTGGCAGAATATATTTCTGGTTTGATTCTGGAAGAATATTTAAGCCCTGAGAAGATAGTTGATTTGCTGGCGGAAGATGATAGGGGATTTCCCGATGTACCACAGTCCCCGAATACGATTTATAATGCGATTGACAAGGGGTTGATACCGAATGTGACGAGAGAGTCGCTGCTTTCTAAATCATGTACGGTATTTAGTGGAGGACAAATTTGTATCCCTAAATGGGTATTGGATAAATTGGAGATAAGAGACGGGGATATATTGCAGCTGGAAGTTACAAAGAAAAATGAAATCATTTATCGAAAAATAGAGGGATAATTTTTCAAGTTCATTATTGAGATTTGCATATGAAAAGGGGAGTAGGGCTATGGCAATAACACAGATTGCATTTGAAATACCACAGTAAATACAAGCAGGAATTGATGCAGGTGCATTATTACGGTTTGGCGGTATTATTCGAGATAGGGCAGGACATATTGTGAAACATCTGGAGGAAGTTTCTATACCAGAGGCAGATAATAGTGCCGGGGAAAGTACGATTGTTCAATTTGCAAAAAAGAATAAATATTTTATCATTGGAACTGCGATTGCAGCAATAGCAGCAGGGGTTATTTATGATGTGGTTAAAAATAAGAAAAACAAAGAAGAACGGATTCCGAAGTGTGTGGCTGATTTTAACGAATCATTTGCTGAATATGTAGATTCGATTAAAATGGGAGCTGTTAGTGAGGAAAAAATTGATAAAGTTATGACAGCGTTAGAAGAAATAAAAAGGAATCAAGAGAAAGAAACAATTACCATAACATTTTCTGCCGAAAATATTAGTCTTTTACTTGGCATGGTAAGAGACTATACGATGAAATTTGCAGAAACAAATTCATTTGAAATACAGGAAGAAGATATAAAAGAGCATGATGAAATAGACGAATTACAACATTATTTGAAAATACAGAAACAGATATTTGAAAAATGTGCACGAAATAAGATGTTTTAAACTGAAAAGAAAGTAGGGCACCATGGATAGAAACCTAAATATTATTGTTGGCCTAAATGGCGAGAAGATTGTCCTGATTAACGATATCCGTTTTAAGGGCAAAACTGATTTGCCGCCACCGTGCTGTCCTACAAAAATTTTTCAGGGAATTGTAACATTTCCATAACTTAATCCTCCTGTCGTATTATGGAAATCAGTATAGGAGCATCTTTATGATCTTTCAATATTTCGGGACGCTTTTGAAACCGGGTTTCAAACTTCTTTTAAAATCCCGGCCCTGCCTGGTATTTTTTTCCGTAAAAGGGAAACGACTTGCTTCGATCAGTGAGATTGGGCAAAGATTGCGGGAAAAACAATGTAATTATTGACATTACAACAAGGAGGGGATAAAATAGCAGGAGGAAAGAGAGGTGTCATTGAATGCAGATTTCAAGCAGATTTACTTTGGCAGTCCATATTTTTGCCTGCATAGATGTGTTTAAAGATGATTATAAAGTGACAAGTGATTTTCTGGCGGCCAGCACCAATGTAAATCCGGTGATTATCCGTAAGATACTGGGGCAGTTAAAGGCGGCGGGGCTTGTGGAGGTGGCCAGGGGTTCTGGAGGGGCTTCTATCCCCAGGCCTTTAAATGAGATTTCTTTCCTGGATATCTATAATGCGGTTGAATGTATTGAAAACGGAGAATTGTTTCACTTTCATGAGAACCCGAATACAGACTGTCCGGTGGGGAAGAATATCCATGGGATTCTGGATGACAAGCTGATGCGGGTGCAAAAGGCGATGGAGGACCAGCTGTCTTCCATCACTCTGGAAGATATCCGGAAGGACACAAAAGAATTAATTGATTTAAAGTAATCGGAATCTGGGGCTTGGGGGCATTTTTTCAGAGCCTCAGATTTTTTTAGGAAATTTATTGTAACTATTGACATTACAACAAATGCATGATAATATCTAGTTGTAATAAAAATGATTACAACAAACAAATGGAGAAAGGCAGGTATTTATTATGAAGATTGCGGTAGTATGCGCAAATGGAAAAGCAGGACAGTTGATCACAAAGGAAGCGGTGCAGCGGGGGCTTGATGTCACGGCAATTGTACGGGGAGAGAATAGATCAGCGGCGCCTAAGTCCATAAGCAGGGATGTGCTGGACATTACGGCAGAAGACCTGAAAGGTTTTGACGCGGTGGTCGACGCATTTGGAGCATGGACGGAGGATACGCTCCCTCTGCACAGCTCGTCCCTGAAGGTTCTGTGTGATGCGCTGTCCGGTACAAAGACGCGTCTGCTGGTAGTTGGCGGTGCGGGAAGCCTGTATGTGAATCCGGAGCATACAGCCTGCGTTGCCGACGGCCCGGATTTTCCGGATATGTTCAAGCCCCTTGCAGCCGCAATGGCAAAGGCTCTTTTTGAACTTCGGCAGAGGAACGATGTGAAGTGGACTTACTTAAGCCCGGCAGGGGATTTCCAGGCAGAAGGCGAGCGCAGCGGCGAATATATCCTTGGAGGAGAGGAGCTGACGCTGAATGAAAAGGGCGAGAGCATCATCAGTTACGCGGATTATGCCGTTGCCATGATAGATGAGATCGTAAAAGGCGGGCATATTCAGGAGCGGATCAGCGTGGTTCGGAAATAGATCAGGCATTGTTCCGTTATTATCAAACAGATTCCCATGGTGGTTCGCCGATTTCTCCGGCAATCTCTTTGGGCCAAAATCCGACATATTGACTGTATTTGCAGATTGCTTTGTAAATCGTTCTTTTTTATAATTTATTATGATCAGTCCGCTTGATTCAATGGCAGCGACAAGTTCTGAACTACATTTTACGAAACGGAGGGAACTGGAATATGAACAAAACATTTTTTCTAAAAAGGACCTTGGGGACAGTCCTGGCGCTTTCTCTGGCCGGCTTAGCCGGATGCGCCAAACCGGCAGCTGACTCGACGGAAAGCCCCGCCATACCGGTATCTGACTCGGTGGAAAGCTCTGCCATGCCAACATCCGCCCCGGCGGAAAGCTCCGCGGCTTTGTCGGCCGGCTCCCAGCAGACCGATACCGTTCAAGAGCCCGCTGACGAAGGTGTTATCACGGCAGATAGCGTAACGTGGGATATGAACACGGATTTCGTGGTCGTGGGTGCCGGAATGTCCGGTCTGACCGCCGCAGTGGAGGCTCTGAATCAGGATAAAAACGTAATCGTGCTGGAGTCCCGTAATACGGCGGGAGGAAACGGGACCGTCACATCCTGCGTTATGGGCGTAGGCACACGATTCCAGGATGCGCTGGGCATTGAACTTACTCCGGCCCAAATCATTACTCTGGAGATGGAGACCTTCAACTATTCCGTGGACGGTACCCGCTGGAGCAAGGTAATCCAGGACTCTGCCGACAACATCGACTGGCTCATTGATCAGGGCTGCCTGATGATGGAAGATTTTGTAGACAACTATAACGGCACCGGCGTTTATGATACCGCCCACTGGTGGGTCGGGGAAACCAAAAGGGACGGCGGTAACGGCTTTGTTACTCCCATGGTCAACCGCATCGAGGAGTTAGGCGGTACCATACTCTACGAGACACCGGGTCAAAAGCTGGTGGTGGATGACAGTGGCGCTGTGGCAGGCATTTGCGCCCAGTCCGCGGATGGGCCTCTTTACATTGAGGCAAAAACCGTAATCCTTGCCACTGGCGGTTTTGCCGACAATGATGAGCTGATTGCCCAAATGGGATACAATGTAGAAGAAACAGAGGTCTTTGGGATGCCCGGTCACAACGGAGACGGCATTACCATGGCTCTGGCCGCCGGCGGGAAAAGCTGGCTGGACAATGCCTCTTTGATGGAATACCCCATGAATCCCAAGCTGGGGAGAAATTCCAGTTCTCTTTCCCGGAATCCTTCTGCGCTATGGGTCAATGGCGACGGCCTGCGCTTTGTAGACGAGAATTGCAGTGAGAAAGTTCCCGGCCGCGCAGCCCAGGCAGTGCGCTCCCAGGAAATTACCTATGCGGTTTTCGATCAGGCGCTGATGGATGAGATTGCCGGCGTTGGCACCGACAATGCCGCTTTGGTAGAAATAGCAGTAGATGACGGCAGTATTTTTAAGGCCGATACCCTGGAGGAACTGGCAGTCAAAGCGGGGATAGACCCTGAAGCCTTCATTGCCACAGTGAAAAAATACAATGTCTCCTGTGAAAACGGCGAGGATATTGAGTTTGGAAAAAAAGCAGGGTACATGAAAGCTCTGACTACTGCTCCCTACTATATGAGCAAGAACAGCGGCATCTACTTTCTGACCACCATCGGCGGCCTGGATACGACTCCCTATGGTGAGGTCCGTTCGGCCGGCGGCGGGGTGGTTTCCAATCTCTATGCTGTGGGCGTAGACGGTGTGGCGCTTTACAAGGGGCTCTATACCATAGACATCCCCGGTTCCTGCAACGCCAACAATATCTGGAGCGGCCGCACGGCGGTTCGGCACGCTTGCGGGCTGAAGTAGCTCCGTTGTTACAGGGATTTTTAATGTCCCGGCACCGTCGTTTTTTGCGGCACTGAGCGGCCAGGGGGCTTTTTGCCTGGCCGCTCAGTCTTAAAATCCGATTAAAGGACATCCCTGACTTTGATACCAAATTCCTGTTCCAACGCAGGGGCAATCCCTTTGTCTACGCTGTGCGAAGCAAATTGGTAAGCGCTTTCCAAGGTACAGACCCGTGTTTGCAGACAGGTGATAAAAAAGCGTATCATACCGTCAAGAACAGAGTTTACAATGGTCTCCGATTTTGAGCCTGCGGGATAGGTATGCCAGCCTATGTCGCCCCGCAGCTTGTCAATCATGACCTGACGATACTCTGACGAAAAGTCGCTGTCCTGTCGAAGCAGCACTGCCAGAAAGTTTTCGTTTTCATCATACAGCTTCTTCATAGCGGCAAGAAATTCGGCATAGCCCCTTTCACTGGAAATGAAGGTGGCGCATACCGTTTTCAGCTTCTCTAACTGCTCCTGCTTTACAGCGGCGAGAACATCAAAAATACAGTCGAAATAAACATAGAACGTAGAGCGGTGGACGCCTGCGCGGCGGGCTATATCTTTTACTGTGATGGAGGTTATATCCCTTTGCGCATAGATTTCCCAAAACGCCTGCACAATGTCATTTCTCGTTTTTTTACGGGCTTCCAGATAGATTGCCAAGTTCATCTCCCCCTTATCATATTGACTTTTATTATAACAACATAGTGTCGGATTTTCAAGACTGGCGGACAAGGCGGTGTATGCAGAAACAATTTTCCAACGATACAAAAGTAAAGTTAAGTATTGGGTGTGACAGAAACAAATGGAAAGGGGTTATAATTATGGTAAGTCTTCAGATAGAAATATTTTTATTGCTGATTGTTGGATATGTATTAGGAAAGATCAGGATGATAAGTGTTCAAACACGCAATCAACTGACAGATATTGTAGTTTGTGTAATCTTGCCTTGTTCGATCCTCTGCTCTTTCCAAATGAACCTGTCACCCGAAATATTAAAGGCGACGATTTATGTTTTGATAACCGCATTTTGTATTCAGCTCTTTTATATGGGATTAAATCTTTTCCTTTATAGAAAATTTCCGAAGGAAGAGCAGGCGGCATGTAAATACTCTACCATGGTAACCAATGCCAGCTTTATTGGGATTCCTGTAATAGGTGCCGTATATGGAACTACGGGTGTCTTATATGCGTCGATCTTTGTGATTCCGCAGCGGATTTTTATGTGGCTCTATGGACTGCCGCTGTACGCAAAGGTAGATAAAAAAGAAGTGGTCAGAAAAATTCTTACACATCCCTGCGTGGTATCTATTTTTGCAGGAATCGGCATCATGTATCTGTACACCAATGGAATTTACCTTCCAGACTCAATCAGCTCAACCTTAAGCGCCCTTGGAAATTGTACGACAGCCATATGTCTCATTGTAATCGGAAGTGTATTAAGCGATCTGAAATTAAAAGAAATGTTCAGCGTTCACGCGACAATATTCAGTATTTACCGCTTATTTCTTATTCCCTTAGTTTTGATTTTTATTTTGCGGCTTACACCCCTGGATACGCTGGCCAGACAGGTATGTGTATTACTGTCGGCCATGCCTGCGCCTACAACAACTGTGATTCTCTCACAAAAGTATGGCCGCAATCCGGAGTTCGCGTCAAAAGTGCTTGTTACTTCAACGCTTATGTCACTGATCAGCATACCGATGATTGAATATCTGGTAAAGATAATCTGATGTCAGCGGTTATTTTTGTTTATAATTATTTATTCAGAAAGAGGATTCGCAGGAAACGCCTGGGCTAATTCTTTTTTATACAAACTCACCTGATAATTTTTCTGTATATGATTTATGACATCGTGTACCAGCAGGCTTGTCAGGTCTCTGATCCAGGGTTTAGAATACCGGTGGAGTAAAATATAGGCGGTCCGGCGGGGAGGCGAAAAGCTGATGGGCAGGCGGACAAGGCCAGGAATTTTTGCAAGCAGCAGCTGAGCGATTGTGCTGGGAACAATAGTCCATGAATCCGGATCTTCCATAAAATATGGAAGCATGGAAGCAGTGCCGGTTGTGATCCTGAATCTTCCGGTATTAGGGAAAAACTGTTTATGCCAAAGCCCATATTCCGTGGAAACAGGAGAATATACTTCGTTGTATGATTGCAGATCGCTGAAGTTTCCGGAGTTTGCAAAGGCAGAGTCTGCATGACAGACACATACCATATCCTCGGAAAAGAATGGAGTAGCGACCACATTGGAAAAAGGATGGAGATTTGACGCAAAGCCTATGTCCATTTGCTGGTTTTCAATCAGTTGATGAACTTCCGTAGAGTGTTCTGTCTGAATGGTGAGAACAGTCTCCGGATGTTTTTTTGTAAAAGAACAGTATACATCAATCAGAAGAAAGTTGTTGAACGTATCGGGGGCGGCGACATGAAGCTCCCGATACGTTTTCATATGTTTCAGCTGCTCGGCATTTTTCCATAAAGCGAGCCACTGCTGGGCAATGTTAAGAAAAGATTCCCCCTCTGGTGTCAGGCGGACTCCTTTGATTCCTTTATGACGGTAAAAGAGAGATACCTGCAGTTCTTCTTCCAGGCGTTTTAAACGTAAACTTGCGGTTCCCTGCCCGATATACAGACTGTCGGCGGCCTGACGCAGGCTGCCGCTCTCAGCGATGGCAAGGAAGGTTGTAAGATCATCGCGGGTCATGGAATGGCTTCTTTCAAAATTTTATATATTTAGATAGAAAATATTATATATTAAAAATCATAGTTTTACAAATATATTGTAGGATTTTATAATAACATTATCAATAAGTTGCGTGTCTGGCCGGACAGTAATGAAGAATACCTACATAATAAGAAAGGGGCCATTATTATGAATTACGAGAAATTCAGCGGGGAACTGATTGAACTGATAGGCGGGGAAGGAAACGTAGAAGCCTTGACACACTGCGTTACACGTCTGAGGTTTACATTGAAAGATGAGTCAAAGGCAGACACGGAGGCGGTAAAACAATTAAAAGGTGTGCTGAGCGTGGTGCAGGCAAATAACCAGTACCAGGTAGTCATGGGCGGAGAAGTGATCCCCGCGTATAATGCGGTAGTAAAGATGTATGGCTTTGATGAGGAAGGCTCAGAGAGCTCAAAAGAACAGAAAACCGGAGAGAAGAAAAGAAACCTGCTTTCCAGACTGATGGATTATATTTCAGGCGTTATGGTTCAGATCATCCCTCTGCTCATTGGAGCCGGACTGGTGAGCGCAGCATTATCGGTGGCAGGCATGGTATTCGGAGCTGATACTACCACGCCTACTTACCTGGTTTTCAATACGGTAGCAAGGAATACCCTGTATTTTATGCCGGCGTTTGTTGGCTTTGCCGCTGCGAAAAGATTGAAATGCAATCCGTTTATAGCGGCGTTCATTGCCTTATTTTTGCTGAATCCTAATTTTACCGCAGTAGTGCAGAATAAGGAAGCGGCCGCAAATTTGTTCGGACTTTCATTCCCGGCGCTTTCCTATTCTTCCACCATTTTTCCTATGCTGATAGGTACTTATGTTTTAAGCAGGCTGGAGCCGATAATCTATGGAGTGCTCCCAAAAGTTCTTAAATCGATCTTCGGGCCGTTTTTGTGTATTGTAATCATGGTTCCCCTGATGCTTTATATCATTGGGCCGGCAGGATACTATATTGGATATTTTATCGCGCAGGCAGTTCTTGCGGTACAGGCGTATGTAGGTTTTCTGGGATGCGGGATACTGGCGGTGGCACATTCATTCCTGGTGCTTTTTGGAGCCCATACGGTTACTGCCCCGGTGATGACCGAATTGCTGGGCAGTCTTGGATACGATAATCTGATCCGCCCTGCTATGCTGGCAAATTGTTTTGCTACATTAGGGGCGGTGCTGGCAGTAGCCGTGAAAAGCAAAGATAAGGAGTATAAAGGCGTAGTGTTTGGAACAGCAGCAGCGTCTTTTGCAGGGACTACGGAACCGGGGCTTTACGGTGTGCTGCTGCCTCTCAAGCGTCCGTTGATTGGAACTTCGGCAGGAGCCTTTGCAGGCGGATGCCTGGCGGCACTTTTGGGCGCAAAGGCCTTTGCCATGGGCAAAAACGGTATTTTTGGATTACTGGTATTTGCTGAAACAACACCGGCTATGCTGATCGGAATGGCAGCGGCAATGGCAGTGGCATTTGGCGTGACATGGCTTCTTGGTTTTAAAGAGAATTAGGAGGATGGATAAAATGCGGGATGAACGGAATCATTTTCCCCAGGGTTTTTTGTGGGGCGGAGCAATAGCGGCTAATCAGGCAGAGGGCACATGGTTAGAGGATGGAAAAGGAATGTCTGTGACGGACTGCCAGCCACTGCGGGTAAAAGCGGATAAGACAGATCAAAAGAACCTGTTTAAAAATGCCGACGTGACATTGGAGGAAGTGCTGGAAGCAAGCAAAAATATGGATGAGACATTTTATCCGAAGCGGAGAGGGATTGATTTTTACCATCATTATAAGGAAGATATCGCCCTTTTTGCGGAAATGGGGTATAAGGTACTGCGTTTGTCCATTGCGTGGAGTCGTATTTTTCCATTAAACAAGGGAACTGTGAATGAACAGGGGCTTGCGTTTTATGACCGCGTTTTTGATGAACTGGAAAAATACGGGATAGAACCTCTGGTTACGATTTGTCACTACGATGCCCCGTTATATGTTGCTTTGGATTATAATGGGTGGGCTTCCAGGGAAGTAATCGACCTGTACGAGGAATATGTCAGGGTGATTGCGGACAGATATAAAAATAAGGTCAGATATTGGATCACCTTTAACGAAATTGACAGTATTTTAAGACATCCATATGATGCAGGAGCGATCATACGCAGCAGGTATACTGAGGAGCATGCAGAAAAAATTTGTTATCAGGCCGTACATAATCAGCTTGTGGCCAGTGCCAGGGCCGTCCGCATCATTCATTCTTTGAGGAAGGATGCGAAGGTGGGCTGCATGATCACAAAGCATCCGTATTATCCGTACAGCAGCAAACCAGAGGATGTGCTTCAGGCAATGCAGGATATCCGCAGCAATGATGCGTTTTGTGATGTGCAGGTAAAGGGCTGTTATCCGGAATATCTGAATATCCGGTTAAAGAAAAAAGGGGTTCGGTTGGATATAACAGAAGAGGACAGGGAGACTCTGAAAAACGGTACCGTTGACTTTGTATCCTTTTCTTATTATTCCTCCACCTGCTCGGCAAAGGATGCATCTGTACTGCCTGGGGCCGCTCTTAACACGGCAAGAGGAGTATTAAATCCAAACCTTCCCAAGAGTCAGTGGGGATGGCAAATTGACCCGGTGGGACTTCGCATTGCGCTTATGGAACTTTATGACCGGTATGGAAAGCCGTTGTGGGTCGTGGAAAACGGACTTGGAGCTGTAGATGAAGTAAGCAGCGAGGGAGAGATCCATGATGATTATCGCATTGATTATCACAGACAGCATGTCCGTGAAATGAAACGTGCCATACTGGAAGATGGTGTGGAGCTGATGGGATATACTACCTGGGGATGTATTGATATTGTTTCGGCTTCCTCACTGCAGATGGCAAAGCGCTATGGAATGATTTATGTGGATCTGGATGATATGGGGCAGGGAAGCGGCAGGAGACTGCGAAAGGATTCCTTTTACTGGTATAAAAAGGTAATTGCTTCCAATGGTGAAGAACTGTAGGACGAGGGGAGAATTATGGGATTATTTGGTAAATTATCGGGAAACAGAGAGACAAAACAAATACCAGCTCAAATTAGAGAAAGCATGACTTATAAAATGAAAACCGTATATTGCCCTATGGAAGGCCAGGTCATTGCTTTAGGGCAGGTGGCAGATCCGGTTTTTTCTGCGGGAACAATGGGGGCTGGCGTTGGAATTGAACCGATAAACGGAAAACTTTACGCACCGGCTGACGCAACTGTGGTTATGATCTTTCCTACCAGACATGCAATAGGAAAAATAACGGAACCGAATTTAGGTAAAAAGAACGTCCCTGATGAATTGTTTTCGTTTTTGTAAATAACGGCTGCAGTTGCCAGTTCTTTGCGGCGGGGCCGGTTACATTGCGGATGTCTTCTATCAACTTGGAAGAAACTGATTTAAAGTAATTGGAATCCCCGGCATTTGCCCGGATGGATCTGCCGGATTTCCCGGCGCTGGTGGGGACGTTTGCTTTTGGGCCGGTTTCCGGCGTCATGATTGAGCTTGTAAAAAATGGGCTGCAGCTGTTATCCACTTCGACGGGAGGTGTTGGGGAACTGGCAAATTTCTTCACAGGGGCTTCCTATGTGTGGGCGGCGGGCTTTATATATAGATTTCATAAAACAAAGAAGACGGCATGGGTTTCCTGCATAGCGGGCAGTTTCATTATGGGGATTGCTGCGGCAGCTGCAAATTATTTTATCCTGCTTCCCATGTTTGAGATATTTATGCCGCTAGACCAGGTGGCTGCTTCTTTTAGCATTTATTCCTTTTATCCAGACGAAGCCGGATGTGGTACTGTTTCATGTTCTTCCGTTCAATGTGCTGAAAGGACTGGCAATCGGGATTTCTACTATGATGGTTTATAAAAGGCTCACGCCGGTATTGAAGGGGGTACGTTAAACTATGGAAAACAAGGTGTATTTGAAAAAACTGGTGGAGGAGTTCCATTCTGCGACGGTGGCCACCATAGGGGCGGACGGACATCCCCAGACCCGAGTGATCGATATGATGCTTTGGGATGATAAGGGTGTATATTTTTTGACGGCCAGAGGGAAAGAATTTTACAGGCAGGTCATGGAGCAGCAGTTTATCGCAGTTTCCGCAACAAAAGGCAAGGCGGCTGTCTCACTGAGGGGGAAAGTGAAAAATATCGGTTCGGAGAGGCTGGATGAGATTTTTGAGAAGAATGCATATATGCAGGAAATCTATCCGGATGATACGCGCATGGCATTGGAGGTGTTCTGCGTATATGAGGCCGAAGGGGAATACTTTGATATCAGCGAGCCGTCCCATGTAGTCAGGGACATCTTTGTAATCGGGAATACAAAGGCAAAGCAGACGGGATATTTTGCAGGCCAGGGCTGTATCGGATGTAAATTGTGCTATTCTGTCTGCCCGCAGAAATGTATCGACATATCAGGCAGACCTGCGGTGATAGACCAGAACCGCTGTCTGCATTGTGGGCGGTGCGCGGAAATCTGCCCGAAGCAGGTTATCCTCTATGGGTGCTAAGGCATCTTTGCAAAGCTTTCGCAGAAGAGAAAGGAGTCAGGAATGGATCAGGGTGAACGAAGGAAGTTTTTGATACGGGAACTTCTGCAGGAAAATGTGCAGTATCGGAATATGGATATCCCGACAGGGGGAGAGGAGCAGAAGCGGCTGCTTCGGGGATTAATGAATGTTCGGCCTCCCAGGAAGATTAGCAGGGAATTTCTCACAGTGCAGGATGAATACCTGCAGGCAGAAACGGCTGCCAAAGGAATTACGGACCTTGAGGATCTGGACCCGGTATCGGATGGATTATATCTCTGGCAGGGGGATATCACCACCCTGCGCTGTGACGCGATAGTGAATGCAGCAAACAGCGGCATGACGGGATGTTATGTGCCGAATCACAAATGTATTGACAACTGCATCCATTCGTTCAGCGGGATACAGCTCCGCATGGACTGTGCGGAAATGATGCGGATGCTGTTGTGATCGGCGCAGGTTCCGGTTTATCGATTTCGGCGGAGAGGTACAATGATTTAATCCGTCGTCATAAATGAATGCGTATTTTGTTATTGGAGATTGGGGTAGGTGGGAATACCCCAGTTATCATTAAATAACCGTTTTGGCAGATGACGGCGGAGAATCCGAAAGCCGTATATGCCTGTATCAATTATGGAGAGGCTGTCTGCCCGAAGGATATTGAAAAACAATCAATATACCTGAATGGGGATATTGGAGAAGTATACATATGAAAGAACAGAGCAAAAAACTATGAAAAGAGTATTAATCGCAACTCTTGACAACGGAGAAAACGTAGCTTTTCATGATTTATTTATTTCTTTTGAAGAAAAGCAACAAATTGAATCAGTAGATACTCTTTTGAAATATGGTGATTTTAAAATCGATCCCAAATCCCGAACCGTCAAACAGAGCAGTAACCATATCGAACTGACCAATTACGAATTTGATATTCTGTACTTATTAGCAAAATATCCAGGTCAGGTATTTTCTAAAAACCAAATCTATGAACAGGTATGGAACATGCCCTGCCTGAGTGCGGAAGACAACGTGGTAAGACTGATTCATAGAATCAGAAAGAAGATTGAACCGAATCCAACGAGGCCAGTTTATATTTTAACGGTATGGGGGATTGGATATAAATTTAATGGTGCGTTGGATGGATAGTCTCATAGTCGATGTATCAAATAGGTGGTACTATACCGATTTCGTGATAGTACCACAAATATTCTAGAGGGTCTAAACCGTCAGTATCGGAAAGTAACAAAGGCCAAAAGTGTATTTCCAAGTGACCAGTCTTTAGAAAAAATGCTGTATCTGGCCAGTGAAAACATCACGAAAAAATGGACCCAGAGATACCGTGGATGGGATCAGGTGCTGAACCAGTTGATTGTATTATATGGGGAAAGGCTGACAGAGTATTTATAAGAAAGAAAAAGCCAGGGCGGCTTACCTTAAATGAGGGCCGCCCCAGCCTTATTCCATCGGCATTTAAAGGATTGCCGGAAAATCCCAGTCTTATTCCTGAGGCCGGGTGTGGGCAGAGCCCACAGAAAAGCAGTTCTTAAGATGCCGTTCTTTTGATGTAAAAAAATACGAATTGGATGTATAAGTACCCCAACAATGGTTATACTATAAATAGGAAGAGTCATCAACAACAAAAAATTCAAAAAATCGACAGCAATATCTTACATATCGAACTCTTATCAAGGAAACCTAAATTCCCATAGACACAGATTTTTTTACACTCTCGTTTTGATAACAACGGTCTTCTGCAATATCCGGTTATTTTCCTGCAGAAAATAGTGACTTTTTTCACAGCCCCTTAAATGGCTGTACCTGCTTTATTATTTCTCGTTGGCGGGAAAGATGTTGTTCATAGAAATACGGTCAATGTACAAGCCAGCCGTATTCCCTGCGGCAATCAAGGATATATTCTACATAGACGATATCGTCTTGTACCTGATAAAGAATCAGATACCACTTTTCTACAAACATCTTGTGATATTTGTTTTGGGGAATGTATGGTTCCTCAAAGAAGGGAAAACGCTGCGGGTTTCGGGAGAGTGAACCCATGGCAGTCATAAGCTGTTTCTTTTTTGCCGCTGCCGCCTCCTTGCTGACTTGTGCCATAAAACGGATATGTGTTCCCAGCATCCTTTTAGCCCGGTCAGAAACGACAACTCTGTATTTTCTGTCTTTTGTCATATCTTATTCCTCGGCAATAATATCATCCAGATAAGCATCCAGTTCATCTAAGGTACACCCAACTCTGCCTGCCTGCCGGTCTTCTTCAACAGCAAGCAGTTCCTCACGAAGTTTCAGCATTTTTTCCCTTCGATTGTATGTTTCAATGTCCATAACGACCAAATCGCCTTCGCCATTTTTAGTAAGGAAAATAGGCTCTGCGGTCTTCCGGCACAGATCGGCAATTTCGTTGTAATTCTGGCGGATTGCGGCGGATGGACGAATATTCATAATAGCACCTCCTATTTTTGATAGTATTATTTTAACCATATTATAGTTGTTTCATGCTATCAGGTCAATAGGTCTGAAAATAAAAATGGTAACATTTCAATCATTCCATTTTTTCACAGTCCCACTTTTCTTATGTCCGGGAAATTCTCTCCATAATTGCCGTGAGATGTTTCTGGCATGAGAAATAAGGAGCTGTCCCGAAATATTGCAGATTATTTCGGGACAGCTCCTAAGCCAGCAAAGAAGGAGAAAGCGATGGATAAACGTATGGTGAAAGCGGTTTCCGGTTTCCTGGCCGGTATGCTCTGTGTCTCTGCTTTCGGCATGAACACATTTGCCGAGTGGAGGGGTGATTTTGATGTGAGGGACATAAGCTCCGGCTATGCAGTGGCCGGAGTCCGGGACAGCGGGGTAAAGGACGGCCAAGTGGTCATACCGGATGAGATTGATGGGATACCGGTGACACAGCTGGGCGCCAAGGATAAGACAAGTACATTCCTTGGACAGAATGGGATTACAAGGCTTGTGATTGGGAAAAACGTAAGAGGGGTCACCACGACCACGTTTTACGGGGCGGAGGATTTAAGGGAGATTGAGATCAGCCCGGAAAATAAGGGAACTCTGGCTTTTCATAAGGATGAGGGTGTTTTAAGCGCAACGTCTGGAGGGAATGGTATTTTGGTGAAATACCTTTCTGGAAATGAGAGGAAAAGTTACCGGGTACCTGATGGGATAAGCCGGATATTCAACATGGACTATGGGAGGTTTGATACCCTGGATTTAAACCAGGTAACCTCTGTGGAACATATTTCTTTTGCGGACACGGAGATTGATGCCCTGATGGCGGGAAATGCCGCTGTGCGCACGTCCCCGGATATTTGGTATGGCGCTTATGTAGGAAAGTTTGACACGGCAGGGAGTACGCTGTATGGCAGTGACGGGAAGGCGCTGTGGCAGGAGAGGAGGCTGATTAAGGTGGCTGTGGGGGCGGATTTTCCTGACGGGTACTTTGAACGGTTCGATTCTATCAGTCCCTATGCGTTCCAATCCATTGCCCAGTACCAGAACCTGAAGGCAAAGATTCCTGAGAAACTGATCAGGGATGTGGTGTTCAGTTTCTATCATCAGAATGAGGCTGTGTTTATGGTCAACGGCCAGGTCAGCTTCTGCTACAATTATAACCAGGGTGTGCCGGCCAGAGTTCAGGTAATGGAAATGGCGCACACCGAAGAATTACCGGAAGCAGTACCTCCGGGCCAGGGGTGCCCAAACCGGAAGCGGTGAATATGGAAGTTTCCAAGCCGGTGGAGCCGTTTCCCGCAAAGATTCCGGAGCCGGAGAAGACCTATGTTCTTCCTAAGACGGGAGACCGGTCGGTGGCGCCTATGGCGGCCCTGGTATCATTTTTATTGCTGATTGCGTTGGTAAGGAAAAAGCGTGGAGATATAAAAGACAGTTTGCCAAAATAAATAGGAAAAAGCCTCACCAGAAGATTCTTCGGTCCTTTCTGTACTTTGGGTATCCAAGTATTCTTTGGATTTGCTATAAGTCACCAAATTGGCTTAGTTAAGCAAAACGGGAATAACGGATTTACCCAAATAGCAGAAAGAGCCGATTCTTCCCTGTGTGGGGCTTTTGCTTGTAGTTTACCAGTAACATGATGGGGAATGATAAAGCCCTCATGGCCTGAAACTGAAAGAAGCTGTATTTATCTTGAGTAATCTGCTTCCAACGGGGAAAGTACCTTGGGATTTAATAATACCCAAGCCACAGCATAGGCACATAGCTGCATGCTCAGGGTTCCGTCATCCCGGCTGTCCCGTAAAAGACGGGTGATGGTTTCCGCCTGTGCAATATCCTCATCATGCAGCGGATTTCCCAGGCGCAGGTACTGGGGGAAGGCATGGAGCATTTTGCGATATTCACCGTCCCAGTTCATGCCGCCGTTGGCCGTGATTTCATGGTCAATTCGGCCAGCGATACGGATGGCTTCCCCTTGGGCAGTCAGGGCCTTCCCGCTGGGTGGGACAAGATAGTTCCAGAGCCACTGAAACGCCTTGCCTTTGCTTTCCTCCGGTACAAGGATGGGGGACGTTCCATCGTGAAAAACGGCTTCCTCAGGAAACGCCACACCAAAGATCTGGCAAAGATGTTCCAGCCCTTCTGTCTGACTGCGTTGGAAATCCGGGTTGGTGATTCCCCGTTTGACACGCTGGAAACGTTCCGCCGACTTGCCAAGAGCTTCCCGGCACTGGTCCGTGATTGCTGCCCCATGGTTCAGGAGCAGCTGACAGATCTCCAGCAGTTCCTGATAGGGCAGGCGGTCCTGAAGGAGCGTTTTTTCCAGAGGTGTAAGAAATCCCGGCCAGTCAATCCGGCCCGATTTGATATTGACATCCACGCCGGCCTCCAATAAGGCTTTCACCGCCTCCTTTCGTCCATATAATGCGGCAAGGTGCAAGGGGGTTACACCGGAGTGATCGGAAACATTCACATTGGCCCCCAAATTGATGAGAAGCTGTACATCGCCATTCCAGGCGGAAGCCTGGTTAAAGATGGGCGTTTTCTCATAGTAATCTTTAAAATTCACATCTGCGCCCTGTTCTTTGGCCCAAAAGGCAAATTCCTTTGGCAAAGGCGACATGGAAAAGATATTGGAACCATATTTGCTATGTGTGACCGCATTGGGATCACAGCGCAAAAACTGCTCCTTGAGCAACCCAATATTGCCGTTTTCTAAAAGTTCCTTCATTTCTTTCGGAAGTGTCTTCCTCTTTTTTCCCATACGCCCTCCCAATCACTGTGATTTATGATTCTGATTCTATCATAAAGCCTGATTCCATTCAATCTGGTTTCTTCTGTGTGTTTTGTGTTTGTGACAGGTATCCGGTTCCATAATTGACTGGAAGGATAGAGGAATGCTGAGAAAATGAAAAGCGCATAAACAGTATTCTTAAATAAGAGGCCTTCATAAAGGAGAAGAAACATGAACAGGACAAAAAAGTGATAGCGATTGTGATTATGGCGGTTATTATGACGATTGCGGCTGCCGCAAGGATTACCTGGGCAGACGTGACAGAAACGGAGGAAGTTTCCACAGAGTCTGTGCAGGAGATGTCCGGCACAGTGGAACAGGAAGCAGAAGGACAGGAAAGCGTGGCTGGGCAGGAGGCAGCTAAAGATGAATCGGGCGGTTTGGGAAGTCCAAGTGACGCGGTTCACGATTTCGAAAATATTCAGGTCGATTCTGAAAAGGAAAACCATACGTTTGAGATCTCCGACAAAGAAGTGGATGATATGGAGGATGTTGTCCTGGTTCCGGATAAGGAGGAGGAAAAGGTCAGCATAACCGTAGAGCCGATACAAACAGAACCGGCAAAGCCGGAAGAATCCCAGGTTATTGTAGAACCCCAGGAGGCAGAGATTATCAAACCGGAAGTACCGGAAACGGTGAAGACGAAAGCGGGAACACCAACACTTTCCAAAGATATGGCCATGATTTCGGAAAAAGAGGTTACGGATGTGGAAATAGGGAAGATTGAGGAACCAGCTGGTACCCATAAAGAGGTTACCGTGATTCCGGCTGCTTCAGCCGCTGTAATTAAGGAAGTTCCCAATGTGATAACAGAATCTCCTGAAGATACGAAAGAGCCGCCGGGTAGTTTTCTATGACCTCGGTACAACATCCATCTTCCCTGCGCCAATATTCAGCGAACTTCCAATCGTGTTTCCCGCTTGTAGGCCTATGATAGAATTTGGGCGTTAATACTCCGGCACAGGCTAATATTGCGATCAGGACCAGGTGTTCATCCTGATTGGATTTCAGCCCTGGAACGTCTTTTAGTTTATCACGCAGCACACCGGGAAAATCTCCGGTTTTACAGGAATCTATGGCATGGAGGATTCCTTTTAAAATGGCGGTATCGGCTGAGGTGGGGTCGGGAATCTGCTCCTTTTTCAATTGTTTCAAATCGAAGAGGGTATACAGCAGATCTCCATGGCGGACCCCCTCCCCTATGTTCTGTCGGCAATGATCTTATCCGCAATCTGCTCCAGGGTAGCCTGCATATCAAGACCAACCAGATTGGGGTAAAAGATATAGTCGGTGAGATTGACCAAACCGGTATTGATCTTGAGATATTCCAGCCACCAGTCCATTTCGGCTTCCTCGTGCTTCAGAATCCCTAAAACGATTTCTTTGATCTGTTCATTGGACACATTGTCTTTGGAGGGAGGCGCCATCAGCGCTTTCCTCGCCATGGTTTCCAGACTTGTATAACTCCAATACCTCTGAAAATCTGTTATCTGCAGTCTTTGATTCCCAGTAAGCTCCCTTAAACGGTCTTGCAGCTCTGCCAGTTCCTTCCTGGCCTCTTGATCCTGTCTGCAATCTCTCTCTGCCATAAGGGAAGCGGCTTTTTCGATAATTTCCATGGCCATTAGAATTTTAGCTTCATCAATAGGAACCTTCTTCAATCGTCTTACCTCCATTTCTCATCGTTTATTCGATCCATCCCATTTTCCGCCCCATGATGTCGGGGTTATCCGGCGCTTTCGGCAGCTGTACGGTTTCGGAAAAACTGAAATACTCTGTGCTCTGAAGGCCCGCTGTCCGGTCCGCCCAATATTCCAGCCAGTCCAGAAAATGGAAGGGCTTTCCAGTCTCCTTATCGCACATAGGGATGATCCCGCAGTCATTGGCCAGGTCGTAATACCAGACCGTGCCGTAGGTATCCGGGTCCGGGCTGTTTACCACCAGAACACTGTCCATGCCGTCCCCCTCGGTACACAGGGCTATTAGGCCGTTATCAGCGGTAAAAGGCGTATCCTCATCATAAAACTCGTCCATCTCCTCCTCAGTCATGTGAAGAAAGTAGAGGATATTCTCCAGAGTGTAAGGAAAAGGCTGCTCCACGGTGCTTTCCTTCTGGCGTAAGGGCAGCAGGCCGTAAAAGGGCTGGCTTCCGGCGCTGGCGATGGTGGTGATGAAGCGGCGGTAATCCTTCGGCAGATGGATTCCCCTCTCCAACTCAAAGGCTGCCACGTCCTCCTCACTCATGGGCGGTTTCCAGACTGGTGGCCACTTCCCGCAGGAAAAGGAAAACTTCTTATCATGCAGGGCTTCGATTTTTGCCATAATGCGGGCGATACGCTGGTCGTATTGTTCTGGCTGATTCATTTGTCATTCCTCCGTGAATTATTTTTATCTGATCCTTATTTTATCAAACTTCTGTATGGCTTTCAATCAGAGGACAGCGAAATTGAAATATACCACTTTAAACAGGAACTCAAAAGTAAAGCTGGTTTTCGCTGCGTTTTCCCCATAATTGAAATTGAGGAGGAAAACAAATATGGTAACAGAAGCAGCGAAAGCCTATCATGAAAAAATGTTTCCTGGCAGCCACTCCACAATGATGGAAACTGCCCCGGAGTTTATGGAGCGGTTTTATAATTTTGCTTATGATGAAGTAGTGAACCAGGACAATTTGGATGACCGTACCCGTTATATGGCGATCCTTGCCACGCTGTTGGGATGTCAGGGCATCGGAGAGTTTCACTGTCAGATGGGGGGGCAGCATTGAATTTCGGCGTGACCCCGGTGGAAATCAAGGAGACCATCTATCAGGCGGCTGCCGATTTGGGCATTGGAAGGGTTTCTCCCTTTCTGGAAGCAGTCAATGAGGTGCTGGCTGAGTGGGGCGTGAAGCTGCCTTTGGAATCCCAAAGCACCAACACCGCCGAAAACCGGGTGGAGACAGGGGAGCAGGAGATCATTTGCTTTTACTTTCTGTAAGAAATGCTGATGGATGGTAGTTTCAATTTTTTTCATAGATTCCCCATGACTATGTCTTTACATGAAAAAAGGTGAAACTGGAAAGGTTGAACAAAAAAAGAAGAATTGTTAGTATAAAAAAATAAAGAAAAACGATTCGCAACGTTTCTCGAATACGCAGTCAACAAACTTACTATTCAAAAATCACTGAGGGGAAAAGAGATGGACAGAAATCAAGAAATAGCAATTCGTGTTTTAGCAGCGGTTGGGGGAAAAGAAAATGTAAACAGCGTCCAGCACTGTATGACAAGATTACGCTTGCGTTTAAAAGACGAAACGGTTCCAAAGGATGACGATATCAAAAAAATGAAGGTGTACTGGACATTGTGCATTCCGGTGGGCAGTATATGATGATCATTGGACAGAATGTGCCAAATGTTTATAAATTGGTGGCTTTGAAGAAGGCAGCACTCTATTATTAGTTTGTCAGTGCCGGACGTAATGAGCGGCGGAACCAGAATGGCTCCCCGTTACATTACCAATGGAATTTTGCCGGGGTATCATTATCCCAGTCACGAAACGGCAGATTTTTACCACCATTATAAAGAGGATATCGCGCTGTATGCGGAAATGGGGTTTCAATGCTTTCGTATGTCAATCAACTGGGCGCAGATTTATCCAACAGGAGAAGAATTGAAGCCGAATCAGGAAGGGCTGGATTTTTATAGAAAGGTATTTGAAAAATCAATATTCTGACCATGGGCGTTTATGGAAATATTATGGGCTGAGGTATTTTGCCGGAAGGGGAGGCTGTGGCAGTAGGGACCGCAGTAACGATGGATGAAAGCTGGGATATTCCTCAGAGAAGATATACGGCGCTTCACCATCAACTGCTTGCCAGTGCAAAAGCAGTACAGACGGCACACCAAATTGATCCGGAAAGCAAGGCTGGCTGTATGATTTTGGGACGGATGGCATATCCATACACCTGCAATCCGGAGGATGCCTTAAAAGCACAGCAGGTTATGCGCCATGCCAATTACTATTGTGGGGATGTACAGGCCAGAGGCGCTTATCCATCGTTTGCAAAATGGTTATGGAAAAAAGAAAGTGTGACGATAGAGATAACAAAAGAAGATGCGGATATATTAAAAAATGGAACTGTGGATTTTGTGTTTTTCAGCTACTATTCAAGTACAACTGCTACAGATGATCCCACAGTACCCATCGCTGCTGGCAATATGATGCGGGGACCGGCAAATCCATATCTTACGAACAGTGACTGGGGCTGGACCATTGACCCGAAGGGGCTGCATTATTATTTGAATGAGATGTATGACCGTTATCAGAAGCCATGAAAAAGATTTAGAATAAATATCCCTAATATCTGGCTGCAAATGGAAAAGGAGGGGCGTATATGAATCTACTTCATCAGGTAGAATCGATATCCTATGATTATCGGAGTGGATCAAGGCGTGCAATTGGAGAGTTTATCATAAAAGAAAGCACGCATCTGCATGAATATTCGGTGCAGGAGATTGCGGAGAAAACATTCACTTCCAAGGCGGCTTTGGTACGTTTTGCAAAAGCATTGGGATTTCAGGGATGGAAAGAATTTTCCAGAGCTTTTATGGAAGAGCAGAATTATCAGGCGGCTCATTATACAGATATAGACCCTAATTATCCATTTGCAGAGTCAGATTCTACCAGGGATATTATTTCTAAAATGTGTTCCTTGCAAGTGGAGAGTCTTCTGGATACGGCAGACCTATTGGATGATAAAACACTGGATCAGGCAGCAGATCTCCTGGAACAGGCTGAGCAGATCGCAATCTTTGGCTTGAATCCAAATCTTCAGCTCGCGCAGCTGTTTGTGAGGAAAATGCTCAGTATCGGAAAAAAAATCTACATTGCCAGCTCTAGTGATGTGGGAATGATGGCAGGCACGCTGACGGAAAAAGATTGTGCAATTGTTATATCATATTCGGGCAATACGATCGATCGGGTTCCTATGAATTTGCTGGACTGGGTAGAAAAAAATCATGTTCCTGTGCTGGCGATCACCAGTGCAGGAGAAAGCCAGCTTAGCAGGATTGCGGATTGTGTTTTGAATATTTCATCAAGAGAGAGGCTATTTAATAAGATTGCTACATTTGCTACAGAGAATTCGATTTTGTATCTGTTGAATGTATTATTCGCATGTTATTTTGTGAGAGATTATCATAAAAATCTGAAATATAAGATAGAACACAGCAGGCAGTTGGAATATGTTACCAGGCACGCAAGAACCAGTGTGTTGGAACAAAGAAAGGACGTAGAGGAAAGCTCATGAGATCAAAAAAAGCCGGGCATCCGGCAGTGACTGTGTTTGTGAGGGCGAACAGCAGCGATTATCCGGACTTTCGGATCGTGACTGGCAAAACCCATCAGGCAGGAGAGGCAGTAGGAATTTTATAGGACGATATATTTTTGCTCAGATGCAGGAAAAAACGACATAGAGGAAAAGAGGTTGAGATGATCTGTTATGAAAAATATATTGGAGCCAAAGACTCAAATTGATAAAAAGAGACAACTATTCAGTAACAACGATCTGAAGAAACTGATCATTCCCCTTCTGGTGGAACAGGTTCTGATGCTGCTGGTTGGACTGATCGACACGCTTATGGTAAGTTATGCAGGAGAGGCAGCGGTTTCTGGGGTTTCTCTGGTAAATCAGATCAATTCTATTTTTATTGCTGTATTTACGGCATTGGCTTCGGGAGGAGCCGTGGTGATCAGTCAGTATATCGGACGCAAGGATCAGGCGAATGGGGTGCAGACAGCCGGACAACTGGTGATGGTGTCCGCAGGGGTGTCCATTGTCATTACGGTGCTGATCCTTCTGCTGCGTAAACCTTTGCTGTCTGTCTTATTCGGCAACGTGGAAGCTGCGGTTATGGATGCATGTTTGACCTATCTGTTTATTACAGCCTTATCGTTTCCTATGCTTGCCATCTATAACAGCTGCTCTAGTATCCTGCGCAGCATGTCCAAGACCAAGGTGACAATGATAGTTTCCATGGTTATGAATGTTATCAATATCATTGGAAACTATATCGGCATTTTTGTCCTGCGGGCCGGAGTTGCGGGAGTGGCAATCCCATCCTTGATCTCCAGGATTGTAGCTGCAATTCTGATGCTGATCGCCTGTTCCAATAAAAGTTATACGGTATATGTCAGATTAAAAGATGTTTTTGCGTTCCGAAAGGCGTTGGTAGGACGTATTATTCACATTGCGGTGCCTAGCGGGATCGAAAGCGCGCTTTTAGATGTTTCTAAGGTGGCACTAAGCAGTATCATTGCAATGTTTGGAACAACGCAGATCGCAGCCAACGGCGTCGCGCAGAGTTTCTGGTCACTGGCGGCATTGTTTAGTATCGTTATGGGGCCTGTTTTTATTACAGTAATTGGACGGTGTGTTGGTGCCGGTGATTATGAAGCGGCGGAATATTATATGAAGAAACTGCTTCGGGTCGCCTACATGGGCTGTATCATTTGGGACACAGTATTTTTTGCAGTGACACCACTGGTGCTGAAACTGTACAGCTTGTCAGACGAGGCTGTACATCTGGTTATTATTTTATGCTTCATTCATAATTTTTTCAATGCGATTTTCCACCCGTCAGGTTTTGTTTTATCTAATGGACTGAGGGCAGCAGGGGATGTGAAGTATACAATGGTAACTTCTATTTTTGCTTCGGTGATCTGTCGAGTTGCTCTTTCCTTTGTATTTGGCATATGGATGAATATGGGCGTCATTGGCGTAGCGCTTGCTATGGCTTGTGACTGGGGAATCCGCGCAGTATTGATCCGGCTTAGATATCGAATGGGAAGATGGAAAGAGTTTCAGGTAATCTGAGTTATAGCCCCGCAGGCGCGGAAAAAGGCAGCTTTTGTATGCTCCTGTTGGGCTGGAGACTATGAAGATGAAGAACAAGCACGATTTTTCATGTGAGGAAGGGCGATCTGTGTAAGGCGGATAACCTGCGTACACAGATGTGTGCATTTACGAAGTTAGACAAGCAGCGGTCTGTATTTCAGGCCGCTGCTTTTATAAAGAAAGAACAGGAAATATCGATTTGCCGACATATTAGGAAGGAGGAAGCCAGGAATGACAGGAAGAAAAATCAGGCGTGGAGATATCTACTATGCCGACCTAAGGCCAGTAGTTGGCTGTGAACAGGGCGGTATCCGTGGTGGTGATCCTGCAGAATAACACAGGGAACCGGTTCAGCCCAATTTCCGCAAGACAGTATTAAACAGATTTTCTCACCGCATTGTCATAAAAACGGAAATAATCCGGCCGGTGCCGGGACTGGGTGTATTCAAAACAAATGCCGTCACTGTTGTAGGTCTGACTGCTGATCACTGCCATGCAGTTATAATCATGGACATCTTTCATCAGATATTTTTCATCAATCTGGGTCATCTTTTCTACGGTCATGACCCGCTTGCTGTTTACAATAGTCATATGCAGGGTTTGCTCCAGATATTCGTAAATAGAGTTTTCCGCAATCTCTTTTGTGAGGCCGGGGACCGCCTCCTTTAAGAAATAGTTGTGGTTGAGAATCAGGGGCATGGCGTCTAAATAGTGAAGCCGCTGGATGTAGTAAATATCGCTTCCTGCTGGAAAACCGGTGTACAGGGCTTGTCTTTCATTGATGGAAAACTCGGTAAACAGGAGAACCTTCGTGACAGCATGGTGGCCGTTTCTGGCCGCGGATTCCCGAAAGGTCTCGATCTCACCGATGGTAAAGGCGGTCTGGGCGATAGGCTGATAGATGTTGCGGACTCCCTTTCCCTGCATGGTCTGCACATAGCCGTCAGTTACCAGACGGCTGACTGCCCGGCGAAGGGTATTGCGGGAACAGTGATAAGTCTGGATCAGCGTATTCTCCGAGGGCAAAAGCTCCTGATAGGCGAAAACATCGTTTTCGATCTTCTGTTTTAAATCTCTGTAAATCGTTTCGTATATTGATTTTGGCATATATGTTTCACCTCTATGAAATTCTCATGTATTAATTCCATTATAGAAAGAGAGAATGAAAAAGTCAACGTCTTGTTTAAACAAATTTTAAGAAAAGTGTTGACATGTTTAAACAAGTGTGCTATAACAGATTACAGAAACATGTTTAAACAAGTAAAACATATGGAGGGATTGTAGCATGGGTACATATGCAGAGGACGCAAAACAGTTGTTACGTCTGGTAGGCGGAAAAGAGAACATCGCGGCAGTTTCGCATTGCATGACGAGAATGCGGTTTGCCCTGGCTGATCCGGGGAAGGCGGATGTGAAAGCTATTGAGGCCATGAGGGTGGTGAAGGGAAGCTTTACCCAGTCCGGGCAGTTTCAGGTGATCATCGGCAACACGGTGGCTGATTTTTACAATGATTTTGTGAAGGCGGCGGGGATTGAGGGAGTGTCCAAGGACGCAGTGAAGCAGGCGGCCAAGAAAAACCAGAATCCCCTTCAGAGGGTGATCACGGCGCTGGCGGAGATTTTTGCGCCTCTTATTCCAGCCATTATTACAGGCGGTTTAATCCTTGGTTTCAGGAACTGCATTGACAGCTTATATTTGTTTGAGAACGGCACCAAGACCTTGTGTGACATCAGCCAGTTCTGGGCAGGAATCGACAGTTTTCTGTGGCTTATAGGGGAAGCGGTGTTCCATATGCTTCCGGTGGGGATCTGCTGGTCCGTGACAAAGAAGATGGGCACTACCCAGATGCTGGGAATTGTCCTTGGTCTGACTTTGGTATCGGGGCAGCTGCTCAACGCCTATGCAGTGGCGGGGACGGCTGCGGCGGAGATCCCTAAGTGGAATTTCGGGGGCTTCCAGGTGAATATGATCGGCTATCAGGGGCAGGTGATTCCGGCGATTTTAGCTGCCTTTACCCTGGTGTATCTGGAAAAATTTTTCCAGAAAATTACGCCTCAGGTGATCTCCATGATCGTGGTTCCTTTCTTGAGCTTGCTGTTGTCGGTTATGGCAGCCCACTTTGTGCTGGGTCCCATTGGCTGGAAGATGGGAGCGGCGGTTTCCGCAGTGGTGTTTGCGGGAATTACCGGTACATTTAAAGTGATATTCGGCGCTTTGTTCGGTGTGATTTATGCTCCCTTAGTGATTACGGGACTTCACCATATGTCCAATGCCATTGATCTGCAGTTGATCGCAGATTACGGCGGAACCATGCTTTGGCCTATGATCGCGCTGTCCAATATTGCCCAGGGCTCTGCGGTCCTTGGAATGGTATGGCTCCAGAGAAAAGACGCCCAGGCTCAGGAGGTGAATATTCCGGCATGCATTTCCTGTTACTTAGGCGTCACAGAACCGGCGATCTTCGGCGTCAACTTAAAGAGAGGCTTTCCCTTTGTCTGCGGTATGATCGGGTCCGGTATGGCAGCTGTTGTCTGTGTGGCTACAGGGACTACGGCCAACGCAATCGGCGTAGGCGGCATTCCCGGAATCCTGTCGATTCAGCCTCAGTTTATGGCTTCTTTTGGGATTTGTATGGTGATTGCCTTTGCCGTTCCCTTCTTATTGACAACAATTGTGGGAAAGAAGAAATTGGCGGAAGGGGCGAATGACACTGTTAAGCTGGCAGAGATTGCCGCAGGGACAGGTGCAAGCGCGGCGGCAGGAGTTATGGCCTCTGTAGTGAAGGAAAAGGAAGCCGATGAAAAGGGGGGCAACGGGATTCTGACGGCATTTTTGTCGGGAAAAGCGATTCCTCTGGCAGAAGTCGGGGACGGTGTTTTCTCGGCAGGAATCTTGGGGGATGGCATGGCGATTATTCCAGAAAGCGGGATCTTGTATGCACCGGCAGATGCACAGATTGCGGCGCTGATGCCGGATTCACGCCACGCCTGCGGATTAAGGCTGGATAACGGCATGGAAGTTCTGTTACATATCGGGCTGGACACCGTGGATATGAAGGGAGACGGATTTGAATATCTGGTGGAGGAAGGCCAGAAGGTCAGCGCCGGAACGCCTCTCATTCGGTTTGACCGGGAAAAGATTAAGGCGGCAGGCCACCGTGACGTGACGGTGTGCGTAATCAGCAATGTGGGGAATGCCAAGGATATTCGGTTTTTTACGGGAATGGATGTAAAGGAAAACGAGACAGCGGTTGTAACCTTCAGGTGACGGGGGAGCGGTCGGTTTGGCTAACGAAAAGGAATGCTTGTATATTGGAGCAAAAGGGAGGATAAGAGAGTGTTGGATTTCAGAAAAAAGACGGTGTACCAGATATACCCGAAATCTTTTCGGGATACAAACGGGGATGGCTTTGGAGACATCCCCGGGGTGATTGAAAAATTAGATTATCTCCAGGAACTGGGGGTGGATTATCTGTGGCTGACCCCGTTTTTTCCTTCGCCGCAGAATGACAACGGGTATGACGTGGCAGATTATTGCGCCGTGGATTCCAAGTTTGGGACTATGGAGGATTTGGAGCGTCTGGTGAGTCAGAGTGAAGAACGGGGCATGGGGATTATGCTGGACATGGTATTTAACCATACATCTACCTGTCATCCGTGGTTTCAGAGGGCTCTGGCAGGGGAGGAAAAGTACCAGAAGTATTATATTTTCAAGGATGGAACACCGGATAAGGCTCCCACAAACTGGCAGTCAAAATTCGGCGGACCGGCATGGGAATATGTGCCCCACTTAAAAAAATGGTATCTCCGATTATATGACGTGACCCAGGCGGATTTAAACTGGGATAACCCAGAGGTTCGTGAGGAGTTGAAGGAGATCCTCCGATTCTGGAAGGCAAAAGGGATCAAGGGATTCCGGTTTGACGTGATCAATCTGGTTTCCAAGCCGGAAGTGATGGAGGATGATTTTGAGGGAGACGGGCGGAGGTTTTACAGTGACGGCCCCCGTATCCATGAATATCTGAAGGAGCTGGTAAGGGATTCGGGGATTGAGGATCTGGTGACGGTGGGAGAAATGTCGTCCACATCCCTTGAGCATTGTATTCGGTATTCCGCGCCGGAGGAGAAGGAGCTTTCCATGTGCTTTAATTTTCATCATTTGAAGACAGATTATAAAGACGGTGATAAATGGGCGCTTATGGATACGGATTACAAGAAATTAAAGGAAATCTTTGTGGAATGGCAGATGGGAATGCAAAAAGGGGGCGGCTGGAATGCCCTGTTCTGGTGCAACCATGATCAGCCCCGGATTGTAAGCAGGCTGGGAGACGAAAAGGCTTACTGGAAAGAGTCGGCGAAAATGCTGGCAGGCATGATTCATCTCATGCGGGGAACTCCCTACATCTATCAGGGGGAGGAGATCGGAATGATGAATGCCCATTACCCCTCCATTGACCAGTACCGGGATGTGGAAAGCCTGAATTATTATGGGATTTTGCTGGAAAGGGGGGAGACAGAGGAAGAAGCCCTTAAGACCCTGGCAGCAAGATCCAGGGATAACAGCAGGACTCCTATGCAGTGGACAGGGGAAACTTACGGCGGGTTTTCACGGACAGAACCATGGCTTCCCATGTCCGCCGGGTTCAGAAGAGAAATCACGGTGGAAGCCCAGGAGAAGGACGATGATTCCATTCTTGCTTTTTATAAGAAACTGATTGCCATGAGGAAAAAGTATCCGGTGATTTCGGAGGGGGAAATCTCGTTTTGGGAGACGGGAACGGATAGGGTCATAGCATATGAGAGAGTGCTGGGCGAGCAGAAAATGCTGGTATTCTGCAATCTGGACGGCAAGAATCAGAGGATCAAGGGGGATGGGAAATGGAAGGGATTTGAGGTGCTGTTTGGAAATTATATGTTGCCGGGCGGGGACTGTGTGTCCCGGGAGGAATCCTATACGATGAGACCGTATGAGCTTATGGTTCTTGGAAAGAATGTGACATATTAAATGTTTTATGGGGAGTATCCAGCGCATATTTCATGGCTCCATTGACTTGATTGTACCTGGGTGTCACAAGGCTTCGGGGTTGAAGCGCCTTGTAAAGCGCTGGGGGATATCCCCGGAGCAGTGCGCTGCTTTTGGGGACGGAGGAAATGACATTGAAATGTTGAATTACTGTGGGCACAGCTATGCCATGGAAAATGCCTCCCAAGATGTAAAAAAAGCGGCAAAATATGTGTGCCCCTCTAATGAAGAAGACGGTGTACTTGTCACGTTGGAAAAAATATTTATGTAGTTTTCAATTTATGATTGTATGAAAGGGAAACCATGAGGCAGCAGCGGCTTTGAGGGTTTCCCTTTCTCTTTTGTGCTGCGGTCATACATGTTCGGATTTTGGAATGTAGACGATGATTAAGGCTTTTTGGAAACTGAGGGGAGAGGGGGAGTGAGGCTGGTTGGTTTTTGACAATATGTATGCAAAAAGGCTTCGTACCTATAAGAGAAGAGATCCTTTTATGCTTCTACACTACATTGGTTTCAGATGACGTATATGAGCCCGCAATGAAAGAGGGAGGAAGTCTAAAAAATCCTGAGGCAAGCTACAACAGAGAGTTTGTGGGGATATGATGTGGTTTCTTCGGCTTATAAGGAAGAACCAGAGAAATCAGAGGAAAGGATTTTGGGGCAGTTTCAACAACATTTTCCGCTTATTGAGTAACGAATAATAATAAATTGACAATATTTTAATATTTGGTATAATATAATTTAGGATATTTTAAGGGAATATTCTAACAAATTGTATGGTTCATTCTCATGGCGTTTATTCTTTATGGTTTTTATAAGCAATTCGGTTATATTTAACTATAATGAGAAAATGAGAAGTTCCATGCGCAAAAACTATAATTAGGAGGGGCTTATGAAGAGCGTAAAAAGAAAAATTTTCTTATTGGGCTTGACTGCTATGATGTCCGTCAGCCTGGCAGCTTGTGGTTCGAAAGAAGAAAGTACTGGCGGAACAGCCGCAGCAGGCACTGACACTACTGCGGCTGCAGCTGAAACTGAAACTGAAGGGAACGATGGAGATGTAACTGCTGGCGGAACATACACTGCAGGTACATATACTGCTACAGCGAAAGGAAACAATGGAGATGTAACTCTGGAAGTTACTTTTGATAGTGACGCTATCAAATCAATCGAAATTAAAGAACATGGTGAAACGCCAGGTATTTCTGATGCTCCTATCGCAAAAATTCCGGAATTGATCATAGCGAATCAATCATTGAACATTGATGCTATCACGGGCGCAACGAACACAAGTAATGCGATTCTTAATGCTGTCGCTGATGCTGTAACCCAGGCCGGCGGAGACGCTGAGGCCCTTAAAAAAGTGGAAATTGCCGATAACGAAGCAGCAGGAGAAGCCGTTGAAAAAGAAGCTGACGTTATCGTAGTCGGCGCAGGCGGAGCCGGTTTAGCTGCCGCCGTATCTGCCGCGGAAGAAGGCGCATCCGTAATTGTTATCGAAAAGAACCCCTATATCGGCGGCAATACGGTTCGTACAGGCGGCGGTTATGCTTCTTGTGATCCGGAAGCTATCGCGATCCACGAAATGACGGATGGTGAGATGGCTGAAATCGAAGGTTTGATCGCCAGGGAAACGGATAATGAAGCAGTTAAGGGCTGGCAAAAGAAAGTAGCCGAGGATATGGAAGCTTATAAAGCTGAAGGTAAAACTCAGGTTTATGATTCATTAGAATACATGTCATTACAGTACTTCTTCAGATTTAGCCAGGCTGCTGATCCGGAATTATTATATGATCTGGTAGCTAAGTCTAAACCGACGAAAGAGTGGTTAGGTGAACTGGGATTTGAATGGACGGATTCACCAAGTTTCTTATTAGGCGATACATGGCCGAGATGGTTCTCATCCGTTTCAGCACATGGCGGAGATGGATTCATTTCCGTATTTACAGATGCAATTGAAGAAAAGAATTACAATGTAGAAATCATTAAAGAAGTCAGGGCCGGAGAATTACTTACTGCTGACGGCAAAGTTGTAGGTGTGAAAGGTACTGCTGCTGACGGAACCGAATACACATTAAACGCTAATAAGGGCGTAGTTTTAGCTACCGGCGGTTTCTCAGCAAATAAAGAGATGTTAATTGAATATTCTGACGGAAGATGGGCTGACATTTCAAAATTACAAACCGACAATGATCCGGCTATGGTTGGTGACGGAATTAAAATGGCATTAGAGATTGGTGCTGATGTTGTTGATATGGGACATTTACAGTTAGTACCGACTTGTGATCCAAAAACCGGTGACGCATATCCATTCATCGGTACGGGTACAAACTTGTATGTTAATAAAGAAGGCAAGCGATTTGTAAATGAACTTTCTGACAGAGACACGCTTTCAAATGCCGCTTTAGCTCAGACAGACGGAATTTTCTATATGGTATGTGATAAAAACAATTCCGGTGTTGGCGAAGATGGGACCACTTATGGCGGACAAAACATTCAGGATTTAATAGATGCAGATATTGTTGTGAAAGCCGATACTCTGGAAGAATTAGCCGGATTGCTCGGTGTTGATTCTGCGACTTTCGTTGAGACAATCGAAAAATTCAACGAAGCTGTTAAGACAGGTGTTGACCCGGAATTCAATCGTGCTTCTTTTGGAGGCGACTTTATTAACCCTGACGGCAACCCTGGTATTTTTGAAGCGCCTTTCTATGCCGGTCCGAGAACTCCTTCAGCTCACATTACGAAAGGCGGCTTAAAGGTTAATACAAGCGCTGAAGTCATCGGTACTGATGGCAATACAATTCCTGGATTATACGCCGCTGGTGAGGTTACTGGTGGACGTACAGTTGCTGGTTTGCTTGAAGCTATGACATCCGGCCGTACAGCTGGCAAGACAGTTATGGGTAAATAATTAACGAATATCGTTATTTTTACAAAAGATTCCATTATTTACTAAAATCTCATGTAATAGAAACTTACAAAAGTAAAGTAGAATACTTGGTGAATTAAAACATAAAGCATATATACATGATTGCTATAAGTCATTGTATATATGCTTTTTAATTTGCAGACAAATACAAAATTCTTATGATATACTTAATTTATGTAGCGATGAATAGACTCGGATAACAACTTTATAAAATTTTTATCTTTTTGTTAGATTTATGTTACCTGTTTATGTCATAATAAAGCGTTAAAACCAGGAAGGTATGGGTGGCACAGAATGAGATTTTTAAAAGGGCTGATATACTTTACGGCGGTGGTATTTGCCATTTTCTCTATGTTAAGTGGGATATACATATTCAGACCGGATATTACGGATAAAATTGAGACATTTTTATACCCAGAGCAGGAAAGCGCTGAAACAATAGCGGGAAACTATGACCTTAAGGAAGAAACAGCCAGCCATCCCGGTGAAAATGCGGAAAGAGAAGAAACCGGGCAGAAGGCAGAGGAATTTGAAACGGATGGAATGGAACCCTTGAAAAATGATGTGATGGCAAAATCCATTGTATCGGATTATATTTTGCCAAACCAGTCCGAAATCGTCGTGCCAGAGAATGTATCGGGCAGAAATGGATATCAGCAGATACAGGAAAATCGTGAGCAGATTGACGATGAAGCTGCAGAGGAACTTCAAAACCAGATTGATACAGGGTACACAGGTGAGGCATTGGATTTTGATGGTGTACAATATCCTTATTATGCCATGCTGGATGACAGAGGAAAACGTATGTACCGCCAGATTTATGCCAATGCCAATGAACTGTATTCTGTGTTTATGCCAATGGAGCAAATAACATCAGACCAGCTTAAAAATGTGTTTTCTGCAGTTTATAATGATCACCCGGAACTGTTCTGGCTGGAGACGGCGTATTCCTGCAAGTACATGAGCGATGGAAGGTGTGTGGAAATTGATCTGAGATTTAACCGCACCGCACAGAATATAGATGACGAAAGGGCCGGGTTTGAGGAGAATGCCAGTCAGATTGTTTCAGAAGCGCAGAACTTATCCAGCGACTATGAAAAAGAGAGATTTGTCCATGATAAGCTGATAGAAAGGGTTTCCTATCATTTAGGTGCGGAAATGAATCAAAGTGCGTACAGTGCTCTGGTAAACGGACAGACCGTTTGTGCCGGATATGCAAGGGCTTTTCAGTATCTTATGCAGCAGCTGGGTATTCCCTGTTATTATTGTACCGGCTATGCAGGAGAAGAACATGCATGGAATATCGTTGCGCTGGATGACGGGTATTATAATGTGGATGTTACATGGGATGATTCGGATGGAGGACGCTATGATTACTTTAACAAGACAGACATGGATTACGCAGGCAGCCATATCAGGCAGGATCTATCCGTCTACCTGCCGCCTTGTAACGGCGCGACCTACTGCAATCTAGAACAGAATCCGGAAGAAAGCGCTCTGAGAAACATTGGGGATTTAGGAATGACTGAGGAGCAGGTTCTTATGGATATGGACAGTTACTACAGGGATTGTTATGAGCAAATATTACAGAATGGCCGGGGAAGCTATACTTTTTATAACGTAATCAGGGATGCGCAGCTATTGGAGGAATGGAAGAGGGACTATCAGGCGAAACATTACAGGCAGGCGTATATGGAAGATGTCATGATTCAGTTAGGAATATCTTCCTGTGAGATGGAATTGGAAGTAGAAGAACTGCAGGGTGGGAAGTTCTTAATTTCTCATAAGGTTTCTGCCTGGTAGGAATATTCAGGCCAACCAGTCCCATGCCAGGAATGAATTTTCAAACACGCTCTAGTATCCCCCGCCCAAAGTTTGGTGAGACGTGGAAAGGGAAGAACAGCTTTCTTTAAAGGACAGATCTCTTTGAAACAGCAGATGATGCATTTAGAACGGGAAAACGGCACTCTGCGCTTCGCTTACCTCCGGTTTCCGCCAGAACAATCCTTCGGAAACTCAATGAAAAATGCTTCTTGCTGTTAAGCAGATAGTATTCTATATCAAAGTATTGCCCTCCAGTGTCCGGCTTCACCTGCTCAGGAAGAAAGTCTATGACATAGCAGCTTTTTTCTAACAATTCATCAACTTTATATGCCTATTCCATTTTGTTTCCTAATCCTTTCTCGAATTTTCTGCCTACAAGAAGACTATGACGGTTATTGCCAGACAAAGCCTAAAAATCAATGGAACGATTAGCTGCGGCCTGACGGATGTTCTTCTCCCTGCCTTTTTTATCCTGGATGGGCGTTTATACCCATTATATCAGGATTCCTGCCAACTCACAATATTTCTTGAACATATGGCCGATTTCTTCCGGATTGTGGTTTCCCCTTTGATTACCTCTAATTAGCCATAAGGCAGGGAGGCTGGATGAGAAAACTTCATTCATCGGGCAGGGACTATTTGCAGGCTGGATTGATACTGCGAAAGCAAATGGGAGAATGTAAGATTCGCTTCGTAGACATTGCCTGGAACATGGTATTGTGGCATTGACATCAAATAACATATGTGTTATTATAACTATTATAATAATAGAAGGAGGTGACTGTTTATTAAAGATTCTGCGGATATTAGGAGAGTCAATAAAAATAAGATTCTTAACATTCTATGGGGAGGAGGCCAGTATACCAAGCAGCAGATTTCCAATGAAACAGGATTAAGCGTGGCTACTTGTAATACTCTGCTCAATGACATGGAGCAATGTGGCGAAGTGATTGGTGAGAAAAGGAAGGTACAGGAAGTAGGGCGAAAAACAGCCTTCTATCAAATCAATGAATCCCACGAAAGCATTTTATGCATCACATTTGAGAAGATAAAGGGCATAAAAATTTTAAACAGCTGGCTTCTATCCGCTTTAGGAAATGTGTTGGAACAAAAAACGGCAGCCTGGGATATTCTTGACTATTCTGTAATAGAGAAGTGCATTACAGAAATAACAGGACGCTACGACAATATTTCACAGATTATGATTGGAACGCCGAGCATTGCGGAATTTGGCATTATTCGTCATTGTGATATTGAAGAATTAGAAAATGAACAGATTGTTGAAAAGCTAAACAGAGAATTTCATCTTCCAGTATGCCTTGAAAATGATATGCATTTTAAGGTATATGGATATTATAAAAAAAGTGAGAGCGGGAATGAAATAATTACCCTGGCCAATTTCCCGTCCCATATACTTCCCGGAACGGCTACCGTCCATGCTGGAACAATTATTAAAGGGAAAAACCAATTTGCGGGAATGGTGGGCTTTCTCCCTTTTGGCATGAAAAGAGAAGAGATAACAGCTATGTTAAAGATACCAGAGGGACTGCCCTTGATAGAAAAATCTGTAGTTTCCATTATTGCAATGATGAATCCGAACAGAATTGTTTTCACAGGTGATCTGCTGAATGAAGAAATTATGAAGATTATAGAAAAAGCCTGCCTGGATTTTATCCCAGAAGAATATATGCCGGATTTCGTTTTAGAAGAAAACCTGAATACTTATTATTTAGAGGGTATGTATCGCAAGGCATTGGATTTGAAAGGAGAACTGACATGACAGAACGTGAGAAACTGGAAAAAGGTCTTTGGTATGACGCTAACTTTGACACGGAATTACTGGAGGAGCGTTTAAAGGCAGAAGAACTGTATTTCGCTTTTAATATGACGAACCCTAAAAACGTGTCGGAAAAAGAAAGGCTATTAAAAGAACTGCTTCCCAATATGGGAAAAGATGTTGTGATACTATCTCCGTTCTATACCGACTATGGTTATAACTGTATAATAGGACACGGCACTTTTATTAACCATAATGCTTATTTTATGGACGGTGCGAAAATAAAGATTGGGAAAAACTGTTTTATTGGCCCGAATTGCGGAATATATACAGCAAACCACCCGATTATTGCGGAGGAACGGAATAAAGGCTTTGAATTGGCTGAACCTGTTCATATAGGTGATAATGTTTGGATCGGTGCAGATGTTACGATTCTGCCGGGGGTGACAATAGGAGAAAATAGCGTGATTGGCGCAAAAAGTGTTGTGACTAAAAATATCCCGGCAAATGTGATTGCGGTAGGAAATCCCTGCAGAGTGCTTCGTTCAATAACAGAACAGGACAAAATAAACATAGAACAGAATCTCTAAAAACACGAGATGACAACATGAAAAAAGAATATTAAACGGAAGATTAGCAGCCATTATTGCAGGTATCCGGTATGGAGAAATGCTGTTTATTGCAGATGCAGGAAGCGGTACAGCTGAAAAGGCATTATATCCATGATCCCCGTAAGCAGAATATCTTGATTTAATGGGTAAAGAAAACATTCACGAAATTCCATATATTCCAGATTACTATAGAATGCGTGACAGATGTAAGGCTGTTATTTAGACCGGGGATTATGGAGTACACGCACAGGCAATTTTAATAGCCGGTTATCCCATCGATGATATTCCTATGGAATGGCTGGAAAAAGGATTAAAAGAGAAGTCTTGAGGTTGCGGCTGCAATTTCAGGGTTTCTCTTTCTTGCTGTCTGCGCTACAATCATATCTGCCCTGTCTTCAGATTAGAGGATAACATGTGAAAAAAACATCTTACGTTCGATGACAGACCGGCAATTCAGACTTGCTATATATAAAAAGCATGGGAATGAATAATCTATAAGTATTTGATATTTATATTCAGGCATTTTATAATATAAAAAAGAAAACAAAAACGTGAAAGGAGACAAAATAAGGAAATGGCAGAGAAGGAAAATATCATGGGAACCCAGAAGATGAGCAGGTTGATTCTGATGACGGGGATTCCTCTGATGATCAGTTTGTTTATCAATTCTCTATACAATTTTGTGGATTCGATGTTTGTTTCCAGGATTTCAGAGGATGCACTGACAGCGCTTTCCCTTGCGGCGCCGGTTCAGCTCCTTGTGTCCGCCCTGGGCCTTGGAAATGCGGTGGGACTGAATGCCGTGATCTCCAGGGCTCTTGGGAGAAAGGATTCGCGAGAGGTGCGAAAGGCAGCGGACGCTGCAATCTTTATCGCTATGTGTTCCTGGGTTGTCATTGCTATCATGTGCCTGCTGTTTGTGAGAACTTATTTTCAGTGGCAGTCCGGCGGAAACCAGGTGATCAGGTCGTACGGTGTGGATTATCTGACTGTGTGCATGCTGTTTTCGTTCGGGCAGATGGGACAATGGGTGTTTGACCGTTTTGTTATTGCCAGCGGCCGCTCAGGGCTGTTTTTGTTTACCTTGTCGGCGGCGTCCGTCACCAATCTGATACTTGACCCGATCTTTATCTTTGGATGGTTCGGCTTTCCCAGAATGGAAACCATGGGAGCGGCTATTGCCACGGTGATAGGTCAGATTGTGGGAATGGCGGCGGGGATTGTGATCAACCGAAGGTGGAACAAGGAGATCCCTTTTGGATTTACGGTTCGGCCCCATATGGAGAGTGTGGCGATGATTCTGAAGGTAGGGCTGCCCTCCACCCTGGTGCAGGTGCTGACGTCTTTTGTGGGGATACTGATGAATTCCATTCTTCTCGGATTTTCTACTACGGCAGTGGCAGTGTACGGAATCTGCGCCCGTATTTTCAATATCTGCACCGTGGGGGTTCATGGGATTAATAACGGACTGATTCCTGTAGTGGCGTACAACTATGGGGCAGGGAAGAAAAAGAGGATCACGGGCGGAGTTAAATGGGCTATGGTGTACGGGGCGCTGCTCTATCTGGTGTTTTTCGCGGTGCTGGAGCTTCTGCCTGCCACGGTGCTTCGGATTTTTGACGCTTCTGATTATATGCTGGAGATCGGGATTCCGGCGCTGCGTATACTGGCGCTGTCATGGTTTTTGGCGATTCCAGGACTTGTCTTGTCGGCGGGGCTGCAGGGCTTATCTATGGGACTGAGCAGCATGGTTATCACCATGACCAGGCAGGCGGTTCTGCCCCTTGCTTTTACTATGATACTTAGAATTTTTGGAAATCTGGATGTTCTGTGGATCGGCTTTATAGCCGCAGAGCTGGCGGGAATTCCTTTGGCAGCGTTTTTGTGGAGAAAGAAACTGGCGCAGATCGGAAAATAGAAAGAACCTTTAAATAAATCAAAAGCATGAATCATGCCTTAAAAGCATTGGAAGATAGAGAAAAAGAGTATTATACTTTTTGCTTATGATATTGTATTATAGAGTTATCTAAAACAGATAGTTTTCTGATTGAAAATGCGAAAAAGAGAAGAAAAAGAATCAGAACTATCCTATCAATAATGCAGATGAGGGAAGTTTGCCTCAGGCAGATTACGCAGGCACTGAATCATTTAAGAAAGGACGGTAACGAATATGCAGGCAAAAGCGCCGGAAACACAACCATTTGGAAAAGAGGCATTTGCTTTGGCAAAGGGAACCCAGATTCGCTGGCTGGGCAATGCAGGGGCTTTGATCAACAGCAGGGGAACGACCATGATGATCGACCCTGTCTTAAGCGGTTTTGATATGCCGCTGCTTATCCAAGTGCCCATAACAGAAGAAGAGGTGCCCTCTGTGGATGCGGTACTTCTGACCCACTGTGACAATGATCATTACAGCAGGACTACCTGCAGGAAATTGGCGGATAAAGTCAAGGGATTTCATGGCCCCCATTATGTGGCAGGGCTTTTAAAAGAAGAACTGGGGATCGAGGGGATGGGCCATGACATTAAGGAGACGTTTCAGGTTGGAAACACGTCGGTGACTCTGACGCCTGCAGATCATGCCTGGCAGAATGAGTCCCCGAAGCATCACATCAGGGATTTTCAGATGGAAGATTTCTGCGGATTCTGGCTTGATACTCCGGACGGAAGCATTTGGGCAGTAGGGGACAGCCGCCTGATGGAAGAGCAGCTCCATATGCCGTCTCCTGATGTCATGCTGTTTGACATTTCTGACAGCAGATGGCATATCGGTCTGGAAGGAGTGAGGAAAATGGCGGCTGCTTATCCGGATACGCAGCTGATTTTGTGGCACTGGGGCAGCGTGGACGCTCCTGAATGGAAGGAATTTAACGGAGATCCGGAAGTGGTAAAGAGCCTGGTGGCAAATCCTGAGCGGGTGGTTGTGCTGGCTCCAGGAGAATGCTTTCATCTTAAAAAATCAGCAGGGAGGAAATGATAATGCAATATGCGAAGCTTGGGACTTCTGAACTGACCGTATCCCGTATCTGCATGGGCTGTATGGGATTCGGCGATGCGGCAAACGGGCAGCATTCCTGGACTGTTGACGAGGAGCGCTCCCGGGAGATTATAAAACGGGGGCTGGAGCTGGGAGTCAATTTCTTTGACACGGCCATCGCATACCAGAGCGGAACCAGCGAGCAGTACGTGGGCAGGGCCCTCCGGGATTTCGCAAAACGGGAAGATGTGGTGGCGGCTACCAAATTTCTTCCCCGGACACAAGAGGAGATACAGGAAGGCGTTACGGGACAGCAGCATATTGAACGGATGCTTGACAAGAGCCTTGAAAATCTTGGAATGGACTATGTGGATCTGTACATCTGCCATATGTGGGATTATCAGACGCCTCTCTATGACGTTATGGAGGGGCTGAACCGTGTGGTTAAGGCGGGGAAAGCAAGATATATCGGTATTTCCAACTGCTTTGCCTGGCAGCTTGCCAAGGCCAATGCGCTGGCTGAGAAAGAGGGATTCGCAAAATTTGTCTCCATACAGGGTCATTATAATCTGATCTTTCGTGAAGAAGAGAGGGAGATGGCAAAGCTTTGCGCCGAGGACAAGATTGCCATGACGCCTTACAGCGCCCTGGCAGGCGGACGTCTGTCCAAGACTCCCGGAGAGACTTCCAAGCGTCTGAAGGAAGACAGCTACGCAAAGCTTAAATATGACGGGACTGCCGTGCAGGACAGCGTGATCATAGGCCGGGTGGCGGAGCTTGCAGAAAAGCGGGGCGTGTCTATGACGGAGATCTCCCTGTCCTGGCTTTTGTCAAAAGTGACGGCTCCCGTAGTAGGCGCCACGAAGCTGCACCACATAGAGGGAGCGGCGAAGGCCGCAGAGCTTGTTCTTTCGGAAGAGGAAAGGGCATACCTGGAGGAGCCTTACGTTCCCCATGCCCTGGTAGGCGTCATGGCCCAGAATACGGTTTCAGCGGCAAAAGAAAAACACGTCTGGTCCACGGGAAACCAGAAAATATAGAAGATCAGAAGGGCAGCCCGGGCCGCTGCCATTACATGCATCCCCAGGCGGTTCATGGAGGCTGTCACTTCAAGGAAACTTAAAGGAGGAGTATTATGGAGACGAGCAATTTTAAAGGATTAAGTCTGTCCCGTCTGGGATTCGGAGCCATGCGTCTGCCGGTGAATGAAGACGGCTTCATCAATCAGGAGGCAGTAGAGGAGATGGTGGCCTATGCCATAGGCCATGGCGTGAATTATTTTGATACGGCTTATCCATACCATGGCGGCAATTCTGAGATTTCCATCGGCAGGGCTCTCAGCAGATACCCAAGAGATAATTCAAGCCCAAAACGGCAGAAGACAGATACACCCCGGAAATGCA
>CAMUJH010000031.1 GCA_947089145.1 uncultured Hungatella sp. | reverse complement strand
ATGAGTTTTTTGAATAAGTTTGAATAAAAAGTGTCGCTTAACATCCAGTTAAGCGACACTTTTTTATGTTTTCATGTTTTCCCCACTATTCCCTCCAAATATAAAACTAAAAAAGCAGGAATTGCCCCTCCAGGCAAATCCCTGCTTTTAGATCATCTGAAACTCAAATCAGATTATATCCAGCTCTATGCAAGCGCCGTTTTCTTCCACCGTCCCATCCGATAACACACCGCTGTCATTACTGCACCCAGCACCCAGGAAATCAGCAGCGATATCCAGATACACTCATACCGTCCCTGCGGCAGTTCCGGTGTTCTTGTAATATATGCAATCCCATATGCCAAAGGCACCCGGATAACAACTGTAGTGATCATGGAAATCCACATGGGAGTCATGGTATCACCGGCGCCCCGCATGACCCCTGACAGGCTTTGGGTCACTGCCATGGCAATGTACCCCACTGCCAGTATTTTCATCATATCAGCGCTTAGATCCACCAGCTGGGCCGTATTGGTAAATATACCCATCAAAAGGTGCCCGAACAGCACAATAATTCCGGTAATCACTGCAGAAGTTCCCACCGCAATCAACGTCCCCTGCTGCGCCCCCTGTTTCACCCGATCCAGCTTCCTGGCTCCCACATTCTGTCCTGCATAGGTAGTCATTGCCGTACCAAAAGAGAAATTCGGCATCATGGCAAATCCATCCACCCTCATGATGATAACATTGGCAGCTATGACCATCTCCCCAAAGCTGTTAGTCAAAGACTGAACCACTACCATGGCCAGGGAGAATATTGCCTGTGTCACTCCAGAGGGAAGTCCCAGCCTTAACACTGTCAGCAGATTTCCCCTGTCAGGCTTCAGATACTTTAGGCTCATATCAAACAGCGCCGTCATCTTCCGCAGCTTAAGCACACACAGCACGGCAGAAATTACCTGAGCAATCACCGTAGCCAAAGCCACTCCGGCTACACCCATGTTAAGTCCGGCCACAAACCACACGTCCAAAATAATATTAATCACCGTGGCAATAAGCAGGTATACCAAAGCTGACAGCGAATCTCCCAGCCCCCGCAGCACGCCGCAGAGAATATTGTAATAGGCCAGCCCGCCGATGCCCATCAGCAAAATAAACAGATATGACGCACACCAGTCAATAATGGTATCCGGCGTGTTAAGCATGTGCAGAACCGGCCTGATCAGGGCAGCGCCGAATACCATAAGAAAAACAGAAGCTGCCGCCGTCAAAGTTATTGTACTTCCAATGGTCCGCGATAAATTGTCCCTGTCCCGGGAGCCGAAATACTGGGATACCATAATGCTGGCCCCCATGGAGATCCCTACAAACAGCACCAGAAGAAGGTTCAGCATGGGACTTGCGCTGCCCACCGCTGCCAGTGCATTATCCCCCACATACTTTCCCACCACAATGCTGTCTACTGTATTATAGAGCTGCTGGGCAATATTTCCAATAAGCATAGGTATGGTAAATGCCACAATCTTCTCCCAGGGCCGTCCTTCTGTCATATCTACCTGAGCAAATAACTGTTTGAATTTTGATAACATAATCTCCCTCTTTCCTTCTCTTATGTTTTATCTCTTGCAGCGTCCGCTTTACCAAATCCGTCAACATGCGGTTCCTTTTATTCTAGCATATGTGCACATTTACTTGCAAGCAAATCTCCTTTTGCCACAATATTCTGCCATAATATGTTGCAGTCAAAAAACGGCCTCCCGCAGCATGTCTCCACGTCTGCAGAAAGCCGTACTAATTTTTCCCTATAAACTGTATCCCAGCAGCAAAGGCAGCCAAGTCGTAAGCGGCCCCCACAGGCTGATAGCCAGCAGAACAATTATATTGCACACCAGATACGGCAGAGCCCCTTTAAATATGGCGATAATGGGCATCCGGTTAATCTTATTGCACGCATTCAGGCACATGCCCACAGGGGGAGTTACCAAACCGATGGCCAGTCCTGTAATCATCATGGCTCCAAACTGCAGTGCAGAAAATCCATAGTTCTGCATAACCGGAAGCATAATAGGCGTCAAAAGAAGTATCGCCGGGCTTACGTCGATAAACGTCCCTATCATCAGAATCATCACGCAGAACACAAGGGCAATTCCCCATGCCGGCATATTCAGTCCGATGAAAAAGTTCGCCACAATCTGCGGAACCTTCTGCATGGTCAGCACCCAGGTAAAGATGGTGGTAAATCCGATAATGATCATAATGGAGGAAGAGGATATCAAGGTCTTCTTTAAAGCCTCCAGCACTGCCTTCCAGGTCAGCTCCTTATAGACAAAAAATCCCACAATAATCGAATACAGCACCGCAACGCCTGCACTCTCTGACGCAGTACATACGCCAAAGGATACGCAGACAATTATAAACAGCGGCATCAAAAGCGCCGGAATGCCTGACAGGATCGCAGAAGCAAATTCCTTAAATACGAACGGCGTCCTCTTGGGATGCCAGCCCTTCTTATGGCTGATAATGTACACCATAACAAGCTGAGTGACCCCGATCAAAATCCCCGGCACCGCTCCCGCCATAAACAGCGCTCCCACCGAGGCGCCTGAAATCATGGAATACACAATCATCGGCGTAGAAGGCGGAATGATCATTCCCATGGTAGATGACGCCACGGTAATTCCTGCCGACGCATCCGGAGGATACCCTAAGTCTTCCATAGCAGGAATCAAAATACTCCCTAAAGCAGATGTGTCAGCCACTGAAGATCCAGAGATGCCGCCGAAAATCATGGAAGCCACAATATTAACCTCCCCCAGGCCTCCCCGAAAGGGTTTAAGCAGCTGCAGACAGAAATTGATGATCCGCTTAGTGATTCCTCCTGTGTTCATAAGCTCTCCTGCCAGCATAAACAGCGGCATGGCAATCATAAGCTCGCTGTAAGCACCGTTCCAGATTCTCTGGGGAACCATGGACATGAACGTAGGGGCATTGGTGGAAATATATGTAACGCAGGATGCGCCGATGGCAAACGCCAGGGGCACTCCCAGAACTGCAAAGAATATCAGCAGTATTAAAAGTATAATCATTGCCATAACAGATACTCAGCTCCTTTCCGAACTTACGGTGATTCCTTCGTCAGCACCTGATTCTTCGGCGCAAAGTAGGAAACATCCACAGTTACAAACTCAGCGATCTTAATAATAATGCAGAGGGCACAGATGGCGCCAGACAAGGGCATGATGCCGTACATATACTTCATGGGAATCTCCATGCCCTGGCTGATCTGTTTTCCTGCAACGCCTACATATTTGATGCCCTGCCAGGTAAATACCAGGTCAACCACCAGCATAATCAGATAATTCGCCACCGTAAGCCACCTCTTCACATCCGGCCTTATCCTGTCATAAACAATGTCAATAATAACGTGCTCTCCTTTCAGCACGTTGATCCCCATACCCCAGAACGTGGTAAACGCAAACAGCGTTACATTAAACTCTGACAGCTCCTTCCAGCTAAGTGAAAAGAAATAACGTGCAATTACCGAAAAAATAACCAGCACGGCCAAAAGTCCCATGGCTGCCACGCCGATTCCAAAGTATACCTGAAATACCTTCTCGCCGATTTTTTTCAGCTTTTCGATGATAACCAGCCCCTTTCCCGCTTCCGCCTCCGAAAGAGGCGGTTATTTTCACATCCAAAACCCGGAAAACTCCCGGAATATACCGGTACAGCCGATTCCAGGAGTTTTTCAGTTTCAAGTCGCTTTTTAATTATTTCGTGTTTGCTACAATATCTAACATCTCCTGCAGTTCGTCAGCAGTCATAATACCCTCTTCCACGCACTGATCGTAAACAACCTGGACAGCGTCCTGGAATGCCTTCAGCTCCTCCTCGCTGGGTTCGTAAACCTCACAGCCTGCATCAATAACAACCTGCTTTGCAGCTTCCTGATTTTCATCGATCAGCTGGTCATTGTAAGTCCCCATCTCAGCAGCGCACTCAGTGATAATATCTCTGTACTCCTGGGGAAGCCCGTTCCACCATGCCGCATTTACATAGAACGGATCTGGATGGAACTGGTAGTTAACCTCGGTAAAATACTGCTGTACCTCATAGAATTTCATGCCCTCCACGTTAACCCACGGATTTTCCTGGCCATCCGCAACACCGGTCTTAAGGCCCATATACAGATCAGAATATGGAATGGTGGTTGTAGTGGCACCTAATGCGATAAAGGTCTTATCAATGGTATTCATACCGTTGGTACGCATCTTCAGCCCCTTTAAGTCGTCCGGCTTCGTAATAGGATGCTTGCTGTTGGAAAACTGTCTCCAGCCTCCTGCATCACACAGATTAATGATTACTGTACCAGTCTCTGCTTCTGCCTCTGCACAAACCTTCTTTGCCAGGTCGCTTTGAAGAAGCGCCGTAACCTGTGCGCGGTTCTGTGCCAGGAAAGGAAGGGTGAACATCAGCAGGCGGGGGCTAAAGTCAAACTGGCCGCCTCTCATTCCCTGAACCGTTCCTGCAACCACCTGCTCCAGCATCTCTTTCTCTGTTCCCAGCTGTCCGTTTCCGAACACCTCCACAGTTACATGGCCGTTAGTCTTAGCAGCAACATCCGCTGCAAATTTCTCCATGGAAACATAGCGCGGATTGCCCTCCGGCTGTGCGTGTCCCACCATCATGGTAAAGTCGCCAAGGGAGGCAAATGCATCTTCTCCTGATGCTGCCGCCTGAGTTTCTGCCGCTGCGCCGTCTCCTCCTGCTGCCGTCGTCTCTGCTGCAGGCGCTGCCGTCGTGGCCGCCGAACCGCTGCCTCCGCCGCAGGCTGCCAGGCTGGATGCCGCCAAAGCCAGTGTCAGTAACATCGCAATCTTCTTTTTCATAAAACCCGAATCCTCCTTAACTGTTTTTACATTTATCTTGTATACATCATGTTTGAATATTAGCACATAACCGCCTTATTGGCAATAGTTTTTTACAATTACTCTTATGCATTTTTTATTTTCTCTTTGCTTATTTCAATTCTTTATATTTATTCTTAACTATTTTTTATCATTTAATTTCTATTTTTTATGTATTTTTACAAATATATTCCTTTTTAATCACCCAGTAAATAGTAAGTTCGTAAATATGGCCAAATTATGTCAAAAGATTTCGTCATGCTGTATACAAGTTCTTTCTGGTTTTTTTGTTTTGGATTTGACAGTCCGGGCATTTCCACCTATAATATAAAAAATAAAGGTGTGCGGGGGAAGGGGAGATTTGTTTGGAGGCCAATCTGACTGGCAGCGAAATTTATGACATACTGGAAAATGAAATTGCTCAGCTGAAGATTCTTCCAGGGGAGGTTATTAGTGAAAACTCACTATGCAAACGTTTTAATATTTCACGGACTCCCATCCGCAGCGTGCTGCAGCGTCTGCAGCTGGCTGGCTTTGTCCAGATTGTCCCTCACAAAGGAACCATTGTCACCCCTATCAGCCTGAAGCTTGCCAGCCAGTGGATTTTTCAGCGCATGGCCGTGGAAACCATGGTTTTAAGGGATTTTATTACCATCTCTACCCCTGCCGACGTGGCCCGCGTGCATTACTGCCAGCAGCTGCTCCAAAAGTTTGTAACCCAGATGAATCAGAAGCCGGAACAGCTTGACATTAACGAATTTCTCCGGATTGATCTGTCCATGCACAGAATCTGGTTTGAAATTACGGATAAACTGCCTTTGTGGGATAACCTTACCCGCCCCCAGGCTGATTATTCCCGCTTTATCCGCCTGGATATTGTTGGCGGACGCAATGTGCCGGATGTTATAGCGGAGCACCAGGAATTAATTGATGTTATCGAGACAAGGAATTTCTCTGCCATCGAGCCTCTTTTAAAACGTCATCTCTACGGAGGCGTGCGCCGTATGGGCGGCGATCTGTTTTCAGAAGAGTATCAGCGTTTCTTTGCGCCGTAATGGCAAACAGACAGCCAGGAAACTGCATTTTGTCTCCAGGCTGCCTGCTCTGATTAGTATTCCTCCAATAGTCTTTTTACCTTCTCCTCTGCTCCGATTCTGCTGTCAAACTCCACTGCCAGATACTCGATTCTGCCGTCTGCGGCAGGGGCCATAAGAATCTCCCCTTCTTTATCAATCACCCCTGCCACTACCATTGTTCCATCCTCTGTTTTTACGCTCTCCCCCGCCACATCTGTACTTCCAAACAAATCCCTGGCCAGTTCCTCGCTGATTACGCAGTAGCCTTTATCTAACTCCAGTCCGAAGCGCCCCCACAAAAGCTCTGCGCTGCCCGCCAGTTCCATAGAACCATATACCCAGGTCACGCAGGCTGTCCCCTTTCTTTTCGTGCTTATGGAAGTTATTGCCTGTTCCGTTCCGATCCGCCACCCTGCCATTCTAATAACGCCCAGGTCTTTTGCTTCCATCTGCTCCTCCCACTGTCTCATATTTTCCACCCAGAGCCCAAGCCCTCTGCAGTCCTTGTATACGCAGTAAGGCCTGCCGGACAGCTGATGCCAGACTGCCGCGCCCCCTGCCGCCGCTGCAATTGCCGACAGAAGAATGGCCAGAAACCATGAAACTATAGTTCTTTTCTGCCCTTTCACTTTCTCTTCTCCCTTAAATCATGATATGGGCCTTACCCGGTCGCCTTGGCCTATGGTCTGGTTTTCCCTGATAATTACCCGGTCTTCTTCGAGAACGGAACCGTCCACGGCCACCTCTGTGCTTCCCTGGCAGATGATCCGCACCTCCACCCGTTCCGCCCGGAACTCTTCCCCTAAAATCGACGGCCGGCTTCTTGCCACCAAACAATAGTACCCCTTCGTATCCTTGCGAAGCCCTTCCAGAGGTATCACCTTTGCATATATATCAGACTGCTTTCTGCATTGGTACTGGGTCACGGTTCCAAGGGCCAGTTCCAAGTCACCCAGATCCGCCTGAAATATGCCGTCTCCCTCTCCTAAAAGGTTCATGCTGTCTATCACCGCTTCTTTCGTTTTAGGCGTCCCGGGAATTGCAATCGTCACAATGTCTCCCTTGAAAAGCTGCTGTTCCTCTTTCTTAAAAGTTCCCTCAAACAGGCTTCCCCCCACTGCCAGCGTAATAAGCTCTTCGCCTGCAGCTGTCTTTCCGGCTGTAATTTCCACATCAACTGCCACGCCATGTTCCCTTGCCGGCACCTGTCCGCCCTGTCCCATCAGCTCCTCCAGCGCCATAAGTTCTCTCTCTTTTAATTTCCGGCTATTTTCAAGCCCCCGGACAGTCAGGTCAGACAGACGCCTCTTTTGTTCCTCGGAGAGCGCTGCAGCACAGTCCTCTTTCTCAGCAGCGGCTACCTGCCACTGGGCCCTTTCCACCGCCTTTTTCAGTCCTGACAGAGTCTCCCCTGCAGCTTTCAGCCCATCCTCCTGCTGCTTTACGGCTGCCTCGTAGGCCTCTTTCCTGGCCTCCTGGGCTGTGGTCTGTCCTGCTGCAATCCGGTCCTCCTGGCTTTCTGCAAAATCCATCTGAAAGCTTGCAGAGGTAACCTGGTCTTCCCAGGACGCCCTTAGATCCTCCAGATCCTCTCTGGCCCTTTTCAGGCTTCGTTCCAGCTTCCTGGCTTCCTCTTCACTCTCCGCCCCGTCCAGCTGCTCTTCCAAGTCTTCTATCGTTCTCCTGGCGGCGCGAAGTTCCCGGTCGCGGGCGCTCTTTGCTGCATCCAGGCTGTTTCTTGCAGCCTCCCAGTCGCGTATCTGCTGCTCCCACAGTTCCTCTTCCGTCAGGCTTAAGCTGTCCTCATACTGATTCTTCAGGCGTTCCAGTTCCTTATTATGTTCCTCCACGGCTTTGTCATACTCTGCCTGGCCCTCCTCCAGCTCTCTCTGAGCCATAGCCAGTTCCCACCGGGCTCCCTCTGCCTGAGTCAGGCGGGAATACGTCTCCTGTGATATATGTTCCTTTTCAATATCCAGATCGATCTGTTCCAGTTGTCTCAAAATGTCTTCCCTTTTATCCGCCATAGACTGGCTGTCATAGGAAAAAAGAATATCCCCTTCCTCCACCTGGCTGCCTGGCAAAACCATGACCTGGCCTATCCGAAGCCCTGCTTGCGCCCTGTAGAAAGACTTTTCCTTTACCTTTACCGTTCCGGTTCCCTCCGCCACAGTCTCCACAGACTTTCGCTTTGTAACCGTTGTCTGGACTTTCGGAACCGTAACGCTGTCATAGACTCTGGAAACTGCGGTAAAAACCCCCATAAAAAGAAAGAAGCCCAGCAAAGCCCACCTTCTGGCGGGAATCCCCTTCTTCCGTATACGCTGTTGATTTCCTATCACTGCTTCACCCCCGACGCAGCCACTCCCTGCTCCAGCTCCTCCTGGCAGTTAAGATATGTCAGCACAGGCAGAAGGCAGGTAATAAGAGCCGCCGCAAATGCCACAGATGCTTTGTCCCTGGCAATATCAGGGAGATACAAGGACACAGGCCATAAGGTTCTGTCTTTTAAATAGGTAACAGGCTGTTCCAGTGCATTCCACCTGTCTACAAAGCTTAACATCAGCGCCGTGGCAATTCCGGGATACCCTAAAGGCACCCCTATATGAAAAAATGCATAGAGTTCCCCTGCGCCGTCCAAATACGCCGCTTCCACCAAAGCCTCTGGAACCGTCTCAAAGGATTTTGTCATAATGTATACAGGCAGCGCAGACCATATCCCTGGCATGATCAGCGCAAGGTGGGAATCCAGAATTCCCAGCCTGTCAAGAACCAGGTAGTCAGATACCTGGGTAACCTGAAAGGGCAGCACCATCAGAACCACATACGCCCCAAACAGCTGCCTTTTCCCAGGAAACTGAAACTTGGCAAGCGCCCATGCCGCAGGAGCCGCCGCAGCCAGCTGTCCGAGAAGCATGGGAAAAACCTGGATACAGGAATTCCAGAACATCTTAAAAAAGCCTGGAGAGCGAACCAGCAGTTCCAAAAGAGAGTCAAGGGACGGATAGGACGGCAAAAGCGCTGCCCTTACCCGATCTTGCCCAAGTCCCAGAGGAGAAAGATACCTCCAATACAGTTCATCTTCCGGCATCAGCACCGCTGCCGCCATAACAAGCAGCGGCAGCCAAACCAAAAGACATGCTGCAAAAAGCGTAATGGTAATGGCTGTCCTCCGCTTTCTCATCATGTTTCACCTCTTCCTCCTTTTCATGCCCGGCATTCCCATAATAACAGCCAAAATCAGGGCAATGGCAGTCATCATTGCCGCCGCAGCCGTCATCTTCTGGATATCCAAATCTAAAAACCAGTGGGCAAACAAATGAGGTATCAGATAAATGGAAGCGTCCGGGTAGGAGCCTGCCAAAAGGTACGCCTCCCGGTACACCCGGAAGGAATTGACCACTGACAGGATTCCCACCAGCCCAAAGGTTCCCTTAAGTCCCGGAAGCGTTATATACCACATCCTGGCAAAAACTCCCGCTCCATCCATTTTTGCCGCCTCATACAGTTCTCCTGAGATCCCCTGAAGCCCTGCCAGCCACAAAATCATGTCGTATCCCGTATTCTTCCACAGGTAGGTGGCTGTCAGAACGGGAAAAGCCCACCGTGAAAAAGCCCAGTCAACCTGCCAGGTCCGTCCGCTGGCTCCAGACAGGAACTGATTCAGCACCCCGTCCGGACACAGAAGAATTTTCCACACCAGCACCATACTGGCCGCCGGAATCGTCATAGGAAGTACCAGAGTGGTTCTGAAAACGCTGTATCTGTCCCCTGTATCCGCCGCCCCTTTGCTTTCTCTGCCGATGTTTGAACCGGCGGAAATTAAGAGTGCCGCTGTAAAGGATACTGTCATTAAAAGCGGGATGCACACCGCCAGAAAGCGCACAGTATTTCCCGCTGCCAGACGGAATGCAGAGTTCGCCAGCACTGCCCGGTAATTATCCATTCCCACAAACCTGGTTCCCATGGCATCCTGAAAAGATCTTTTTACCACGTCCAGGAACGGAAGTCCCGTAAACAGGATTACGCCGCCAAGGCTGGGAGCCAAAAACAGCCAGGGGACAATCTTCCTCCTCATATCGCTACTCCGACAGGTATATGGACAGCTTCCTCATAATCCCGTCTGCCGCCTGATTCACGGATTCCTTGCCGTCATAATAATCCCTTGATCCTTCCACTATCATTTTCATAACCGTCTCATCCACTGTCACAGGCACGGTCAGCTCCTTTAACATGTCCATAATCTCCTGACGCACCTGAACCCCGGGCCATTGTGCCGAAATGCTGTAATCCCCATAGCCCATGCCTACGGAGTATCCCTCTCTTTCAGTTTCCACCCAGCTCTGCAAAGCCCTTTTATTCACTGGAAATCCGTCAGAAAGATCTTCTTTCTGCACATCATAAGACAACAGGCAGCGGATAAACTGCTCTGCCTCCTCCTTATTGGCCGCAGAGCTGTTGATTCCCGCCATTACAGACGGCAGATAAATCTTCCCTGCAGTCATAAATTTGCTTTCCGGATGGCGGTTTCTCACTTCTGCGGCAATACACAGTTCCCAATACCCGTCCAGACACTCAATTCCGCTGCTGCATACACCTCTGTCATACTCCGCTGCGCTGCTTAAGATTCCGTTTGGCAGCACGGAATTGCTGACAAAATACCTCTCCCCTTCTTCCTCTGAAAATACGGTTTTCGATCCATTGGCATCCCCAATGATTTTTACAGTTTCCAGATACTGAATCAGCTTGTCCCTTTCTATGGCACCGCTTTCCTGGTCAAACAGCTCCTCATACCTAAGGTGCGCTACTTTTCGCAGAAGGTTTTCATAATTTTCTATTCCCATCAGCGGTTCCTCTCCCTGGTACTTTGCCATGGTTTCCAGGCTGAAATAAGCCTGCAGCGCCTCCTGCTCTCCTATGAGAAGCGGGAATGCCGCCCTTGCCGGGATCTGGTACACCGCCCCGTCTTCCTCCTTAAATCCATCCAGAAGATTGTTCAGCATTTCTCCTGAGTCTTTTGCCTCTTCCGCCACTTCCCTTATGTCCATAAGAATGCCTTTTTCTATATAAGACCTGGCCGGAAGCCCGTCCAGTATCAAAATATCAGCTCCCTTTCCGCTTAGAAGCTCCGTATTCAGCCCCTGTACCATCTCCTCTGTCACAGTCCCCCCATTCTCTACCGCTGTGCGTACCTCCACCCGCACCTCGGGATGTTCGCTTTGGAACAGGGATGCAGCCTGCCTGACAGTAGAATTATCCTCCAGGCTGTAAACCGTAAGAGTCAGAGGGGGAACTGCTTCCAGATCTGGGTCATACTCATAATGAAACATCTCCATCCCCGTTGTCCCTCTGCCAGTAAATACCCCATAAAAATCCCCATTGTCTCCTTCCAGGAATCCCCGCAAAGCCAGGCTGCGCATTCCCAGGTGATTCAAAGTGCCGTCAATCAGAATCTCCCATAAGGTTCCCCCTTTGTTGCTGTGGGATACCCCGGTTTCGTTTACCGCATAGATTCCTCCGCTGCCGTCCCCCAGCAGCTTTACGTCCTCCCTGCTTCCCTGAATTCCGCTGTAATCTATATTTTCCACGATGCTTCCGTCCTGCAGGCTGTACCTTGCAATCTGTCCCTCATAAACGGTTATAAACTCGTCATCCGTACAAAATCCCCGGCTGTCTCCTGTATCGCCGGAAAAGTCTTTTGCCATGGCAAATAAACGTTTTCCTGAAGCGTCATACAATACCACCTCGCTGTAATTATAAACTGCGATTCTCCCATCCTCCAGAACCTCGAACTTCGCAGGGATCAGCCCGTATCTCTCTCCGTTCTTAGGTTTAAACTCATCTTTCAGCAGTTCCTGCGCCGAGCCGTCCGCTTCCATCCTGAACAGGTGATAGGAATAGTCCCGGTCAGTTCCCCCTGCATAATAATTCCCATCCATCCCAAAAGCTACATGCATTAAGTCGATTTCTAAGTCTTTCAGGGCCTGGTTGCCGGCCCAGCCCTGATCCTGCTGCCAGCTTCCATCCTGATACACATATCGGTACGCCTCCAATACCTTCCCTGTATCAGGAACCCGGTCTGCAGTATACAGTTCCATTCCGCCCTCTTTTCCTCTGATAAACTGGATAAAGCTTTGTTCCTCTATGCTTTGGGGAAGTTGGACTTTTGTTTCCCCATAGCGCCCCATTGCCCCGGGTTCTGTTTCATTCTGACCGGAAACCGGAGAGCGGGCCTCTGTCTGGCTTTCTCCCCCCATGCTGTCTTCTGATGGCCCTGTCTTTTTTGCGCATCCTCCAATGGCGGATACTGTGAGGCAAATAGCCAGGCCCCATGCCGCACGCCGCATAAGACGATTCCTGCTGTTGTCTTTTAATATCTTCATGTTTTCCCTTCCTTCCTAAAGATATCATCCATCATACCATCTGATTCTCTAAAAAACCTGTAAAATAAAAAACTCTGCAAATTTTCCGATGCAGAGTCTTTCTAATCCTGTTTTCAAGATTTTTTAGAGAAATATGTGATATAGTATCTTATAGATATCCCATTAAGAGACAAGGAGAATCCTTTTATGCGTATATTAGTAATCGAAGACGATCTGGATCTGTCCCAGCTTATCTGCCTTGCCCTGAAGCAGGCCGGCTGCAGCGCTGACATCTGCAGCACAGGAAGCGAAGGCCTTTTCTATGCCAGAACCCAGGTTTACGATGCCATTATCCTGGATCGGATGCTGCCGGAAATCGACGGCCTTACGGTTCTGGAATCGCTCCGCCGCCGCAAAATTGTGACGCCGGTTATTCTGGCCACGGCCCTTGACGGGCTCCATGACCGCATAAGCGGCCTGGACGCAGGCGCTGATGATTATCTGGTAAAACCCTTTGCAGTAGAAGAACTAATGGCCCGCATCCGCGCCGTCACCAGAAGGCCTGTCAACCTGCAGACTTCCCCCTGCCTGTCTGTCTTCGGCCTGTCTCTGGAGCCTGACAGCCGCCGGCTTGACTGCGGCAGCGCCTCCCTGACTCTGTCAAAAAAAGAGTCCGCCCTTCTGGAATACTTTATGAAAAATCCCGGCCAGACTCTTCCCCGCCCCATGATTCTCTCCTATGTCTGGGGCGCCTCCAGCGAAGTGGAGGAAGGAAATCTGGACAACTATATTTACTTTCTGCGCAGGCGCCTTAAATCTTTAGGCGCATCGGCCAGGCTGACCACCATTCATGGCATAGGCTACCGCCTGGAGCCGGCAGAGGGAAGACAAGTCCTGCCCTGTCTGCACAAAGCCGAATCCTGACAGCAGGACAAATCAGGCGGCCGGCAAAATCGCTGCCTCACTTGTCCTGGTTTTCTCAATTCCCTGCCTCCAATGCCTTTTTAAGCGCCTCATAATGATGATATGCAAACTTCAGCCTCTCGTATCCAAACTGCCCCTCCAGCCTCCGGGCCGACTGCCACAAAGCCTCCAGCCCTTCATTGGCATAAGTGTTAATCTCCTCCAGTTCATGGCGCCCAGGCGGTTGAAGTTCATATATGCAGATAATATCCCTGCCATATTCTCTGGCATACCCTGTCTCTTTTGCCATTTGCCCGTATTCATCCCTCCGGCTGTAATTCATCACCGCAACGCCGTCACACCCATGGGCAATCAGTTCTTCTAAGATCTCTTCATTGGACGAATCATAAAAAATAGGAATGCACACCCAAAATTTCAGATCCTTCTCCCCTGCATACGCATACCCATGTTTTATGCAGCTTAAAAACCCGTCCATCAGCTCTCTTCTCGTCTCTCCCCCCTTCTTCCATTCTTTTAAAAGATATGGCTCCACATCCACCATAACCCCCAGGATTCGCTGGCTCTGTTCATGGGCTTCGTTATATTCCGCAACATATCCTAACTCCTGAAGAAGGCTTTTTCCGTCTTTCTCATAGGCCCATTCCGGCTCACCCATAAGAGCAACTACATTGACCCCTTTCACCCTCATGTCGCCAATAAATGCCGCGCTTCTTTCCGCCTCTAAGCTTTCCTTTGAAAACTTCTGATAAACGTCTGTCACCTCCGCCGCATTCAGGCAGGCATACAGGCTTTCCCTTTCCGCTTCCTCCATAATGTCCTCACTCCAGCTAAACATGCCGAACCCCCTGCCGTGCTGCTTTTCCTCCCCCCAAATCCCCATCTGGGGAAGCGTTATTGTTGTCCCCACAGACAAAGCCGTCCACAGCATCAAATAAATCAACTTCCGCATCCGCATACCTCCCGGGTCTTCGTATTCTGTTCCAGCAGCCTCCTCGCCGCCTCCCATGAGGGCATAGGATGGCCAAAGTAAAATCCCTGAATCATGTCACATCCCATTTTTGCCAGAAGCTGCACCTGTTCCATCTTTTCCGCGCCCTCTGCCAAAATCGTAATCCCAAGCTTATGGCCTACCCCGATCACTCCTTCTACAATGGCATCCCCTGCATCGCTTCCCAGAAGATCAACAAGCCTCTTGTCCATCTGCAGCATATCCGGCGAATATTCTCCTATGGCAGAAAGGGCTGTAAATCCCTCCCCCAAGTCATCCAGCGCAATCTCAACCCCCATGTCCTTTACAGCCTTTACATGGCTGATTACAACAGGCGAATTTCTTATTACTGCCTGTTGGGTAATCTGGAAAATCAGCTGTTTTCTGGAAAACTGGTATGTCTCCATAATCTCCCTGCACCGATCAATAAAATCGTCCTCTTCCAGAGTCTCAAAAGAAAAATTGCAGGACATAAAAAAGCTCTCCATCCCAACCTGATGAAGCCGCTCCAAAAAGCTGCACGCCTGATCCAGAGAATAGTAGTCCAGCCGGCTAATAAGCCCCTCTTTTTCCATCAGCGGAATAAAGCTGCCAGGGGAAAGGAAACCCTTCTCCGGATGCCCCCATCTGGCCAGAGCTTCGCCTCCGGCAATACGGTTAGTCCCTGCATCCATATAAAACTGAATATAGAGATAAAATTCCTCATTTTCCAGCCCCCGCCTGATATCCGCCTGCAGATTTCTCTCCTCTCTGAACAGGCGAATCCAGTTATCATCGCAGATTTTGTAATCCGCACCTTCCCTGCAGGCTTCCCGGGCGCTCTGGCTGCTGCTTAAAAGGATCTCGTTTAAATCCCAGTCCTCTTCCTTAAGGCGGCAGATCCCCACCCCTGTCTTGTTTCCGTGCTTATCCGAAAAGCCTCTAATACGGGGCAGCACGTTGAAAAGCCATTCCTTTGACTCCTGCTCTCCCGGCGACATGCGCACCACGGCAAATCCGCTGTCAAAAACTCTTGCCAGAATATCCCTGTCACCGGTATTGTTTAAAAGGACGGAAGCCACTTGACGCAAAAACTCATGGGTCTGATCCGTATTGGCGGCCTTCTTCATGGTTTCCAAATCTACATAAAAATAAAACATCACATACAGCGCACGGTTTGCAGGGATGACAAAGTTTTCATAATTGCGCCTTAAATAATCCATGTTCCCTACTCCCGTAAGGGCATCCGTCTCCTCCCTTTTTTCCAGCTGTCTTCGATAGCCGCGGCACTTGCGGGACAGCGCCGCTGTCCCTGCCAGCAGCCCCGCAATCGCCAGAAGCAGGCCCGATGCCGCCCACCCGATTCTTGCCCTGTAAAGGGATGGCTTCCTCTCAGCCGCCGCAATCAGCATGCCGGCCTTTGTCTCCTGGGAAACTCCGGCAAAAAAGTTTTCAAGGTCAGCCGCCAGAGATTCCGGCGCTGCCGCCGTCAAAAGAAGCCTGTAGGATACCGGACTGCCATCCTGTTTTGTTTCCATCACAAGAATCTCCGTCCCCGCTCTATGTTCAAAAGATTCCTCTCCTACACAGCATGAAATCATGTCAACCTGATAGTTATCAGCCAGATGCCGCCTTTGATCGCTTTCCCCCGGTTCATAGTATTGCACTTCATAGCCTGTGATATCTGAAAATTCCCGCAGAAGTTCAGGAATCATGCCCCTGTAAGTGCCTGTCCCCCAGTCATAGTATTCCACCGGGTAGGCATCTGGGTTGCCTGCTGCATAAATAATAATTTCTTCCACCTGCGCACTCTCCTGTCTTCCTTCATTATGGCGATATACCGGTATACGCTTTCTTGTATCCCCCAAAACTCTTTTTCAGTTCGCCCAAACCCATAAGCTATGCCCTGCCTCTCTGTTCTTTACTGCTGAAATTAATTGCCTTCCTCTCAATCTGCCCCCAGACGTTCTTTTTCTTTCCCCTTCCCAGAGCGGTTGCCCTTACCCATGCTAAAATAAACCGCAGGCACGACACCTCCGCCATGCATAACCCAACTGCTTTTATGCCGTCTGAAAATGTCAGTTTCAAATCAATGGTGTGAACCCTGGCAAAAAACGCCGTCAGCGATAAGACAGAGGAGTAGACAACGTAAATAGCCGTATACAGAAGCATAAAGGGAACATTTAAATAATTGGTTATCCATGCCAGCGCCATAACCGCGGTGCCGAACACTTCGATATAAGGCGACAAAAGCTCGTAGATCAAAAAATAGCAATAGGATATCAGTCCTACCATGCCATATTTGGTACTGGCCAGAATCCTCCAATGCGCAGTCATGCTTTGGTACAGGCCAATATGCCAGCGTCTCCGCTGTTTACATAAATCCGACAGCTTCTCCGGAGCCTGGGTCCAGCAGATAGCGTCTGTGGCGTACCGTATGCGGTAGCGGATTCCATGTTCCCGGCAAAACACATGAAGCCTTACCACCAGCTCCATATCCTCCCCCATGGTGGAGGCATCATACCCGCCCGCCTCCATGACTGTGCTCTTTTTAAACAGGCCAAATGCGCCGGAAATTATAATGTTCCCGTTAAACTTATCAAACAAAATCCTGGATGCCAGAAATGAGCGATCATATTCCAGAACCTGCATGCAGGCCAAAAGCTTGCCAGGCATTTGGTAGCGGATCAATTTCCCGTCCTCAATCTCAGCTCCATTGCAGGGCCGGACAGCCCCGCCCACCGCAACTACGCTGTCATCCTCCAGCACGGGGCGAATAATTTTTTTCAGGGAATCGCTCTGCAAGACAGAATCTGCATCAATGCACAGAAAATAGGGATACCGGGCTGCGTTGATTCCCATGTTCAGGGCATCCGCCTTTCCGCCGTTCTTTTTCCGTATTAAAGTAATAGGCACCTTGTAATCATTTGTCTCAAAAACAGCCTCCGACGGTTGACAGCGCAGCCTTCTCTGGATCGGCCGGTTTATGTGAGCCATGTGGAATTCCTCCCGCATGACCTGAGACGTGTTGTCCGAAGAGCCGTCATCCACTACGATGATCTCGTACAGCAAGTAATCAAGGGCCAGCAAAGAACGGATAGTTGCCTCAATGGTAATGCTCTCATTGTGAGCCGGGACAATAATGGAAACCGGTATATAATAATCTCTCTGCAGCTCATTCTTCAAGGCATTATTCCTCTTTGCATTGTATAAAGAGGCGCTCCCCACTGTTACAGACAGAAAAAGGAAACTGGCATACCCTGTCAAATACAGTGTAAAAAAAATTCCGACGCAGTAAAAAAACAGCTGTAATGCCTCTCTCATGCCAAATTTCTCCTTTTTGTTTCCCTGACACGTTTCAATTCCATGCGGTACATCAGCATCTCCCGCGCATACCTGTCATTTCTGCCTGCCGCATCCATAGTCTCCCAGTCATCCGGCCCCGAAGCCTCCAGGCTGGCAGCCGCATTATAGCGCACATGCCAATTGGGGCTGTGGACCCCAGCCATTAACGCCAAGATCACCTTTTCCCCGGAATACTTTGCCAGGGAACTGGCGCTGATGGCTGCGTACTCCCAGTTAAGCGGGTTTAAGTCCGAAGCAAATGCGAGAAGCGGCTCCAGGGCAGGTTCATAAAAATACCGTCCAAAATACCGGATCGCCATAAGCCTCTGTTCCTTATCCCTGCCTGGGTCTGTCATAATCTCAAACATGCTTTCACAGTAACCGCCGCTTTTAAACCGGATATAACTGAGCACGGCCAGCTGCATTTTGTCAGAAAGCCTGCCAAAATTCTCCCACAAAAGCTTAATAAGCTTCTCATGGCTGCCGGTAAATGTCAGAAGCCCGTCTGTCAGTATCTTCTCGTGGATAAATCCTCCCTCCTGGCTTAAAAGCGTCAGTGCTTTTACAACGCTTTCTTCAGATCCGAATCCGTACAGGGCATCCAATGCGTTGACGCGGCAGTACAGATTTCTCTTTTTCATATACTGCACCATAATTTCTTCCGCCGCATCCATGCCTCTGTGCTCTTTCGGAATGTTTTTGGACAAAAACCAGGCAAAATATGCAGCTTCCATGTCACTGCGGTTTGAGTACACAAATGCAAGGTGAAGAACCGCCGGCTGTATCTGCTTTCTGTACTCCCAGGCCGCCCCGTCGTCCTCACCCTCCGGAAAATGTTCCATCACCCGGTCAAAAGCCGCCAGATTCTTTACGAAGGAAAGCCGCCGTGACAAATATCGGATATGCTCCTCCTCCACCATCCTGCCGTCTTTTATGTATCCTATCTGCACCTGCACCTTATCCTCCAGCTTTCTGCATCTCTTATCCAGCCGCAATTCTTTCTTTTTCATCACCAGGCTGTTAATCACGTTAAAGACAAGCATGCTCAGGCACACTGCCCCATACCCCAGCAGCATAATTTCGCTTCCCAATTCTCTACCTCCGTTTTTGCCATGTGTTCCATGAAAGCAGTATCAGCCTGTGCCGTCATGTGTCCAATATTCCTGAAGAATATAATAAGACTTCTTCAGCCGTTCATGAGCTTTTGCATTCCTTCCCCACCCTTTCAGCGGCACCTCTTCCATCGGAATCCGGCAGCCTGTTCCATCTGACCAGCCGGCTCCCACGTACATCCGCTTTATATGCAGGTCTTCAATTCCATAGTTCTCATAGTAATCATCATGAATCATCATATCAGACGGATTGGAAAAATTCAGCATCTGCCACGGAATGCGTATCTCCGCATAATCGCCTGCAAAGATAAAGTCTGCAAGGGAATCAAACTCTTCTGATTCCGGATTCCCGTTTCCGTACCGCAGCCGCCCGGTTTCATACTTTTCTCCCTTTGCCGCCATGGGATTGGGGTCCGGCAGCATCTCTCCAAGTGACAGGGGAAGATAAATCCTCTCAAAGTCCGGACTGTCCCTTTCCGGCGGATTAATGTACGGATCGCCTCGGTAAAATACGGCCCCGTAAGCAGCCAGCAGCGCCTCATACCGCTTCTGCACCATGACGCGGCTGTTTTCACGCCCCTGTATCACTATCAGGAAATCGCACCCCCGCTCAAAACCCACATTGTAATTTCTGCACCAGGTGCTTCCGCTTTTGGGAGTCAAGTCAATGGGAATGTACAGGGTATCCTTTTCCTGGTCAAACCCGTCTTTCTTCACCAGAAAATAGAGAAACTTTTCATCATATTTAACGGACAGCTCCATGTCCCCTGAGGAAACCGCCGTATCTTCACTGCCCCATTCCGAAATGTCGCCGTCCACATAGCAGACGCTCCTCTCCTTTCCAGGGTCAAAAGACAAAAGTCCGAAATACTGCCCATTGGTCTGCCAGTCACTCCAGTAGGCAGTGCTGGCATCATCTATGGTGGGCAGCGTATTCCATGTCCGTTTAAACCACTCATCCTGCCACGTAAACAGGCAGCTGCCTGCACACCCTGCGTCCATAATGTCCTGATAGCATTCCACCAGCGCCTGCCCTTGTTCCTGTTCCGTCATATGGCCCTGATTCCGTCTTGTGTTTATGTCTCTCTGGGCCATTCCCCGTCCGGTGGTAACGCCGTACTCGGAGATGATCACCGGAATCGTGTGATACCGGTTAAGCGCTTTTAAATACGCCCTATACGTATTGTACCGCCCCCTGGAGTCATAATAATCTTCTTCTCTTATGTAATCCCCTATTCCGGGGGCATTTAAAAGCGACAGATGGTATTTCAGATTCTCCCGCACCGCTCTGTCAATCCGCTCATTAATCTCTTCCTCCGCATACAGCGACGCCTCATCCATAAGCTCCAGATAATCTGGAAAGTATGGATACACATGGTACGAAGCAAACATCCCTGCCTGAAAGGCTGCCCTGCTTTTAATATGCTCCACGTCTACGCAGACCGTTTTATGCCGGTATGCCGCCACCTCTGCCGGATATACAAATGGATCGGTAGCAGGCCCGTTTACAAAAGCCATCAGCCGCTGCTGCTTATATCGTTGGCTTTCATATTCAATCATCCTGTCCCCCGCCTGGCACAGCATGGCCTCAAATGCTGTGGCATTTGGCCCGGTGTACAGATATGTGCCTGAATACGAATTTCTGTCCTGGCTTTTTTCATCCGTGTAAGCCACAAAGCCGCTTTCCCACTCCATGCCCATAAGATATCCCAGAACCCAGGGCGATATATCCTTCCGGTATGTTCCTGAGCCGTTCCCTCTTCCCAAAGACAGAGTCTTCTTTCCATGAATAATATCCACCACGGTCCGGCAGTCTTCCAGAAGAGTCTGGTAAATGTCATCATCATAGGCATCTCTCCGGGAATTGATCATGTAGTCATCCATCCACACCCCGTGAAGCAAAAACAGCGGCTCTTCCCGCCCATAATTGTATTCATAGAACGCATTATAAAAATCGTCGTGCAGAATCGTATAAATCCGGATGGTATTGGCTCCCATCTCCTGGATCTGTTTAAACCATCTCAGGTATGTTTCCTTGTCAATGGCATAATCTGTGGCCCATTTCCCGGGCATTCCCGCTCCCATGTCTATGCCACGGATCTCAAAAGGAATATCCTCGCTTTTTCCTTTTAAATAAATATATTTTCCTTCTACAGTTACAAAAGAGGTTACGGGACGGTTCGGATCGATGTTTATATATGCTCCCAAACGGTAGTAAACCCCGTTCCACAAAAATATTGCCAGCACCGCGGCGCAGACTGCAATAATAAACTTTTTCATATCCGCCGTTTCTCCTTTTTGCAGCGCCAAATCAATGGTTGTAGATCCTGTTTCTGGAAGGGTGGGCGTATTTCAGCAGAGAATGTATGCTTCCGTCCATCCAGTTTCCCCGTCTTGTAAGCCATTCTTTCAGCTGCTCCACTGCCGCCTGATAGGTGTAAACATTTCTCTCCTTGGGAACCAGGCCGTCCCACTCTGTAAGTTCCAAAGCCCACCTTTCATTGTTTCGCTTTATTGCCGGACCCAGATATGCAATGGTTTCATCTATGTATTCCATCAGATATTCCTGACTTAAATAGGTCTTTCTCAGTTCCCTGTACCGTCTCTGTACCCGCTTTACAAAATCCTCGTCTTTAAACAGCATGAAATACCAGGAAACCTCCGGCATTAAAAATTCCTCCGGTTCTACAGCCTTCTCCTGATAATTGTCGCAGGCATTATTAAAATCCCATACGCACAGTTTAAACTTTCCTCCCATCTCTTTGTAGATATAGGTAGAATAGCTTCCGGCGTCCAGATTTCCGGTAAATTCATTGATCAGGTAGTAATCCACAAAGCTGTCCACGTCTATCCAGTTTTCATATCCATACTCTTTGGAATTGTAATCATAAGAAAAAAGAGCTTTCTGAAAAGCCGAGTAATCCAGTTCAATGGTTCTGGCCATCTCTTCTGTCAGTTTGCTTTTTCCCGGATACCGTATGGCAACATCCTCAGCTATCTGAAACGCCCGCTCCGGGTATGTATAAATGTCTCTTACGATTTCCAGGTCTTCCTCCGTAGGCCGGTCATGCCGCAGAAGATATCCCATGATCTCCGCATTCTTTACATTGGCGCTTAGGTTCAGTCGGCCGTCTTTGCCTGCCGTAATGCTCTCGGCCATCAGGTACAATCCGTCGTACCTCCCATTAAGCACCACTTCGCAGAACCGCACATTTGGGGCGTAGTCCATAAGTTCTCCGGCAATATTGTACCACATGTAGTTGCGGATCAGAGATTTATCCAGAATCGGCCCGTTGAGCACCCATTCATGGTGGGCATCCATCCCCATTACGGGAATGTTCCGGCTGCTGCCTTTGTCGTCAACAAACGTAACTGCATAAGACGACTTGGGAAACCGCCTGGAAGCGTTCCCCCGTATGCGGAACCGGCAGTCAGTGGCCAGCTGCGGCTTATCTGATACGTGATTATTGGTATCCTGATTATCAATTACCTCCATATGTGCACTGATTGTGGTTTCTCCGTCTTTTGCCTTTGTATAAATCATCTGGCCGAATCTGTCCCAGGTTTCCGTGATGGCCCCTGGAATTTCCTGTCCCCTGGTATCAATGACTACAAGAGGCAAATGGGAGCAAAGCCCCGCCCCGCCGCAGCCGCAGCCCGTATCCTGTCTGGCTGTCAGATGCTGATGAATACGGCAAGTTCTCCTCTCTGTCTCCGCCCGGCTTAACAATCCCCCGGCCACTGTCAGCACGGCCGCCGCCATAATCCCCCATACTCCGTATCTCATATTCTACCTTCTTTTTCTAAAGAGGCTCAGCTGCTTATATCGTCATTCTGAGTTACAATGTTGAAATATTCAATATTGCCAATGGCATAGATCTCATCTGTAATGTTTTTGTCTGTTTTCCGCTTTTTTTCAAATGTTTTCTTGCTTAGCTCGTAGATGAACTCAATGCCTGTTTCTGTGGTGTTCTTTACCCGAAGGGTAGCCTTTCTGGAAAACCGCTGAAAGATCAGCGCCTCCACCTGAGATTCATTCATCCGTGCGGTGCGGATGATTAAAAGAATCCGGCTGTCATTGCGGATTCGTCCGAACAGCAGCAGAACCGCAAATATGAATCCGCTTCCTATGGCTGCCACCAGATAGTCCCCCGCCCCGCAGCAAATGCCTGCCACAATGGTCCAGAAAATATAGATGGTATCCCTGGAATCCTTTATGGCTGTCCGAAACCGCACAATAGACAGCGCTCCCACCATGCCCAGGGACATGGCCAGATTGTTCCCGATAACAATCATCACGGTTGTGGTAATGATGGTCAGCGCCACCAGGGACACGTTAAACTTTTTGCTGTATATGCTCCCGTCATGGGACAATCTGTAGGACAGAAAAATAAATATGCCCACCATGGTTGCCATGGAAAGTCTTGCCAAAATTACTTCCACAGACAGATCATTGGATGAGCCGAACATTTCATAAAGTTCTTGTTTCATAATTTATGCCTCGTTTATGTTGAATGAAGTCCCACGCTTCTTGACAGGCTGTATTTGCTGACAGAAATCTCTGAGCAGTTAATGGAACTAACCAGTTCTTTTATGTAGCTTGGAAGAAAGCCGTTATATTTTACCTCCAGCACCGCATGAAAGGCATCCCACACCGGATATTGGGATAAGGTTTCCGAAAAAATATCAAAGCATGCCTCTGTGGCAGTCATATCCTTATCTATGGTAATGCGGATGCGGTTCTCCTTGGCAACATAGGCCTTTCGTCGGTACTCTACCACGGCCTTGGGGCGGTAACACATGCGGTTCATCAGCCCGTAGCACTCTGCCGCAAAAGGTTCCGCAAACTTAAGGAGGGGAGTATAGTTGCCCTGCAGCAGCTGTTTTCCCTCTTCTCTTTTCATGGGAAGGGAACGTTTTCTCTGATAAGCTCCTTCCTTCTGTTTCATCTCCAACATGGCAAAATCCGCCCTGGGGTCATAGTTCCGCAGACGGATCTTTCTTCTCAGTTCCATACCGTCCAGCTTATCTTTAAAATCCCCGTCATCCAACGTGTCAAAATATAAAGAACGAATCCGGTAGCCTTCCGCCCCATTGTGCTTATCTTCCATCATAATGTTTCCAAGGCGGCGGCACAATTCATTGCTGGCCGCAATATTAACCAGATACTTTTTCTCCTGCCGCAGGACTTCGTTCATGCCTCTTTGCCCTTTCATTTTCTAAAATCAGCAAGATTATTATAGCAAAAAACAGAGGGCTTTTAAGAGCGGAGGAATGCATTGTCGTTTTTAGGGTATGTTTTGCAGACCAGTGTCTTATGGTTGTCCGCTTCAATAATCCATGGTAAACTAAACTATATTTAATAATTTTTCCGGAGGCTCCCTTTATGAAAACCCTGCAAAAGCGGCTTACCTTTCTCTATACAGCTACCACCAGCGCCATCCTGCTGCTCGTCATCTGTGCATTTTTTCTCTCCTCGGTCCGCAAAAACCGCAGCGTCCAGCTGGAGCAATTCCAGGTTGTCTGGAATTCCCTCACTTCCAGATTTCTGTCTTCCAGTGTATTTTCCCATACTTTTCTTGCTGAGGCAGAGGCTGACTACCATATAATAATCCACATAAGAGAGAATGGTACTCCCTTTCTCTTCCCGGGCTCCTGGCAGCCTGAGACAGACCGGCAGGCCCTGATTGAGGCGGCTGTCAGCCAGGCAGAGGCAGAAGGCATCTTTATAAACCGTGCCCCGGTATCCTCTCAAGCGGCCTCCACTTCTCTCATGACTGTCCAGGGAAAGCATAAAGATACCTATGACGCCATGGTCATGGTCGCTGCCGCAAAAAACGGCGTGCGCAGCCTCTGTGTTATTTCCTATGTTCCCCCTGTCCGAAAATCCCTTGGGGGAGTGGTGCTGTACCTGTGCTTTTTGGCCGCCTTCGGCATCCTGGCCCTGGGACTTATCAGCTGGAAATTTGTAGGCTGGTCATTAAAGCCTGTGGAAGAAAGCCAGAAAAAACAGGCCCAGTTCCTTGCTGCCGCCTCCCACGAGCTTCGCTCCCCTTTGGCAGTCCTCCGTTCCGCCGTGGCTGCCTTAAAAAGCGGGGCAAAAGAAAAAGACACACTCCTGCCTGTTATAGACAGTGAATGTGTCCGTATGTCGCGCCTTATTGACGATATGCTGCTTCTGGCATCCGCCGACGCCAAGACCTGGAGCCTTCAGATGGAGAACGTGGATATGGATACCCTGCTAATTGATTTATATGAGTCCTTTCATCCTGTCTGTCAACAAAAGGGGATCTTGCTTTGCCTGGATCTTCCCCAAGATTCCCTTCCTCTGGTTTTTGGCGATCCCCAGCGGATTCGGCAGCTGCTTCTGATTCTCCTTGACAATGCCGGAAATCACACGCCTGCCGGCCGCTCTGTCTGCATCCGCGCCCGGCCATTGTCCCAAAAGCGGGCCCTTTCCCTGCAGATCACAGATGAAGGCTGCGGCATTCCTGATAAATGCAAACCCTATGTCTTTGACAGGTTCTACCAGGCTGACTCCTCCCGGAAGGACAAACAGCACTTTGGCCTGGGACTCAGCATTGCCAAAGAGCTGGTTCTGCTTCACCATGGAACCATCACACTGTCAGACGGCCTCCAGGGAGGAACCTGCTTTACCGTAGAACTGCCCTGCCGGCCCTAGAGCGTGTTTGAAAATTTATTCCCGCTCCAGAGTCCGTCTTAAATCGGCTTTACTCCTTAAGCCGTTCTTTGCAGGCCTGGATCACCCGCTCCATAGCCGCTTTTCCCGGGCCTCCCAGGCTGACTCTCTTCTCCACGCACGTTTTCATGCTGATGGCTTCGTAGACATCCCCTTCAAATACAGGGCTGACGGCTTTAAATTCCTCCAGCGTCATATCATCCAGGGCCATGTCCCTCTCAATGCAGTACAGTACCAGCTGCCCTACAATCCCATGGGCATCCCGGAAAGGCACTCCATGGTTCACCAGATAGTCCGCCGCGTCCGTGGCATTGGTAAACCCGTTTTTCGCACTGTTTTCCATTACGTCTTTCCGGAAACTCATAGTGGAAATCATTCCCGCAAACAGAGCCAGACAGCCCTTCACCGTGTCAATGGCATCAAAGGTCAGCTCTTTATCCTCCTGCATGTCCTTGTCATAAGCCAAGGGGATGCCCTTCATAGTGGTAAGCAAGGAAATAAGAGCCCCGTAAACTCGGCCTGTTTTGCCCCGCACCAGTTCCGCAATATCCGGATTCTTCTTCTGAGGCATTATGCTGCTTCCAGTGCTGTAAGCGTCGTCCAGTTCCACAAACTGGTACTCATTGCTGTTCCAGATAATAATTTCTTCGCTGAACCGGCTTAAGTGCATGGCGATAATCGACAGAGCATTTAAAAGTTCGATGACGTAGTCCCTGTCTGATACAGAATCCATGCTGTTCATAGTAGGGCCATAAAATCCCAGGAGCTTTGCCGTATAGTCCCTGTCCAGGGGATATGTGGTTCCTGCCAGTGCGCCGGCGCCCAGAGGGCAATAGTTCATCCTCTCCCGAATATCCCGAAGCCTGGTTCTGTCCCTGTAAAACATCTCGAAATAAGCACCCATATGGTGAGCCAGAGTCACCGGCTGCGCCTTCTGGAGATGGGTAAATCCCGGCATATAAGTGTCCAGGTTATCCTCCATAAGCTTCAGGATCTCTTCCATAAGCCCTTTTACCAGCTTATCTATCTCCCCAATCTCATCGCGGCAATATAGCTTCATGTCCAAGGCTACCTGGTCATTGCGGCTGCGTCCCGTGTGGAGCCGTTTTCCGGCTTCCCCCACCCGTTTAATCAGGTTGGACTCCACAAAGGAGTGAATGTCTTCATACTCTCTGGTAAATTCAAGCTTTCCGGAATCCAAATCCTCCAAAATGCTTTCCAGGCCCTTAACAATGGTTTCCTTGTCCTCCTCTGAGACGATTCCCTGCCTAGCAAGCATTGTTACATGGGCTATGCTGCCTTTTATATCCTGGCCATAAAATTTTCTGTCAAAAGACAGAGATTCATTAAAATTATGCACTAACTCATTTTCCTCTTTCGTAAAACGTCCGCCCCAAAGCTTCATCAATCTGTTCTCCTTTCTGTTCTCCGTTTTTTCCATTCCAAGCAGGCTGACGCTATAAGGCACAAGGCGCTGACGCCGCTGATTCCCAGTCCCAGCCTCAGCCCTGAAGGTTCGTAGGACATAGCAACAACATGTTTTCCCGCCGGTATATTTACACTAAGAAATGTGTCAAAAATCTTCCTTGTTTCCTGTTTTTCACCGTCCACAGTTACGGTCCACCCTTTGTCATAGGGTACGCTGGTAAACAGCACCCCGGCCTGCTCTGCGTCCACTTCCCCTTCCAGGCGGGTATCCACCCATCTGGTCACCTGAAGGGGATATCTGTTTAAAATATTAAAGACTGACCAAAGCCCCTGCTCCGAAAAACGGTATGCCCTGGCGCTAAGGCTTTCGTCTCCGTCCTCATTTGTAATGACAATCTCTGAATCTGTCCCGCATCGGCCCAGCTCCAGCAGGAAGCCCCGGTTTACGTTTTTAAATGTCTGGGAAGTTTCTCCAATTTTTACTTTAACCTCTTTTACCTGCTTATTGGCAATATATACGTAGTAATCTCCCTCCCGCATCGGCGTCATCCGGAACATGGTCCCGGTGTTCTCTCCCCCTGCGTCCGCCAGCACCCGCTCTGCGCCGATGACATCACACAGGTTATTCTGAACCTCCGCCGGATTCCCCAGATCTCTCTGCCAGTCTGTCTCCAGATCCTCTGACACCACAAACCCCACCGGCAAAGCCGCCAGATTCTGGTACAGCCACGTATCTCCGCTTGTGCCGATGAGCCTTAAAAGTATATTGTTTTCCTGCTCTGAAGAGTAAAGTCCGTATTTTACGGAGAACAGAGAATCCGCCAGGGGCGTGCTGCCTGTAATACTGTAGGCGTTGGTGTTGCCCTCGCACCCTATCTGCTTAAAAAAGTCCGTCAGATCTGCATTGGCTGTAGACGAGAACAGGGATACTGACGGAAAATTCATCCATGCCCCGTCATTTTTTGTCTTCCTGGTCACTTTTTCAATGCGGTAAAACGTATCGCTGGGGATCAAGGATTCTGTCAGCTTCCTCACATCCTCATTATCCTTGGTGTAACTTGTCCTGCTTGTGGTAGTTATGCTGGTCACCGTGGTATTCACTGCTGCCTCTATGGAAACCACTGCCAAGGCCAGCATCATAACCGTTCCGTAACCGGCCCGGCCTTTTTTATACAAGTAGAAAAGCCCTGCATACAGAGAAAGAAACAGAATGGCCACATAATAAGTATAGAACTGGAAATGTTCCTGTTCCACCAGTTTCTCTGCCAGAACCACGAAGATCACCGCTCCCCAGAAAGCTATGACTATGTGTTTCCAGGGTATCTGATCCAGATTCCTGTATGCCCGGTAGCAGATTACCAGCATCAGAAAAATATAAATAAACGACTGTCGGCACGGCAGGCTGTTGGGGAAATGGAATCCATGCCAGATAAAATTCAGCCCGTTTACAGAAAAGCTGGCAAAAAACAGAAGCAGAAGGCCGCAGTATACCGCCTTTTCTTTCGCCTGGATATTCCGGCATCCCAAATACAGCAAAAACAGCATCAGCACTGCCACTCCGCAGTAAATATTAGGCCAGTGTTCCAGGCCGATCTCCGTCTCCACGTTGCCGATATGCCTTGCAAACATATCAAAAATGGAAAAATAAGAGCTTATGGTCTTAGGAAAGTCCGAGTCAGCTGACGCAGTGGCCTGCAACGCATATATTTCCGGAATCAGCACAGCCGCCGCCAGCCCTCCTGCCAGCAGGGAATACCAGGCAAACTGCTGGATATGAATTCCGTAATCTTTTGCGCTTTTTCCCCTGCCTGTATTTAAAATCAAAAGAGCTCCGAAATAAATTACCATAAAAATGCAGGTCATAATGGAGATGTAGTAATTAGAAAGGATGCTGGCTCCCAATGCCAGGCAGTACATCAACCCCCTTTTTTCCTCCACCAGCCGTTCCAGTCCCAGCATAATTATCGGAAACAGGATAATGCAGTCCAACCACATAATGTTCCAGCTATAAGCCGCCATGTATCCGGACAGGGCATAAAAGATCCCGAAAAATCCCACTCCAAAATTTTCTCTTCCCCAGCAGCATTGCTTTTTCAGATACCAGGCAAATGCAAGGCCTGCGAGGCCGATTTTTAACACAATGCCATAGGTCATAAACTCAATGACCAGGCCCTTTGGACACAGCAGCAGCAGCCAGTTAAAGGGGCTGGCCAGATAGTAAGCATATAAAGCAGAGAAATTAATCCCCATGCCAATGTCCCAGCTGTAAAGCAGGCTGCCGCCCCGGCTTAATTTATACCGAAATTCCGAAAAGAACGGGGCATACTGATGATACATATCCGTCCGCAAAAAGCTTTCTTCCCCAAAAGGAAAGATCCCTCTTTGAATAAAGATAATAATCATAATCACAATGGGAACACAAAAAGCAGCCCACAGGCCGTCAGAGGGTCTTAAGTAATCCCCTATAACAGCTGCAGACTTTCTCATCCAGTCTCCCTTTTTCTTTTTCCTGCTTTTTCTGGGAAGGGCGTCGGGATACGCTTCATCATCTTCTTGACTGATCTCCTCCTCTATTTCCATATCCCAATCCGGGTATTCATACAGCGGCTGCCCCGTCTCCTCTGACGCTCTCGTTATCTCCTCATTATCCATATCAGCTTCTCCCATCTCCTGTCTTTTTAAATATAAACAGTTTGCTGGGAATATAATTCAGTACCATAGATGCCGCAGATACCACAAGTTTCCCTAAAAACTCGTTCCAGTGCAGCATCCCCACCATGACCACCATGCCTGCCATGGTGACGGCAAACGTCGCAATTCTGCATGCCACAAAAGAAACAAACTCTTTCCACAGACGCTTCAGCTCTGTCTCAAAGCTTCGAAATACCCAAAACTTATTGCTTATAAAGGCAAACAGAACTGCCGCCGCCCAGCTTACCGCTGTAGACACCTGATACTCCGCCCCCATATGCCATAAAATCCTGTGGGTAATCCAGTCCACTGCCGTGGTCAGAACCCCGCAGATAATATATGTCACGCTTTCTCGATTGCTCAGTTTACTCCATATGGAAGAAATCATATTCTTGCTCCTGTATCTTGATGTGCTCCTACTATAATAACCGGATAAAAATACAAAGTCAAGCACCTGTACAGCCTGTTCGCCTCCTGTTTCCAAAGCCAGCCGCCGCATGGCCCTTCGGGCTAATTAATGCTATGGTTAGACTGGACGGGAATCTGCTTCTGGCTGATAATGATCCTGCTGATAAATCTCCCTTCCCCTGTTCTAAAGTCGGCATTCCCCCCGTACTTTTCCACGCTTTTCACAATACTGGAAATGCCGATCCCTCTCCTCTTTTTGCGCTTTGGCAGCCCGTTTTTAAAATAAATATTATCTTTGCAGGTATTGTCCACTGCAATCGAAAATTTCCCCGCTTTTGTACCTATCTGCACCCGGATGTCCATCTGCTCTTTCCCCGACTCCAGGCAGCCATGTATGGCATTTTCCATCAAGTTGGCAAGAATGGCCACCATATCCACCGCCTTGATTCCTGCATCTTTATCTGTGGTTATTGCATAAATTACTTTGATTCCTTCTTTTTCTGCCTGGTTCCCATAGACAGTCAGAACGTTGTCTATTATAGAGTTTGTGCACAGTCTCTTCCTTGCCGTCTTCCCTATCTCCGTATCGTATTCTTCCAGATAGCTAAGGATCTGATCCGTCTCTCCGTTTTTGGCGTATTCCATAATGCTGCGCATATGATGCCTGAAGTCGTGGCGAAGTCGGCGGTTTTCTTCCTCTGCCTCCTCCATGATTTCTATCTTCTTAATGAGGATAGTCTGGCGCTGTTCCATCTGACTGTTGATAGCAGCTTCCCTCATATAATGAATCGTATGAAAAATCACTGCGTAGCTGGTCAGTATGGCTGCCAGCAGAAATAAAAACGGCATCAAAGCGGCATTGTGAAAATACTCTGCCTGGGCCGTCATAGTAATATAGATCACGTAAGCCGTATATAAAACAGAAAGCATGCACATGGGCCACCATCCTGTTACCACATCCCTGCGTATGGCTTCAAATTTTTCTTTAAATGCCGTCCCATATGCCAAAAGCCCTGCTATATGAAAAATCGTGCGGAGCCAGGATGCGGCCTTAATGGTTCCATGAAACATCCAGTTGGATAATACCCCTGACAAAAATGTTATGATTAGAAATGCCTGGGTATATGTCATGGCAATAAACATAGTCTGGGGAAAATCCTCGGCTGACAGGAAAAACGCCTCGGCTATAATTATGAGAAACGTGGCCGAAAACACGCCATATATCCACGCTTTTCCCTGTACAAACACATAAAAGCCCAATGCCAGCGCTACCTGCAGAAAAGCCCCGATCATGCAGATCGCCCAGGTTTTTCTCCTGCCAAAGCGGGAACGGCACAGAAGCATGATAGCCGCCCCATGAAGCGGATACAGAATGGCTATTGCAGCCGGAGTCAATGGTATGTCTCCTGCTGCCTGTACTTATATATCTTTTGTCTCATGGTCACTCCTCACAGTAGAACGAAAAATATTTTTCCCGCAAAGGCTGATAAGCCCCTCTGGGAAGATAGATGCTCCTCCCCGTGTCCAGGCAGATCTCCTGCCCGCTTAAACTGTTGATATGCTCTAAATTTACAATATAGGAAACTCCTACCCGGACAAACTCTTCTCTTGCAGAAAGGGCCTCAAATATATCCGTCATAGTCATACGCAGCTGTCCGCAGCTTCCGTCGGCAAAATACATCTGCTGGTTTTTTCCCTGAGCCTCGCAGTGCACAATATCCCTGAATGCCACCCTGCGGTCTGTGCCGTCAATGCGGAACAAAACATAAGGTTTCCGCTCTTTTTCCATCCCTTCCGTCAGCCTGTCCAGTACCGAAAACAGCTCTTCTCTGGCAACGGGCTTTACCAGATACTGGTCAGCATTCACCCCGAAAGCCTCCAGGGCATGTTCCTTAGACGTAGTAAGAAAAATGATCCTGCTGTCCACTCCCATCTGACGCAGCTCTTTTGCCGCCGCAATCCCTGACTTTCCAGGCATATAGATATCAAGCAGCAAAATCGCCGGCATGTATCCGTTCTTTTGTATGGCATCCAGCAGTTCGTTTGCGTTTACAAACCTGTCCGTCTTAAAGCGGCAGTCTTTATGTCCCTCCTGCCAGGCTTTTAAATATAATTCCGTTTTCTCCAGTTCTTTTATTTCATCATCGCAGATGGCTATCTGATACATCACTTACTCTCCTGCTGTATATAATCAGGACAAGTTTACCATACTTTCCATTCAAAATCATCATATAATTTATGGGATTTGTATAATAGTCCAAATTTGAGGCATGTTCACTATAGAACTACAATTAATATATTATATTAATTGTACAAAATAACTTCTCTTGTGAAATTCAGTTTTATTCCTGTATTTACAGAAATATTTCCCATATTTTAAAGGTGGTTCCTGATAAATCAGAAATATATCCGGATAAACCAATTATATTTCTTATAATCAATTAGTATTTTCTGAGAAATCAATATGTAATTCTATATTTCTTGACAATTGAGGGGAATGCTTGTATAGTAAAGACAGAATAAATTTATTATACGAGGAGGGGTACATATGAAACGATGGCGTATGCTTACGGCAGCGATGTTGATGTTGGGGTTATCTCTGGGAGTATCTATAAATACTTACGGCCAAGTAGTGGAATACAGCAACGGAGATAAAACAGAAGGAAGATGGATATCGGACAAACAGCAGGGGCCTGGAACCATCTACTACAAAAACGGAAACCGGTTTGAAGGCTTCTGGCACGACGATTCTCTGGAGGGAACAGGTATTTGCTACAAAACAGACGGAAGCCGCGAAATCTTTTCCTATTATGACAATCAGGCTAATGGGCTGGCAATTATCATTGATAAAAACGGGAAAGTAACAAAGGCAGGCATTGTGGAAGATCATGAATGGAAAGATGATGCGGAAATCGTATCCTGGACTTCATCCGGAACCCAGTATTTTGCCCGGCAAAAAAAAGATATTGATAACGGCATGGCTATTGCCGTTTATTCCACCGGAGAGGTTTATATCGGCGAATTTAAAAACCGGCTGAGAAACGGCTGGGGCACCTTTTACTATGCTGATGAAGGCTGGCATATGGGCTATTGGAAAGATGATGCGAAAGATGGCGCAGGCTTTATGTATTACTCTTCAGATAAGCATGACGTCATGTATATTATGGGATTTTGGAAAGATGGCGGCCGACAGTCCGCAATTCAATATTACAGAGATGATTCACTGCTTATCGCCAATCACAAAGATGATAAGGCAGAAGGACCCGGGGTTCTTATAAAAGCCGACGGAAATGCGATTTTCTGCGAATATAAAGACGGAGAGATTTCTAATGACAGTCCCCAAATTATTTCCGATAACGATGGATGCCGTTTTATCGGCGAAACTGATGGCAAGAACGGCTATGGACTCAGGCTGATGAAGAATGGGCAGGTCTACATAGGAGAATTGAAAGACCGAGTGACGGAAGGCTACGGAATATATTTCTGGCCTGAATCAGGAAATTTATTTGAAGGTCAGCACAAAGCAGGAAAGCGTACGGAAGGAATGTATATAAAGCCCAGCGGCACTACTTATAAAGGAACCTTCTGGGAAGACACAGGTAAAGATAAAACAGGTACATACAGGGACTTCAGGCAAAGCACCACAGGTACCACGGTGGATGGCAAAATAACAGACGGAACCATCACGCGGCTAAAAAAAGATGGCAGTTCTGTTATTGAAAAGTATAAAGACGGCAATATACAGAATTAAGGTGAATCCGAAGTCATGAATCCCAGCGTCCCGTCCATCCAGAAATTCTGTTTCTGAATGGATGGGACACGAAATCAGGCTTTCCGAAATTATCTAAACTTCACCACAACTGTGCCATCCATAACAGCAATCGAACCGTAATCCGGATAGCAAAGCATCTCTTTATCTAAAAAATCTTTCATTTGAAAATCTCCTTCCTTCTTAAAAGCAGAGGCTCCATATCCTTTCGCAGGACTCCGACGCATACTATCAGCCCAAGGAAAAACAATACAAGATTATCCTCTTTCTGCCCCTTCCAAAACCCCAGCAGCACAATCCCTGTAAACGGAACAAGGTACCGGAACATTTTCCAGTCCAAATGATACTCAATCTCATTTCCTATTATATAAATCCGTATCACGTCGCTTACTACATACCCTGCCAGCAACGCAATGTTTGCCGCCTCCGCCCCGATCTTTCCAATGGCCGCATGCACCACCGCCATATTTACCGCGCTTGCCGCCAAGGTAGAAAGGAATACAACGTTATTCTTTTTATAAGTGCCGATAATATTTGCCAGAAATATAAACAAAATACCGGCCAGCGTTGCCAGCATATTAACAGGGATCATAGGTTTCGCCGCATCATACCCTTTGTCTACAAGATAGGGGAAAAGCATGTAAACCATTGGCAGTATTACGAAAAAACCGCAGAAAAGGACTTTTATATAAATCGATGTAGCATAGGAATAAAATTTTCCTGTGTCTTCATCCTTCCCGTATTTGCTGTAAGCCACTTCCTGCCAGGCCATGGAAAAACAAGATGATACCAGCAGCAGTATCCCGCCGAATTTAGACGCCACTGCATAGTATCCATTGGCAGCAGCATCAATCTCTCTTTCTATTATGATCCGGTTATACCCGGTCAGAAGCCAGTAACACAGAGAATTAATGCAGAGAGGCAGGGAGAAACGAAGCAGATTTTTTATTGTGTCTTTATCCAGGTATCTTCTCTTAAACTGCCGAAGCAGCTGTAGTTTCGCCTCTAATATAATACACTGGATCAAAATCCCTATGGCATATGCTACATACAGCGCCTTATAGTCCCACTTCCACGCCACCAGAAACAAAATATTAAGTAATGCATTGCAGGCCGTTGAAATCATTCCCGAAAAAATAAACAGCAGATTTTTTCCGTATGCCCTTGCCAAATATCCATACAGGTTCTGAAGGCACAGGAAAAAGCCATATGCCGCAACCCCCGGCAAGTACTCGGTCTTCCTGATAACCCCGAAACACGCCATCAGCGCTATATAAATCACGGCAGAAGACAGAAAAATCACAATGCCGCTGTAGACCACATGAAGCTGCTGATCATCTTCTCTGCACTCAAACATATATTTCATAATTCCCGTCCATATATCAAGAAAACAGACAGATGCAAACAACGTGGCATACGTAATATTAACATCATATTGACCGTACTGGCTTGGCACCAGATATGACGTATATAAAGGCAGAAGCAGAAACGAAATCAATTTGGTCCCCACCGTGCCCAGAAAATATATTCCTGTCGTTTTTATTAAGCGCTTTAATTCCTTCATGTTCTGTCATTCACCTCGCTTTTCTTAACCATTATACACAGATTGCAATACTTTCCACAACTGATTTTTTCTTACAAAACCGTTAACCTATTTGCTTTTTCGCTGTAAGTATACTATAATATTACCCGAAACAGAAACAAAAAGTACCATAGGTGGAGAAGCATTATGACTTTAGATGTCTTATTGTCGGCTATGCATTTAAAGGATTATCATTATATTGACTCTTTAAATATAACGGGAAACTGCGTCATTGTTAATCAGTGCAATCAAACAGGCCATCTGACGATCGCGGAAAACGGCCGGCGCATTACCTATATTGAAACCCAGGAGCGGGGACTGAGCAAAAGCCGCAACAAGGCCATTGACCATTCTCAGGCTGACATCTGTATATTCTGTGACAATGATGTAGAGTATTTAGATGGCTATGAATCGATCATTTTACAGGAATATGAAAAACATCCGGAATATGACATCATTGTTTTCCACGTAGAATCAGAAATCAATCCGGTTCCTTGTTACTCCTCCCCCCGAAGAATCAGTTATCTTACAAGCGGTAAAATCATTTCTTATGAAATTTCTTTTAAGCGAAACAGCATTGGCGGCATTCGCCTAAATGAGCTTATTGGAGCCGGAACAAAATACCGGATGGGAGAAGAAAACGCATTTCTCTATGAATGTTTAAGGCAGGGATTAAACATATATTATGTTCCTCAAAAAATCGCGCAGCTGCGCTATGAGCCGTCTACATGGTACAATGGCTTTAATAAAGACTTTTTTATTTCCCGGGGCGCCAGCTTTCAGGCAATGACCTCTCGTTATTCCCTGCTTCTCATTGCTCAGTATGCTGTCCGCAAATATAAGCTGTACAAAAAGCAGGTATCCTTTTTTCAGGCAGCCCGGTATATGATCACGGGAAAAAATTCTTATAAGCAGGAAGCCTTAGGCAAAAACCGCAGCTGAAAAACAAAGGAGAACAGAATGATACCAAAAATTATCCACTATTGCTGGTTTGGCGGAAAGCCGATTCCCGAGAAAGACAGGCATTGTATTGAATCCTGGAAAAAACTGTGCCCTGACTATACCATTATGCAATGGGATGAGTCAAATTATGACATTACCAAAAATCCATATATGCAGGAAGCTTACACCGCTAAAAAATGGGGCTTTGTGCCTGATTTTGCCAGGCTGGATATTGTCTATGAACACGGCGGAATTTACCTGGACACAGACGTTGAACTCATAAAAAATCTTGACGATTTATTGGACAACAAGGGCTTTATGGGATTTGAAGACGGGAAAAACGTTAATCCCGGCTCAGGGATTGCAGCTGAAAAACACCATCCTGCTTTAAAGCAGTTAATGGGAATTTATGATAATTTATCGTTTCTTAAGGAGGACGGCTCCTATGACATGACCCCCAGCCCGGTTATGAATACAGAGTTTCTGCTGAAACACGGATTAAAGCAAAACAATCAAAAGCAGGTTGTTGCCGATATTACGATTTATCCTACGGAATATTTTTGTCCTAAGGATTTCTTCACCGGAAAGCTGCATGTTACTGACTCAACCTACAGCATTCATTGGTTTAATGCTTCCTGGCAGGGGCCCCGGCAGAAAATCCTGCTGAAAATCAGGCGGATTGTAGGCCCTGACATTTTTTTCAAGCTGGTAGCTGTCAGGGATTTTCTATTCAGGCGGCCTAAAAAGGAAAGCTGATTTGTCGTGAAAGGATATGATTATGCTTACAGTTTTTACTCCTACTTATAATCGGGCGTACAGGCTTCCTCAGGCTTATGAGGCGCTATGCCGCCAAACCGATAAAAACTTTCTCTGGCTGATTATAGACGACGGTTCCACGGATAATACGGAACAGCTTGTCCAAGGCTGGATACAGGAAGCTAAGATTTCTATTGAATACCATAAACAGCAAAACGGCGGAAAAATGAGGGCCCATAACCGTGCCGTGAAGCTGTGCCGTACGGAACTTTTTGTCTGCATTGATTCTGATGACTATTTAGTGGATGACGCTGTGGAGAGCATCCTGAACCAGTGGAAATCTCTGGAAGGCAAAGAACATCTGGCTGGCATTGTGGCATACAAGGGAAGCGATTGTTCACATACCCTGTCAGGAGGCAAATTTCCCGGCGTGGCCACAGCCACGCTGCAGGAGCTATATGAAAAAGGATTTACAGGAGATACTGCCTTAATACACCGGACAGAGCTTCTGGCCCAATATCCCTTCCCCTCTTTTGAGGGCGAGAACTTTATTCCCGAAGCAGTTTCCTATGACCGGATAGATCAGTGCTGCCCTCTTTGTGTATTTCCTAAAATACTGGCCATTTGCGAATACCTGGATGACGGCTTATCCCGCTCCATCGAAGCCCTTCGGGAAAATAATCCAAAAGGGTGGCTGCTGTATTACCAGCAGAAAATTGAGAATTCAAAATTTTCAGTGCTTCGGTATAAGTACATTTCCCATGCCATCTGTTTCTGCTGGAAGCTGAAGCAAAATCCTATGCTGCAGATTCCTGCACATAAAGCCGAAATCCTGGCCTCCTTTCCTGGGGCATATATGCTGCGGATTATCGGTAAATTATAGAATGTTAATCATAATTAAATGGAGGTTTTTATGAATCATCAAAAAATTCACCAGTTTGTGGACTGGTTTGCTATTATAATTTTTCTTTTCTTTGTTTTTACGACCATGACTACTTTAAGTTTATGGGAGAAATTTACTTACATTGCTCCTCCTTTTATTTTCGTTTCACTGGGGATTTTATTTCTAAATCACGTTTCACTGAAAGACTGTTTCCAGAATAAAGAAACAGAATTTTTTCTTATGTGCGGCGGAATCCTCCTTGGCGGAATCAATATAATCCTTATTAAGTCCAATATCGGCGCCTTTTTTACCATCGCCGATTTTATCCTTATACTTTACCTGGCAAACAAGGTCCGTTTTGACAGAATTCAGATGGGCACTATTGCCCTTGCCTCGTTTCTGATTTTGTTCTACTGGTTATTTATTAATGAAGAATCCTATGGATATTACCTTGCAAACCCAAATGGTTCCTCCCTTGTTGTTTTGACCAACTTCTGCGTGTTTGCATCTTTCCTGATATATTATTTATCCCCTTTCCAAATGCCAAAATGGCTTTTTCCTGCTGCCATTTTATTTTTGATTTGTATTATAGGGGCACGTATTTTGTCTTTTAACTGCAGGGGAGTGTTGCTTGCACTTATTGCATGGGCCGGTACATACTATATTCTCCCTAAGAAAAGCTATACCATTCCATTTGTTTTGGGAGCCAGTCTCCTCATGCCCGTTATATATGTATTTTTATGGAAAAGCGGCGCCGTTGACGGCGTCTATGTCTTAGGAAAAAGATTTGCCAGCGGGAGAGATATTATTTGGTATCAATTCTTTCAGATCTTTCTTGAGCATCCAATTACCGGGCTTGGCTCAAATCTTGATGTAGTGGCTCCGGATTTGTGTATTAAGGAGGTTCACCATGCGCTTTTGGATATCCTGTTTATCCATGGGCTTCCGGTCTTTTTAATCGTCCTTTATTTCCTGTATAAGCGTATACAGGAAGTGTGTACGTCCTCCTCCCCTGTAAAAGCTGTATGTATTGCTTCTGTTTATGGAATGCTTGCTGCCGGCACATTTGAAAATTATTATATCGTTTCACCTTATAATATGCTGATGCTGATCATTTTTATTATTTCGCATACCCCTGTTCTTGTTCCCAAAGCAAAAAAAGCCTAGTTCTTTGTAAAGTCTAAAACTGTACCAAAACTTATCCATGTGGGGCATAGCCCCACATGAGAGAATGAATAATCACTCACCAAAGATTGGCTTTGGATATAATCGGTACAGCTTTGTCCTTGCATCAGCTGTTTTAAAATGCCATATAATTCCTTTTTGCTTTCGGTTACGGGATATTTCCCATGAACTTCGTAGTTCATTACTAACTGCGTTCATGTTCATAAATTTGTCACTCCTTTGGGTTATTGCAATGGATCTGTACCAGTTTTACTCATTGCCTATTCAACCTACTGTGGTGTGACACGAACGCATCGGAAGCGGTTCAACCTGCATAAAACGAACGCTGCGAATGAGGGGCTGGTTATCAGTCTGATTTACGGACGCAAAGTCCAAGAAAAGAAGCTGATATACCAATTGCTCCACCATTATAACAGCTTAAGCAACAAGATGGATAAATTCCTTACTGGCTGGAAAGGATATTAACCATAAATATATTGTAGTAGAAGGGAGATCTGATCACTATCAATAAACAAAACGACCATTCCCCATCGGCATAGTACGACGAATATGCTTGACGGGTTAAACCGTCAATACCGAAAGGTAACCAAAAGTGTGTTTCCCAGTAACCAGTCTTTAGAGAAAATGCTGTATCTGGCCAGTGAGAACATCACAAAAAATGGACGCAGAGGTACCATGGCTGGGATCAGGTACTCAATCAGCTGATCGTACTTTATGTGGAAAGGCTGACCGTGTATTTATAAAAAAGAAAAAGCCAGGGCGACTTGCCTTAACTAGGAGCCGCCTCAGCTCTATTCGATCGGCACTCAAAGCATTGCCAGAAAATCCAGTCCTATCCCTGAGGCCGGGTGTGGGCAGAGCCCACAAAAAACAGTTCTTGAGATGCCTTTTTTGATGCAAAAAATACGAATTAGATGTATAAGTACTCCAACAATGGTTATACTATAAATAGAAAGACTCATCGACAACAGGAAATTCAAAAAATCTTACATATCGAACTCTTATCAGAGAAGCTTAAATTCTCATAGACATAGAAATTTTTACACCCTCAGTATCTATTTTGCCTTCCATAAGATTATCTCCTATAAGTCTTTGTGCTAATCCTATTATATTAGAACAAATGTTTGTATTTAAAATAAATATCCTGACCAATACTCTTTTTGACTAACATCATGTCAAATTAACCAAAAAGATTCTGTCAATATATTCCTTAAGCAAAAATTTTTGATATTCCTCTAAGGCCTCTTTTAAATGGTTTTGCTACGCTTTCTATCGCATTCCATACTTTTTTACCAACTTCCTTTGCTGTCTTTGCCACACTCTTTACTGCGGAATAAACCTTTTCTCCGACACTGCTTCCAGCTGCATAACCCACCATTCCTGCTACCAGACTTATTCCCGCCCCTACGGGTCCTCCCAGAGAAAGGCCAGCCGCAACGCCTTTTGCCAGCGCCATACAACCCATTCCTCCTATCATGGAAACCGTATTCTTTCCCATCTGGTCCATAGCTTTCACTGTCGAAAGTTTTCCTTCGGCCATCTTAAATAACACTTTTGCGTTCTCCACACCGACAAAGGCAATATTGGTAATCTTGCCTGCACTGAACTTCTTCAGAGAAGGGATAATGCCATTTTTTGCCGCTGTATACAGCGTACCTGACGCCACAGCTTTAACTCCGGCATCTGCCCCTGATTTTAGTGCATTTTCCACCAATTCATCCGGTTTAATTTCTTCGCCTTTGCATATTTTTGAAACCACATCTATTCCAGTTGTAACTGCTGCCATCTGTAAGGCTGTCACTCCTGCGTTTTTTCCTACAGAAAGGGCATACTCTTTTGTAGAATAATAATAGTCATCTAGAGCCGGCATCACTCCTTCATCCTGAGCCTTCCGTTGGAGTTCCTTCATTTCTTCTTTTGTAAAAGATTTTCCGCTTATTCCATTTATTTCAATATGATCGCTGATAGTTTTTTGGGAACCTTTTGCTGAAAAATATTCCTGTACTTCCTTAAGCTGTTCGGATGGAACAACTATTCGCTGATTATTATAATTCCCATCTTCGATTAGACGGATGGTAGCTTTAGCATCTTTTCCAAATTTCATCTGATAATTATGGACTGTTTCCACGCCTTTATTTACATCTTTCACACGGACATCAACAGAATTCGCTGTATTAGCTCCCCGCACATCGACTGTTATATCTTTCCCCTGAAGATATCCCTGCAATTCCACCGTACGGCCAAGCATATGTTCTGCTATATTTCCGTCCAGATTAGGATTCATCATAATATGGCCGTCAGACGAGCGACTCAATGCTTCTGCCATTTCTTTATTCTGCTCATACAATATGGCATCTGCCTGCTGCAGGAATCTGCTGTATTGGGCCGCACTCATTCCAATAGCTGCCTCCTGCAGTCTGTTCTCTAACCACTTTTCTTTCGATATCCCTTTTCGCCCCTCATCCTCTATAGATGCCAGGTTCTTTTCGCATATTTCGAGAGACTTTATAATCTCCTCGGCTTCTTTTTCCGCCTGCTCCCGGCTTATATGGCGGCACCTTCTCAGAATCAACTCTTGAAGCCATTGTTTATCGGACTGTTCCTGACTACGGTTCCGATAAGATTCCAGGTTTTCACGAAATTCTTCGTTTAGCCTACGGCATTCTCTCTCCTCAATATATTCTTTTAACATATCTGTCCTCTCTTTCTTTCATGACCTTTATAATGAGGAATTTTTATATTTGCGTTTTTCATACTCTTTCATTAACTCTTTCAAGGAATCACCCATTAATTCCATCAATGAATTTGTCTCCCGAATAGCCTGTTCAATATCCTGCGTAGTGACACTGGCTCTGTCTGCTGCAAACGCTGTCTCAACCCCATCTTTTACAACCCCTTCGATATCCGCCCCGCTAAACCCTTCTGTCTTATCTACCAGTTGGGAGATGTTAATTTTATCCAGATCATTAGGGCGTCTCTTCTTTAAATGAATTTCAAATATCCGCTTCCGCTCAGCTGCCTTCGGAAGACCAATATAAAAAATTTCATCAAATCTTCCCTTCCGCAATAATTCGGGCGGAAGCTTTAAAATATCATTGGCAGTAGCAACCACAAAGGCTGGACTGGTTTTTTCCTGGAGCCATGTAAGAAAATTCCCAAACAGTCGTGTTGTTACTTCTGCTCCGCCTCCCTCGGCACCAATTCCGGCAAATGCCTTTTCCAACTCATCAATCCACAGGACGCAAGGGGAAATGGCTTCTGCAAGGGAGATTGCCTTTCTCATATTGGCCTCAGATTCTCCCACATATTTTCCCATCAGTCGTCCCATATCTAGCCGAAGCAAGGGAACTTCAAACAAACAGGCAATCGCTTTTGCACTTAGGGACTTTCCGCATCCTGGGACCCCTGCTACTAATACTCCTTTTGGCATATCAACGCCAAACCTTTCAGCAGCTCCAATATTTTTGAATACTTTTGCTTTCCTTTTAAGCCATGCCTTCAAATTTTCCAAACCTCCGATATCATCCAGTGACTCTTTAAGCGGAATCATCTCCAGAATTCCAGATTTTTTGATCATTTGCTGTTTTTGCTCAAAAATTAATCCCAAATCTTTTCTTGTTAATTCTCCATCATCTGTATAGGCAAGGCCTAATAAATTACAGATTTCAAACTCCGAAAGCCCCTTAAATGCAACTGCGAATTCTTCCAGCAAAGATTCCTCTATTTTAGGAAACTCATATTCCCTAATAAAATGCATAATTAAATCTTTGATATCTTCTTTGGATAAATAATCGGTTTCTAGAATAGTAATGTATTTCTCCAATTCTGGCGGAATATCAATTACAGTTGAAACAATAATAACGGTTGCATCTACTCCCTGGTTGATAAGATTTACTATAATCTTTAATCTTGCCACAATCTCAGGGGCATTGATATAACTGTGAATATCCTTTAATACAATGATTTTTCGTTCCAGTTCATCACGTTCTAAATACAGATCCAATGCATCGGTAAGTTCGCTTAACGTACTTAACAGTGCCACTTTAGTATCAAATTCCACGAGCCCTCTGGCTCTGTTCCATTCCACAATCTCCTTTTGTTCTCCGATTTCTCGTATCATAGAATCAATCTTCTCATCCTCAAAACTGTTTATATAGAGAATAGGAAAACCAGCGTCGATATATTGACTTACCTTCTGTTTCAATCCAACTTTCACTTTTACTCTCCTTTTTGACTTACTATTCTAAACATAAGTTTTGTATTTTATCAATTCCACCCAAAGATTGCACCCATAAAACCATCAAAAATGTATCTAGAACTCTATAATCGTTTTTTCCGATCCATCAATTTTAACTCTATAGATATTTGAGCTTATTATATTTTCACTTTTAATATATAAATATTCTCCGATAAGACTTATAGAGTTGTTTGACAAAAACAATCCTATTTCTTTCCATAAACATTGTAGTTTACCAGATTCCATATTCAATACCATTAATCTAGGGCTTGTATATTGCTTATTGTAGAAAAATATTGCCTTATTACCTTTTACCACAAAAAATTCAACCAAAAGAAATTTATCATCAATAGCTTTATGAAGTTCCTTTTTATTTATATCTAAATAATAAAAATAGCCATTTCCCTCATTCCCATTGTAAGAATGTCCTGGTTCCCATAAAAAATATATTCTTCCTGTATCTGGATCCCCGTATGAAGATTGTATTTTATAGCCATGTACTCCAGAGCCATATTCCTTTATTGAAAAGTTATATGTGCTTATATGTGTTCTATTATTTAACAATTCATATAAAACTATTTCTTTCGCAACCACATCAACGCTTACCGAATAAAAACCTTGTGGCATTTCCCAAAATCTTTGTGGTGAGTATGGAATAACTCCTTTTATTGGCAATCCGTAAATCTCCTCAGTCTTTCCATCCATAGAAATTCTCTCACAATATATATTACTTTTTCCATAGGTATGTCCATCCCCAAATAGCACTAACATATATTTTTTGCCAACGATATAGCTGGCGACCTTCGTTAAATAATTAGAGGTCTTACTCCAGCGTTTAAGAATTTTATTATTTTTACCATCAGGATCCATGAGGGCCAAAAAGTAACTTTTATCTTCTTTGGCAGAATAGATAATTTTGCTGCCATTATAAATTGCATTTATATATTCGCTGACATTCACCCCTGTTATTTTTTTTAGGCAAGTCCGATATTGAATTCCAATACTATTTTCCCTATAAGGCTGTTTATATGTTGTCACATACGCTAGATAATTCGTCTGCTTATCCTTTCTGGCATCCCCCTGACACAAAAAAACTGCATGTATTTCATTCTTTTCCTCTTCATTCAAATGTTCAGTTTCCTCTAATACATCTTCTTCGTCTATTAAATTTATAAATGTAATACCTTTTGATTGATATATTTCTTTTAGTCTTTTCGGTATTTCCAGTTTAGTTTCAATGCCAATATATGTTATTTCTTTTATAAGAGGTATACGAAAATCTGTTCCACATAAATAAATAGTATTTACGCCCTTCTTCAATAAATCAACTAGTTCTTCCTGAGAAAACGCAACACAATCCGCATTTTCAATTATTTTTTCATCATTAGTTATTTCTTTAAGCTTTTCTATCCTGCTATTTCTCTTTCCAATAGTCTTAATACTTATGTCATTTTTTTTATATTCAACATCAAAAATCTCACATAATTTTCTTGTGGATTCTGGGACAGAACTATTCAATGCAATAATCTGTTCAGCTAAATCATCATAGTAACGATCCTTCAGCCATGTCACCAGTTTCCCATCCAAATAATAGCCGATTATCTGATTCAAATCAAATGCTTCTTTTAACTCTTGCAGCGTTCTTACTTCAATACCATCCTTCATTTTTAAAGCAAATTTTATTTTTTTAATCTTTGGCGCCATTTCCCTACCTCGCTAATTATTATTAAAATATAATCTGTTTTCCTGTAAACTTACTGCTCTTAAAACTTCAAACCCCTGTATTTGTTCAACATAATATTTTTCATCCGCATATGTCTGCAGGCGTAAAGCTTTCAACATAAAATGATTATCATCAAAAAAAACTGCCTTGGGTATCACCTCTTCCTCTGTTTCATTATTACATATATCACTTTCTAAATAATGTATTCGAATAACTAAGTGGCGTTTAATGCATTGGTATAAATCCCACTGCATTTTTAAGAGCGCATTTACTGGAAGATTTTCCTGATATTTTCCGTAAATCTCTTTCTCACTGCCATAAGCTGGTAAGCCAACATGCTCTGAAACTCTTTCCAAACTATGGACCAATCCCTCCATTTCATCTTTCCTTAATCCTCTACTCCCTAGAAGAATTGTGATGATTGCGGTATACTCTACTTCTGTCAATAATCTTTTAATTGTTCCAGTCATGTAGTAAACATTGCTTCTACGGTCATAGGAAATATCCTGTCCTATATACATTTCTGACAAGAAATTCCGAATATCTTCTATATCCCGCTCAAAAGTTCTCTTGTCAATACCCATTTCAAGGCAAAAAGAATCCTTATTTATTTTTAATCCGTTATATAATTGCCAGAATAATCCTAATACTCTTCCTACTTTATCCATGCCTGCTTTCCTTTCATGATAAGAATAGATTATCATATATTACCGACAGATTCTGTCGGTAAACATAGTTTCTTATTTCATTTATAAACCTGAATTATTCACGGAACAACAGAGCCAACTGCTGAAACCTGCGTGGTTACTGTATTTTAATTGAATATTGCTTTTCACCTATTACTACAGCGAACTTTTGATGACCTATGCCCTCTTTTTCGGATATAATGAAAGAAAAGGGGGGTATTATGATGAATCCAACCATGTTTGATCCAATTGCTTTAGAAAACTGGTATTTCGATGATGAAAACAGTCTTTTGCTTCAAACAGAACTGGAAAAATATTTTCACAATTATCTTCCCTGCTTCCGTTCAGAGCCACAAAGAAAACTGATCCAAACATTTATAACGGAGCTGTTAATCCCGTTGGAACGTAAATCCATCGAACCGGTTGCACTCCATTTTTCCGGGGAGAAGTATGTCCGCCCCATGCAGCAGTTTTTTTCACGCTCCCCTTTTGAGGAACAGCCTCTCCTGGATATTTACCAGGAACTGCTTTCCAAACAGGTTGGGCAGGCCCCTGGTATGCTGTCCGTAGATGATACGTGTTTTGTGAAAAAAGGGAAACATTCCGCCGGGGTGAAGCGCCAGTACTGCGGCCGCCTGGGCAAAACGGAAAACTGCCAGTCCGGCGTATTCCTTGCTTTTGCGGGGGACAGCGGGCACGGCCTTGCGGACTATGAGCTTTACCTTCCGCAGGAATGGTTCGGGGAAGATTTTGCGCAGCTGTACAAAGAACGCCATATTCCGGAAGAAAAAACATTTTCCACAAAAAATGATATTGCCATAAGGCTGCTTAACCAGGCAGTGCACAGCGGTCTGTTCCAGAGTCCAGTGGGTTGGCTGCGATGCGGCATACGGAGGGGCCGCCCGAGAAAGTATCCGGCATTGTCCGCCAAGCCAGTATCGGTACGTGAAATCGCAGAGGACAGTTCAGTCCCCTTGGAAACCATCGTGCTGGCAGAAGGAGTGAAAGGACCGATCCTTGCACAGAGGAAATATATACGCTGTTATTCCTGCCGTAAAGACAGGAACCGCAGTCATGTGAAGTCGGGGCCGAAAATATGGCTTTATTTAAGGAAATACACCAGTTTACAACTTTTGAAATTTCCTAAAACCTGATAAAATGTAGTCCTCTACGACCTTTATCAAGGCAGAACAATTTTTAATAGTTTCGAGAAATCTCCCGAAACTGCATAAAATTATATCTGACTGGATTTGCTGACCAATTTCGTACCTGGTTTCCTGGGCGCTGGCGGACTGATATCCGGAAAAGCTTTCGTCACTGTAAGGAAGCGGGGTCATGGCACTGTAGGACAGGCTGATCAGATTCACCAGCCGTTCGATCCCTTCCTTACTGCGGATCCGGTATTCCTCTAACGACCAGAAGACTTTCCCTTCATAATAAGAAACCTCAATGTCCCATATGCCGATATTTTAGAAATGCCGATAAAGTTTTAGAGGAATCCCA